>CANJZQ010000004.1 GCA_947479535.1 Oligoflexales bacterium | reverse complement strand
AAATAACGGTACAATTGGACCGCGAAACACTACCGGTCAATTTGCGCAGGGCTTGCGACATGAGGCGGGCCTGGAGGCCCACATGGGTATCCCCCATCTCGCCTTCGATTTCAGCCTTCGGCGTCAGGGCTGCAACCGAGTCGACCACCACGACATCAACCGCACCGCTGCGAACCAGCATGTCGACGATTTCAAGGGCCTGCTCGCCGGTATCCGGCTGCGAAACAAGAAGCTCTTCAATGTTAACGCCAATGCGCTTGGCATAATTGGTATCGAGTGCATGCTCGGCGTCCACAAAGGCTGCTGTGCCGCCCTTGCGCTGAGCTTCCGACACGATGTGCAACGTCAGGGTGGTCTTGCCGCTGGACTCTGGTCCGTAGATTTCGATGATGCGTCCACGTGGAATGCCGCCAACGCCGAGTGCGATGTCGAGGGACAAGGCACCAGTGGAAATGACTTCTACCGGCTCTGCTTCCTTGCCGTCTTTGCCAAGGCGCATGATTGCACCTTTGCCAAATTGCTTTTCGATAGCGATCACAGCTTGATCGATCGCCTTGCCCTTGTTGAATTCACCGGTCGTATTTTGCATCTTGGTACTCCTGATGTCGCAAACGTCTAGATATGTCTTAGCGTCGCCGTCCCCATGGCTTCCACCGGCATTTGATATCCCCCACTCCCCCACTCGTGGAATCCCCACCCCCTTGAATCGCCCTTGGTTGGTGCCAAGGATGATAAACTCGAGGGTACAGCCGTGGGATATCTGAAATCGCTACCGGTTTTTGAAAACGAGAAGACCTGATTAATGGATCACCCACAGGGGAACCCTTGTCAATGAAACAAATTCCGTTAACCACAGCCGGGCTTTGCGCTTTTTTCTTGCTCTTTTCGGGAGCCTTGTCGGCCAAAGCCCAAACGGCATCCGGAACACCAGCGACACCTGCCGCGAAAACCTTGCCGCAGAATGTCCCCAGCGCATTGGTTTCGGAATGGCGCCTCATTGGCGTGGATCCGGACATGGCCCGCCAGATGCGTGAACGCCTGAACCAATCGAGAAATATTCTGATTAAAAAATGGGCAGATGGCGGATCCTTGGAAGCCTTTGCCAACAACACCCCACGCAAAGTGCCACCACTGCTGAAACCATTCGCCGCAAAACTGGCTGTGTCCGTCGACTCGAAACCCGCCGCCATCGGGGCCTCACTCGTCTACGAACCAGTCCTCTGCCGACTCGGAGACCGTTACGTCATCCACCTTGGCGCAGCCGACACGGTCCTCGGAACCCTGCGCAGCGCCGCCCACACCAGCATCGACTCCAAACAGTTTGAAGCCGACGCCCGGGATCCCAATCGCGCAAAAAACATCGAAGAAATAATGACCGGCCTCGCCGCGCGCATCAACGTAACTGGTGACGGAAAAACGCAAGACAACAGTGCGCTCCACATCGGAATGGCGCTGGCCAAGGAACAAACCCGGCGCGACGAAGGATCGGCCTTCTGTGCCCTGGCGCTCTTGGGACAAAATCTGGCGGAACAAAAATTCACCGTGGTCCGCCCCTGGGGCAGCGAAACGCTGGGCAAGATCCGAAACAGCCTGGGCCTGCCATCAACCCTGCGCCGTCCCACACGAACCCTGGTTTTCCTTTGGGACCTGCCACGCACAACCGCCAAGCCGCAAAATCCGATGAAGCTCAAGGCCACAATCAATATCGCCGAGTCGGTCCTTGGACAACCACTGCCAAAAATTCCTGAAACACTTTGGAGTGGTCAAATCGCAGGGGATGGTCAAATCATCCTCACACCCGCCAATACATCCATGCTGGATTTTCTCACCCGTGAACGCACTGCGTTGAGTTTGGCCGAGGCACCGCAAGTTGCCAAAATAAATCGTGCGTGGGTCTATCTTGATAAAGGCCGTGCTTATGGCCTGGAAATGGACGACCGCCTTGTGATCGGCGGCGGTCCGGTCGACTATAGTGCCGCAGTCAAAGGCCACGTTGTCGGTTTTTTTGGGCCCGAGAAAAAAATCACATCACCCCGCGGATTTCCCGTCAACGAGGGGGCTATCGTTTACATTCGTAAAGGTCAGGGAGAGGCAAAGGTTGGTCAAACTTTCGTCTATGACGAAACCGTCTTTCCGACCAACTACCCTGCGGCCGGAAAATAAAAGGCCATAATACTCAAAGATGAGCCCTGATCTCGCGTTACATCATTTCAATTTCGATTATTGCTCAAGAAAATCGAGATCCCGGTGAAACGACTCTTCAAGACGCCACAAGGCTATGGCCGCAAGCGCGCAGCACACGGCACCGACCATGCCGGCTGCAACAATGCGTCCATAATCTCCGGATAAAAATTTGAAAGACGACGTGATCAAGACCACAGCGCCGCGCACAAAATTAGGCACGGTGGTCGCAACCGTCGCGCGCAGGTTGGTCCCGAACTGTTCCGCTGCAATGGTGACAAACATCGCCCAATAACCAACCGCAGTGCCGAGGAGAAGGCAAACGCCGTAGTAGTAGGAGGGATCCTGGTTGCGCGAGGACAAATACAAGATCACACAAAAAACCGTCGCGGAGAGAAACGCACCAACCGCACGTTTACGACTTTGGAGCCATTGGCTGACAAGTCCACTGGAGATGTCGCCAATCACAAGGCCGCCGTAGGCAAACATGATGGCAAAGCCCGGAGATACTGGACCAGTTGCACCAAGATCAGCACAAATCTCCCTGGAGAACGTCACCAGAATTCCAATAACAAACCAAATCGGCAAACCGATCAAGATGCACTTGATGTAACGCGCCATCCGCGCCGGACTGCGCAGCAAAATCATCAAGTCGCCGCGAACAACCGTTGCCTTGCCTTTCACGCTTTCAAACATCCCGGAATCGAACATCCGTAGACGGGCCACGAGCAGCATCAGCCCAAGGACTCCACCGATGACATAAGCCAGTTGCCAGGAAAAAAATTCACCAATGAGGCCCGCTGTGATCGCACCAGAGACGCCGATGCCCGCCACCATTGAGGTGCCAAGGCCCCGGCGTTCTTTTGGCAAGGTTTCTGCCACCAAAGTTATCGCAGCTCCAAGTTCACCCGCCAACCCCACGCCGGCAATGAATCGCAGCCAGGCGTAAGCCCCAACGGGATCCTCAATGTGCATCCAGCCGATCACCCCATTGGCAATGTTGGCCAGGGAGTACATCAGGATCGATCCAAAGAGAACCGAGACCCGCCCTCGCTTATCGCCGAGTATTCCCCACAAAATACCACCAAGTAGCATCCCGCCCATCTGCATGTTGAGCAGGCGGATACCAACCGTCTCCAGCTGATCGGAGGCAACACCGAGGTACTTCAAACTGGGGACGCGCACGATACTGAACAGGACAAGATCGTAGATGTCGACAAAGTAGCCGAGGGCACCAATGACAACGGTTGTGGTCAGGACAGAGCGTAAACCATGTTTCACGCTTGATACTCCAGCGGAAGGGCGATTACATTAAGGGTAACTGTTCGTCTTTTACCAGAAATTAGCCTGAAGAGTCACCCGGGGAGTCGTTGCCACATGGAATTCCTGCTGCAATTTGCTGATTGGTTCCTGCACCTCGATGTCCACCTCAATGAACTCGTGATCACCATGGGGCCATGGCTTTATTTGCTGCTTTTCGGGATTGTGTTCTGTGAAACAGGCCTCGTTGTGACCCCGTTCTTGCCCGGGGATTCTCTTCTTTTTGCCGTCGGTGCATTGGCGGCTTTGCCCACATCGCCCCTGCAGATCGTCCCCCTGTTCTTTCTTCTTATCATCGCCGGGGTGCTGGGCGATGCGACCAACTACACCATTGGAAAGTATCTTGGACCAAAAGTCTTCAACCAGGATGATTCGTGGCTGCTGCGCAAGGATCACTTGAAGAAAACCCAGGCATTTTATGAAAGGCACGGAGGAAAAACCATCATCCTCGCGCGCTTCATGCCGATCATCCGGACCTTTGCCCCGTTTGTTGCGGGGATCGGCGCCATGGAATACCGGCGCTTTGCAATCTTCAATGTGACGGGCGCCGTCCTTTGGGTGGGAAGTTTCCTGGTTGCTGGATATTTTCTTGGCAACATCCCGGCGGTTCAACGCAATTTTCACATCATCATTGTGGCCATCATCATCATCTCAGTCCTGCCAGGATTGTTTGAATGGCTCAGATCCAGAAGGGCGTCTAAACATCAGGCGATGATGTCACTATGACTGAAAATACGAATCACAAGATCACCCTGCGAAATGGGCCGACCACGGCGACGATCCTGCCTGGTGCCGGCGCAACGCTGACGAGCCTTGAAGTCGCAGGAAAACCGGTCCTGTTGCCTTTGCATGGGGCGGTTGAGCCGGGGGCTTGGCCGGCCGGTGGAATGCCGGTCTGCTTCCCCTTCGCAGGTCGCGTCTGGCATGAGGGAAAACTTGGTGCGTATCTTCCGGGGTCGATGCGAGAAAATAAACAGGAGAAGCAGCGCGCAAAGCCTCACCAGATGCCACTGCACGGCTTTGGATTCAGCTCAAGCTGGGAGGTGGAATCCCACAGCGAGTCCGAGGCCACACTAACCCTCAAGGACTCCATTGAGACACAAAAGTTGTTTCCATGGCGCTTCACGGCACAATTGAAATATTCCCTTCAACCAACGGGGATTGAAACTCGCCTGAACATTCGCTGCGACGAGATTTTGTCCGGAGCCGATGGCGCATCCATGCCCGTCGCTCCTGGATTTCACCCCTATTTCGCGGCACGCCATCCGGTGGACCATTGCGAAGGGTATTTTTCCTTTGCATACGATCATCTGGAGGTTCCGGCCCTGGAGGCAATCGCCGTGACGAGCGAGGGAAACGCTGGCCCCAAAAAACGGGCCACGGATTTGCTGCCGCATGGACCGGCAGGCATAAAAGCCCCGCTTCATGACGAGAAGATTCACAATCTTATTTTTTCGGGTTTATCAGGCCGCAAGATAACCCTCGGCCAGATACAAATTTCGTGGACCAAGGAATCACTGTGGCAGCACATCGTCTGCTGGGCCAAGCCAGAGAAGCATTTCTTCTGTGTCGAGCCGTGGTACGGATTGCCCGACGCCGTCCACCGCAAGGATGGCGTGATGGAATTGAAGGAAGGCGACTCCTGCGCCTTTGCTGTAGCGATTGATGTGACAGGCGCAGCCATGTAGAGCCGTTTAAAATTAATTAACGGCAAGCTCTCCAAACGGGACTGCCGACTTGTTTAGAAGATCCCATACGCGGCTAAATGCAGCGGTGATTGCCTGATCGTGGATCACGTAAAACTGTTCTGTATTCCGGCCAGCAAGAGACGACGCGGTAAAATTTCCCGATCCCGTCCACAAGTCATGGCCGTCGACGATGATGAATTTATTGTGGTGCAGCTGGCTGGTTGCCTCGTTGGTATCCACCGAACGAAGGATCACTGGCGAGGTCAGCAACTTCTGAACGGCATCGATATCATCCGAACCGACTTTTAAATGCTGCCAACCCGGCAAACGCCGAAAGGCCATCTCGGTGTTGTCATCGAGTAGGATTTCAACCTTCACGCCACGCCGCGCGGCCGAAATGAGTTCTTCCACCAGGCCAGAGTGTGCCGTGCGCGAGGCTGTGAAAATGTGTGCCGCGACTTTCACCGACTCACGGGATCCTGCAATCAGCGCCAACAGTGCATCGATTGCCTTTGGTGCTGGCTTCGTCGCCGGCATCGGAATGAATGCGATGGGCGCCACGCGAGCCTCTGAAGACGTCCCGCTCATAGCTTGCGCATTGGCAAGGCAGGTGCGATGGAGTTCGTGGAACTCAGGACGATTTTTCGCGAGAAGCGGCAATGCTTTCACGTAACACCAATTACCGCGTAAAACCGGATTGCTGGCAGGTCCGTTCATGATGAGCCAGTTTTCCAGATGCATACCGACCCCATTGTGGGAGAGGTTTGCGCTCGAAACCGTCACCAGAATTTTGGCTTTTATGTCTGGCATGGTCGGGTCAAATGGATCGAGGGATTCTGATGCCAAAAAAATCTTGGCATGATGGATCCCGCCTTGACCACCAAGTTTAACGACCTGCAGATTGGGGGTCGTTGCGGCACATTCAAAGATTTTCTTATAGCCATTGGATCCAGCACCGCGTGGCACCGGCCAGTCTTGCAGAATCGCCGATACTTGCAATTGGCGGGAAGCAGCCTGTTCGCACAAGGCATCGGCCACGCGAGGGCTGCCGAAAGCATAATAAGAAATCGCGACAAAACGTATGCGCGGAGAACGGATCAAATCGACCATGGTGTCTTCAATGGCCATGTCGGAAAGGATTCCAGGGCGATCGGATTCATCGCACCATGTCGCTGGTTTTCCCGGATGTCGACAGCCGCCACCGTTGGCCCTTAATTCCCACGCCAGATCACCGACGACTCCTTCACCAAACACGCCCCGCGATCCAGCCACAGCAGGCCCGTTGGCCAGCGCAACCGGCGATCCCGGCATGGACATGAAGATAGATGCGTTCAGGGCCAGAAGAGCGACAACGATTTTAGGTAGGATCTTTGTTTTCATCCGCCAACTGATAGTCGACCGTCGGTAGCGACACAAGGCGCAAATCTGAGCAGCTTCAGGTTAATTTCAATCAGGGCGCATGCTTTCAACACACCGCTGTAAGGCCCATTATTTATTGGATTTAATTTCGTCAACTGGAGCCCGCCTCAAGATTCCAACGCGCCAAGCCGAAAGCCACCCCATGAATTTACTGCGTTACCCATTATTTTTTCTCATCTGCCTGACAGGGGTTTCCTGCTCACGTGAAACGCAGCTCAGTGGAGCGACCGATGTCAAAAAAATCGAAAGAGGATCGAGCAACGATCTGCCCGACACCGGCGATGCAGTCACGCAACCGGGAACTGCACCACACCCGATTGCGCCTGGAGCTTTGCGGGTGTCGTCGTTTGGTCAAACCATTACCGTACCCATGAATCGCGGATCGCAGCCTGAGCGATTCTGGCTTTGGATGAATCAGAACGGCATGACGTCCCCAATGTTTTTTGAACTTCAATCAATAACCCGGTGAGGCAAGTTCTTATGTATCGAACGTCATTTCAATTCATCTACCGGACGCTGATGTTTGCTGGAGTGCTTAACTTTGCACCATCCGGTTTTGCGCAGAGTCAGAGTTTCAGCTACGGCGGGAGAATGGTGGACGATATGGGCCTTGCGGTCGTTGGTCCAGCGGATGTCACCCTCCATTTTTTTAGTGACACAGCGCAGCCAGAGATTTTCAACGTGGTCGCACCTCAGGTTGCTCTGACGGATGGAATGTTCAACGTGGCAGTCACCCTTAGTGCGGCCCAGGTTGGGCAACTGCAGTTGGCTCCGTCGCTTTGGATCCAAGTTCAGGCCGTAAATACATCTAATTCATTCAATAAAACTTACCCGATGCAAATCGTGGCGAGCGTCCCGCGCGCGCTGTCCGTCCCGGTGGACAACGTATCGTTGAAGTATGTCGGAGGCGTGTTGACTTCCGTATCCTCTGCTGGTCCAGCGGGCGCAACTGGCGCGATTGGACCTGCGGGAGCTGCCGGACCTGCCGGACCTGCGGGCGCGAATGGTTTAGCGGGGCCAACGGGGCCAGCGGGCGCAACCGGCGCAACAGGCCCCACGGGACTGCCCGGTCCAGCGGGCGCAACTGGCGCAACCGGCGCGATTGGACCTGCGGGACCTGCCGGACCTAGTGGAGTTTCTGGGTATGTGGTCGCTAGCAGCGAATCTCATCAGGAGTCGCCTGGGCGATGCGGCCGCGTCGAAACTGATCCTCAAATTACAGCCCGGGTTCTCTGCCCAGCTGGCAAGGTCGCCGTTGGCGGTGGAGGCCAATGTCAGATCGGGGGAGGGTTTACGCTGGATTCCTATCCAATAATCAGCACAACCACGGGAAAGGCAATTGGCTGGGAAGTCCACTGCTGCACCGCGCCGGGGTCAAGAAATCCAGCTTGGGTGATTTGCGTCTCTGCAAACTAGGCGGAAGAAAGGATCCTTCGCTCCGCTCAGGATGACGGGTCAAGAAAGGATCCTTCGCTCCGCTCAGGATGACGGGTCAAGAAAGGATCCTTCGCATTCGCTCAGGATGACGGGGGAGGGTTCAGGATGACGGATCAGAGGAAAACTTTGAACATCGACAGGACCTTGACGCGCATTTTTTCCAAATCCGTGCCGACGTTATAGTTGGCGATTTCTTGCGGCGTCACGATGGACGAATATCCGGGAGCTACGTCTTTGGTGAACTGCTCAACGAGACGAGCCACCAGCAACCGGTCATCGGTTTCCACCACCACCTCGTTATTGAAGACCTGGCTGCGCGGATCAAGGTTGTAGGATCCCACAAAAGCCATCTGGCGATCGACCAGCGTGTATTTGGCGTGCAGGGTCGAGTAGCCGTTGTGAAATTCGGCGTCCCCGCCCCATTCGTATATTTCAATAGGAACACTCTGGCTCCCTCCGCGCGCGGTGGACGTTTCGGTCATCAAAGTCTTGTAGAACATCCGGCCGACTTCCTGCACAGAAGGAGTATCCCCGGCGTCCTTGGAATTGGTCAGGATCTGAATCCGAACCCCACGGCGTGCGGCGACGACCAATGCGTCCACCATTAATTTTGAGGGAATAAAATACGGATTGACGAGAATCACTTCCTTGCGAGACTGACCAATTGCAGCCAAAAGCCGCTGCTCCACGTTAAATTCTTTTTTGAGCGGACTGTGATGGATCATCCGGGCATTTGCCCGGCTCCATTCCAGCGGCACCACCCGCGTAGCCGCAGCGGCCACCTGCTGCATCGCCCCCGGATCAAGATTGATCCCGGCAGCACGATCGTCGCCAAACACGCCACGGGCTCCAGACACGACATTTTCGATCGTGTCTGAAAAAGAACTGTTTTTGTTGAACTCGGTGATGTCGGCCAGGTTCTCGTCAAACACTTTTGCCATGTCTGCGACAATGCCGTCGCCGCGCACAAGGATGTCCTGATCACGCCACTTCAATTCACCAGGAGTTGCCAGAACGTTGTAGTACTCGTTGGCGATATTTGTGCCGCCCATCATGACTACGCCGCGACCAGGGATTTCGCCGTCTACGACCATAATTTTTTCATGATAGCGATGGTTTTTTCGTTCAGCAAAGTCATACAGGTTGCCCGGTGAACCAGTTTGGCCATTGAATATGTTCCGGAACATTCCGGCGTTATTGCCAAGTTGCATCCAAACAGGGCGGTAGCCGTGGACTTTGATGCCGTGGCTGGTCAAATACAAAAATAGATTTTGCGCGCCTTTGAACGGAATATTGGAATCGTCAACGAGCAGTGAGACTTGGACGCCGCGGCCCGCGAGCTGAATCAACTTGTTGGCGAAGGCCTGACCCGTCTCATCGCCCTTCATGATGAAGGTTTGCAGGCGGACTGATTTTTGCGCGAAATCAAGCAGCGACATTCGCGTCGTCAAGCTATCGATACCGGGCAGAATATGCGCGACTTCAGTTTCGTGCCACTTGCCGAGGCCATCAGCTGCAAGGGGCGCAGGAGCCAACTGCCAAGGGTTGTAGAGTGCCTCCAGATCCGCGATGGCCCGGGCAACGGGGTCGAGTGGAACCATTTCTGACAAAGTCGGAATCTGATTGGAATCACCCCGGGTTTGAACTGGTTCTGGCCTGGTGCAAGCCGCCACCGAACAAACCAGGGCGAACTTCAGATGCAGCAGCAATCGCAAATTAGTCTTCTGCATGCGCGTGGCGCTATTAGCTTTCACGGCGTTCATGGCTTTCACGGATATCATGGCTTTTACTCAAGGCCATGCCACGAAAGGTCTTCGATCGAATTTGAAGGAAGGGCATCCACATCAGCCTGAACTTCCTTGCGCATTTGACGCATCAGTTTTGCCTGTTCGGCTGCGGTTTTAGCATGACGACTGCGCTCTTTTTCTGAACGGATCATTTCGGCCTTGGCCCGGGCTTCTTGGGCCTTCTTGTCGGCTTCACGCAACTGGGCAATTTCACGTTCCACAGCATTGATGTCATAAGAACCAGCCTGGACCGCGTCTTGTTTCTTCAATGACGCTTCTGCAGCAGAAAAATCATCGGCCTGGTTTACGCCAGAACCAGATCCAGTAAGGTCCTTTAAAAAGTCGTTGTCATAGGACACGGGCGCGCTCGATCCGTCCGTTTCCTCTAATCCGGAACGTACAGCCCGACCCGCTTTTTTGGTTTTTTGAACACGAACTTCATTCTCAACTGCATTGGAATCAAAATCGCGAACCGGCTCGTGATCGCGGGACGACAAGGACTCTCCAAGGCTCAAAGAAATCGCAACACCAAAGAACAAGCGGCCACCATCAAGATCAGCGATCTCATGTTTCGGCTTCCACAATTTTTTGCCCATGGCACGGTCAATGGATGCGCCACCGTAAACACTGGTTTCCACGTTACCAAATCGCGCGAATGCCCCGAGTTGTCCGCGACCTGTTCCGAAAACAGAAGCCTCGGCCTCGCCATCCTTCAAGACTTTAATCTGGCGCCCATCAGCGGCAGCCGTGAATCCAAACTTGTTCGTAACATTCACTTTAATTGAGGTTTTATAGACGGATTCGTGACCAAGTGAAATTCCCTCAAAATCCTCGCTGGCACGGTTTCGATTGCCCAAGGCCATGTTCCATTCAAATGCATTTTTACGATTGAATCCGGTGATCAACATCACACCGCCACGAGATTTAACCGCGCGGGTATCCACGGCTTTGCCTTTTGATCCGATGCCCGATTCCAAATAAGGAGCCAGTGCCAGGTTGAATCCAGAGGCACTGATGACATTTGCCTTGATCATGAAAGATCCACCACTGACACGACGGGAACTGATTTCACCATCGCGCTCGTAAGTCCCATGAACACCGAGGTGCAAGTCGAACCCCTTGGCCAACGAAGTACCGGCAAGGGCATCAAAACGGTTGGTCCGCTCGACTCCGCCAAGATCTTTCGCCGATTCGTAAGGCGTTGATTCCGCATGAAGGGTGGCTTTGGTGTAGCCGGCTTTCAGAGGTGCTGCGACCGGGACTGTTCCCGTGCCCGATGCATCGATTCGCGACTGTGGCAGCAAATCACCCGCCAGGGCGCAGGGAGCGGCACCAGTCATTGCCAAGGACACCACACCGGCGACAACAGCGCCAGGCAGCAGCAAGCCAGCAAGTCTGCTTTGAATGATATTTTGGAGATCACGTAAAATCATTTGAATCACCTCACCACCAACAAGTCCAACAACAGCTAAAAAACACAGCATCCACTCTGCTCAGCATGGTTGTGCAAAAGTCGTGACAGCGACCGCGGCTGGAAAAAAGAATGCATTTCAGAAACGGGGGCACAGCGCGATTTCAATTAAAACATCAATAATTACATGACTTTGCATTGAACCAAGGGGATCCATTCCGTCCCGTTTTCCCTGGGAGTTTCGGAGCCAGCTTTGGCACGGAAACTGTTAGCGGAGGCCGGAAGTGTCAAAGATTTCGACAGTGGCCGGAGAAGCCATCAATGGGACAGGTTATTTTTTTACTATAATAAAGTAATGATAAAATTGTTTTTATTTTAAAGCTTTTAAAAATTTTAATATCATGTATAACAAACTCCTGCCTGGTGTTACCGGGACAGATAGCGAAAAACCAAGTTGATCCGGAGGAAGTGAATCCATGAAGAAGCTGAATCTGATTTTCGCCCAAACGGCTGCCGTGCTGGCAGGCTCATTGTCTCTTTCGGCTGCCGCCATGGCGGCCGAATCCCCACGCCTGATCTCGCAAACGGTTGCCAGGGAAGTGCGCTTCAATGACGCGATCCCGCAAGATGCAAACCATGTGAAAAAAATCGTGCGCCTTAGCATCCGCCTCGGTGGTAACGCCTGTTCGGCCAAAGGCATGCAAGCCATCGTGGAAGCACGCCGTGAAGGCCGCACTTTGAACCTGTACCCACGCGCCGTGCGCAGCCTCAGCGACGAGCCGGAAGTTTGCACCACGGAATGGCGTCCGGTGTACACCAATTACGAATTCGAGGTGACGTCTCGCATCGGCCACTACGATGAGATTCTCGTCCGTGACGTGGAATCCAACGACGGGAGCCTCACCACAGTCGGACTGAACTAGGTTTTAGCATCAGGGCCGGGTTAGACTTTAAGGATGCGCTCCTTATCGTCAACCCGGCCCGAATCGTTTCTGGAAGCGATCCACCGCCACACTGGTGGCCTTTGCTTTGGCTGGGTTTTCCTGGCCGCACTCGTGGCCTATTTGCCCACGGCAGCCCACACGGTCCAAGAGGCCGATGCAGGCCAGTTTTTGGCCCTTGGGGCCACGTGCCTGAAGTCGGGATGGCCCCTCGCCCATCCCCCCGGATATCCCATTGAAACCGCGATTTCGTGCGGATCTGCGTGGCTGGCAAAGGTTGCGGCGCCCATACCCGCTGCCCTCTGGTTGGCTTGGGCATCAGCCCTGTTCACGGCATTGGCCGCAGGACTGGCCCACTCGGCCCTGACGCGCCTCAAATTGGCATCGCCCTTTGAGGCCCTCCTGGGAGTCGCTGTCGTCTTTTTGTCGCGCGATGTGTGGCGCGTCGCCACAACCCAAGAGCCGCTGGGCTTGGGCGTTTTGACCCTCACGGGGGCCATGTTTCTGCCGCTCCTGGCAAATCAGGCCACGGAGACGGTCAAATCACGCTGGCTTTGGCTGCTCTCAGGTGCCGCCTTTGGCGTGGGCCTGGCGAACCACCACACAACAGCCATTGCCTTGCCGGCAGCCGTCTGGGGTCTATGGCAAGCGCATCGCAACCAAAAGGCAGCGCGCCCATTTTTTAATTTCTTGATTGGTGCGGCGATCGGAGCCCTTCCCGTCGCCTTGATTGTCATTCGAAGCACCAATCCCCAAGAATTCGCCGCAACATCTGCCACCGGGGCCGTCCCGGCATTTGAATGGGTCGTCGTCAATCCATTGCGCTACCTGCTGCGCACCGAGTTTGGCACGTTTTCCCTGGCACAGGGCAAAGCCAGTTTGAATTCCACCGCCAACTCTGCATCGATGTTATTCCTGTCTGACCTTCCAAAAAATCTCGGCTGGTTCTGGATCATCTGCGCCATGCACGGAGCATTCACCCTGCGCCGCCGCGCAGTTTTAAGGATCTATTTTTATTTCACGTTATTTACGGCGATTTCCTTTCTGCTGTTGAATCGCTTTCCCGCCGATCAAAATTTCATCGACATCATCCGCCGGTTTCATCCGTTTGTCCTGCTCACGATCCTGCCATTTATGGCGGCCGGCCTGGCTGATTTCATGCGCCTCATTTCGCAAATGGCTCCCGCCTCAAACCAACGGATGATTAAAATATTTGGCCTGATCCTGTCCGGATTGGTCGCCAGTCAGGCCCTGATGACGCTGCCTGATGCACGCCGGGATTTAAGAACATTTCCCGAGCAGCATTTCACCGGGGCTTTGAACCTGTTGCCCCCGGGAGCCCTGGTTGTTGCTGCGTCCGATGAAGAGATTTTCGGATTGTCCTACGCCCAGGTCGCCTTGGGGATCCGCCCGGACGTTCGCATTTTAAACCTTCTTGAATGGTCCAATCCCGCTAAACGCAATCACATCTTGGCGCGCATCGGCGTCGACCCGAACTCCCTGATCGATTTGAATCGTGGCGAATTGATCGGCATGCTGGCGACGCGTGAGGCGCTGTGGATCATCGATGCTCCTCTGCCGCCCCGGCCGGAATACCTGGCGGCAGCACCGTGCGTAGGCCCCTACTTGATTTTGGACCTGCGCAAGAATCCAGAGGCCCGCCACAATCAACCGGTGATTCCACCGCAAAAGAGCAAACCCTGGTTCGCCAGCGACCAGAGCTTGCTCGACAAATACGCCTCCTGCGCGAATATCCAGAAAAGAGTTCTGCCTTAAAAATTGACCATGGCACCGGGAATTTCAACCTTTCGGCCATCGCGCAAGGTCACCTTTGCAGGGAACGTTTTCCAGCCGCCACTCGATGCCGGATAAAACATACTGTCAAAGGCTCCTGAATCCACAGAAATTGCGGAGTCCGACCCGCTAACAACTCTAAAATAGCCTTGCTGACGGTATGCACTGGACGTCCAATATTCGACCGCTGCAACCTGCGATAAAACTTCAGCCGATGCAGCAAGCGACAAATAAAATCCCTGACTTGAATTTCCCCGCCGGCCATAAAGATCCATCGTCCGAGCACTTAAAACAAAATCCTTCGCAGAAATTTCCGGCACAACGGGAATAACGGGCGCGAACGTCGGCACGGGCGGAGCAGGATCGATGCCTGGCTTTGGCACATCCTTGGATGAGACCTCCTTGCCGTCGGTGAAAAGAGCGACTTCATCCACCTTCCAGACATAGCAATAGGTATACTCGCAATAATCAAAAGCCACATAGGCGTAACCTTTATCACCGTAGTCACTGCCCCATGAATTCTTGATGACATAGTAGCCACCGCCTGGCACATGCTGGTCGATGATTGCACCAACAATGGTGATCGCATGCCCTGCACCACCAGATGCTGCGCCGGCACGTACAATTCCACCCGACGACGGATTCATCAGGGAGCGGTTGACTCCCATCGCAATCACAACGGGATAACCTTCTCGAAGGCTCTTGATCACTTCGAGATGATCCTGGTCGAGTTCCTGCCAATCCCGCAACCGTGCAGTTTTCGCAGTGGAAAGATCTGCTTTTGGAGCGCTCGACGAATATGGCCACACGGATTCTGGAACCATGGCTTAGCGTTCCGCAGCTTCCAGAGACGACAGCGCGCTGTATTCGCGATAGTTGCGCCAGTGAGCCCTCTCTGACAAATCAAACGGCTTTTGAAAAACACGGTTGGTCATATTTTCCACCGCGGCAACCGCAGCAAATGCGGTGCAGAGGCCTTCGGCACCCTGGTCCCGCATCCCGACATCATACACCCGCAAGTCGATCACCTCGCGCTGGACATCTGCATCGCCAAGAGAAAGATCATGGCTCAAGTCGAACTTTTGCATGAATTGTTGCTTGCCCGTTGGAACGATTTCATCCAAACGGGGCAAGGCCGCCAAACGGGCATCGACTTCCGAATCGGTCAATGGTCCTGGCTGCTGATCTACTGACAGCTGAAATTTTTGGACGACCTCTTCAACACCCAAAAAGTGATCCTTGGTCATGTCCCCACTGAAAGTGGCGTCCAAAGAATGCCTGCCTGAAACAACGGACTCCTGCAGACCACAGCCCCCCAAGGCAAAAGCCACCAATCCAGCCCAACGGGCTGCGCTCCAATAATTTCCGTCCATGCGTGCGCCTCCTCTATAAAACGCAAGGCCGTTGGTCGGATGATAGCGAACTCATCCTTACCGGAGGGCGCAGAGCCGCAACTCTTCAGGGAAATCACCGGCTGATTTTAAGCAGGCTGCGGGAGGAAATAAAAAAGGGGGCCGATTTACGGCCCCCCTTCCAATCTCTCAGAAAGATCACATGCAAAAGCTGATCACTGCATTTGCTGCAATAACTTTTCCAGATAAAAGTGCTGATAGTCGGCGTAACCATTCATGAAGTCATTACGGGTCGGAGCGTAGTCAAAATCAGGAACGGCGCCGTTGTTTTCAACCGCAACTCCATCCGGGCGGTAAAATAGGCTCTTGGTGATTCGCATCCCAACCGCTGAATGATAGAGGGGCGCTGGTGCAACGACATGGCCTCCTGCCCCCATCGTCCGCGTGCCAAGTAATTTTGCGCGACCAAGACCCTGCATGATCGACGGGAAGGCATCGCCACCAGACCCGGATAATTCATCAATGAGCATGACAATCGGCTTGGTATAACGAGTCGATGCGTTTGGAGCATGCAATTGATCACCGAAGAAAGACGTCTTGGGCGTCATCGCCTCGCCGCGCTCCCAGGACGCGCGCATCAGATCCGTGACCGATTTAAAATACTTGTAGGGCAGGCTCTGGGGAATCATGTGGTCCAGCTCCTGACTAAACTCAAGGTATTCCTGCTTGGTCGCCAGAAAACTAAACTGCAGTCCTGGATAGGGCTTATCCATGAACAGTCCGACAAGATTCTCAAGATAATCGACACTGCCTCCGCAGTTGTGATCCTGATCAATGATCAACCCATCCGTGTGGGCTTCAAGTTCCGCGACTGCGTATTCATAGCGAGCATAATATTCGCGAAAGCTGTCTTCCGTCGGTTCCGAGCCCGGCTTGTCGATCGACGGCATATAGTGCGGGATGCGCAAGTAGCCAATGTTTACCGTGCGACCATCGTGTGCGTTATCACGAACCGGATGATAGTAGGCAACAAAGGGTGATTCTTGAATCATCACCGCACCATCAGGAATTTTGGTACGAGTGCGACCAGAGCAGCGAAAGCTTTGTTCGGCATCGGCAAATAAAAGTCCGCGCATTTCGCTGACGACATCGAGTTGGAAGTTTTTCAAGTATCCCGGGCCGCCACTTGCAACCGCAGGTATGAACGACTCGCTGATCCTCTCGTCCAGAGGGCTGCCATCCACCATCCACGGGATGGAAACCGTATCAATGCCCATCGTGGCATCGGATTTCCTGACGCCGAGGGTGATGTTGCCGCGAGGCACAGGCACCCTTGCCCCGTTGCGCTGGGTTAGCATCATTGCAGCCGTGCGGCGCCGTGTTCCCTCAAAACCGCTGCTGACGTATGACATCAGGCCTTCCACTGCGGCCGCAACTGGCGCGCCGTCGACCGTGACAATCTCGTCACCCTTGGCCAGCGTGTAGGGACCTTTGTAGTTCGTAATCTGATCTACCAGAACCTTGCCCTCGACAAGATCCACTGAAAATCCCAGGCTGGCCCGCATGCGGCTCGGAATGTTGACTGAAAAATGCGAATCCCGGAATTCAGCAATCAAGCGCCCGAGCATGTAATAAAATTCGGAATTTGATTGAGTCTCGCGAGCGAGTTCAAGGTATTTTGCACGCAGCGATTCGACATTGATCCCTTGATCCGATTCTTTGAACCGGAGGGGTCCGTAACTGGATTTGATCAGCTGAAAAAATTGTTCAACGTCAGATGCCTTTTCAGACTCCGTCAATGCACGAGTGCTTGAATCCGTTGCAGCCGTTGCCGCAGCCGTGGTCAAGACGATGGATCCAAAAACGATCCCAATAGCCGCGGATGCAAACAAGAAAAACTTTACCAGTTGGCGCACGGTCAACCTCCGGTGAATAGACCTCATGAATGCATACCTCTTAAATCTTTTCAAGCAAACGGATCAGCAATTGAACCGCTTGGCCATTGCCTCCCGGTTCTGCCATCGCCCCCGCAGGACGGTCACTCCATGCATAGTAATCCAGATGGATCCATGGCTTGCCGCGCGTGAATTTTTCCAGAAACAGGGCCGCCGTGATCGCGCCACCAAACCCACTGTCCGAACAATTGGACAAATCAGCAGCCTGCGATTTCAGTGCCGTTTTGTATTCATCAAAAAGAGGCATGCGCCAGCACGGATCGCCAGCCTGCTGGCCGGCTGCGATGCAGGCTTCCGCCAAATGATCGTGAGTCGAGAACATCCCTGATATTGTCAGTCCAACCGCCACCCTCATGGCTCCCGTCAAAGTCGAAGTGTCAATCAGCAGCGAAGGCTCGTCTGCACCCGTGCGGGTCAGGGCGTAATCCATGGCATCGGCCAAAACGAGGCGCCCTTCGGCATCGGTGTTGTGGATTTCCACAGTCATGCCGTTACGTGCGCGATACACATCACCGGGACGCATGGCGGTGGAAGACACCGAGTTTTCCGCAATGGCCAAATAAAAATCGTAGGCACGACCGGGCTTCATTGCATCAACATAAAGCGCCAGACCGACCGTGGTCGCAGATCCACCCATGTCTTTCTTCATCCACCGCATTCCGGAAGAAGGCTTGATGTCGAGCCCACCCGTGTCGAAGGTCACGCCCTTGCCAACAAAGGCGACCGGCGGCTTAGATGCAGTCGCCGACTTGCCTCGCGCTGTTCCAGCAGGACGGTAACGGATGTGAACCAGGCAAGGAGGATTCGGCGAGGCGGCACCCACAGCGCAAATCAGATTCATTCCCTCGCGGGCCAGTTCTGCAGATCCAAGGACTTTAACCGTCGTTGTTTTTGACCCCTTGAACAGCCCGCTGACGATGTTGGCGTAACTCGTCGGGTTCAGTGCATTTCCCGGCAGGTTGACCAGATGGCGGGCAGCGTTGATCCCGTAGGCCGTGGCTGCGGCTTCGTCGATCAAGGCCGCGTCCTTGGCCACTTCATCAGGAACGCGCAGGGACGGCAATTTGCAGGCCGCAGGACCATTCTGGTTGGCCTGGACGAACCGGTAGGCCCCCAAATCGAGTCCCGTCAGGGCACCAAGCCAGTGCTCGCGCGTGCAGCCAAATCCCGCCAGGGTGACGCGCTCCAGTTTGTACTCGCGAAAGCCGCTGACGCAGGCACCGACGAGGTCGCGGGCGCGCCCATAGGCTGACGGAGCAAAGGCATTGCCTTGAGACGGCGAAGAAGAAGACGATGCCTGAGGCGCCGTGCCCCCCGATGTCGGGACACCGTTGTTGCGCGGCATCAAAACCCAGATGGGACCTTCGTCATCGGCGAGCATCACCGATTCCGGCCGTGACTTGAGGGCCGATTCCCGTTGCCAAGAAGCCACACCTTCAAGGTGTCCGGCCAACCAGGCTTGAGCCCCTGGCGCATTCGAAACGATAAAAATTCGCCCGTGACGGTCCCCCGCCTTGCTGGCAGCTTTGACGCCGACCTTAAGACCAGACCCGGGGCCGCCAGACAGCGACTCCTTTACCCAAGCGCGGATTGGCAAAGGGTGTGTTGACAACAAGGCACCGTTTTTAATGGTATTTTTGGCTTTTGGAGCCGTGCGCGACGCTGGTTTTCGACTTGACTTCTTGGCCATAAAGTAGATAGTCCGTCCGAACGAATTTTAAAGAGTGATAAACATGCCAAAAGTTACCATCACAACCGATAAAAAAACAATCGACGTTGTCGAGGGCTATGCCCTGATCGACATGTGCGAAGATCACGACACATCGATCCTTTTCGGATGCCGTGACGGCGCCTGCGGCGCTTGCATGGTGAAAATCATATCGGGAGCCGACAAGATCAGCCCGATGCAAGACAACGAAAAGGACTTTCTGGAAACGATGGCAGCACGGCCAGACGAGCGCTTGGCCTGCCAGTGCAAGGTTTACGGTGACGTGACCCTTGAAGTCTCAGAGTAAACTGAAAACAAAAAAACCAAACAAACCGGACCGGCGGCCAGCCCTGCGCAAGCCTCCGGTTTTGTCTTTGAATGCGCGACGCGAACTTGCCGAGGCCCTGCTGCACCGGCTGGCCGAAGCCAATCCAAACCCCCGCTGCGAGCTATACTACAAGACTCCTTTTCAACTTCTCGTATCCGTTGTCTTGTCTGCCCAGGCGACCGATAGAAGCGTCAACGCATGCATGAAACCCCTTTACGAAGCCGGATTTGAACCTGACACCGTCATTGCAATGGGCAGCGACGGCCTGCTGAAAAAAATCCGGACCATTGGCCTGGCCCCAACCAAGGCCAAGAATGTTTTTAAACTAAGCGAAATCATCATCGATAAATTCGGCGGAAAAATTCCACGGACCCGTGAGGATTTGGAGTCCCTGCCGGGTGTTGGCCGAAAGACTGCCAACGTGATTTTGGGCGAGATCTACCGCGAGCCCGTCTTGGCCGTTGACACCCACGTGTTCCGGGTTTCGGCGCGGCTGGGGCTGCAACGCGAGACAACGCCCGAAAAGGCAGAGCTGGAACTTCTAAAAGTGATTCCGCCACGACTGTTGCCGGACGGGCATCATTGGTTCATCTTGCATGGCAGGTACACTTGCAAGGCGCAGGCTCCAGAGTGCCCCAGTTGCATCCTGAGGGACTTGTGTCCAAGCGTGAGGGAAGAGAAAGAGAAAGAGAAAGAGAAAGAGAAAAAGTAAAAATGACGAACCAGCACCTGATCCAACAACTGATTCAAACTAATGTGGCCTTCATCCACCACGACGCAACGATGGATGACGCCGTCAAGAAAATGGTCACCCTGCAAATCAGCAGCCTCTTGGTTTACGATCACGAGGACCGGGTCGTCGGAATCCTCACCGAACGGGACGTCGTCCGGAAGTTCACCCTGCTCATCCTGCAAGACAAAATGTCACGCACCGTCTCTACGGTCATGACGCGCCCTCTCGTGTGTGCAAGCGCAGGGAACTTCAACGAAGAGATCCCTCGCCTGCACGCTGAACTTGGAATCCGCCACTTTCCGATCGTCCGGGGAGATCTGGTGGCGCGGGGCGCGCCGCTCGTCCTCGTCTCAGACATCGTGGGCCTCGTTTCAACCACAGATCTGGCGCGTGAATACTTGCACCGGCTGGCGACGAAACAGCAGGAACCTTCAACCCCGCGGCTACCGGTGGCCCTCACGGTCATTTGCCGGAACCGCAGTGAAGGAAATTTCTACCAGAATATTTTTGAGCAGTTGAATTTCAAAGTCGCCGTTGAAACCGCGATCAGCGAGGAGATCGCGAAAAATTTCAGCGCTGAATCTCGCATCCTGATTGAATTCGACACGTTCCCTGCTGCAGATCAGAAAATCATCCTGGAAGGCCTGAAATCATGGCCAGGACGGATGGTCATCGCCACATCGCGCGAAGAATTGCTGCCGGTTTTTCGCAAGCACTTAAACCGCCAGGACTCTCGTAGCCATCACGCTCATGGACATGCGTCTCATGAGCAGCACCAGCAAGTGGCCCTCAAGCCCCTGAACTTGCCGTATTGTGCCAGGCTATTCGGGTAAGAAATCGACCGCAGCGACTAAACCTGTTCGATTCCTGCGAGTTGCCAACCTGTGGTCCCCGGGGCCTTTACGAATGTCCAGTTCTCTTCAAACTTAACTGGCAATGAATCGCTCCCTGCGACGAGCTGGCCCGTTGTTTCATTGGTCGTGTAATCCAAGAGGTTCGCGGTAAATCTAACCGACGAATACTCCCTGTTTTCTTCCTGCCAGCTGTTTACGACTTCGGCACGCCTGACCGAAATATTTTCAAGGCGATTGATGTGCTGGTTGTGCTTGAGCTCGGCGAGATCTCGCTCCAAAACGTTCTTAATGTCCGTGTCGAGAAAATCCTTGACCGATGTCAGGTCGCGCCTTGTCCATGCGCCCTGTACTTTAAAAAACATGTCCGACGCCATTTCAGAGTCAATACCCTCTGGCGAATGCGCATGATATCGGTTCACCATCGGGCTTTCTGTGCGTCCGAAAACATTTGGCTGCGAACGATTTTTCCACCAGCGAAATCCAAAATACGCGAAGCCTGCAATCATGATGATTTGCAGCAGGCCAGACCCGCCGCCGGCGCCACCAAACCCACCTGCGTTGCCTAACGAACTAAAAAGCATGCTCCCGAGAAAGCCACCTGCCAATCCCCCCGCCATGTTGCGCAGAAAACCGCCGCTACCCGTCGGAGCTGGAGCTGGGGCTCCCTGCGACGGCGACGAATCAGGCCTGTTGTATTGTCTGGATGATCCTTGCGATGGCTGCGACGAATAGGGGCGTGAGCCAAAACCAGAAGAGCGGCCGCTCGATCTGCCCCCCCCGGCACGCGCGTCGGCCGGCGTGGCGCCCAATTCAACCATGGCCAAAATAAAAAATACGACTGCAAAAGCACGCAGGCACCAATTTTTGTTAAGTCTACGCATGTTGATTGTCCTTCTTCGTGGTGATGAACTAAAAAACCTAGACGGCACCGATTTCATGCACACGCCATGGTCCTTGCGGGGATTCAAGGGGATTGACGCCGATCGATCGCAAGGCCGTCAGCAGCTGCGGCAGCGGCAGGCCAACCACTGCGGTGGTGTCGCCACCAATGGATTCAAACAAATGGATGCCGTGGTTTTCTGCCTGGTAGCATCCGACGGCACCGCGCCATTCGCCTGTCGCCAAATAACGATCGATTTCCCCATTGGCCAGCTTACGCATCGCCATGGAGACATCCACCACTTTCGATACCAGGATTTTGCCGTTCATCGCCAAAGCAAAGGCAGAGTGCAGGGTGTGGGTCTGACCGGAAAGTTCCAAAAGGCGCCGGCGGGCCTCATTGATATCCTGAGCTTTCGTGAAGGTCCGGTCGCCCAGGCTCAGAACCTGATCGGCGCCGATGACCACCGAATCCAGGTTTTTCGTTGAAATATCAAGCGCTTTAGCCTCTGCGCGGGCCACTGCCATGGCGCCAGGATTCGCGACAAGGATGGCCTTTTCATCGACGTCGGGACCGATGGCATCAAATTCCATCCCGGCGGATTTCAGGATCTGGGCCCGGAAAGGACTGGTGGAAGCCAAAACCAAACGCTTTGCAATGGACATGACGCCCCCACTCTCTTAAATCAGGCACCAATGACGGAACCTTTGAACACATCCGAAATCTTCGAAACGCCGGGCGAAACTATCGAATTCGCCCACCACGGCGCAAGTCACGATTCCGTCACGGCAGCCGGTTCTCAGGCTTTCGGAGTCCCTGTGGCTACGTTTTCCAACTGGCGCTGGCAAATGAAGCATCAGGTTGCCAGCCGGGCCGATGCGGAACGGATCCTGAAACTGGCTGGTGCGGAAGCCGATGGCTTTGATGCGTTGCAGGACATTTTCCAATCCGGGATCACGCCCTACTACCTGATGCTGATGGTACCCCGTCCCAGCGAAGCCAATGGAGCCGAAGTCCCGGCACACTTGCATCCAGTTCGCTTGCAAGGCCTGCCCCGAACCGAAGAATTAAAGGATCCACTGGGCGTCGGCGACCCACTGGACGAAGTGGGGCATTCGCCGGTTCGCGAAGTGGTTCATGTTTATCCTGACCGGGTTGCCTTTTGCGTTGCACAGCTATGTCCCGTCTATTGTCGTTACTGCTTTCGCAAACGACGCGACGAGGAAACCGGTCTGCACTTCAACCGCTCGATCATCGACCGCGGCATTGAATACATCGCGTCGAATCCCGCCATTAAAGACGTCCTGGTGACCGGCGGAGACCCTTTCATCGCCAGCGATAGCGCCATTGAAAACCTGGTGGCCCGCCTGAGGGCGATCCCACACGTGGAGATCATACGGTTTGGCACGCGGACCCCTGTCACCCTGCCCTACCGCGTCACCCGTGAGCTGGCCCAGCGCCTGGCCAAGTACCATCCCATCTTTGTGAACACCCACTTCAACTGTGTGGAAGAACTCACCCCTGAAGCCAGACAGGCGGTCGCCAATCTCGTCGACGCCGGAATCCCCGTTGGCAACCAATCGGTCCTGTTGCGCCATGTAAACGACAAGCCAGAATCCATGATGCAACTCCTGCGCGGGCTGCTGCGAGCCAGGATTCGTCCTTACTACCTGTTCCATCCCCATCGCGTTGCGGGCACGGAACACCTGCGTGTTTCCATCAAGACTGGCATCAACCTGATGAAAAAATTGCGCGGCAACATCACGGGACTGGCCATCCCAACCTACATTCTGGATACGCCATCAGGAAAAGTTCCCCTGACGCCGAATCATATCTTGCGCGAAGACGGCGACGACTTGATTATCGAAGATTGTCGCGGTGAAATCTGGCGCGAAAAAGGTATAGTCCCCGAAACCTTAACTGAAATGACATTGGACTCATGAAAAAAAAATCAAAAGCCCTGAAATCAACGCAAAAAAAAACATCTGCTAAATCCGAACTTGCGCAGCTGCGCAAAGAGATCTCGTCACTGGACAAGTCTTTTCTTGACGTCTTTCGGCACTATTTAAAGCGCCGCGAGGCACTTGCAAAATCTGTGGGCCAAATAAAAAAATCGACTGGTATGCCGATCAAAGATCGCCAGGTTGAAGTGGATGTTCAAGGGCGCTTTGTCAAAGCCATCGGAAAACTACTTGATGAGACCGTCGCAGCCAAACTTGCAAAGGCCATATTGAAGGCCTCGCGCAATCAACAAGAAAAAGCCTGAAATGCGGGCTTCCATAGCGATCCCGAATTTTCGGCGCCCAGGGGGAGAAACTTGACGGCAGATTATAGGCTTATTTTTTCAATAATTACGGAAAGTTAAACAAAGAAACCCTGATCTCTAGAAAGAAGAGGACCCTGTTTAGATCAATTGCGCCAGCTCAAAGGCGACGTTCAGGCTCTGGGAGCCATTGAGGCGCGGATCGCAGTAAGTTTCAAAGCGCAGCGGCAGGTGCTCGGGAGAAACACCGCCACCGGTGCATTCGGTAACATCAGCACCCGTCATCTCAAGGTGCACGCCACCAAGGCGTGAATTGTGTTCTGCATGAACGGCGACCGTGGATTTAAGTTCCGCAACGATCGCATCCACGTGGCGCGTCTTGAGTCCCGACATCGACTTCACCGTGTTGCCATGCATCGGATCGCAACACCAAAGAACGGGCGTGCGCGTTTCACGAACGGCGGCGATCAATCCAGGTAATTCGGCGTCGACATTTTTTGCGCCAAGTCTGGTGATCAAAATCAATTTGCCACGCTCACGATTTGGATTCAGAATTTTAACGAGTTCCGCAATCTCGTGGGGCGAAGCACCAGCACCGACTTTTACGCCGACGGGATTGGCAATCCCGCGGAAATATTCGACGTGGGCACCGCCAAGGTTGCGCGTGCGTTCGCCAATCCAAAGAGTATGAGCACTGAGGTTGAAAGGCACACCGGTCTCAGGATCGTCGCGCGTCATGGCCTCTTCAAAATCCAGCAGAAGGCCTTCGTGGGAGGCAAAGATTTCGCGGGATTCAACTGCGGCAGAAGTCGATCCGAAGGCCGAAGCCAGTTCCATGGCATTGTGGACGGAAGCAGCCAGATTTTCAAAACGACTGCATTTTGCCTCGGCATGCCATTCGCGGGCACGCGCCACTTCGGTGAAGCCGCCGGCAACGAGGGAGCGGATGTAATTCAAGGTCAAAGAGGCTGCATGGTAGGCCTGTAAGAGCCGTCCCGGATCGGCTTTACGGGTTTCAAAGTCATGGACGCTGTCGCCCCGGAATGCGGGAACCAGGCGCCCGTCCTTGGATTCGTGGGAGAAAGAGCGGGGCTTGGCATACTGCCCCGCAATGCGGCCGACTTTGATGATGGGGCGGCTGAGTCCGCTGGTCAGTACGAGACCCATGCGCAGCAACAAGCTGACCTTTTGGTTGATGGCGGACGGCGTGCAGTCGTCAAATCGTTCGGCGCAGTCGCCGCCCTGAAGGAGAAAACGCCGGCCGATTTCGGCTTCCGCCAACTGGCGGCGCAAAGTCATGATTTCACCGGGAGAAACCAGCGGCGGATAAGAACGGATCTGGGTCAGGACCGAAGCCACTTGGTCCGGATTTTCAAAGTCTGGTTGCTGTCCGGCAGGAGACTGCCGCCAAGAGCTACGCGTCCATGGCTCAAGCCGCAAATCAAAACGCAATTCAGGCAATGTTGCGCTGCGGGTTGAATGATCAATTGGACGGAAAAATTCGCTCAAATGGATCTCCGGAGAACGGACTCGAGGGTTATAACTCGACTTGATTTCCAATTCCATAGCGATAATACTTCGAACGAATTTTAATAAAGTGAGATGAATAAACCATGCTCATGTTTGCCGCGATGTTGGCCTATGCCGTCGCATCGCTATTCTATGTTGTCGGAACCACAAGGTTTTTTAGGGCTTCCGGCAACGCCTTCCTGGTCGCTGGCGTAACCCTGCTCACCATCCTTGCGCAGAATCAGATCGTTATCGACGGAAATTGGGGCGCCAGCGCGGCTCCACTTTTGGCTGCCATGATTGGGGTTGGTGCCATTGCCGCCGACCGCTGGCTCGGAGTGCGTCTGGCAGCTGCAATGCTGGCACCCCTCGGGATGCTGGTCCTACTGGTCCGGTTTTTTGCCGCCCCCGTGCCCCAGATTGCGCCCAACAAGTGGTTGATCGGATTTCATGTCAGCATGGCCTTGGCCGGTCAGGTCATGGCCATTGCAGCCTGCGTCCTTTCCGTCCTTTACCTGTGGCAACACAACGCCCTGAAGCGCCGCAAGATGCATGAATTACGGCCGGATGTCCCCGCGCTGGACCGGCTGGACCAGTGGCTGAAGATTGCCCTGATCTCTGGCTTTGTCATGCTGACCTGCAGCCTGGTAACAGGGGCCCTGTTCGTGACCGGATTACCAGCGGGAATCAACGCTACAACGTTGATTGCCTTGCGGGCGAAAATCCTTTGGGCCGTTGCCGTCTGGTCCTGGTACCTGGCAATCCTTGTCGCCCGCAACATCCTGCGCTCGCCGGCACGCATCATTGCCCGCATGAGCGTCGTCGGATTTGCGTTGATGGCGCTGGCCTGGTTTGGCCTGATCTTTTTCGCCGCCAAAATTCCGCAGATCGCAGGGTAAAGCCGATGGCTCTGAACGATGACAGCGTCATTTTCTGCTTCGGTGCGAACCATCGTTCTGCCGACATCAGCCTGCGCGAAAAACTTTTCGCCGGTGATGGCCTCATCAGGGACCGTCTACCTGCCATCAAAGACCGCTTTGGATTCTCAGAACTCGTCACGCTGTCAACATGCAACCGCTTCGAGATTTTTGGTGTTGGTCCACGCAGCATCACCGCAGATCCGTCCTTTTCCGATACCTTGCATGCAGCCTTTGTCTCCTTCGATGCCTTGGCCCCTGAGGCAGTCGAGCAGGTGCGTCAGGCGGCTTATGCACTCACCGGGCGTGACGCAGTCCGCCATCTGTTTTCAGTCGCCGCCAGCCTGGATTCTCTCGTCGTCGGAGAAACTCAAATCACCGGACAATTCAAAAATGCTCTGGCAATGGCAGACGATGCCAAAACACTTGGTCCCGTTTTGACCCGCCTTGGCCAGGAAGCACTTGCGGCTTCGAAAAAAGTTCGCACTCAGACCGCGATTGGGCGCGGACGTGTTTCGATCGGCCATGCGGCAGTGGAACTGGTTAAAAAAATCTTCAACGACCCGACGTCTAAAAATTTTCTCGTGATCGGCGCCGGCGAAATGGCAGAAGTCACTGCCCGGTGCATTCAGCAACACAATCCAAAATCCCTTGGAATCATCAATCGCAGCCTGGACCGGGCCCGTGCATTGGCGATGCGACTGCAAGGCGCTGAACCTCTGGCGTTGGATCAACTGGCAGACGCCCTGGCCTCTGCCGACGTTGTCATCAGTGCCACCGGGGCTCCCCATACAATCATCACCAAGGCCATGGTGAACGAGGCGATTCGACGCAGGCGAGGAAGAACATTGCTCCTGGTTGACATCGCCATGCCCCGGGACATCGATTCCGCCTGCAGCAGTCTGAACGATGTGTACTTGTTCGATATTGACGATCTGAAACAAGTGGTGGAAGGCAATCGAAAAGAAAGGCTTCGGGCGGCGGAAGATGCCGCGCGGATCATTGACGAATCTGTTGCCGGATATGAAAGATGGCTGGCCCACATGGCGGTTGCGCCTGCCTTGCAGCACTTCAACATCCACTTGGATCAACTGTTCCGCAGGGAAGCTCAGAAGACCCTGTCCCGCGATTCTTTTCAAGAATTCAACGAGGAACAAACCGGGCGTGTCTGGCAACTGCTTGATGTTTTGGCGTCACGCCTGACGGCTGATGCCGGGCGAGGCCTGCGAAATATGGTGGACCAAGGCAAAGGCCAGGATGCCGCGGAACTTTTAATGCGACTCTTTCGCGGGGAATCCCGAAGGACTGAAGATGACCCCACGTAAACTTAAAATTGCGACGCGCGGCAGCACCCTGGCCCTTTGGCAGGCGGAATTTGTTGCAGGCAAACTGAACGCCTCGGGCATAAAAACTGCGATGCATGTGGTCAAGACCACGGGCGATCTGGTGCAAGACCGATTCTTGAGCGAAATCGGCGGCAAGGGTCTTTTTGTGAAAGAACTCGAAGAAGCCATGCTGGCAGGCCATGCCGACATAGCCATCCACAGCCTGAAGGACATGCCCGTGAATCTGCCGCCGGCATTTCGTCTTGGCGCAATTTTAAAAAGGCATTCGGCCCACGATATTCTGATCGTCCGAAAAAAATCTGCGGAATCTGCCGGACTCGCGAATCGAGACGGCGAATGGCTGACGAGCGAGGATTTGTCCGCCGCCGGACCATTGACCATTGGCACATCAAGCCTCAGGCGGGCATCTTTATTTTCGCGATATGCCGCAAAATTTAAAAACCTGCCAGTGCGTGGCAATGTAGACACGCGATTGCACAAACTTCACGAGGGCCAATTTGATGCCATCGTGTTGGCAGCGGCATCCCTGGAACGCCTCGGAGAAAAATTATGGGAGCATGTTCCACGCGAATCTTTTGTCGTTTGCCCGTTGCCTACCGGAGAATTTGTTCCATGTGCCGGTCAGGGCGCCCTTGCCATTGAGGTTCCCAACAGTGGCGACTTGCTCGGAGAAATCCTGAGCCCCCTGCACTGTCATGACACGGAATTCTGCGTGAATGTTGAACGATCTGTATTGCGGTTGCTTGGCGGGGATTGCACCATGCCATTTGGCGCCCTCTGTGAAATTGAGATCGACGCCAATGGGAACCGGTTCGCCTCAGCGACGGCAACGCTGCTGAACAACGACGGGCGCCATGCTTCAGCCAAACTGCGGATCGAAATCACTCCTGAAAAAAAACCAGAGGCCATTGGCGCAAAATTACTGGCAGCATTGTCGGAACAAGGGGCTGCAGACATCCTGACCACCCTGCAACTGCCTGTGCCTGACGTGATGCGGCTGCATTAAATTCCCTAAAGCCAAGAAAGCGTCCTGATGCATGACGGCATTCCCCCAGGGAACTCACACCCTCACCAAAGAAAAGCCGCCGTGTTGATTTGGACGCGGGCTGCAGCCGATTTGCCAGCAGACCAGATTTTACTCAATGCATTACGCGCGGATGTGCTGCACGTGCCGTGCATTGGGATCGAGGCTCTGCCACCACCACAAGCCATCAAATCGGGATTTCAACGGGAAGCCAAAATCATTTTCACCAGCCAGAATGCGGTGAAAATTTGCGCGTCTTGGCGGAATACCGAACCAAAAGCCTTTGCCGCATTGGCAGCGGCATCAGAAATCATTACCCATGGTCGTAAAACGGCAGACCTTGCGGAAAAACTATTGCACCGGCCAGTCCAATGCATTGATTCCGCAACCAGCGAAGGGCTCGCCGGGGATGCACTCCGAAACCGTCCAACTGCCGGCACGCCCTTTATCTGGTTCAGCGGTGAAGAAGTCGCCTTTGATCTTTCAGCGCAACTTGAAGCCGACGGTTTTCCCTGCCACAGAATTGCGGTTTACCGCACAGGATCCCATCCAACAGACGCCGATGGCCGGCAACTGGTTAACCGGGACCTTGACGCCGCGCGAGAGCAACTGACACTGCGCGTCAAGGACTGCCGGATCGCCATCTGCTTTGCCAGCCCGTCAAGCGTTGCCGGTTGGCTTGAATTTGCCGGAAGCGAATCCCTGTTGGCCCCAAAATTCATTTCGGCAGCCGTGATCGGTCCGACAACAGCGCGGGCTGCAACGGAAGCTGGATTTTCCAGGGTCACATCCTGCGCCTGGCCCCAACTTGCCGACCTGGCCGCATTGGGTGCCCAGCTGGCATTTTAAGATCCAACAAGCTTCTAATTGAACACCACAGAATATCTATCCCCCTTGAACGCTATCACCTGCGGTCTCTTGCCGGCTGTCCAGTTCAAGATCATGGTGCGTCCGTCATCCATGGTGCCGCTGAAAGTCGCTGCGGTCGCAATAATCCCAGGCCTGTAGTCACCATCGCGAAAAATTCGTGAAAGTGGACTCATGTCCATCATCCTAGTTCGCAAGACGGTGACCGATTCAAATTGATAAGGATGCAAATTCCGTAAATCCATAGCAGACGTATCAAGGGAACCATCACCAAGATTGGCCTTGGTCCAAACCTGCAGAATCACCCTCCCCTCAACTGAATTGTGGATCAGGACCTTGGTGCAGGCGGCACCAAAACAACGTTCAAATTCGGAATCCACAGGAAATGCGACCAGATTCAGCGGAGTCAGTTGCTTCAGCTTGGCATGGAAAATAGCTCGTTCGGTCGGCTCGAAAGGGATTTCCACGTAAACCTTTTTTGAGAGCAGGTATTCAATGGTTCGCGAGCCCATAAGGTCATCGCCCTCATGAGAGTGCTGCAGGCCAAATACGTGACCCAATTCATGCATCACCGCAACCCGGAAGATCTTTCCCCCGAAAATTTGCCAGGGATGGGCAACAATCTCAGATGCCTGAATTTTAAGTGGGCCTGTTTCAGGTGCCAGGTAAATGAAGCCCCGGCCTCGCATGGTGGCTTCGTCGTAGTGGGTCCGCACGGCCAAGCCTGCCGATTTTCCCAGGGAATGCTGGGCAACACTCTTATTTGTATCGGCGTCGAGCAAGTCTTGTGTCGACAGGGTTCCCAACAGGAACCGCAAGTCAGTCTGCTCATTGCAGTCCGTTTTGGTGAAGGTGATACCTGTGACTGCTTCCCATTCCTTTAACGCAACTTTAATGTGAGTTTCTGCATCCTCAAGGCTTATGCCAAAATTCTCACGATCGATCACAATGCACCATGTGGGCGATGGCTGGTCGTCCATGAACCACGGATTTCCCATGGATCCATAAATGATTCCGCCGCCACTGGTGACGGTACCGGCTGGATTGGGTGGGGCGACTTGGGTTGACGCCGGGCCGCTCGGGCTCGGGGATGACACCGGGGGCGGCGCCGGCGGAATTTGTGTGTGGACTTGCGACTCTATCCGCTCTGGAATCGAACCCGGATTCTGGTGTTGGGCACAGCCGCTAGAGGTGAAGTTGATGAAAATTGCTAGCATGGCAGGCTTGAGACAAATTCTGAGTCTTCTCATAATGAACATCCGGGTTGAGTTTTATCGACCAATGAGAAAGCTTATTAACTCAACGTTTTTATTATAAACAATAATTTTTAGTAATGATTATAGTCATTTCTAGTCAAAGTATGGTTGTTTATCTTTATATATAGAATTAAATAAATTGAGTTTTTTATAGAAACCGTTAGAATCCGCGCCGGACTCAAAGACCCGAGAAGCACAATGACCAGTGAATTAACCGTTCCGACCATCCTGAACATTCCGGACGGGCCTCGCGAGATGCCCGCCGCGAAACCCCACGCCCTGGAGTTGGATCTACCGCAACTGACGGCGATCCTGAAATCCTGGGGCGAGCCTGGCTATCGTGCCGCGCAAATCTTGAAGTGGATTTACTCAGAAAAATGCGTTGATCCGGCAAAGATGTCAAACCTGCCTGCGGGACTGCGTGAAAAACTCGCTGCTGGAATCGATTGGTTTCTGCCGGAGATCCATAGTTCTTTAAGCGCTGAAGATGGCTCAACCAAACTGCTCCTGAAGACCGCCACCGGCCAATTCATGGAAGCTGTCATCCTGCGCTACGAAAACCGGACGAGCCTTTGCGTGTCGTCACAAGTCGGTTGCAAGCTCGCCTGTACGTTTTGCCAGACCGGAAAACTCGGTTTCTTCCGGCACCTGGCGGCCCATGAAATTTTGGCACAGTACGCATTGGCCAGCAGCATGGTGCGCGCAGAGGGCAGGCGCCTTTCCCACGTCGTCTTTATGGGAATGGGCGAACCTCTGGACAACTACAAGAACGTCGTCACAACCGTTAAAACCATGTTGCGTCCAGAAGAAGAATTCGGATTCGGCCTGTCCAACCGTCATGTGACCGTATCAACATCTGGCCTTGCTCCACGGATCGTGGAACTCGCCAATGACGTGAAGTGCGCGCTGGCGATATCACTTCACGCTTCGCGGGATGAGCTGCGTTCTGAATTGATGCCGATCAACCGGCGTTACCCGTTGAGTGAACTCAAGAACGCATTGACCACGTGGCAGGGTATTACAGGCAGTAAAATCACCCTGGAATACATCTTGATCAAAGACAAGAACTGCGGCTTGCGCGAGGCCAAGGAACTTGTGAAATTCGTCCACGGCCTGCGCGCCAAGGTGAATTTAATTCCGTTCAATGCTCACCCGGGACTGCCTTTTGACCGCCCTGGCGATGAGGACATTCGCACATTTCAAAAACATCTTGCTGACCGTTCTATTCCGGCTCCAGTCCGTTACAGCAAGGGACTGGATGTCTCTGCTGCGTGTGGACAGCTTGCGGCCAAGCAGATCGAAAACCTGACATCGATTCCTTCACGCAAGGCCGTGGTGGCGGAAGTCGCGATCCCGGTTCAACAATGAACGGGCCAGGTTTGATCATGTCACGACGGATGGCGATGGCTCCCATCATATTCTTTGGGCTGCTTGTGAGCGTCGCACCAACTCTGCAAGCAGGTTCGGTGGTTTACGTTCCACAATCCGTGAGCGAAGCCAGCTGCCCCGATGGCTGTGAAGTTTTTGGGACCAAGGCCACCATCTGCACCGAGAAAAGTCCCCACCATTATATCGGTGTGGCGATTTACTGTCGTTGCCCTGACCCACAAGGCAAAGATCCATCATCTGTTGGAATCGTCTACGCCGTGGGCGGGACACCCGGGCCGACCGACCTTGAATCTTTTGAAAATGGAAACTGCAAGGCAGGAGAAACCACAACGGCTCCACTTGATGTGCTGCAAGAATGTGCTGCTGCAAGTGAAACGAGTTTGCCCGATGTGGTGACCACCGCAGGCGCACCATTGACGGGAATGCGATGCAGGAATGCCGCCGCTGCAATGATGGATTGCGTAAACGAACGAACAACCTACAGCAACTGGATTCCCGGTTGGAACTTTTTATCCCAGATCGCTGGCGCTGCGCTGTTTGATTGACGATCTCTAAAAAAAGATTCTTTCTTAATCCGTCATCCTGAGCCACTCCGTCATTCTGAGGCCGTAGGCCGAAGAATCCTTTCTTAACTCGTCATTCTGAGGCCGTAGGCCGAAGAATCCTTTCTTCAAAATTTTTTTTAAAAACGAGACTGCCATTTTTCCATTTGGACTGACAGGTGGGCGACGTCTTCGTAAGTGGCATTTTCCAGTTTTCGCGAAGAACGCGTACCGATGGAATAACCGTAAATCAGCGAAGGGTTCTAGACTTTCCGCGGAAAGTCGAGAATCAGTCCTACTGAGACGAAGCCGAAAAATCCTGTCCCGCGGCGGAGAAGAAAGGATTCTTCGGCCTTCGGCCTCAGAATGACGTGTTAAGAAAGGATCCTTCGCTAACGCTCAGGATGACGAGGCGGCTCAGGATGACGAGGCGGCTCAGAAGCGTGCGCACTTTCCGCGGAAAGTCGCTGTCCGCCGTTCTGGCGTTCGAAGGCTCAGTGTTGGTCCAGGCGAAGGATCCATTGGGGCAGCCAACGATGGGAGGCCCCGCAGAGCCGGCATGGCGCCACACCAAAGTCTGAGTAAAAAAGAGGCCAAACTGCGCTCATGCCGCGACTGCGGGGGGCACCATCGGCGAGCGCCGGCCCGATGGATCCTTCGCCTGCTGGGGCTAAGAAAGGATCCTTCGCATTCGCTCAGGATGACGAGGCACCTCAGGATGACGAGGCACCTCAGGATGACGAGGCACCTCAGGATGACGAGGCACCTCAGGATGACGGGGGTGTTCCGCCGCCGCTACCACCACTACCACCACTACCGCCACCACGTCCGCCGCGACCGCGACGCCCACGGCGCCTTCCGCGACCTTCGCCGCCTTGTGGCTGGCCGCCTGGCGTTCCGGATCCAGACTGAGCTTCCGTCGTGGCTTGTGACCCGGCTTTAGCTTTGTCTTTTTCTTTTTCTTTTTCTTGGCCTTCAAATCCGAAGTCTTCCAGGTGGATGTCTTCTGACCAGATTTCCGCCTCAGAAAGATCCTCATCCACATGCTGTTCATCATCTGATTCGTTGGCCGTATCAGAAACAGGCATTTCCTTCGCCTGAGCAGGCCTGCCGCCCCGGCTGGTGTCGCCGCGACTTCCGCGTTCACTGCGGTCTCCACGCCCAGCGCGATCGCCACGGGCACCTTGGTCAGACTGCGGCCTCGGTCCCTTGTCCAGAATCTCGAGCTGCGCGATGGGAAGGGTCTGGATGTTACCAGCCTCATCGTCGCTGATGATCATGACCCTTTGATTGATAAGGTCGGATTTGATCACCGTCGCGAGCACACCGTCTTCAATCACACGAACCTTGGCGCCCTTGCCGGGCATGATGCGGCGCATTTCGGTATAGGTGTCGTTCTCGTACGTCAGACAGCAAAGCAAGCGTCCACAACCACCTGACACCTTGGTTGGATTCAAGGCCAGATTCTGATTTTTTGCCATCTTGATCGAGACAGGCACAAATTCACGCAGAAAACTTGAACAGCAGAACTCGCGTCCGCAAATACCGATGCCGCCAACAAGTTTGGCTTCATCACGGGCACCAACCTGCTTCAATTCAACACGGGCGAAGAGCCCCGTTGCCAAGTCTTTAACCAACTCACGAAAATCAACCCGGCCGGGGGCCGAGAAGTAAACGATGATCTTGTTGCCGCCCAATTGGACCTCAGCCTTCAGGATGCGAAGATTCAACTCGTGCCGCTTCAGGGCCTCACGAGAAAAATTTTCGACAAACTCTGGCGATTGCTTGCTTGGGATTTCAAGGTCCTTGGCCGACGCCTTGCGAATGATTGGCTTGAGTTCCTGATCGCCAAGTTCAGACCGGGCGAGGAGCTTCAAGACGGTAACTTCAGCAAGGCTCGGACCGCGGTCCGTATCCACCACAACAGGATCACCGATGCGAACATCATAATCACCCGGGGTAAAATGGTAGATCTTTCCCGCGCGCCTGAATTGAACGCCAACAACGTTGACGGAGTCCATGGATCATTCCCCAATCAAAAATAAAACCCGCGCTTTCAAAAGCGCCCGGGCGCCGCGCCGATCATCTCGGCTGCAAGCTGTGTGTTCAGTGCAATTCGTTGCCGGCGCGCCAACTGATGCAACCGGCTTAAAGTGATCCGTCGGGAACTTAATTTTTCCACCAGTAAAGCAGTCCGCCCACTGGCAAAAGATTCCCGATACAATTCATTCAGCATGAGTTCCGTGCCGGCGGCAAATTCACCGGCTTTCATACGACCCTGACGGGCAATCTGCTCGGCCGGTGCAAGGCTGGCGGCAGCCAGCGGTGACCGGAGGAGTTCAGCGATTGCAGCGCGCATTGCAGGGGGCAAATCGGCCACTGGTTCTCGTCCGGGAATACGCAACGCGAGCAAACGCGAACGCAGGGTTGGCAAAAGATTCCGCGGGTGTCGCGAAGTGATCAGAATGAGCGCACCCTCTGGTGGTTCCTCCACAGTCTTCAAAAGCGCATTTGCCGCCTGCTCGGTCAAATTCTCAGCCTGGCGCAGCCAAACCACACGCCACGCCTTGCGTCCATCCGCCCGAACGGCAGAATGCCATCCCACGTGCTCGATCGCATGACGAACCTGTTCGATTTTGATGGACTCGGTCGATGGTTGCCCGTCTTCGACCGCAGCGCCGAGGCTAAAAACTTCGGGGTGTTCACCGATTTGAAAAGAACGGCATTCACAGCAACCACCGCAAGGACCGCTGGTGTCCGGCCCTGAAGCAGGGGATTGGCAAAACAAATTCATGAGAAAATCACGTGCACATGATTCAACTGCAGCTGGAGCAGGCCCATAGAGCAGCAAGGATTGCGGCATGCGATCACTGCGCGACAATTCCATCAGCGATTGGAGCAAGGGATTGATCACGTTGGTCTGCCCCCCAGTGTTCCAGGCGTAATCCCAGGGGCCCTCAGGCGTAAAGCAGCCAAGGCATCTGCCGTCAAAGCGTCCGGATTTTTTGTCGCATCGAGGACAACAAAACGCGCCGGAGCGCGGCGGGCGCAATCAAGAAACCCCGCGCGGATCGTCTCATGCTGATCTTTGGAACCAGCGTCGTACCGTTGGGCCCCATCTTCGGCCTGACCGACACGGGAACGGACTTCACTGCGCTGGCTGGAAATTTCCACGGGGCAATCCAGCAAGAACGTCAGGTCAGGAACAAGACCCTTCGTCGCAAAACGATTGGATGATTCCAGCCAGACGCGGTCCAGCCCGCCAACAGCACCCTGATAAACCATGGTGGAATCGACGTAACGGTCACAAATTACGACCGCTCCGCGCTCCAGCGCCGGCCTGATCAAATGGGCCACATGTTGTGCCCGGGCAGCCATGACCAGCATGGCTTCGGTTTCCGGAATTAAAGTCTCGCCCGGAGGCGGATTGGCAAAAATGGCGCGGATGCTGTTCGCAACTGGTGTTCCGCCGGGTTCGCGGGTCTGCACCACGGCTGTGCCCGTTGGATCGAGGGATTTCGAAAGGGCGTCACAGAAGGACTTCACGAAAGTGGTCTTGCCAACCCCCTCGCCCCCTTCAACGGTGATGAAAAACCCCTGCCGCATCAAACCCTGCCCATTCAAAATGTCCCGCATGGCGCGCACTGCACCAATATTGTTCCGAATTGCCGTGCGCTGACGGCCCCTTGAGCCACCCCAAAACAGATCCTTTTACTCTAATCTTTTCATGGAGATACACCACTAAAAAAGCCCATCAAAGGGCCTCCGCAGACGAGCTTTCACCCAACCCCCCGAAATCTGCCTACAAATCCCTCCCGGTTGCTCCGATAAAAACCCCATGTCAGGAAGCAACCGATACTACCTTGAGAAAAAGATCGCCCGTGGCGGAATGGCCGAGATATGGCTGGCCCGTCAAATCGGAGGCGACGGCTTTCAGCGTATTTGCGCGGTAAAGCGGATCCTGCCCCACTACGCCGAAGATGCCGAATACGTCCAAATGTTCCGCGACGAGGCGGAAATTTGCAAGAGCCTGCGTCATGCAAACATCGTCCGCGTCGAAGGCTTCCAGGCGTTTGGGCCCACCTGGGGCATGATCATGGAATTTGTGGAGGGGACAGACCTGCGGGCCCTTCTGCACCAGTGCTCCCTGAAAAAAATGCGGCTCACCGTACCCATGGCAGTCTATGTCGCGTCGGAAGCCGCAAAGGGATTGCACTACGCCCACAGTAAAAACAACGAAATGACCGGTTCGCAGATGAATATTGTCCATCGCGACATTTCGCCTCAAAACATACTTCTCAGCTTTTCGGGTGAGGTGAAAGTCACCGATTTCGGTATTGCCGAAGGAGGAGGCCGCGTCACGGAGACAAGGCCCGGGGTCGTCAAAGGCAAATATTCTTACATGAGTCCAGAACAGGTCGCGGCAAAAAACATCGACGGAAGGTCGGACGTTTTCTCCCTTGGAATCGTTTTGTGGGAGACCCTGACGATGCACCGGTTGTTCAATATGGACACGGATGTGGAAACCATCCGGCACGTGCATGAATGCCGGATTCCGCCAACGCTGCGCGTCCTAAACCCGGCCGTGGACCCAGGACTTGAAGCCATTGTGATGCGCGCGCTGCAAAAAGACCCGAACCGTCGCTACGAAACGGGGAATGAATTTGAACGCGAGTTGCGTCGTTACCTGGGCCAGCGTCATCCAGATTTTACATCAGAGGACTTGTCGCGCTTTCTTGCTGGTGCGCTGCCACAGCGAAAGGCAGAGACTGCGAACGACATTCGCACCCTCCTTTCGCAACCAGTTCCGTCCATCAATGAAAGTCCCGCACCAACAAACAGTCCGGATAAAAATTCCGGGCAATCCATGTTTCCCGTGACTGCCGGACCGCGCAGCAATACGCCGCGCCCATCGCACTTCTCATCCGCAAAGACTGGCCCCAAATCGATTGCATGGGGAAAAGTCTCGTCAGGAACATGGACAAGTCCAAGCTGGCTTTACGCGATGGTCGTCTTGGGTGGGATCTGCGGGATTGTCATGCTTGGAAAAATGCAGGTTCCATTGACCGCAAAACCGCCAATTCAACTGTTTGGGAAGGGCAACACCCATTCCGTCCAAATCGCCGTCAACGGCAAGCCCGCATTCAATGGCAGCTACAAAAAAATACCCGTGGGACTGCGATTATCCCCTGGCCGGCATGTTCTGACGGCACGTCGTGAGGGGTATTTTTCTGACCAGGCCCAAGTCAACATCAAGCCAGGCTCCTACCTGGAAGAAGTCACCTTCAATCTTCGACCAAAGGGTGAGTTTGCCAATGTTGCGGTGTCGGCCAACTGGGCGACCAGTCCCACTGTGGTGGTCAATCTCAACGACGGATTCTACGTCGCCCGGCTAGAAACCAATCCGAATGGCGAAGGCAAACCCCAACCAATCCCTGACCTTCAGGCTGGGCAGGAGTACCGGGTGACTGCCTCTGTCGCGGAAGACGGAGGCCGCAGGGACGTGGCCTGCAGGTTCACACCGGCCAGGCTGCCGGATGGCAAAAAAACAGTCCTTCATATCGATTTCATTGCCAAAAACTGCACGATCTTTATCAAGTAGAGGCCGACATAAAAAGCTGACGAAGGCACGTCATCATGCTAACCGTCTTGTCATGGGACTCCACTTCACTGTTCGCGAAGAATTGATCATCGTTTATGGCGACACCTATCGCCATCGCGACACGATCAAGGCTCTAGGCGGTCGCTTCGACAAGGTTTTTAAAACCTGGCAGATTCCGCTCAGCCAAGAAGCCCTTGAAAAAGTGCAAGGGCTCACCGGCGGGGCTACCGCACCAGTGGCTGCCACCAAACCCGCCACGTCACCGAACCGGCCCGGCGGTGAACCAGCAAAAAACGATGCAGGAATTCCAGTTCGGGAATTGGTCACGGCTGTTGCCCAGAGCATTGCCACCGGCTTTCCCGGTCCAGTCTGGGTCATTGGAGAAATTGAAAATCTCGCAATTCGTCCGCAGGGAATTTTCCTGAACCTTGCTGAAACAAAAGAACAAGGTAGCCGCGAAAATTCAACAGGATCGATCAGCGTAAAGGCAACCATCTGGCCCAACGGCCTCGAATACATGGCACAAATGCATGGCGAGGAAACCTTGCGCCAAATTATGCAGGACGGGATGAAAGTCCGATGCCTGTGCCGTGTCGGATTCTATCGCGACCGCGCCCAGCTCTCCCTCACCATTGAAAATATTGACCCCCTGTTCACGCGCGGTGCCTTGGCCCTCGCACGGGAAACACTGCTGAAGGAACTCCGGTCAAAAGGCCTTGACCGGATCAACAAGCAACTTCAGATGCCACTGTTTCCCTTTCACGTTGGACTGGTCAGCTCAGAGGGCAGCCGGGCCGAGAGCGACTTCCTGCATCAGATGGAATCAGGACTTTTTCCTGGAAAAGTTAGTTTTATGCATGCCGCGACCCAAGGCGACAAGGTTCCTGTTGAGGTGCCGGCCGCGATCCGTCACCTGGCAGAATTGGGATGCGATGTCCTTGTCATCACCAGGGGCGGAGGCAGCGCAGCAGACCTCAGATGGTTCGATGCGCCCGAGGTTGCTTATGCCATTGCGGGATGTCCCATGCCAGTGATCGCAGCCATTGGTCATCACGACGACACTTGCATCGCGGAAGAAATCTGCCACTTGCGTCAGAAGACACCAACGGCTGCTGCGCAATTCCTGGTGGATTGTTTTGCCGCGGCACGCAACCGGATTGATACGGCAGGAACTGGACTGAGAAATGCCATAGACCGAATGGCAGAAGTTCAAATGCAATGGTTCGAAGTCCTCGCGGGGCGCCTTCAAACGGCGGCCATGCGTGTGATTTCAGGCCATGGATCAGAACTTTCATCTCTGGAAATGCGATTGGCAGCCTTGGATCCGAAACCCTGGCTGGAGCGCGGCTGGACACGACTCAGTGTCAACGGGGAAACCATCGACAGTGTCACCAAGTTACGCAAAGGAATGCACGTTCATGCGCGTTTAAAAGACGGGCCAGTGCAATTGATCGTTGAATCGATTGACGGAATTTAATTCGATTTGATTTAAAAAACAGGCGGCGAAAGATAATGGAAATCAAGGAATCAACCCGTTACCGCGAAATGTTGGACGAAGTCGAAGCCATCGTGCGCGATCTTGGACAGAACAAACAGGATCTAGATGAAGTCACGACCAAAGTTCAGCGTGGCTACGAAGTGATCAAGGCCATGAAAGAACGCCTGGAACAAACCAGAATGCAACTCGAGAAAATCCGTCCCGAATCTGGCCCGGCCTTTACCTGAAGTCAAAATTCCCGGGACAGCGCCGCGCTGACTGTGGTGCTCGTGGCCATGCTCTCGTTTTTTTTCAAAAATTCCTTTTGCAGTAGCGGGTTGTTGGTCGTGTAATCCGTCGTCGTATAGGTATACGCCATGGACAAGGCCAGCCACTTGAATGCCGTGACCTTAAACTTTCCGCCGAACTGAGTTTGGGTTCCATTCGCTGCAAGCTGATAGGTCACGTCCCCGCCGCTTTCATCCTTGATCGTAATGCTGGAAACATAATCGGACAGCGACCCGTACGAAAAATTTCCACCAAGGGAAAAAACACCGAAGGGGACATCCACGTCTCCAGAGATTTTCATCGTGGTCCCTGCGGCCTTTAAGATAACACCGGGGAACCTCTCGTAGGCAACGTAGGATCCGATCAACTTGTATTCGGCCGATTCACCGCCGATTTTCGCCGTAAGAGAAGCACTGGTATTTGCAGCAGCTACGCTTTCGTCCCGGAGGGTTACCGGGACAGCAGTATCTGTGCGCTTTGCGTCGAGGGTCCATGTTTGAACCCCGGCGGCGTATGACAATTTGCCGGAGAAAATTGAAGAACCTTGGGTTCGGGCATCGGAGCTATCAAGCTTCTCCTCATAGGAGGCTGCACCTGATGCTTTCCAAGCTCCTGCCTCCAACTCGAGCGTTCCTTTGGGAACCCGGCTTGATTTTTTTTTGTCAGTCTTAAAATCGGGTAGATCCAACGTATAGAGGAACGATCCCTCGAATTCTATGTCCTTGCCAAGTGGCACCGTGACTGCCGGTGTGGCTTTTGTGGTAAAAACCTTGGAATTAGTCCCCTTGTCCTTCACATTTCCGCTAACCGTGGTGGCAGTATCCGATGCCCTGGAGAAACTGATGATTTCATTGTTTCCCGAATTTTGTGCGTAATTGAGTTCCAATGGAAGGGACAGTGCCAGCGCATCCCCGCCGGCGTAAGCCATCGGGGACTCTGACCGCGCCTGTGCCGTGACCTTGGATTCCGTGGTCGTCGCGTTGTCTCCAACTTCCGACAAGCCGCTGAAGCTTTTATAGGAATCGATGCGTTTGTAAGTCGCAGCCGGCGTGATCGAAAAGCCGCGGAGCTTTTCTTCGGGCTTGGCGGGCTTGGCGGGCTTGACGGGAGAAGGACGCGGACTTTGGGGAACCTTGCCCTTACCGTAGCCAGGCTCGACCGGCATCACCACGGGTGCGGGGGCTTGCCAATATGGCTGAGCCGCAACGGGGCTCCAGAGCGAGTTGGTCGTCCCTGAGCCAAAGGATCGATTTTCCTCCTGCTCACGATCCGCCGCGAATTTTTCCAGGCGTCGCCGGGTCTGGACCGCACGTCCAGAAAGTGGCCTTGCCAGACGCAAAGCACGCTGGGCTGCCGACCAGCGTTTTGCACGCAGCAGGCAAGTTCCCAGGGTGAGGTTAGCCTGAGCAGCCTCTGCGCTACCAAACGGATATTGCGAAAGGATTTGCCTGGCCTGTGAGATGGCAAAGGCGCAGTCTCCGCGCTGCAGTGCATTCTGCAGCGCTACCGTTGGATCAGGAGCAGCGATGGCTTGTCCACCCAAAGGGAAATTTAAAATTGCCGTGACGCAGAATCCTGCGAGGATCAATTTGCGGCTAATATGAGGGGCAATGTGTTTCATCCGGCAACTCAATGGGCGAGATCGATTTGGATGTCCTCGTTGAAAGACTTCACTGGCCCGGAAGGCGGCGGAGTTGTGTCCATCACAGCAGGGAGAACTCCTTTGATTGCCCCGACAAAATGAAGTTCATCGGAATAATCCATTCTGGTGTACGAATCACTTTGGTCCCGCCCGGAAATAAATGCCTGCAAATCATTGCGCAACAGCGGCCACGAGGACTGGTCTCCCGTGCTGCGAGCCTTGACAGCCAAACGAAGCATCGACCAGTAAAATTTCTCCCGGTTGTAATCCGATTGCATCAGGTTCTGCCAAGGTGCTTCGAGGCATTGATCCAGTTCAGTCCGGCTGCGTGCCAAATCCATGCATGTCCACAGTCCAAAGGCAGTGGCCTTGGTGGAACCGTTTGCTTTTCCTGTCGAGCCGTCCTCCTGCGCCTTCCCTGGATTTTCCAAAGCAGCGGAGAGAACTGCAAGACGCGCACGGACACCATCAGCAGGAAATCCGCCCGGAATAGAGTCAAAGGCACGCACTGCCGCCATAACGCATCCCTGGTAGAAGTTCCGGGGGCGAATCCAGCCAGACTGGGATCTGCGGTTGATCCAATGAGGATCCCAGGCTAGCAACCGCGCCCAATGATCCGAAGGAAGCGCCCCGCCCAGCGCCACTGAATTGAACGACGGGAGGGCATCATGCCAGCGCTTTGTCCAAGCCTTGACGGAACAGTCGGCTGGTGCTGCAACCCCACTCTCGCCACGCAGTTTTTTCGAAGAAAATCCATCAATCTCGCCTGGACCAAAAAAGGCGTAGGCGCGAAGAAAGGGCAGCCACGCAGCCATGAAATCATGATTACGGTTTACGCGATCAATGATCCGCGGCAATTGAGGTTGAATCACAGCAACGAATTCTTTTTCACCACCAGTTTGCAGCAAGGCAGTCAATTCGCTCGCCGGAGGTATTTGAGATCCAATGATGCGGCTAGACAGTTCGCCAGAGCCGGCAAACATCCACGCGACCATGGCTGCGAAAACTGCCAAACCAAAAAATGCGGCCGCCAGGATCAACCGGCGGTCCGGTTTCTTTTTAGCAAGAATGATCGGTCCCTTGACCGTTGGCTCGTTACGGAATTCATTGGCATCGGTCGACCAGCCACTGACTGAGGCGGCTTGCACAATGGGCAATAATTCGGAGTAAAACTTTTTAAGCTTGTCGCGGTCATCGAGAAAAATCCAGGGGCCACAATGACCCGTAACTTCATCACGAAGTCCAACGGCCATGCGTTCAATAAGCTTGGAAAGCTCTGCGGCCGTTACGGGACCAGTGAAGGCCTCGAGATCCCGACGCACTAGATAGAGTTTCGCCCGCGGCATCAGCGACCCTCCACGCGGGCTAAAAGCACCGTAATATTGTCCCGGCCGCCGGCATCGTTTGCGGCATCGAGAAGTGCGCTTGCAGACTTTTGCAAATTTCCGCCATGGGTTGCCAGAAGTGCTGCAACTTCGCGGTCATCGAGCATGGATGTCAGGCCGTCAGAACAAGAAAGGTAAATTTGACCGGGACGACGCTTGATCCTGCAGATGTCTAATTCGCACCGCGCGGTCAATCCAACTGCTTTCACCAGTGCAGCACCGCGAATTCTTGGATCTTGCAGTGAGTCACGGTGAACAAGCCCACGGTCGACAAAATTTTCAACATTGTGATCAAGGGTTAATTGGAATAATTGTCCGTCATCGTACAGGTAGGTGCGACTGTCTCCGACATGGGCAACGTAAACCATGTCACCAGAAAACAAAATGCAATCCATCGTGGAGCCGAGGCCCGCGTATTCAGGGTTATTGCGGCCAAATCCAAAAACATTTGCATTCACCGTGTCGACTGCAGATGCAAGAAAAGGCGTGACCTCTTCATGACGGATGACCTCGGAGGCCAGAAATGCCTGACGAATGCCGTCAACGACAAGGGTGGAAGCAATTTCTCCGCCTTTGCGCCCGCCGATGCCGTCTGCGACAACACCGATACCATGGCCTTCATCGAAGAAAAGGCTGTCTTGATTGTTTTTTCGGCGACGCCCGATATGGGTGACACCGGCCATCCGGATCTGCACCATTGCCTCCAGGGTCTTCCCCGACCACTTCACATGGAAGGTTTCGGAAAGAATCTTGAGGGCTTGAAGGTTTCGCCGGTGTTGGTCATTCCAGGTTGTCCAAAACGCCCGCGGTGATTGACTCAATCGGCTGGTTTGAACGGAGAATCAGCGGATATTTGGCAAAAGGCCAGTTTCGGGAAGATGAATCCATCCACCACCAGCCTCAACAAAACCGTCAACGGGTGAGGACGTTTTGCCGCTGTTATGAAGGCAGGCAACCCAGGCGGTGATCAGCGCATGAAAAACTTCGATCGACTGATGCAGGGATACAATTCGAAATTCAGAAGCGACGCTGTCGACAAGTAACCCAGAGCCAACCATGCCTTGGATCAGGGCGCGCCGAAAGCCAAGTCCAGCCTCGAAGTTCCGGTAGGCTGCCGATGGCGCTTGCGATCCCGACGATATTCCGCAGTGCAGGGCAATCTTGTCCACCACCATCGGGACATGGGTTTCCATCAGTTTGACAGGTTCCACACCGGTTTCGCCAGAGGAAGAATTCAAGCGCCTCTGCAGGGTCCGTGCCCGGACAACCAAAGGCGCATTGTTTGAATTATAAGTGGGATCTTGGATTTTGGGATGGCTCCCAGCCAACTGGAGGACATCCCACAGCCTCTGGCCCTGTGGATTGAACTTGCGACGCCGGCGTTGTCGCGCAGCACCCGGGCGTTCCGCCACGGACAGCATCCAGGCAACACCGACATCGTCACAATGGATCACTCCGGGGCATGCCGGGCGCACGCAATCGACACACGGAGGAACTGTCAGCGGACAATCAACGAACACCGAACCAAACGGACCCTCCCGGGTCAGGATCCCGAACAGGCGGTCATCAGAAAACAAGTTCCCAAAAGAGCCAATCTTTTCATATACTCTCAGCAGTTCAAACCCGGTCGTTTCTCCGTTGGTCTCAGAACGTCCTGACGGGCGCAGCACAACCACTGCCGTCTTGCTGGCGTTGGGTCCGGACAGATGAATCCCGGCGCAGGGTGTTCTGATCACGATGCACCACCTGATTGGGTTGCAGAACCGTTGACTCGAAACCTAAAATTCCTGCTGCTTTTAATTATAACCCTGTCTGGGGCTGCAGGTCATCCCCACGAGCTGCAAGCAGCGGAAGACTCATCCATCGCCGCACAAGCGATTCCTTCGTTAACAAAAAAGCTGCAGAAAAACAGGTTTGATTTCGCCTCATGGCATCGCCTTGGAGTCGCCTACTACCAGAGCGGTTATCCCGCGAAGGCGATCCAACCCCTGCTCTACTCTGCCGGCAAGATCAGGGAATCATCGCTGAACTCGCTATACTTGGGCCTTGCATACGAGGGGACCGGCAAAAACAGTTCGGCGCGTTACTGGCTCACGCGCGCCGCGGGATACGCGGACGAGTCCGCAAGCAAGGCACTGTTTGAACTGGCGAGTCTGGAATACAGAACCCACAACGCCGAGAGGGCCATCACCTTCTTGAAGTCCTACGCACAAAGATTTCCGGCTGGTGGCTACCGGGCGCAAGCCGACAAACTGCTGGCAGCAGCCCAGGCTGGACGCTTCACAGATCCGGCTCCGGGCATCGAAAAACCAGACCTGGAAAGGCTTTACTACCGCAACAACCGGCGCTCCCTTTTTGATTATCCCCACTTTTGGTTTGTTCAAACTGGTTTCATGTACCTGATGTCTGACTACATGGATCCGACTGGGTCTCAAAAAGGCCCCGCACTGGAGAGCAAAAGCGATAACGAGTATGGCCTGACTGCAAACGCCGGAGTTGGTGTTGGGCCATGGCGCGAAGGAACAAGAACAGCCTCGGGCGGATACCTTTACCGGCAGACGTATTACACCACCGACACCCGGCTGCAGCAGTTCTTGGACGCCCCCTTCAACACACGCTATTTTCCATTCCGGTTCGACCTGTTGAAACGCCGCCACACCCTGTTCGGGGATTACCGCGGAAAACTCTCGGACCGTTTTGATGGCGGTGTCTTTGGGCGTTATGAAATTGCTAAAATCGGGTCAGAGTTTTTTTCTGGCGAAGAAGAAGGCGACCTGCGGAGTTCCCTGAACATCAGTGACATGTCCATCTTGATTCCATGGATTGGCGCCAGTTTCAGCGAAAAATCGCGAACCACGGCGTACATGTACCTCCGCAAGGAGATCAATCTGGAAACGCCAGATCTCTCCAACAAGACCTATGACTTGCTTGGCGGATCCGGAAATCCTGCCTTCAGCGTGGGCGCGAGCCACAGTCAGTCACTCATGGATAATCAATTGAACTTGTCGGCTGAAGTTTTTCATTACGATTTCATCTTCAATGATTACTGGATGGACTTCAGCCGGCTTGGTGCGTTCGCCGAAGCCGACTTCCGGATCAATTCGAGTTTCTCCCTGAATGGCCTTGCCGGATTTTACCAGGATCACTACAGCCTCGGCCGTGCCCGGTTAAACGGAATATGCAACACCAGCGCGGTTACCACCCCAGGAAGTACCACGACAGGGCCAACTCAACCGACCCTCTGCATGCGCAATGACAGCGGCATCGTTACCCAAGGCGGGATTCGCTGGAACATTCAGGACGATACACAGATTTCAACCAGCCTGCTTTACATCACGAACGACAATTCAACGATGCAGGAATACACATTTGACCAGATCAAATTTCAGATTGCACTAACCCGTGCATTTCCGAACGTACAACGTGTCGAACGCCTCAGCGAACGATTCGCGGACTACGTTTTCTTCAAGGAGGCGCGCTGACATGGTTTCGTCCAGCGACAAAAACGTTCCGGGGGAAATGGCTGCTCTAATACTTGAGGTCGCAAAGCCCAACCGCCCCGTGATCCTCGCCGGGGAAGGCCTGCCCATTTCCTTTGGATCCCGCATTTTGCGAGTCGATGGCAACCGGCTGAACATTGTAAACACAGTGCCTTTCAGTTTAATTTCAAACTTTTCCAAATCAAAGAACTTTGTCATTCAAGTTGATTTGCTCCGAATTTTATCCGACAGGCTGGAGAGCGACGGGAAAAATTTTATCTTTCACGCAACGAAAGTTGAGTCCATCAGCGACACACGCAGCGACGAGCGGTTCAATTTTTCAAGCGAGGAAAACGTTCGCTGCGAATTCACAAATCCAGTGGATGAGGAGACAGTCCTGGTAAAGCAAGTTCTTGACATGTCAGCGTCGGGTTTCTCGATCCGTACCGGGGCTAAAAGCACCTTGCTCGTATCCGGACGCGTAATTGAAAAAGTCAGGATACTCATTGGAGAAAAATTGTACTCCGAGTCCGCAGCGGAAGCCGTTTATCAACGAAAATTCATGGATGAAAACGGAAAAATGCACCTCCAGGTGGGCTTGAAATTTTTAACGGCAAAGACCAATGACAAAACGCAACAAACTTGAAAAATGGCAGAAGATTTTTGTAAACCGGTCGCTCAACATGGGCAACATCCGGGCGATTGGCTTTGACATGGATCACACCCTTGCGATGTACAATCGTGAGGCGTTTGAAGCATTGGCCTTCCGGGCGACGCTGCAAAAATTCATTGATGCAGGATATCCTTCGGAACTGGAGCGCCTGCAATTCAAACCAGAATTTCTCATCCGCGGACTGCTGGTTGACATGGACCGTGGCAACATCCTCAAAGTGGATGGCCACAAGTATGTTAAAACCGCGTTTCATGGCCATACCCGCCTGGACAAGGAAACGCGCCACAAGCTCTACAATAGCGAGAGTTTCAAAGCATACGAGTTTCTCTCGATGGATTCGTTCTTCGCACTGAGCGAGGTCCAGCTGTTCGCTGAAATCGTTGACTACATGAACTCCAACCCCGGAAAAATCCAGAAGTCGTTTAGGGAAGTCTACGCGGACCTTCGAAAATTCATCGACAAAAGCCATGCAGACGGCAGCATAAAAGACGAGGTCCTGCGCAACCCGGAAAAATTTTTCATCCGCGACAAGCATCTTGCAACGATGCTCATCCGTGCCATGGATGCGGGAAAGCATCTTTTCCTTCTGACGAATTCAAACTGGCCTTACACCGACGCCGTCATGACCTTCCTCTTGGGCGAGGCAAGTTCTGACTTCCCGGACTGGCGTCAGTATTTCCGTTACGTCATTGTCGGCTCAGGAAAACCAGGCTTCTTCACTGGCAGCCAGCCGTTCTACGAGGTCGTCACCCAGTCAAACCTGCTGACGGCTGCTGCGGCCTCGCTGGAGCAGGGAAAAATCTATCAAGGCGGAAATGCACAACTCCTGCAGCACCTTACCGGATTCCGCGGAGACGAGATTCTCTATGTCGGCGATCACATCTACGGGGACATCATTCGCTCAAAGGGATCGGTCAATTGGCGAACGCTGCTGGTTGTCGAAGAGCTTGAAAAGGAACTTCTAAAACTCGAAGAACTCCGCCCGGCACTTCAGTCGGTTTACACAAGGATTGGCGATCGAGAGGTTTGCGACGAGGAACTGCAAATTTTGCGGTCCAAGATTGCCTCAAACGCTCGGCAGGCGAAAATTGCGACGGACCGGGGCGATGCACGAAAGGCCCAGCACCTCCTTGCTGAAAACGAAAAACTCCTGGAAAAAGCACATGAAAAGCAGACCTTGCTCGTTGAAATTGACGAGCAGATCAAGCAGGCCATCGCCGAACGCGAAGCCAATGTTCATCCGGTGTGGGGCAGCCTGATGAAAGTGGGCCTGGAGCGCTCGCGGTTTGCGAATCAGGTTGAATCGTATGCGTGCATCTACACGAGCCGTGTATCAAACTTGCGTTTTTATAGTCCTTTCAAGCGTTTTACGTCATATCACGATATTCTACCCCACGAAGTCTGAAGCGCGCGGCTTCGTCCGCCCTGAAAAACCTAAAGTGATCGGCAACTTATACCGATCCATCCCGCATGAGAAACTCTGTCCTGGGACAGCGCTACCGTATTTTGGACCGCCTTGGTGAAGGCGGCATGGCCAACGTTTATCGTGCGCTGGACGAAAAGCTTGGGCGATACGTTGCGATAAAAATTTTACACGATCACCTTCGCCGCAATCCTGACATCCGTTCGCGATTTCAACAGGAAGCCCAAGCCGTTTCGACGTTGGACCATCCCAACATCATGCGCATCTATGACTTCTCTGGCCCGGATCTGGAGCAGCTATGGCTCGTGGCCGAAATTATCAACGGGACGACCTTGGCATCCATGCAACAGGCATGGCCTAATCGACACCTGCCGGAGATCATTGCAGCCTGTATTGTCCGGGAAATTGCCCGCGCCCTTGAGCATGCACACCGGTCCGGAATCGTGCACCGCGACATCAAACCAGAAAATGTCATGGTGACCGCTGATGGCCGGTTGAAACTGATGGATTTCGGGATCGCCAAGGACACCCAGAAGCATAAAAAAACAGTGACCGGCATGTTCATGGGTTCACCAAGTTACATGTCCCAGGAACAAGTCAAGGGACGCAACGTCGACGGGCGCAGCGACATCTACAGCCTCGGTGTTCTTTTCTACGAACTGCTGACTGGAAGGTTGCCGTTCGAGGGAGCCAGCAGTGCAGACGTCGTGGAGAAAATTTCCAAGGGTGAATTTGTTTTTCCCAGATTCAGGACTCATGGGCTCAGCCTGGAGATCGACCGCATGGTCGTTCGTTGCATGCAGAAGAACCCGGAGTCACGTTTTCAAAGTGTTGCTGAATTGGGTAGCGCAATTGATGTTTGGCTGACATCCCAAAAGGTTTTTTCCAGCGCAATGGAACTTGAATCCCACATCCTGCGCGGTTCGACGCAACCACCGCAGCCGATTTCCAATACGGTTGAACAGGAAGCTTTGCCCGACAGGGAGCCCGCAACACCCTTCACACAGCGCGCCGAATCCAGCAGAAAAACCAAAGTCCGGACAGCCCAGCCACGATTGATCCGGCCCGCTGAAAAGCATGAATCAAAAGCGAACACACCACCGCGCAGGCAGAAACATGGCATGCGCCCCCAAGTGCGCCCGGTCCAGATCAGGCAAACATTCATTCGGGACTCGGGCAGCCAGGCTCCCGTTCTGATATCCATCGCTGTTGCCGTCTTCATGGCATTCCTGTGGCTGACAGATTTCCGGATTTTAAAAATCATCAAGAATTCGACGCAAAGCCAGACATCCACTGTTGTCCAAACTCGCCCTCAAACGAAACCTGAACCGGCACCAGTCGCGCCAACAATCAATCCCGTCGTACAACCGGTATCAACGCCACCGGCCTTGAATCAACCAACCCTGCCTCAGAATGCATCGCCAGCATCTCCTGTCGCTCCCGTGAAACCGGCAAAAAAAGAACCCCGAAAGGTAAACCGTGACCGGAGCCCAGGCAGGCCAGAGTCAACTACCATCACCGTTGCACCAACGATGGCTCCCCCCAGCCCCACGTCACAGCTGCCCACGAGCCCGTCGATTTCGCCACCTGTTTCCCCTGCAGTTCCAGCACAAGCAGCACCCGGGAATGCGCGCCTGTCGATCACGTCCCAGCCCGCTGCAGAAATTTTTATCAACAACCGTCGTATTGGAACGACCCTCGACAGCGCAAATGGCGAGGGAAGCGGCTGGTTCCCTGTCACATCAGGTCCACTCACCATCAGTTTGCGACGCAATGGTTATCGGGACTACGTAAAAAAGATTTCAGTGGCAAAGGGTGACCGCATCACACTTGGCAGCATCACGCTGGAGCGCGCTGAATCAAAATCCCAGGCGGCCGGAGAAAATCGGGCCATTCCGACGAGAACCCTGACGATTTCCAGCAACCGTTGGCCGGCAAATGTCTCGATCACACCGACACCGGATACCAATGGTCCATCACAAAAATTCAGGATGGAGCAATCGTCGAGATCCATCAAGCTGCCTGCCGGTCGCTATACGATCAGGGTTGAATGCGATGGCGACATCAAGGAGCGTCGGATTGATACCAGCATTTCTTCAACTGGCATAACGTATAACGTCGAATTCAGCAGGCCACAAAGCACCGTCGGCTCTCCGAAATCCGGAGGGCGTGAACCATGAACTTCAAACGCATGGGCATCGCTTTTCTGATTGCAAGCGCGATCCTGTCTGAAAATTTTGCCGCTGGAAAAACCACCACACAGCCCGTGTCATTAAAATCTTCTGGAAAATCTTCCGGCCGCCTCCAGCAGCCTAAAAAAACGGCAAAACAGACGACATTAACAGTGTCTTGCAATGTGACCGGAGCCACTGTGACTCAAGACGGCATTATCCTCGGGAATGCTGGAAACACATTTGAGGTCGATCCAGGATCGCTGGTCATCGAAGTGTCCGCACCGGGCTATCAGAGCCAGAGGATCAAGACGATCGCCAAAACCAACTTTTCCAACCGCATCAATGTGCTCCTGGTAAAGACACCGCGAAAGATCACGCCGGTTGCCAAACCCAAAGCACCAGCCAAAATCCAACAGCAGGCAAGAGTTCCTGCAGCCAGTGGTAAAAAAATTGCGCCACAAAAAAAACGGCAGGAATTATTCGGAGATGATTTCGCTGGCACCTTCGGTGGACCGCCACCCGTTGTGACACAACCGCGCCAGCAGGCACCGCAACCGCGCCAGCAGGCACCGCAACCGCGTCAGCAGGCACCGCAACCGCGTCAGCAGGCACCGACCTATCAGCCTGGCTATGGTCCCGGACAAAATCCAACACCCCAACAAAACTATGTTCAACCTGGTTATCAGCAGCAGCCGTATCAACAAGCTCCGTCATTCCCTGGCTACAATCCGGGCTATCCGCAATATCCGACGTACCCTGCGTATCCTGGATACCAGGCACCCCCGGGGTATGCTCCGAATCCAGGTTATTCGCCTGTTTATCCCGGCCAAGGTTACGGAGCCCCAGCATACCAAAATCCATCACCCTACTATTACTACCCGCAACAGGCCGCGCCGCCACCCATGTCAGCTCCCATCGCTCCGCCAATGGACTTGATACCGCCACAGTCCGCATCAGAGGCGCCTTTACCATCTGTGGCAGAAGCCCCGTCCCAATCTGGAGCCCCACCGATGGAGGAACTGGTCCCACGGGTTTCCAGCACAAAAAAAAGTGCCGCCCGCAAATCGAATCCACTGATCAAGTTTCTCCCCTTTGGTGCAGGACAGTATCAAAATGGAAATTACTTGCTGGGGGGCGCCTTCACTGCCGCACAAGGCGGTGCGTTGATCCTATATGTCATGAATGCATCGGCCGTTACCACAGCCACTTCTGCAGCAAGCAAGGCCATTGCAGCACGAGACGCATCTGGGGCCAGCCAAGACGACATCGATTACTATGACAAGCAAGCCACCGATCAATTAGCCTACGCCAAGTCGAGCGACGATAATGCGACCCTTTGTCTGCTTGGATTTGGCGCAGCATGGGCAGCCAGCAGCATTGAGGCTGCGATCAACGCCCCCTCCGGCAAGTCGAACAAAAAAACCCGTGGGCGTCGCCGTGGTCTGGCCTTTGAAACCGGTTTGTATGGGGATGGAATTGAAGCACAACTCTCCTACAACTTTTGAACACCTCCTCAGGCATTGGGGAATCGCCCTGACGGGCGGCATCGCCACGGGCAAGTCCACCGTGGCAGGGATCCTGCGACAAAAGGGTTTCATCGTCATCGATGCCGACATATTGGCGCGGCAAGTCGTTGCTGCCCCGGATAGCCCGGTGCTGTCATGGATTGTGCAGGCTTTTGGCGGCGGCATCGTCGATGCCTCGGGAAATCTTGACCGCGAGAAACTGCGTTCCATCGTTTTTTCGGATGCGGCAGCCCGTGCCAAACTCGAAGGGATCATGCACCCCGCGATCCGGAACGCCCTTCATGAAGAATTGCAAAAAAAAGGTCTGGACCGGCGGCCACAGATTTTCTTTTACGAAGCTGCGTTAATCTTTGAAACCAAAGCACAGAAAGACTTTCGTGAAGTGTGGGCCACAGAATGCCCGCGGGCCCTACAATTGGAGCGCCTTCAGCGCCAACGCGGTGTCCCACATGGACTTGCAGAGAAGATCCTTGCTGGTCAAATGGACGCGTCCGCTAAAGCAAGTCTGGCAAATCGCGTTATCGACACCAGTGGCACCCTGAAGGCCGTGGATGAGTCCGTTGAAAGGTGTGTAACCCTTCTGCAGAAAGCATTTGAGCAAGAAAAACCCTTGCAGTGATGCGACTGGAAACCTAATCTTCGGGTGTGCCTTTTCACCCCACCGAGGAGGATCCCGCCCATGTCCGCATCTGTTACCACCAACGCCTTGTCCGCCCCCAGCAGTTCGAACCGTTCGTCAGAGCGCATGCACGCAGCAGCAATTGCCGCAGCACGCCGCAGCCGGGGATTTCAACGTCCTCTTGGATCCGACAACGACCCATTAAAGATTTCTGAATATTTTGGCTGCAACACCTTCAGCTTTGACCTGATGGAAAAGAAACTCAGGGCCGTCGAGGTTTCCAGACTGAAAGAATACGCAACCAGCGGAGAGTCATTGCCCCGGGATCTTGCAGACCTGGTCGCGAATGCTGTGAAGGAATGGGCCGTTTCCAAAGGTGCCACCCATTACTGCCACTGGTTTCAGCCACAGACGGGAGCCACAGCAGAAAAACACGACTCCTTCTTCTCTTTTGACAGCAAGGGGGGCGCGGTCGAGAGGTTCACAGGCAAGGAACTGATTCAATCCGAGCCTGACGCTTCCAGCTTTCCCTCGGGCGGGCGCCGTTCGACTTTCGAAGCCCGTGGATACACGGTATGGGACGCATCGTCACCGATGTTCCTGATGCAAACCGAACAGGGCATGACCCTCTGCATTCCATCCCTTTTCATTTCATACAGCGGTGAGGCTCTGGATCAGAAAACCCCGCTCCTCAAATCGCTATCTGCACTTAATCGCCGCGCTTGCGAAGCCCTGCACCTGCTTGGGCATGATGATGTGAAATATTGCGTCGCCACCGCCGGCCCCGAGCAAGAATACTTTGTCGTTGATGACTCCCTGGGCGCGCTGCGTCCCGATCTCGTCTTGGCTGGACGCACCCTGCTTGGACGCAATCCGCCGCGCGGCCAGCAGCTGGAAGACCATTACTTTGGTTCGATCAAGCCACGCGTCCTGAGCTTCATGATGGAATGCGAACAGGAACTCTACAAACTTGGCGTTCCGTGTAAGACACGCCACAACGAAGTCGCACCAAACCAGTGTGAGATTGCGCCGATCTTTGAATTTGCGAACGTTGCTGCCGATCACAATCAGCTCGTCATGGAAGTGCTGAAATCCGTTGGCAAGCGGCACCACCTGACGGTCTTGTTCCACGAGAAGCCATTTGCTGGAATCAACGGATCAGGAAAACACGTCAACTGGGCGATCGCGGACAGCAATGGCCATAACATGCTCGAACCGGGTGACAACCCGTCCGACAACATCCGCTTCTTGTATTTTCTGGCCGCCACAATCAAGGCAATCCATGACCACGGCGCGATGATGCGGATGGCAATTGCCTCCGCCGGAAACGACTTCCGGCTAGGTGCGAATGAAGCACCACCGGCCATCATGAGCGTTTTCCTTGGCGAAACCCTGGACGAAGTACTCAATAAACTGACGGATGGCAGAGGGGGCGCCCTGACGGAGCGTCAGCGTGAAATCAACCTCGATCTGGCCCGCGTGCCAGTGATCTCACGCGATAACACGGACCGGAACCGGACATCTCCATTCGCCTTCACGGGAAACAAGTTTGAATTCCGTGCTGTTGGATCCTCGGCAAGCATCAGCCCGTCATTGACTTTCCTCAATGCGGCGGCGGCTGATGCCTTGGAGGTGATGAATGCAGAACTTCGCCGTCGCGGCGGAGACCGGCCATCCGCCGAGCATATTTTGGCACTGATTCAGGAAACCGTGAAAGCGACCAAAAAAATCCGTTTTGAGGGGAACGGCTATTCCAACGAGTGGCATCAGGAAGCTGAATCGCGGGGACTGCCCAATCTGCGAACGACTCCTGAAGCGCTGAAAGTCCTGAATCAAAAAACCACACAGGACATGCTTGAGCGCCTCGGCATCCTCGGCAAGGAAGAGTCCTCTGCCCGCTACAATGTGTTTGTAGAGCGTTACAACAAGATTCGCCTGATCGAACTCGAGACGCTGCTGGAGATGGTAAGCACTCAGGTTCTGCCAGCCGTCGAAAGCCAGATCTCGAATCAAGCCGCAGCCGTTGACGCCTGCACCCGGACTTTAGCCAAGACGCCAAAGGCAGTCGCTTCGCGGCTTGAAGGTCTGGTGGGCCTGTACGGAAACCTGGTCGAGGAAACCAGCCACTTGCAAGCCCTGTTGGGCACCACCGCATCGATTCACGATGAGGAAATATTGGCTGCGAAACTGGCAGGCGACGGGATGGCGATGATGGAAAGAGTCCGGAAGGTGTCTGACGAACTTGAACTTCTGGTCGATGATTCGCTTTGGTCACTTCCTAAATACAGGGAACTCCTATACATTCTGTAGGTAATGGCACGAAAAAAACATTCCAAAAACGGAAACAAGACGTCCAAACCGTCTAAACCGTCCAAGCATCACACCAAGCCCGCTAAATCTGGCCGAGGCCGCGAGGAAACACCCTCGCGGCCCGTCAGGTATGGTAATCCGGTCCGCCAGGCACCTGCCGCATCAAAAATGAATTTCGACGTTAAAGATGCGGTTGAGGCCACCAAAAATAAAATGCAGCAATGGCGCGCCGAAGCGCTGCTTCCAAAGACTCCACGTCCGGGACTTGACCCCTGGCAGGAACAAGCCTGCAACATCCTGCACGAAGGGGGCAGTGTCGTCGTTGATGCGCCAACTTCAGCTGGAAAAACCCGTGTCGTCGAATCGTTCTTCGCCGCTCACATTCATAAACCTGGGTTTCGCGCTGCTTACACAACCCCGGTTAAAAGCCTTTCCAACGATAAAGTTCGCGAACTCCGTGCCCTTTTCGGCGCAGAAAACGTCGGCATTGCCACAGGCGACATCAAGGAAAACCTCAACGCACCAATCGTTGTGGCCACCCTCGAATCCTATCGTAATTCCCTTCTTGGGACAGAGCCTGACTTGGGACGCACCCTGGTCGTCTTTGACGAGTACCATTACCTGCAAGATCCAGGTCGTGGCAGCGCCTGGGAAGAAGCCCTCATCCTGACCCCAGCCTCGTGCCAACTCCTGATGCTTTCCGCTTCGGTTGCGAACGCTGAAGAAATTTGCACGTGGCTCACCAATATCCGTGGCCGTCCCTGCGAACTGGTTCGGACAACCCATCGCCCGGTGCCGCTTGCAGGTCTGGTTCACTATCAAGATGAGTGGATTCTTGCGGATCAACTTCCTGGCAAACTGTTTGAAAAACCAGACACTGGCGGGAGGCCAGACCGCGCACCCCAGCCTGAAGAAGTTGCCCTGCTGGCAAAATCAATTCTGGAAAAAGAGCTGACCCCTTGCATCATGTATGCAGGCCGCCGCATTGCTTGCGAACGCCTGGCCATCTCCGTCGCACGTCAGATGTCGCCGCTCCCCCTTGAAGAGAGCCAAAAAATCGGCGTCGCCTTGCAGCAAATCCACACGGAAGTCCGTGCCCTGTCTTTTATGGGCCCCGACCTGCGCCGCGCGATTCAAACCTATGGCGTTGCGTGGCATCATTCGGGCCTTGCGGCACCAGTGCGAATGGCGATCGAACAATTACTGAAAAACGGGCTTTTGCGCTTCTGCACGGCAACGATGGGGCTCAGCCTGGGCATCAACTTTTCGGTCCGTTCAACCATGATTTCTGATTATGACCGGCCCGGGGATCAGGGATTTACACCTTATTCACCGTCTGAAGTTTTACAAATGTTGGGCCGTGCCGGTCGGCGTGGCCGCGATGCCATCGGTTACAGCCTGTGGCCGGCACCAGACTATTTTGGCAGGATGGGCGCTACGTCGCGGGAAACCTGCGAGTCGAGGCTTCGCAAGGATCCGACCACCTTCCTCGGTCTGATTGGCCGCGGTTTCAGCCTGCGCGCGATCGAGGCCTTTTACGAAAAAAGTTTTCTTGCCTTCAAAGACCGGAAGGCCGACTTGTCCATTGTACAATCTGGTGATGTGCAGGATCACTTGAGCGATCACAAACTGCCATGCAGGTCTCCCGTCTCTGAAATCGTAAAATTTTGGCGCGAAGAGGGCGCGGACCCAAAGGAAAAAAAATCAAAGGATAATGACCTTTCCGCGCTATGCCATGGTTGCAAGCATCGCCGCAAATGCCACACCTACATCGAAGACCGCACGGCATCAAGCCGCCTGGCCCACATGCACGTTCACCTCCATGCCGTCGGTGCCTTGGATGAAACGGAAAAGCTTACAGGATTTGGCTCAGTCGCCAGGTATTTCCCTCAAGCCGGCGGCATGTACATTGCGCGGCGGATTGCGGACGGCGTATTGCAGAGCGAAAACCTCGGTCGCTTTGCCGAGCTCATGGGAGCTTTCTCACTGGCCCGGTTCAAAGAACCACGGGTCAGCGACAGCTACCGTTTTCCGTTCAAAATCCCTGACATTGATTCTGAATTGCGAGAGCTTTACCCGCTGGAGCTTTTTGAAGACCTGTACGACCTGTCCCCAGGACGGCGAGGACGTGGCTCAAGCAATAGCAAATCAAAGGGCGGGGCTCCAAAACGTCGCGAAGAACCCAACTGGGAGTCCGCGCCAATACGGGATCTCAACCCGGCTGGAGCTTATATTGTTCATCGCTGGATATCTGGCGTCCGGTGGGACGAACTGGTGAAGGAAATCGCAACCGAAGGATTCGGTGCCGGCGACATCATGAACGTGCTCTTCCGGTCTGCAACTTACATGCAGTCCCTTGGTCAAGCAGGCATCACCGGCGTTTCGCCATTTGCGATTGCGCTGCGCAAGGAACTACTGCGCGAGCCGCTTTCATTGAACCTCTGATTAACTGCTCCCTTTTAGTGTGCATTTTGCCAATCTGGCCGCGCCGGCACCACGGCTGCCAATCATGATCGATGGCATCGGTCCAACCGGATTTTTTTTGGCCGGATTTCTGATCAAGTAATGGTTGTGATACCAAACGTACAAATCCAGATGATCCTTGAGCCTGTCCTGGCGTTTGCTCGTGCACCAAGTGCGGCGCACCAGGCGATTGATGTTCGCGCGCAACATCGCCGCCGTGTGGTTGAGAGAAAACAGTGGATCGTTTCCGCCGCGTTTGAGCTCGCCCTGTCCGACCACACAACCCCGGCGGCCCTGCACCACAATGTGACGCGCGGACGGAATTATTTTTGAAACGAGGGCAGGATACTGCGGGCATTTATCGGAGGTGATGATGATGTCCGCGCCGGCCAGCCTCCCAAGGGTCGCTAAAACAGCGGCGCGTTCTTGTGGACGTGCGTCTTTTCGGGGGCCATATTTTTTTCTGCTCCTCGCCGCCAGAAGCCCTTTTGCCGGCATCTCTGCAACACCTAACGCAATAATTTCACGCGTGTTTTTCTCGACTGCAATTGGAATTGAGACGGGCTTCATTTTGGAATGGACCGACGACTCCATGTCATCAAATTGGGCCTCGAGGACCGGCCCTCGCCGCGCCAGATGCACCTCGTGAACGCGACGGGCTTGTTGTCCTAGAAAAATTAGTTTTCGCGCAACCGTCTTCTGATTGATATTCAGCTGCCGCGCGAGGCGCCGCTGAGATACTCCGGCGCAAAGTCCGATAGCCAGCGGATCATTGACGGCCGGTTTATGCTGACGCCATGTCGGCGAACCCGTCATCGCTGAAAATGATTTTTTGCAAATCCGGCAACAAAACCTGCGGATTTTTCTGCCGTCAAATTTTCTTCGGTAGCTTCCTCTTGAAACGACATGCCGGGCGGCCATCGATTTGGCTGCTGTGGTGCAACAATTTGGACATTGCAGACGACGCTTCATGACCCCAGAAATAGCTTTTTCGAGGGCGTGTCATCGAGAGGCATCTGTTGTCATGAGTGCCTTCGGCGAACCAAATGCGAGAAGGAGCGTAAATTCACAGTAAGATCGTTGGCTTCAGTCAGAGGTGCGTCCACTTAAAGGGGGCAGTTTATACAGCTCTGGAAACAAGTTCCGCTCGATGAGTTCCATAAAAGTGTGGATCACCTTGATATGAAGCTCCTGCACCCTGTCAGCATACTGACCACCTGGCGTGCAGACATCAACATCGGCCAGTGAGCCGATAACGCTGCCAGGATGGCCCGTCAAAGAAATAACCTTCATGCCGCGTTCCCGCGCCGCGTCCACAGCGCGTTTGACGTTTTTGCTTGAGCCGCTTGTGCTGATGGCAAGAAGAACGTCACCCGGGCGACCGTGGGCCTCAATGTAACGTGAAAAAATAAACTCGTAGCCGTAGTCATTGCCAACACAAGAAATGTGGCTGGCATCGCTGATGCTGATGGCCCGCACCGCCGGACGATCCTTCCGGTAGCGACCGGTAAGTTCCTCGGCAAAATGCATGGCATCGCACATGGAGCCGCCGTTACCACAGCTATAAAGGCATCCACCCTGACGCAACGACGACACCATCAACTCAGCCGCCTTTGCGACTGCCGACAAGGCCACATCGTTTCGACGCAAGGCATCGAGTGCCCGCGCCGCCTCTTCCATGGTGGCACGAATGTGCTCAAGCATCACTTTTGTCCCTCGAGGCCGGATTTGCTCCGGGAATCAGGACGCCCGACGCACTCGTAGTGAAACCCTGCCTCGGCCAAAGACTTGAAAGGATATTGATTGCGCAGGTCAAACACGACTGGCTTGCGCAGCAAACTGCGAATGCGCGACCAAGAAGGGCGTTTGTACTCGGGCCACTCTGTCAACAGAACCAGAGCATCGGCACCGTCAAGTGCCTCATACGCCTCATCGACGTAGGATATCTGCGACGCCTTCATCCCGGACTGATCCCAGGCCCGCGCGAAGGTTTTACTTGCAACCGGATCGTGGGCAACGACTTCAGCCCCCCAGTTGACGAGAGCTGCAAGGATCGTCAGAGCCGGGGCCTCACGCACATCGTCCGTCCCCGGTTTGAACGCAAGCCCCCAAATCGCAATCTTGCGCCCCTTGAGGTCGCCGCCGAAATGACCGTGGATCTTTCGCGCCACGTGCATCTTCTGAAGTTTATTCGTGTGGCTAACGGCCTTGAGAACGGTTAGTTCGCAATCATTTTGGCGTGCTGTGCTGAGCAGAGCCTCAACGTCTTTTGGAAAGCATGAACCACCATATCCAGGCCCTGCGTAGAGAAACTTTTTGCCAATGCGCGGATCCGATCCCATGCCGCGCCGGACATCGTCAACATTTGAACCCACCAGTTCACACAAGCGGGAAAGCTCGTTCATAAAACTGATCCGCGTCGCCAGCATCGCATTTGCCGCATATTTGGTCATTTCACTGGAACGCAGTTCCATGACCTGCAGGCGCGATGGGTCGTCTTGAATGAAGGGGGCGTACATTTCTTGAAAAATCGCAGCCGACTCAGGATCCGTGACACCGGTGACAATACGGTCCGGCTTCATGAAGTCCTCAATGGCTGTGCCTTCTTTCAAAAATTCAGGATTGGAAGCAACCCGCACCCAAGGCTTTGCGTTGGCTGACCCATTTGACCCAGCAGGAAAACGCCTCAAAAGCTCTGCGTCGATTGTGGCTGCAACCATGTCGCAAGTGCCAACGGGAACCGTGGACTTCACCACAACCAAAAGTGGACCGTCAACCAATTTACCAATTTCAGCAGCAACAGCTTTAACGTAACGCAGGTCTGAAGAACCATCTTCGCCTTCAGGTGTTCCCACCGCGATGAATACCGCGGAAGAACCAGTGATGGCCTCCGAAAGCTTGGTTGTGAATTGCAAACGTTCATGCCCGGCGTTGCGTTTCAACAATTCGTCGAGGCCCGGCTCGTAAATTGGCGGGACATTGTCACGCAGCATCGCAATCTTGGAGGCGTCGGTATCGACACATATGACATCATGCCCGACCTCGGCAAAACAGACGCCAGTAACAAGACCAACGTATCCAGAACCAACCACAGTCAATTTCATTGGACTTCTCCAGAGGTAACGAATCCAGGGATGGTATTCAGGCAACCCGCAAAAAGAAAGCACTTTTCGGTAGTTTTCAGGCACTTGGAGCGAATCCAAACCCCTCCGGCCCAGGAAGGTTCAGAGGTGGGCTATCCTGACCCGGCCCATCCGGTGATATCATTTAGAAATCAGACAGTTCCGGACGATTGAAGCGAAAATAAACGCCAGATAAATGCCTGAAAGCGCACCATGACGAACGACAAAACAATCATCGCAACCCCAGGTTCGATGAACCTATTCAGTTCGCCCAAGCGCAATAGCGCGAGCCTGACGCGATTGCACGGCGACGTCTTCAAGCGCCATCCCCTGACCCCGGCTGAATCCACCATCGGGCGTGCAACCGATTGCACGGTCGTCATCCAGGAACCTAGCGTTTCTCGCAAGCACGCAAGAATCATCATCAACGGGGACTTGGCTGAAGTCGAAGACCTTGGCAGTTCGAACGGCACTTTCGTCAACGACCAGAAGTTAACCGGACCATTCGCCATCAAGCACCGGGACCACGTCCGGTTTGGAAATGTTCTGATGCGATTCAATGCTTACGAAGACCTCGAAACCATTTGCGAGGACGAAGGTTGGAGCCGCTCGGTTGTTGATGCAGGCACGCAAATTTTCAACAAGCGTTATTTACTGGACAACCTGGACGCTGAGATCAAATTCAGCCGCAGCAGCACACGGACCCTGTCTCTCATTTCATTCGATTTGGATTTCTTCAAAAAAGTGAACGACACATACGGGCACAATGCCGGCGATCATATTTTGCGAGAGACGGCCAACGTCGTTAAAAATGTGGTCCGCAAGGACGACATCTTCGGAAGATTCGGTGGCGAGGAATTCTTGATCATCCTGCCCAACACGCCGGTTAAAAAGGCCACTGAACTTGCCGAGAGGATCCGCGCGGCCGTCGATTCCCATCCATTCATGGTGACCAACGAAAAGGGGCAACAGCTGCAACACCACCAAACCCTGTCCCTGGGCGTTGCAGAACTTGCTGCCAGTCACGACCTGGCAACTGACTTTCTAGAGGTCGCAGACCAGAGGCTTTACCAATCCAAACAAGGTGGACGCAACCGGGTTACATCTGCGACCTGAGCAGGAAAATTCATGAAAGAGGGGCTAATGAAAAAGAATTCAAATTCACGACGCGTCATGTTCACCGTCTGTGTCGCATTCATTCCCCTGCTTGGCACAGGATGCGTTACCGGATCTGCCGCGAAAACCAAGGTTGAAATGCTGCCGACCATTGAACAGGATGACGACTACGAAAATGCCTTGCGCAAGGCATCACGTTCCACATCAGTCAGCAGGGATTTTGAAACCAAATACACCATTGAAGCCACCTATCTTTCGCCGGACTTCCGCTCAGCCTTCGCACGCCGCGCCGAACGTTTCACGAAAAACAAAATGCATTTCCTCGAGGAATCCTCTGGCAAAAGCGCTTTTTTTGTCACTTTGTTCTCACCAGATTCCAGGGTCGACGACCTCGCCGACCAGGATCATTGGACCATCCAGCTGACGTCGGCAGAAAAACCCCTGCGCCCAGCTTTCGTCCGTCGCCTTGCCGACAAGGATCGCTGGAAGAATTTCTTTCCAGGGGTCAACCGGTGGTCTGCTGAGTACATGGTGGTTTTTGATACCCCGTCGCGCTCGACAGACAGTCCAGAGATGGCGGCAGGCAATCAATTGCAGGTCCAATTCACGAACCCGGATGCTGATGTAACAATGACCTGGTAATTCCAGGCAGGAGGACCGCATGTCACATCTGCGCTATGGCGACTTCATGGTCGAAATTGCAGACCTTGCCACGGATATCCTGGACGACATCCGCCAGCAGACGGCGTACTACCGTGCGAGCGTCTATAAAAGCGAAGCCATCAGCACCATCCTCCGGCGCGTTGACCACCTGGCCTTCGTCAGCCGGATCCTGAAAGATGACGCCCTCGCCGAATGCGTGACCGACTATCGGGCTGCCGAAAACCATTCACGTCCTGCACCAAATGCAGCCACTCATGACGATGAGCCTCTGCAGTCCAGCGAGTGTCTGGTGACCATGCGGGTCATGCGCCTGCTGTTCGATGCCGGCCGGGTCATCGAGGGCATGCGCGCAGAGGCCCGGGCACACGGCAGCGAAGGGACAAATTCAAGCCAAACCCACAGGATTTCCACGACGATCACGCGCCACCGCCGCGACTTGATGGCGATGAGCCGCCAGGGGTCGCGTGCCTGGTCATTCCTGCAGTCTCTCTGAGATAGCCATGGTCCTTCACGCTTTTTTGACTGGGGTTGCAGCAGCAACAACTGCCTTGCTGACCCCATCGGGCCGCAACCTTGAATACGAGCATGTGACTTTGGCAGCAGCTATCGTCGCGGTTTGTTGGCCACTGATCGCCGTTCACTTCTCCTCACGGATTGGATCACCGGTTCAATGGTTGGCAACCGTTGCCGCACTATTCGGGGGACTGTCCTTGCCCGGATTTGCGATGTTTGCCCTGAAAATCTGCCCGTGCAGTGAACTTGGTTATGGTCAGTGGCTCGTGGTGCAAGCCCTTCCTTCATGCCTTTTAAGTGCCGCGGCTGGAAACATGACGATCATCGCCAGCACGTCTTTCAAAACAAAATCGATAATCCCAGGGCGGTCCGGTTGGCGGGCGTCCCTGTTGTGGCTTGCCATGGTTGGCGTATCGATGACGGTCCTCGCGGGCACGTTATGGTTTATGCCGCAAAAACGAACGGTACACATCCTCCTCGGGTTCTTGCACGGCCCCATTTACGACGAACGGATCTGGCTCCATCGCGATGTCATCCTGGCACGGGCGGGACATGCCTTTCTGTTCACTGCAGCAGGCCTGGCCACATGCGCATGGCAAACCTCTACACAAACGTCTCTGAATCATGCACGCAGAATCATGATCGGGCTACTCACCACCGGTTGCATCATCATCACATTCATCCTGTGGGGATCTCCCGTCACCGGACATGGCAGCCGGTTGTTGCAAAGGCAGTTTTCAGGTCACATCGATGGATCTGGTTTTCAGCTTTTTCACGACATGGACGACCAGGACGCCTCGCGCCTTGCCGACGAAGCTGCATTTCACATCCGCGACCTTAAAAACATCTTTGGTAAAATCGATTATCCGATGATCGACATCTACGCTTATCCCGATGCACGTTTAAAAAAACTTTGGTTTGGAGGCGGTGCCACGGACGTCACGGATGTGGTCACGCCGGGTGTTCACATCACCGCCGGCGGACGACGCGCCAGCCATGAACTTTCTTACGCAAGTCCGCCTCACGTGCCTCACCCAACCTTGCGGCATGAACTGGTTCACGCGCTGATGTCGCGCGTCGCCTTTCATGGACTGGGATTCCATCCAAACATGGCGATCACGGAAGGCCTCGCTGTGGCCTTTGCACCAGACGCAAATATTTTTAGTGTGATGTCGCTGGACGAAGGCGCTGCTGAACTTCTGGCATCCGGGCGTCTAAAAAATCCAGATCAGCTCTTCAGTCCCTGGACGTTCTGGATGGAGTCAGGTCCACGGGCCTATACGGTTGCCGGATCGCTCATTGGATGGTTGGCAAAGTCCCCGCGCTTTAATGGCATTCGAACCGTCACGGAACTCTATGCTGGAAAAAATTGGCAAGAATCAACAGGAGAAAGCGCCACAAACCTGATCACGCAGTGGCACCAGGAAATTTCACAGAATTCGTCCATCGCAAAAAATGAACTGAGAAAAAAAATCCGGGCCAGCACAATCTTTCGTTCCAAGGGAATCGTCCTGGATGCATGCCCGCATTCCTTCGCCGATCGCATGGCTGCGAACCCAGACGCAATTGAACTTGAACGGATCGGTAAAATTACCGGTGACCCGACCTACCACCTCATGATCCTGCGAAGAAAAGCTCAAGACGCGTTTATTGCCAACGATCGTGCTGCGGCAGCAACCCTTGGCGAAGAACTCATCCAAACATTGGATCACCCCCGTGACGGGGAACCCACTTGGCCGCCGCGCCACGAAGAAGACCTCGAAATGAGAATCCTTGCACTCGATCTTGTTGCTTTTGCTGAATCAAAAATTCAAACCAGTCCAGACTTGGCTGACCTTGCTACATTTCATGATTCCCACCCATTACCCATCCATCTGGCCCGGCAAATTTTGATTCGTGAACGCCTCGGGCAAATTTTGCCACCCGAATCAGCCGAACCGTGGCGTTGGTATTTGGCAGGCTGGTCTGCCCTTCCAACGGGCACCATCCACAACAAGGAATCCCGGGAGGGCACGCCATGGATCGTCGATTATTTGCGCTTGAGGAATCGAATCAGAGGCCGTGCGGCAGACGAGAATCAATCACAAGTATCCGTTTTAATTGATAAAAAACTCGACGAGGCCCTGATCCGGCGAGAGCCTGCCTTTGCCTTTGAGTGGTACCGCAGCCTGGCGGAACTTGCTGAAAAGGAAGCCCCCGCTGGGACAAACCCCGTTGCCCAGGCACTTTGGTTGAAGGCCGCTGCCAGCGTTAGCAGCCAAAACAACGATACCGTGCGCGACCAGATGGAACAAAATGCCCGGCGCACCAGCGGTGCCTCCGTGCCATAATAGGGACTTGGCATCCATTAACCCAATGAACCCTTGGGGAGACATCGTGAAAGAAATGCTTAAAAAGCTGGTCGCGCAAAATAGCGCCCAGGACAACTCTTACGTTGAATTGCGTTACCACAAACGCCAATCCAATTCCTTTATGGCGCAGCGAGGCCGCGTTGATGTTGCGAATCATTCACTGGTCGAAGGGATCGGCGTGCGCGCCCTGATCGACGGTGCTTGGGGCTTTGCTGCAACGGCCCGCGTTGATGAAGCCTCAGTCCTTCGTGCCATCGAGCAGGCGCGGCGCAATGCCCTTACCATCGTTGCAGGCCGCGGCAAAAAAGTTGCGAACTTGCAAAAAGGAAAAATGGCGGTGGTGGACTGGACTGGCCCCGGATTCGCAGAATTATTGGCCATGCCAATCGCCGACAAACTCGGCGCCGTGATCAACTTTGAACGACAGTTGGCAAAATCTTCGAAGGCATTGCATACGGCACGCTGCCGTTACAACGAGCTCCTCGAAGAAAAAATCATCGTCACCAGCGATGGCGCTGCCGCCAGTGCCCGAATCGCCCTGCCTGAATTTTCGATGTCAGCCATCGCTGAAAAAGACGGTGAGCGTGCAACGAGTTCCCGCGGAGCCGGCGTTTCCGGCGGCTGGACTTGCCTTTATAATCATCCGGCCTTGGACAACATGGTCGAAGAAACAGCCCGCACGGCCGTTGACTTGCTGTCCGCAAAACATCCCGATGGCGGGAAGAAAACAGTCATCCTGGCGCCTGCAGTCGTGGGCCTCCTATGCCACGAAGCCATTGGCCACACGGTGGAAGCCGACTTTGTGAAAACAGGCTCCGTGGCCCAAGGCAAGATCGGCACCATCGTCGCATCCAAGCTGGTCACAATGGCCGATACAGGCTGTGAGACCATTGCGGGTTATGCGGTCGGCAATTTGCCTTTTGACGACGAGGGCGTCGAAACAGAGACCACCACCATCATCAAGGACGGTGTACTTGTGTCTTACCTGCACAATCGCGAATCCGCTGCCGAGTTTGGCGTCGCACCAACCGGCAACGCGCGCGCCTGGCTCTTCAATGACGAACCCCTGATCCGGATGCGCAACACGTTTCTGCAGCCGGGAACTTCAAAGCTCGCCGACATGATCAGCGAAATTGACGACGGTTACCTGGTTGAAGGTGCCGGCAGCGGACAGGCAGACAGCAACGGCGAATTCATGTTTGGAACTGGTTACGTATGGCAAATCAAAGACGGGAAGAAAACAGAACTCCTGCGCGAAGCCACTTTATCAGGGATCGCCTTTGATGTTTTGCAGACGGTTGATGCCGTCAGCAGTGAATTCCGTTGGGATCTGGGCACAGGATATTGCGGCAAGGGTCAGCCCGCAAAAGTTGATGCCGGTGGACCTTACATCCGCTGCAAAATGAACGTTGGAGGACGCCAAGGATGAAGCCTGACGTGAAATCTGGAATACGATCTGGAAACCAGTCCGGAGCAACGAAACAACCAACAGGCGACACCGCTGCTGCCCTGCGCAAGACCGCCGCTGAAATGGAAACTCTGGCCCATGAGATCCTGGAACATGGAATAAAGAAGGGCGCAGACCGGATCAAGGTTGGGACGTCCGGCAGCATCACGCGCCGCCTTGTGGTTGAAAACAAGGAGGTTTCCCTGGCCAACAGCCTGGAAGACCAAAAATTCAGCCTTCTCGTCCACAAGGACCAGAAAAAAGGCAGCGCCACCACAAATATCGTTCGTCCTGAATCCATTCGAAAAGGAGTTGAAGACGCTTTGGCGCTGGCTTCTTTTTCCGTCGCCGATCCCGCACTCAACATGCCAGACGTGGCTGCCGCCCCAAAGGCCAAACCCCTCGATTTCATGTTTGATGAACGGACGGCAGACACGACGCTCGCCGAAATTCAAGAGCTGATGGGTCAGGCTTTGGCACGAGCCACCCAGGACAAGCGGGTCGCGATCGACAAATTTGAAATGAGCGTATCGACGAGCTTTCACGCCATCTACAATTCGCTAGGCGTTGCCCAATCTGAATTACAGACCATGATTGGCTGGTCTTTTTTTGGTATGGGTGTCGACGGCGATGCGGTATCTGGTTTTGATTATGACTCGGGTTTCGCCTGGAAGACCGGCGACACAGCCGAGCGCCTGATGGCAACGGCCGAAAGTTTCGCCGCCAAAGTGACTGGCAACCTGCATCCGCGCAAAGCCAACTCATACAAGGGTCTCGTCGTCTTCAGCCCGCGTGCCGTAGAGGAATTGCTGACTGGATTTATGCTTTATCATGCGTCTGGATCTGCCGTAATGGATGGCAAAAGCCGTTGGCACGAAGAGGTGGGAAATCGTGTGGTCAGTCCCGTGATAACCCTGAGAGACCAGCCCCACAATCCAGCGTTTGCCGGAGTCACGACGTTTGACGGTGACGGAATGCCGACGCGTGATCACGTGATTTTTGACAGCGGAAAACTATGCATGCACCTGCACGACTGTTATTCCGCAAAGCGCTGCCATACGACATCCAACCATATGTCGGGCGGTCCGTTTGGAATGTCTTTGGCACCGGGAGGTTCCTTGCTTGCGGACCTACTGCGTTCCCGCCGAGAAATCCTTCTGGTCGACCGTTTCTCCGGCAACACTGACGCCATCAAGGGCGATTTCAGCGGCGTGGCCAAGTCCAGCCGGCTTTACGTCGACGGCAAGGATTCCGGTGCCGTCACGGAAACCATGATTGCTGGGAATTTCTTTGAGTTTGCAAAAAAGATCGAAGCCGCGTCCCTGGAAACCGAAGCCGTCGGCGGATCATTCACGTCCCCCTGGCTCCTCGTCGATGGAATCTCGGTCACCGGCGGTTGAGTAAAAAATACAACAGAAAAAAAATCAGAGAAACCAAAAGAGGACCCATCGATGATAAAGCCAAGCCTGACGCGTTGCGCCTTCGCCTGCACGTTGGTAACCGCACTTCTTGCCGCCGGGTGCAAAACGACAGGATCAAATGACAGTAGTGCAATCAAGGCCGATAGCGCTCACTCCAATCAGGACGACATTCCAGTCCTCTCACTGGAGAAACTCACACCTGCGATGATAACGAGGCTCGTCGCAGTCGCGCGCAAGGATGCTGTCGCGATTTTTGGTGGCAGGGCACTTTTCCACATGCTGATGTTTGATAATTCAGTGGAATCCGGGCCATGCGCGGGTGCATTTGGCGTCCGTGTTGTGTTCGCCAATCCAGACGAACAGACCAGAGAACAACGCCCGTACGCCATGTATACAATCGACCCCTCGCCCGCCAGCCCAACCGCATGCACAAATTCAATAAGCGCTGGTCCAAAATGGGCGACCGATGTCGCATCGAGTGTCAACGGAACAGAAAACATGGAAAAATCCTTGGGCGGATTTGGTGGAGTCAACACTTCATACGGGATCAAGATCTCGATTTCAGAAGCTGTAAAAAAGCTGAAGGCGGTCAATCCCAAGTTTGAAGTTCTGCTTGGAGCATCCGTCATGAATCCTGCAGATCCCGTGATGAAAGTGAGTCCTTGGGCCCTGATTTACGGGCAATCCTGTGGAGAAGGTGGAATTGCCTACGTGAACCTTGCCACCGGGAAAGTTTTGGAGGCAGCGCGGCCAATGAAAACCGATTGCCCGTAAAATCTGTCAACTGCTCCCTTTGAGTGTGCATTTTCCAATCCTGGGAACGTTTGTTCCCAGGCGGCACCAGGTGCGCCGCGGCGGGATTCGCTTCATGTCAGCAGAAATAGCCTTTTTGAGCGCGTGTCATCGAGGGGCACCGTTGTCGTCAATGACATCGGCGTATCGAATTCGGGAAAGTGTAATAATTTGTTGTAAATTCAGCCGTTTATTTGAGAACTCTGTCCACTTAAAGGGACCAGTTCGGAATTGTCCACTGTCACCACCAGCGGAAAAAAAATGGCATGCCGCTCAATGCGGCACCAATGAAAATCGTCACGAACATTCTGTCGACAAAATAAGGATAGATCATCAACGCCATTCCGCAGAACAAAAGATTGAGGTTTTTCATGCGTCGGCCATACGAAAAATAGACCAGGCCAACGCTTGAAAAAATCAGTCCGGCGAAGATTAGGGGGAAATCAAAGTTCATACTGCAACATAGCACGTTCAACCCGCCGGGGTGGCAGGCTCCAATAGATTTAGTTCGTTGTCATCAAACAGACGCGACCTGGTCAAAAACCTCACCCCTTCAGGGTTTTCCAAAGAAAACATACCGCCCCGCCCGGGCACCACATCTATAATTAACTGCGTGTGCTTCCAATATTCGAATTGGGAGGCACTCATGAAAAATTCTGCGCCACCGATTTCTCCCAAACGGACGTCCGAGGCTCCGAGGTAGAAGTCTCCCACCGGATAACACATGGGGGAACTGCCGTCGCAGCAGCCCCCCGATTGATGAAACATCACCGGGCCATGCTTCTCCCTCATGCGGTCAATCAGCTCCAGAGCAGCCTGCGTCGCGAGGACTCGCTTGATCTTTCCCACCTGCATTCTAGAAGAACCCCAATTTCTTCGGGCTGTAATTCACCAGCATGTTTTTCACCTGTTGGTAATGATCCAACATCATTTTGTGGGTCTCGCGACCAATTCCTGACTGTTTGTACCCACCGAAAGTCGCATGGGCCGGATACGCATGATAGCAATTGGTCCAGACGCGCCCGGCTTGGATTTCGCGACCGAATCGATACGCAGTATTAACATCGCGAGTCCAGACGCCAGCGCCGAGCCCGTACAAAGTATCGTTGGCAATCGCCAGGGCCTCTTCGTCATTTTTGAAGGTCGTCACTGATACCACCGGACCAAAAATTTCTTCCTGGAACACGCGCATCTTGTTGTGGCCTTTGAACACGGTTGGCTCGACATAGAAACCATCCGCAAGCTCACCGCTTAATTTCGCCCGGTGGCCACCGGTCAAGCACTCCGCACCTTCCTGACGCCCGATATCCATGTAGCTCATTATTTTTTCAACTTGCTCCATGGAGGCTTGAGCCCCAATCATGGTTGAGTCATCCATGGGGTGACCCTGCTTGACCTTTTTAACCCGTTCAAGCGCCCGGTGCATGAAGTCCTTGTAAATTGACTCATGAATCAATGCGCGCGACGGGCAGGTGCAAACTTCGCCCTGGTTCAGGGCAAACATGGTGAAGCCTTCCAGCGCCTTGTCAAAAAAATCGTCATCTTTTTCCATCACATCGGCAAAAAATATGTTCGGAGATTTTCCGCCAAGCTCCAAGGTGACGGGAATGAGATTTTGAGATGCGTATTGCATGATCAAGCGACCAGTTGTGGTTTCGCCTGTGAACGCGATTTTCGCGATTCGCTTGCTGCTGGCCAACGGTTTTCCGGCTTCAAGACCAAAGCCGTTGACGATGTTCAAGACACCAGGGGGAAACAGATCGCCGACAAGTTCGGCCCAAAGCAAAATCCCGGCTGGGGTTTGTTCCGCTGGTTTTAAAATAACGCAGTTCCCCGCCGCCAGAGCGGGAGCCAGCTTCCACGCCGCCATTAGGATCGGAAAATTCCACGGGATGATCTGGCCGACGACTCCAAGCGGTTCGTGAAACTGGTACGAGATCGTGTCGTGATCGATTTCACCAATTGAGCCCTCCTGCGCCCTGATGCAACTGGCAAAATAGCGAAAATGATCAATCGCCAACGGAAGGTCCGCGGCCATCGTTTCGCGAATTGGTTTCCCATTATCCCAAGTCTCTGCCGTAGCGAGCTTTTCGAGATTTTGCTCCATCCGGTCAGCAACCTTTAACAGAATGTTGCTGCGCTCGGTGGTTGATGTCTTGCCCCAGGCTGCCTTCGCAGCATGGGCTGCATCGAGGGCCAACTCGATGTCATGGTGATCCGACCGGGGAATTTCACAGAACACCTTGCCAGTCACTGGCGTCACATTTTCAAAGTATTTTCCGGACTTGGGCGCGATCCATTCGCCGCCGATAAAATTCTCATACCTTGATTTGAACTGCAGGACAGACCCTTTTTCGTTGGGATTCGGACGCTTTGTCATGTTGTGCTCCCCCTCCACAAAGATATGTAAACGAACCCGTTCAACTTAAGTACCTCAACCATCGCCTGATTTATCATTCGGTGAAGCGGGTTGACCCATGAGGAACTTATTTTATCGACCAGAACGGGCCGGATTGATTGACTGTTTTGTCTTCGCCGGCGAGGGTTGGGCCTTGGGCTCATTTTATGCAATCGGAAATCCGGAGGTGTTGGATGCGAAACCTTCTCCTGATCATGCTTTCCCTGTTTCCGTTCTTGATGGCAGACCGGAACATACCCGATGGATTCTCTGATCCACTGGACCGAAGGGTCCTGGACACCACAACCGTCGTCGGCCTGAGCGAGAACGAGCTGTTCGCAAAGAAGAACGAGGCTGCGGCCATGGTCCGTTGGTTTGAAGCCAAGCTGAGGGTCGTTCAGGGGGATCTGAACCGGCAAGTGATCGAAGCAAAATTCAACATCGAATATCTTGAGAGGCTTGAAGCATCAGCAGGATCGATTCCCGAGATGAGAATCATGGAGATGCACAAGGAAATTGCCTTGGACAAGGAAGAGGCAAGTCAACTGCGCGGATACATTGAAATGGCAGAGGCCGACATCGCTGCAGCAAAGGCCAGGTTGCAATTTCTTCAAGCAAATTAGTTGGAAATCCCCCGTTAACAGACAGTTAACGGGAGCCGTTCAGAACGCGTAACCAAGTCCCATGCTCAACTCAGGAATAGGCCGCAATGCCAGGCGCGTGTCCGGCAGCGTGTTGATCATGTCTTCATAATCAGAGACAGCCTGCGGATCCTTGCTGTCGACCATGACGCTGCGGCGAATGTAATGAGAAATTCCAGCGCCAACCGAGACCGAAACCTTTTGATTGCTGATCAACCAACGATTGCCAATTCCAAGAGACAAGCCGTGCCGCGAATCTGTGATCAAGTCGGTCTCATCCAGGGGAACATCACCGGAAAAATCGACCGGAAGGGCGTTGGCTGAATCCAAAGATTCAGTATACCGGTTCGCCCGTGAATTTACTTTGACGTAGTCGTAACTCAACCGTGTATACCACCCGCGCATGGAAGAAGGGATTTCCCAGAAACTCATGTTCCAACGCAAGCGCATGGCATCAATCTTGTGCCTTTCACCGGGAAACATATCCTCGCGGCGCAGCATTTCGCTATTCAGGCTGTCACCCTTCGCAAGAAATGTTCCGCTCCAGATTTCTGGACCAACGGAGAAATTTTCTCCGACGTTGAAGTCCACGGACGCACCAAATTTGCTGGTCGAGATGCCGCTGGCACGTTGTTCATAGAGAGCCGATGATGGAGCGACAGGATCGATTTCTGTGATAAACCGGCGGTTCATTTCTGCTGCCATGGAATTGGAGGCAAACAGTGCACAACCGAAAAATGGTCCCGCAACTATAAAAAAAACATTCTTGTTCATCAGGCGCATTCGAATTTTCCTCCAGAAAGAGCAGCGACGGGATAAGTCCGTCTTGGCTTCCTCTGAGGTTTTCGGCAGGGATTCGCTTATGTTTAACTCAAGCAGACGGGATTGAGGCAGGCGTTTGAGCCAGATGCAATTCAGGCGCAGGACAAAAACGAATGATATCCCCAAGGTTTAAGGGAACTTCGCCATGTTGCCCGTCAAGGGCCAAAAAAGCCCGTTCACTGCGGTTTTCAATTTCGAAGGAATCTTTTAACGCATCAAAAAAACCACTGGTGACGGCTGGCTTAACTTTTCCGCCAGAAAAAACTTCGCGAACCCGAAATTGCGTCCTGCGGTCCGTCCACGGCACCACCTGCCCACCAGCAGCAGATATGGCAGCAGAACTTCCAACCGCTGTTGCAATCCAGATGCCCGACGACTTCTGTTCTTCCACCTGGTCGTTGATCCGCAGGCAGTAGCGCGTGGTCGCAGCGGGACTCAAGTTGCTGTAAAGAAAATCGTTGAGCACAGGTTCTGTTTGCACCATTTCTGAAACACCGGCACGACGCACTTGAGCCAAAATGCGAGACACCCGCAGCGTCTGGCAGCGTTTCCCCTGCAAGTCTGAAACGAGGCGATCCAGTGTGGCTCCATCGTAGGCACACAGATACCCGACGCTGGAACGGGACGAACGGACCCCGATGGTCATGGTGTCATCCAACACCTTGTGACTGGCCGACAGTAAAGTGCCATCGCCACCGACGGTGACGACGGCATCAAATTTTTCGGATTGCGGCCAATCGGTTTCGCGCGTGATCTCGACAAAATCAATGTGCGCCTTGAGGAGTCTGGCTCGTAAACCGTCCAACGTCTGGTAATGCTCGTCGTGGGCACGCTGGAGCCGGCCAAGGTCCTCGCTGGGCATGCGGCCGGCGGCAACTTCTCGCCTGATGACGCTGCCATGCCACTCGAGGTTGGTGGTTTTTCGAACCAAAAGGATTTTCATTGCACGCATCGTCACCGGTGCTCAGCCGCCCACATCGACGGGCGCCGCATCGCCGGAATCCGCGACTTCCTTGCGCTCGTCAATTTTGATGTAGTCCGGGTTTTCCCAGATCCTGCCGCGTTTTTTCAAATCTTCACGCAGATTTTTTTCCATCGAACTGAGGTAGGCAGAACCGAAGGATCCGGATTCCGAGCGACGCAGTTCGTTCTTCTTGTCGACCGTTAGCTTGGCCATGTCGGCGTCGACCTTCTTTTTGAGGCGAAGGACGAAATGAGCGCCACGACTCTCGACGAGCTGCTGGGCGGTCTGGCCGGGTTGCTTGAGGGACGAAATTGCAGCCAAAGTACCGTTATCACTGCCTATTTCCGGTATCACCTTTGCCGTTATGGCAAATTCGCCAGTGGACTTCCAGTTAAGCCCGAGTTCCTTGCGAACGCGCTCCAGCTCGTCACCACCTTTGGCGACCGCCGATGCCAGCTTGTCGACCTGGCCCTTGACCAGGGCCGGACGCCCCTCTTCCGCCAGCAACTTCCTGGCAATACCGGCAGTGGCTTGCGCCAGGCTGTCGTTGCGCGCGGACTTGATTTCATCAACCTTGATCACGTGAAAGCCAAACGGGGATTCCACTGGCTCGCTGATCTGGCCTGGCTTCATGGCGAACGCCGCATCAGCAAATTCCTTGACCATCATTTCACGAGAAAAGAAGCCGAGATCGCCGCCTTTGCTTTTGCCTGCAGCCTCATCCGTAAATTCCCTGGCAACCTTGGCGAAATCAGCCCCAGCAGCCCGGACCTTGGCAAGAACGTCGGCAGCGCGCTTGCGAGCAACTTCTTTGCTGCGCTTTGACGCGTCTGCTGAGGCATTGCGGGAGCCCTCGAACCCTATCAGGATGTGACGAGCCCGAACTTGAGCCCCGGACTGGAACTCCGAGGAGTGGCCATCAAAGTATTCTTTAATCTTCTTCTTGCCTTCATCGGACGACGCAAACTTGGTCACATCCGCATCGGTCACATTGACTTTGATGTCGGCCGCCGAAAATTTCAGGTAGTCGATCTCCATTTTGCTCTCAGAAAGGGCGAACTGCTGTACCAAGCCGGCATCACTGACAAAATGAGACTGACCAACAAAATCCTTAAAGCGCTGAACCGTCAGGGAGCGCCGGATTTCGCCTTCAAAACTGGCTTCTGTGTAACGGTTGGCGCGAAGGTAGTTTTTAAATGCCTCCGGAGAAAAGGCCCCCTTGTCGTCCTTGAAGGCCTGGGCATCGGCCAAAAGGCGGGCAATTTCGTCGTCACTGACCAGCATCCCGGCTTTGAAGGCTTCCGCGAACAGGATCCGCTCATCGATGAGTTGACCCAAAACCCCGTGGGCAAGGCGAAAGGTTGCCGGATCGAAGCCGTCCTTGAATTGAGCCTGAAGCCGCTGATATGACGCCTGATATGCGCGACGGAATTCATTTCCGGTGATTGAGTCACTGCCTACTTTTCCAGCAGATCCGGACGGTGCGCGCATCCCGCCATTGCGGTCACAGACCCCGAAAAAGCTCATGGCGAGGACTGCCACAAGGAGGGTCGTATAGGCACCGGAGTGCCTCCAAAGTTTTTTCCCGCTCAGGTCCTTGAGCTTCGAGAGCCCCGTATTCTTCCAGCGCAGCATTGAGAGAGTCCTTTCTTGTCATTTCTGCTCAGATGGGAAATAAGTAACCAGAACCTGTAGCACAAAACGCATGGGCGTGTTAACGACGATTAAAATAGATTATGACGTCTGGAATGCTAGGACCGCAATAGTCCAGGCGACGTAATTTGAGATGTTTCTGGAGGAAACGATGATTTTTGATTGGCTTGCCGGCATGTTTTCCAACGATCTGGCCATCGACCTTGGCACAGCCAACACCCTTGTTTACGTTAAGGGCGTGGGCATTGTGACCAACGAACCATCTGTGGTGGCCGTCCAGCGCGACGCCCGCGGTGGCAAGAAAATCCTCGCCGTCGGCAAGGAAGCAAAAGAGATGCTAGGCCGCACACCCGGATCAATCATGGCGATCCGCCCGATGAAAGACGGCGTCATCGCCGACTTTGAAATCACCGAAGCCATGCTCCGCTATTTCATCGAGCGCGCGCACAACCGGCGCACCATGGTGAAGCCCCGGATCATCATCTGCGTCCCGTACGGCATCACAGAAGTCGAAAAGCGCGCCGTCAAGGAATCCGCTGAGTCCGCTGGCGCCCGTGAAGTCCATCTGATCGAAGAACCAATGGCTGCGGCAATTGGCGCAGGCCTTCCCATCACCGAACCAAGCGGGAGCATGATCGTCGACATCGGCGGCGGAACCACTGAAGTTGCGGTGATTTCCCTGGCCGGCATCGTTTACTCCAAGTCAGTCCGCGTCGGCGGAGACAAGATGGACGAAGCCATCGTGAACTACTTGAAGCGGAAGTATAACCTCCTCATCGGAGAGCGCACCGCCGAACAGATCAAAATCACGATCGGCACCGCCTATCCGGACGAAAACATCCAGACCATGGCAGTCAAGGGACGCGACCTTGTCGCCGGCATTCCGAAAACCATTGAAGTCTCTTCGGAAGAGATCCGCGAAGCCATCATGGAACCGATCAACACGATCGTGGAAGCCGTCCGCGTGGCTCTGGAAAAAACCCCACCCGAACTGGCTGCGGACATCGTGGACAAGGGCATTGTCCTTGCTGGTGGCGGCGCCTTGATTCGCAATTTGGATATCCTCCTTCGCGAAGAGACCGGATTGCCGATCATGATCGCAGAAGACCCGCTGTGCGCAGTGGTTCTGGGAAGTGGGAAAGCGCTCGACCAGATCGATATTTTGAGCAGCGTGACCCTGCAGTAAAAGCCTTGCACTAAACACTCGAACCGGGAGCAATCCGGCCATGACGACGCGTCAGAGCCACCTTCAAAAAGTTGCTTTGATTGCCAGCGCGGTGATCGCTCCCTTTTTCTTTTTATCCTCGACCATGAAACCTTGGCGCGGTGACAGGGTCAACGCCGTCGTTGGCCAGGAAGTCATCCATCCGGCGATGTCCACCTGGCACGGTCTGGCCGCTTATCTTTCCAGCGTCTGGAATTCCTACATCGCGCTTTCCGGCGCGGCCGAGGAAAATCACCAGCTGAGGGACAAGGTTGCAATCCTTCAAACGAAACTCATGGATTACGAAGAACAGGTCAGGCAGACCGCGCGCCTCCGGCAATTGCTGGGCCTTTCCGAACTACAGCCAGAAAAGATGCTGGTGGCAGAAGTCATTGGCACCCGGGTCAACAACCTTTTCAAGGCCTTGCGCATCAGCCGGGGCAGCTTGGACGGCGTGAAAGCCGGAATGCCGGTCATTGCACCCCAAGGCATCGTCGGTCGAGTCATCCGCACTGGGCTGAAGGAATCCGACGTCCAACTTCTCGTTGATTTCGACTTCAACCTCGATGTTCTTTTGCAGAGGACAAGGGTCCGCGGAGTGCTCAATGGATTTTCCAACGACCTCTGCCGCCTGAATCTGCAAAAGGGTGCCGACATCCGGATCGGCGACACCGTCATTACATCTGGTATCGTTGGTGGCTTTCCCAAAGGTCTGCCGGTGGGCCGCGTGATGCGCATCACCTACGAATCCGATAACGTTTCCCAGATCATCACAACAGAGCCTTGGGTTGACTACCGTCGCCTCGAGGAAGTCATGGTCCTGCACCAGTTGGATCCTGAATTGCAAAAAATAGTGGAAACCGCGGGACGCGAATGGCTTGAGCGCACGCTGAAAAGCGGAAACGGGTAAGGGAGGTCACCATGGAAAGAATTCTGGAAACCTCTGGACCAAACAGGCTGCAAAGGATCCTTGCGGCATTTTGGCCACAACCCGATTCGGGCAATTTCCTTTTGGATGTTTTCCACGTATTTTTGCTGGCGGCCATCGAACAGTCCATGATTCCACATCAGATGCTGGGTGTGTTCAGGATCGATATCCTCACCCCCTGGCTTTTTGTTTTTTTTGTCTTTGCACCACTGCGTAAATCGCTGCCGTTGGCGATTCTTGCCGGCCTCCTTCAGGAAACACGCTCGACCGCGCCAGCCGGAATGTACATGTCGGCTTACTGGAGCGCCGCCGTCACACTCCATTTTATTCGCCATACTCTTTCCTGGCGTCACGTAGGCCCATGGAATGTCATGTTGGCATCATGCATGGCATGGGTCATTTCCTTTGAGACTCTTGTGATTGCAGTGACACAGGATCCGGGACGCCTTGGATGGAAATATGGGTTCAGCCAGATTTTCCGGACCCTCATCGCAGTTGGTATCGGCGTTTTCTTTGCACGGACTGCAAAAAACAGCCTCCCACCTGAGGATCAGGTCGGATGAAAAAAATATTTCGCCGCGAATCCGTCGTCGTCGAAAATCGTTTCTTCTGGGCCTCGGTGGTTCTGGTGGGAATGACGGCGATTTTGATTTTGCGGCTGTGGTTTGTTCAAGTTTATCGCGGTGAATATTACCGCCGGATTTCAGAGAACAACCGGATCCGGAAAATCGAAATCCCCGCCCCGCGCGGCATTATCCTCGACCGGAACGGGCAGGTCTTGCTGGGAAACCGCCCATTCTTTGACCTGGCCTTCATCCCCCAATATGTCAAAGAAAAGGAGACGACGTTCAAACTCCTGTCCCGTTTGCTGCATGTGCCCGTGGCGACTTTTGAAAAACGCCTCCAGCTTTCCTCTGGCCAGCCAAAATTCCTTCCCATAAACCTGAAACGGAACTTGTCCATCCACGAAGTATCCACCATTCAATCCAACAGGGTATTCCTGCCCGGAATTGATACCAGCGTGGCTCCCCGTCGCGACTACCAACCAGACACGCCCGCACACTTGCTGGGCTACCTTGGCGAAATCAACAAGACAAAGCTGGAAGAATTGAACCGCAACAACAAGGACAACCCCTACATGATGGGGGACCTGGTTGGTAAACAGGGCATTGAGGCGCGGTGGGAGCAGCATCTTCGGGGCAAGCGCGGTTACCGGATGATCCAGGTTGATGCTTTCGGTCGCCAGTCGCACTTGTTTGATCGCGACAAATGGAACCTGCCCGAAGTGCCGGCCGTTCCCGGCGACGACATCATCTTGACCATCGATGCAGAACTGCAGAAGGTCACAGCCGATGCGTTCCGTGGAAAATACGGAGCCGTCGTGGTCATGAATCCAAAAAACGGTCAAATCCTGGCCATGGTCAGCGAGCCTGGATTCGATCCCGCGATTTACCAGATGGGCCTCAGCGGAGAAGAATGGCGCGCGCTCCTGAGCGACCCCTTCCACCCTTTTTTGGACAAGACCACCGGCGGTGAATTTCCACCAGGATCAACCTACAAGGCCGTGGTTGCAATGGCTGCGTTGGAAGAAAAAATCATCGATCCGAATTCCAGGTTTTTCTGCCCAGGCCACTTTACCAGCGGAAATCAAGTGTTCCACTGCCACGTCCGCGAAGGCCATGGCCTGGTCAACCTGCGGGAAGCCCTGATGCGATCTTGCGACGTGTTTTTCTATCACGTTGGTGTTGAGCTTGGGGTGGACCGGATTGCGAAGTACGCGCGTGCACTGGGACTTGGGCAGCGCCTCGGTCTGGCCCTTAACATGGAACGTCCAGGTCTGGTTCCGACGACTGCATGGAAAAAACTGACACACCGTTTGCCTTGGGCGCCCGGCGAAACTCCACCCATCGCAATCGGACAGGGTTACAATTTAATGACTCCCGTGCAAATGGCCTCGCTGTATGCAACCATCGCGAACGGCGGAAACATCTGGAAGCCCCAGATCGTCGACCGTGTGGTTAGTCACATCGGCAAAAAAATCCTCGAAGAATCACCCCAGCTGATCCGCACGGTTCCGTACATCTCCCCTGAAACCTATGCCGCCGTTCGTGATGGCCTGGAGGCGGTGGTCATGGATGAACACGGCACTGGAAAAAAAGCCCGGGTTGAAGGCATCCGCGTTGCGGGCAAGACTGGATCGGTCCAAGTCGTCAGCTTGAAAAAGAACCACAATCAACGTGATGTCAGCATGAAGTGGAAGGAGCACGCAATGTTTGCGGCCTTTGCACCTGCCGAGAACGCCGAAATTGTGATTGCTGTCGTCAGCGAAAACGACAGCGTTGGGGGTGGCGGTGCCTCCGCTGCGCCCGTTGCAGGGAAAATCCTCAACGCGTACTGGCAACTAAAAAAACACCGCGAGAACCTTGCAGCTGACGCCACCAAGGCGAAACTTGACATGCCTGACATGAAGGACAGCCAGAATGCTGAAGTCACGGAAAACAAAAAGCGACTTTGACGGCACAGCCCTCAGCCTGGGCAGCGACATCCGGGAATCGAACCAGCATTATTCCCGGATCCTCTGCACCACGTTTGCTCTGCTTGTCATACTTGGCTTGATCAACCTCTACAGCGCCACAGACGGCAAAGCGTTCTTCTACTCACAACTTCGCAATGCAACCCTGGGCATCACACTCTTTTTCGCTTTTGGCTGGTTGATTCCGCCACGCGCCCTGAACACGTACGCTTATTGGATCTTTGGTTTTGTTTGCGCCTTGTTGGCCTTTGTCTTGATACTCGGCGACGTCGCTGGCGGATCACAACGCTGGATTGAAATCGGTGGATTCCGTGGACAACCGTCAGAACTCGCAAAAGTGACCGCAGCGCTGGTGACCGCGCGGTTTTTTTACACCAACAAACTTCGCTCTGCCTACAAACTGAGTGACTTGTGGCTCCTGGCTGGAATGATTGGCCTGATCTTTGCCCTCATCTTTCCCCAGCCAGACCTGGGCACTGCAGGAATTTGTGTTCTGATTGCTGCGTGCCAGATCGCCTTTGTGCAGGTGGACCGCAAAAGCCTGATTATCGTGGCCAGCACAGGCCTCGTTCTGCTCATTGTGGCCTGGTTTGGGCTCCTGCACGACTACCAGAAACTTCGCATCATGAACCTGTTCAATCCAGAGATGGATCCGGGCGGCAGCGGGTATCACTCTTTGCAATCCCTGGTTGCTGTCGGCAGCGGACGAATCATGGGCAAGGGTTTCATGCAGGGCACACAAACCCAGCTTCAATTCCTGCCGGAGCGACACACGGACTTTATTTTCTCGGTTTTTGCGGAAGAACACGGATTTGCCGGGGCACTGGTGACATTCGTCCTTTTCGGGGCCATGAACTACGTTGCCCTGGAGATCGCCCGCCAGGCCAAGGACTCGTTTACCAGCTTGCTTGCCGTGGGGCTGACTGCGTTTTTATTCCTTGAATTCGTGATCAACGCCTCGATGGTTCTGGGACTGTTCCCGGTAGTCGGTATTCCCCTGCCGCTCTTCAGTTATGGAGGCTCAGCCTATCTGAGCGTGTGCATCGCCTTGGGTGCGTTGATCGCAATCGACCGGGAAAATCTTGGGCTTTTCCGCAGGGTAAAACCGTTTGGATCCGCTGCCGTCAAGTCAGCAACTGCATTTCGTGGGATGTGAACCTTGCACCGGTGGCTGCGCTATATTTTAACGCTTTTCATCTGTGCCTCAGGATGCGGGCCCCTGGAAAGTGGGACAACGACTCCCCTGCGACCTGACCTGACCGAGGCAAGTCCGCCCCAAGCCAGAAGCATCACATGGCATCGCCCTCCCGGAGCAGAACCTTGCCTTGAACACTTGCCACAAGGAATCCATGAGGTTCGCTCTGGAGGCCACTTCGTCGCCACTCCTCACGTGAACTTGTGGACCATCAAAGCACCGCCTCAAAGGGTCAACATTTGTAAGGCGTCCAGCAGGGAAAATAAAACGGGTCAAACTTCAAGCCCGCCACCCCAGACGACGATCCAGACGACGATCAACAGCGTCGCCGCCACGCATGCTGCCCTTTCGATGGCCTACCAGACCCTGACTGGAGAAACTCTGCCGGAAGTGATCATCGATCTCTTTCCAATCTATGAGGACTCACGCTCCGGTCAGACGCGATTTGTAACGGACAATGCGTCCTACGACCCCGCGAAATCCCGAATCACACTTTTTCCATCGTCAAACAATCAGCCAGGAAAAATTCACCTGTGGACGGCACCATTTATTCACGCCCACGAAATGGCCCATCATGCGATCGACAGTTTTCGGACGATGAAACAAATCCCTGTTTTTCGGAATGCCAGCGACGATGAGCCATTCGCTGATGTGCTGGCATTTCTTACCCTTGGAAGTAAACCTGAACTCATCCGAGAACTCCCCGGCTTTGGCGTCGATCGCGATCCTTCATCGGCATTCTTCAGCGATGGCACGCCCAAAGAGTTTCGCAACTTTGCCATGGAATCCAATCGCAATGCGGCAGTGCGCGCCCACTTGATGTGGAAACAACTCGCGCCAGACGATTTAGCCCGCGTCATCTTGAACGCCCGGCCTTCGCCGCTTTGAACCATTCGATTTTTTTTCTCCAGGAAATTTGACTCACTGGCCAACCTTGGCTACTCTTTAAAAAACGTCAGAAACAAATTGTAAAATCAGGGGTTTCCAATGCCAGCAAGGATGCTGTTTGCGGAGCGGACAAATCGTACCGTTAGACTTGCCGCCACGATGTTGTTCGCGTGTTCTGGGATGGGCATGACAACAGGAGCACTGGGCGGCACTCCCCGCCCGGAAGTCATCTACGGCGAAGACAACCGCCTGGATCTCTTTGACGCCAAACTTCCAGACAACTTGCGCAGGCTCGCCCGGTCTACCGCAGTCCTGATGAAATCATCGGATCTGACGCCAAACAGTTCCCGCGCCGGCTACCTCCATGTCCAATCTGAAACCTTTGGCGATGCCATGGAGCTCTGCCCCAGCGAGCCTTTCCGGGAACAGCCTTCGGCTGGATTTTGCTCGGGCTTTCTTGTCGGTCCAGACATCCTGGTCACTGCCGGCCACTGCATGGATTCTCAAACCCGCTGTGACACCACGTCCTTTGTGTTTGACTACGGCTACATCGACTCGGCGACCGACCTGTCATCCGTTCCATCCAGCAACGTTTTCCGGTGCCAGTCGATCGTGGCCCAAGAACTCGACAACGACACCAGATCTGACTTCGCCATCGTGAAACTCGACCGTCCCGTCACGGACCGGGCTCCGCTGAAATATAAGAAAGATGGCGTCGTCGATGAAGGTACGAAGCTTGTTGTGATTGGGCATCCAAGTGGCCTGCCCACAAAAGTTGCGGGCGACTCCACTGTGCGGAGATCAGACGCATCGAAACCCTTCTTCGTGGCGAACCTTGACACCTTTGGTGGTAATTCAGGATCTGCCGTCTTCAATGAAGAAACAGAAGAAGTTGAAGGCATACTTGTCCGCGGCGATCAGGATTTTCAGTTTGTCGACGGGTGCTCCAAGAGCAACGTTTGCGCGCAAGACTCCTGCCGTGGCGAAGATGTCACAAGGTCGCCGGTTTTTGCAGAGTATCTTGAAGTCGACGACCGGCAGACCGAGGTGGATACCTTGACGACTGGCGACCTCGACACCCCGATTCCAGATAACGATTCAACCGGAGTCACCCAGACGCTAAATTTCACCAAATCTGCAGAGATCGCTGCCGTCGGTGTCCGCGTAAAGGTTCAACACAGTTTTCCAGCCGATATCCGCGTCAGCCTGCGCCACCCGGATGGCACTGTGATTGATCTCGGATCCTTTGGCGTCTACAAGGATAACCCAAAGCCCGCAAACGCTGCGGCAAATCGCCCACCGGTCATCGCAGAGCGGACCTTCGGGTTGGACGGAGTTCCTGTCAAAGCCCTTCGCCAGCTGCGTCTGCGCCAAGCAAGCGGGGACTGGAAAGTTAAGGTCAGTGATACGGCTCAAGTTGATTCGGGCAAACTTTTGGAAATTGAACTTCAGGTAAAAACATACCTCCCGTGAAAACGTATTTGATTGCCATTGGATCGAACATGGGCGACCGGCTGGACTTCATCCGGCAGGCCGCCCATCTTGTTCAGGCACAATGCGGAAAAATTTTGGACCGCTCACACTTGTACGCCACAGAACCGGTGGGCGCGGCGGACCAGGAGTTTCTGAACGCAGCCTTCTCCCTTGAATCCAACTTGAATCCTGAATCCCTGCTGAAAAAACTTTTGGATATTGAGGTTTCTCTTGGCCGGACCCGCGAAGTCCACTGGGGCAACCGCAGCATCGATCTGGATATCATCCTGGCAAAAGAATCTGATGGCCAGCCCATTCAACTGAATTCAAAAGATCTAACCATTCCGCACCCGAGGATGTTGGAACGGGATTTTGTCCTCACCCCGACAACAGACGTTGCGCCCGATTGGACGCATCCCGTCAGTCAAAAAACCTTGCTAAATGAGCTCAGAAGCCGGTTCCCGAATCGCCTGCAAGCGCTGGCGAATCTCGGCTTCTGAACCGGATGGCATATCTGCAACAATCCGGCCGGCATCAATGACCAGGATGCGATCACATGCCGCCAATGTCTGGTATTTGTGCGCAATGATGAAACAGGTGCAATCCACCAGCAAACGTCGAATGGATTCCATAGCCTGATCTTCGAGTTTACGATCGACGCTGGCAGTCGCCTCATCGAGGATCAAAATCCGTGGACGCGTCACAAGGGCACGCGTCAGGGCGATGATTTGTTTTTCGCCTGAGCTGAAATTTTCGCCGTCGGCAAGCACGACGGAATCAAGCCCAAGGGAAAACCGGCCCGATCGGTCGAATCGGATCAGATCGGCCAAGCCACTTTCCTGACAGGCTGAATTGACGCCCTTCCAATCTTCAAAATCACTGCCAGGAAAAGGAAATCCCAACAGGTTCTCGCGCAAGGTGCCCCGGAACAATATTGCATCTTGAGTCGAAAAACTGATTTGCCGCCGCAGGTATTCCTTGTCCCACTGGGCCAGGGGGACACCGTCTATCACGACCTTTCCCGATTCTGGCTCATAAAGGCCCGGAATCAAGCTGACCAGCGATGTTTTTCCACTTCCCGTTCGTCCCACGATCCCGACGCGTTCCCCCGGGCGAACGTCAAATGAAATATTTTTCAGGACGGGTCTTCCGGTTCCGTAACTGAGGTGAACTTCTTGAAATGAAACGGCACCATTGATGCCTGCGCGTAATTTTACCTGATGTCCACCAACGTTTTCCCCAGACGAATCGGCAACAGGATCAGGATTCAAAGTCGCAACTTCCTGACCTTCTGGCACCGACAGCATCTCATGAACGCGCTCACCAGAGGACAATGCCTCCTGAATCACTTGAATTTCTTGAGTGATGGTGCGCACCGGTGTGCCATAGCGTTCTGCCAAACGCAAAAAAATCGCAAGCGTACCAATGGTCATGCTGCCTGCTGCAACTTGGCTGCCGCCGCCGAAAATCACCCAACCCATCGGCACTGAACTTAAGAAAACTGCAGCTGGGCGCACAATGCTGTTCCAGTGCAATACTTTCATCCCGGCTTTGAATTGATCCCGTGCAGCTGAAGACAGTCGTCCATGAGCCCAGTCATGCAAGCCATAGGTCCGCAGCACTGCGATACCGCTGACCAGTTCTGCAAAGAGGCTGTTTACGTGGGCCGATTGGCGCTTGAAAATTCGCAACCAGCGCCGCACGGGAGCATTGAGAGTAAAAACCAAAACAAGTGCGGGCACCGCCGTCAATATGGTGATCCCACCAAAGCGCAGGTCCACAAGCAGAAGCCCGCCAAAGACAGTGATCATCTGGATCACCGCGATCAGCATTCGCGCCAGGGTTCCACCAAAGAAACCTTCGATGCCTTCAACATCGTTCGTGAGGCGCGTCAGGATGCGGCCAACCGGCTGCTGATCGAAATAAGTCATGGGCAATGCGGCTTGCTTGCCAATCAAGGCGAGGCGGGCATCCAGAGCCACCTGGGTGGTCACCACGACGAGGCGCCGGCGACCAAGATATTGCAAGGCCACTGCAAGAGCTTCAAACGCCAGGAAGACCAGACAATTAACCAGCGCGTCCTCCCATTGGCGGGAAACCATGGCGTCAATTCCACTTCCCATCACCCACGACGCCGCCGTTGCAAAGACAGCCGCAACAAACAACACGCTTGCCGCCTGAAGCATCCCTGCCCTGGACTTTCCTGCAAGTTCCCATAACGCACGAAGCCCCGGTGGCCCTTGAAGTGCCGGGGTCTTTGTTGCTTCTGAGCCCTTGGGAGCCTCAGGAATGCAGGGGTTGTGCATGGACGTCATTTTCCATTCCCATTTCATAGATGCGATCGCACGCCTCGAGAACTCCCGGTCGATGCGAAACCAGGATCACCGCACAGCCAATCAGTCTCCAACGTAAATTACTTAGGATTTTCTGCTCTGTTAATTCGTCCAGGGCCGACAAAGGCGCATCCATGAGCATGACGGGTGATTCGCGGAGCAACGCCCGGGCAACGGTCAGCCTTTGGCGTTGGCCACCAGAGAGATTGATTCCCCCCTCTTGAAGATAGGCATCCAATCCGCCGTGCATGGCGCGCACTTCGTCATCCAGCTCGACCGTTTGAAGGGCTTGCCACAGATCTTCATCTGTTGTGGCGCAACCAAGTTCAAGGTTTTCCCGAATGGTTCCAGAGAATACAAAAGGACGCTGGGGTTGAAAGGTTACCGTCTGCGATTCGATCGTTCCGGAAGCATCCTGGTGGATTCCCGCCAAGGTCGACAGCAGCATTGATTTCCCGCATCCGATGCGTCCACGAAGGCCGAGCCATTCGCCACGCGCAACTTCGAAATTGATTGGACCAGCAGCGAAATGTTGCCCCGCGAATTCTGTGATGTGACTTTCGCTGGACCGGATGTTCAACGCGGTCACACGAAGGGCAAGATCCGCGCCCGGGTCGATGGACAATCTCGCAACTCCACTGGAATCCGCGGCCACAGGCCCGTTCACGGTAACCTGCAAGACGCGCTCGAGGCTGGCCCGTCCCCGCTGTAATTCCGAGACCAGATCTGCCAGTTCAAAAAGCGGTGTTTGCAACATGGTCGCATAGGCAAAAAGGGCAAACATGCCACCGGCTCCCATGCGACCAGCGTGAAGGTCCGACCACCCGGCAATCATGACCGCCGCCACGCAGACCAAACTGGCTCCAGAGGTTACGGGAAAAATCCGGAGTCCGGTTTTCAGCACCCGCAACCGGTCCCGCGCATACATCTGCGCGCCGGTTTCAAGAACCTCACTCCAAAACCGTTCGGTTCCGCCGGCACGCTGAATCCTTTTGGCGGAAAGGTTTTGTGCCATGCGCCCCGAGAATGCGGCGAGGGTGGCTTGGGCCTTTTCATGCTGGAGGTACTCAAGGCGCGCCAGGCTTCGAACCAGGGCAGGTACCGCGACAATCACGACCAAACAGGCGAGTCCCGCACGCCAGCTGATCCAGAACATGGAGCCAAAAGCGAAAACGGTAAAAAAGATGCAATCAAGCCAGAGGACCAGGGTGAAACCAAACAGCATCCGCGCTTGATTGATGTCGGCACTGAAGCGGCTCATCAATTCGCCAAGGCTGCCCTCACGGAAGAATTGCAGCGGCATGATGGTGATCTGATTCCAAAACTGGATTCGCAGCATCCGCCCCGATTCGTGGGTGGACCGGGCCAGGGTCTGGCGCCATCCGAGGCGACCCACAAAACCCGCAAATCCAATCAAGAAAAAACTCAAGGCCAGCCAGATCAACCGGTCGCGCAAGGCGCCGGAACTTTCTTTGAGATGGACGTCCACTGAAAGGGAATCGATCGTCCATTGGGCAAATTTTGGAGTTAAAACTTCTGTCACACTGGTCAGGAGAAGGCTAACAAGACCTCCGGCATACAGCCATTTGTGCTGCATGATGTATCGCCGCAGAAATTGATTTGCCGGAAGGTTCATTTAATTCACTCGTTGCTGCCCACATCCGAGCCACGTTTAAGGGCAGACCAGAGTGCCTTGTCACGTTCGGTCCGGGCCGATTCCCTGGCGTCGGCCTGGCGGGCCTTCTCGGCAACCTTGTCTGCCTTGCGGGCGGCCTTGGCCTTTTCATAATCACGCTTGCGGGCGGCCTTCATCAATTCTTTGGTCGGCACACCTTCAGCGCTGGCCTGATATGTTGTTTCCTCATCTGCGTCTTTCCGTGAATCGTTCAACTTGCTCATGGTTTCCTCGCAGAAATCTTTCCAAAAATCGTTGACCGGACCGTCGCCGCCGCGTTAACGGCTTCCGGGTTTGCAATGGAAGACAAATTTGCCACAACTTCGCCCCGCAGCATTTGTCCTACCGCGAGCTCCATTTTTTTACCACTTCTCGTGTATGGTATTTCAGCAACCTGAAGGATCATTGACGGCACATGCCGCGGACTCAGTTCCTTGCGAATCAACTGACGCAAGTGGTCTTCAAAGTCCTTGTTCCAAATCCGTCCAGGAACGAGCTTGATGAGCAAAACAACCTCCTCGCCATCGCCCCGGTCGATGCCAACAGCCACCGAGTCGAGAATGCCATCCTGACGTTCCACCACGCGGTAGATCTCGGCTGTGCCAATGCGCACTCCTGCCGGATTCAAGGTCGCATCGGACCTGCCATGGACGACAATTCCCCCATGACCGGTGAACTCGACATAGTCACCGTGGCGCCAAACTTCAGCTGCGCCAAGGGATCCGCCGTGAAAATGGTCGAAATATGCCTTGCCGTATTTTTCTCCTGACGGATCATTCCAAAATCCGACTGGCATGGCGACAAAAGGCTTCGTGCAGACGAGCTCGCCGCGCCCTTCATGAACTGGTTTGCCTTCAGCATCCCAGCAGGAAATTGCCATTCCAAGCCCTGGCCCTTGTATTTCGCCAGCATGCACGGGGATCATCGGATTGCCGAGCATGAAACATGAAATGATATCTGTTCCACCAGAGATGGATGCCACATGCAGATCTTTGCCGGCTTCAGCATAAAGCCATTCGAACTGATCCGGCAGCAGAGGTGCCCCGGTGGAAAGGATCCATTTAAGGCGAGACAAGCCAAAGTCCCTCTGCGGATGCACACCGGCTGCCTTGCAGGTCGCAATATACTTCGGACTGACTCCGAACGCCGTCACGCCCTCGGACTCGACCATACGCCAAAGTGCATTGGCATCTGGCGCAACCGGTGAACCGTCATACAGAACAAGCCCTGCCCCGCAGGCCAGGGCCGACGCCATCCAGTTCCACATCATCCAGCCGCAAGTGGTAAAAAACAGCAGCCGCGATGCGGGATCAAAATCAGCCACGCCCGGACGACCGATGTTGCTATGCAGCAGGATTTCCTTTTTGTGCTGCAGAAGGGTTCCGCCAACACTGTGCACAATGCATTTTGGAACACCAGTGGTTCCCGATGAGAACAAAATGTAGAGAGGATCTTCAAAGGCGCACGGTTCAAAGGTCAATGCATCTGGCTGCCCGCACATGTTGGCTGGATTGATCCAGTCGCTCCACCAGGACTCGCCCGCAACCTCGAGTGGTTCCTTGCCAGCCCCTGTCAGATGGTCGACCCAAACAACGCTGCGAAGGGTTTTTCCTGCTCGCAGTTGATCCGCACACAACCGGATTTTTTCCGAACAATCAAAACCTTTGCCGCCGTATACATAACGCTTCGTGGCAAACATGACTTTCGGCCCAATTTGTCCAAAACGGTCAAGGATCGCCTGCTCACCGAAATCGGGTGAGCAAGAGGCCCAAACGGCACCAAGGGAAGCCGTCGCCAGCATCGCAACAATGGCTTCGGGCGTATTGGAAAGGACACCGCACACGCGATCGCCCTTCGTGACTCCAGCGGCCTTCAGCGAAGCCTGGCACGCAGCCACCTGTTCACGCAACTCGGATGCATAGAGAAAACGTCTGCGGCCCCCCTCTGCGTGAGACACGATCGTCTCCTGCAAACTGGGACGGGGCAAAAGATTTTGTGCAAAGTTCAGGCGGGCACCAGGAAACCATTTGGCTCCACGCATTTTGCCAGCCGGTGGTTCCTGGAAAACGACCGCCGATGGCGCAGTCAACCAGATGATTTTTACAAAATCAGAAATGGCGCCCCAGAAATCCCCGGGCGCCTTGACGGACCATTGGTACAGGGATGGCCACGAATTCAGATCAAGGCCACTGCGTTCACTGGCAAACGCCGCAAACGCATGCATGTTGGACACTGGGGACGACGCAGATAACGAAGGAATTGAAGCCACGAGTGACAGGCTCTTTCTTATTTGCGCGATGGCGTTCCGGCGGAACCTTCCAAACGGGACGCGATCTCGCGGAGGCGAGCCATTCCGCCGCCAGCGTTGGCGTTGGATTTGGCCTGCGAGGATTTTTTACCCGCTCCGACATCCTGCTTCACCAGGCCAAGACGGGCAAGGCGGCATGCAACAAGATCGGGAGAACAGCCAAAAAAATCGGCCATTTCAGCCACTTTTGCGCCCTTGGCTGCTGCCGCTTCCATCAGGCTTTTTGGCAAAAGTACGGCTGCCGCAAATTCATCCGCAAGATCCTCGGCTGCCGCCTCCTCGCTGGACGTGGCCTTGATCCCGGCTGCCGATGTCCCGGACAAGTAGCGCGCATAGGGACAAGTCAACTCACGAAATCCGTGATCCTTGTACGTCCCACCGGCAATTCCGCTCTGAACATGCAAAAGAAAATGGCCAAGCAGATGCGCCAATCGAAATTGGCGGACATCCTTCGTCAATCCAGAGGGCACCAGCGCAATGACCGAAAACTGGCCTTTTTCATCACGCACGAGCAGGTTGCCAGAGCAATCCAAGTCCAGGGCTTCCGATTCAATCCCGATGGATTTCAATAATTCGCTGGCGTCGATCGTGGGACTTGTGAACCCAAATTGAGTGCGCACCAGAACGGCAAGTTTTTCAGTGTCTTTCGATGTGGCACAGGCAGCAAGTTGCGGAAAAATCGCGATCATTTCATTCTCCCACCGGCGCCATCGAAAGGCACCGTGTCGCACGTCCATGAATCGTTACTTTATATTCTACCCGATTCCACGCGATCCATCTTGTCTCGCGGGACTTGTCGTAAATTTGCAGATGATGCCAAACCAATTTCAGCGTTTTCTTGCATTCCTTTTTTTGCCACTTTTTTATTTAATTACGGAAACTTACATCTTAGGCCTCATGGGATCGCCTAATATGGCCGAAGACCACTATGGTTGAGTTTTACAGACGCTCGCCGGATGGCTGGGCGGGAAGTAGTGCAGGAGTGACCGATGGCGAAACTAAAACTGGCTTTTAAAGAGCGCCGTTCCGAGGAACGGAAGACTTTGACCGGCTTGATGCCGGGGCGCCTGTTTTTGATTTCGTCAGACCGGACGCTTTCCGCCCGCCCCCTCGACGTGAGTGCCCAGGGACTTGGCATCTTGATGAGTGAAAACGTCCCCGATGGCACCGAAATTGGGCTCGCCGTGGAAAAACGACAAATCGTTAAAATGCGTGTGGCATGGAGCAAAGAGGACTTTGGAAAACGTGATTTGTATCGTTATGGATTGGAATGTCTCGATAAAAAACTAAACCTTGAAGAGATTTTTTTGGCCACTGGATGTCTCAAATAAATTCTTTAACGAATAAAAAATTCACATTCTGAGCTCAAACAATTGATCATCCTTAAAAAATTCTGTAATAATATTCCTATGGGTCACCTTTAGATTGGTTGAACGCGATGGGAATGCATCCGTATTTCATTGACGAACAACCGCATTTAAACGAAGGAGAAATCGATGGCTGCGAAGAAGAAGACCGCGAAAAAGAAGGCTGCTAAGACCAAGAAGAAGGCCGCTAAGAAGGCCACCAAGAAGGCTAAGAAGCCGGCGAAGAAAAAAGTCGCCAAGAAGAAGTAATCTGGACCTCGGTCCGGATTGCTGCCCTGCCTGGCGACGGGTAGGGCTTTTTTTTACCAAAATTCCGAGGCAATCTCGGCGAAGCAGTCGTGGGCATGGATTGATTCCTGGTTCAGGACGTGAACCTTGAAGGCTTCAATCCCGTCGAATCTAGCCAACGATCCGGCGATGCTGCGGACGAGATCCTCGACAAACCCAGGATGGTCATAGGCATGCTCTGTGACAAACTTTTCATCTGCCCGCTTTAAAATCGGATAAACCGGCGAACTGGCATGAGCCTCCACAACCTGGACCAACTTTTCCACCGGGGGCATCAGACTTGCAGACTCGGCGCTGGAGCGCACCGACACCGTCACGGTTGAACGCTGGTTGTGTGCGCCCCGGTCAGAGATCGCCTTGGAGCAGGGGCAAAGTGATTTAACCGGCATTTTTAAAGTTAGAACGACCTTGGACTTGCCGTCCTCCGGCGCTCCGTCACAGTCGACCTGCCAGGTCACCTGATGTGGATTCAAAGCGGATTTGCGCGAGACTGGCGCGTAGACCCTGCGAAACCAAGTGAATTCCACTCCGCACTTGGCCCTGCTGGCTTCCAACTTCAGCCGGACGAGATGGACAAATTCAACCATGCCCACAATTGAAACAGGCCGATCATCAAGGGCGTCCACCGTCTCGACAAAGCGGGACATGTGAGCCCCGCGCTGATCAGCAGAAAGGCTGACCCCAAGAGTCCACTTTCCGGCGGCCCGAAAAACATCCCCATCCAATTCAACGTTGATGGGATATTCCAATCCCGACACCCCAACATTTTGGATGGCGTGAGAACGCGTTATCGTTGATCCTTGAACGTCGATCATTTTTTAATAACCCGGCTATAAGACGACCCCCTTCATGGCACGACTACCCTCAAAAAGCAATCTGGACGGGCTGTTCCGAAGCCGGAACCTGCCCCAAAATTTACCATGCCGCGGCGTTGCCATGTCTTGGCTGCGCCGGAGCCGGCACGGCCTTGCGGAGGCAACCATTGCCTTGGTCGCCATCGGGGTTTTCGGCAGCCTGTTCGTCCATGTTTTTAGGGATATTTTTTCACCAGACATTGCTGCCATTGCGCCCAAGGTCGTTCGCGGGTCCGTTTCAGTGGCATGCCTGGTGTTGGTTTCGATCACTTGCCTGCTGATTCGCCGGGTTTGCCAAAGCGATGTGACTTTAGGCTGGCGGGATTTTTCGATGCTGTCCGGACTGGCATCCGCCAAGGCTGGAGTCACCGAGGTTTTTTTCCGCGCGGCCATGGCAACCTGCGCCGGGATCATCAGCGGTGGTCTGGTGATCCTCGTCGGGCAAGGCACTCTAAATCTTCCTCAAACATGGATCGTCACGGCAACGACCGGATGTTGCCTTGTCGCAGCAATGACGACTCCACGCTACTTCACGGGCACACGCGGCTTTGCAGGCTTGATAGCCTTTGATCTGGTGTCACGCACCTGGGTTTCACCCACCGCCATCACGATCCGTTGGCGCGGCGGTTTGCTGATGCGCCAACCGGCAACCTGGGGATTCTGGGCGGCGGCCCTTGGGGCGTTCGGGGCGATGGCTGCTGCATCGGCAGCAACGATCCCAGTTCCGTTTGTCTGCGTCTTTGCCTGGCTCTCAGGATGGTTCATGGCGGCTGCGATTGCCTTTCAGGCCGCATCCGAAACAACCTCGATTCATTTTGAATATGCCTTGGGCATCACGCCACGCCAGATTGCACGGAGCCATGCAGGCACCAGCTTCCTGGTGGCGGCAATTTCGGCTTCCATGGCGGCCTTCGTTTGCATTTTGACCAACAACAGAGGGGCGATTCCCACGGCAATGGCATCCGCGGCAATGGCGCCATCGATGATTCCATTTCTGTTGTGGCAGATCGATGTTCGTCGCCCCCTCATTCAAATGCTGACCTGCCTGATGGCCAGTCTGTTTGTCGCAACCGCAATCATCGCAACAAAGGCCGCTTTTTTGCTGTGGCCGGCGGTGCTAGTCTTCTTGGCACAAGAACAAGGCAAGCGCCTTCAGGCGCGTGCCAGCGGCGAACGATCGGGGCCTTATACGTGATGCTGATGAAACCTGAATTGATTGCAGCAGCCGTTGAAAAGGCATTCCCTGACGGGGATTCGGCTTTTAAATTGGGTCCTGTCAACCTTGAGCTGCATGGCGGAACAAGCCTCGCCGTGGTCGGACCAAACGGCAGCGGCAAGAGCACGTTGTTCCAGATTCTGACTGGCAACGCCCAAGCGACTTCAGGCCAGGTGTTGCTTTCCGGTCACCCGATTGCGGAATCCAGAAAATCTTGCGGTTATTTACCACAACACAACCTGCTCCCCCTCTGGGCAACACCGGATGAACTGTGCCGTTACAGCGCAGGAATGCTCGCCAGCGGCACTGGTGCGGCCAACAATGCCCTCGCCTACTGGGATTGCCTTGAATTCTCACACCGTCCCATTGGCATGCTGTCGTCGGGGATGCGAAAGCGCGTCGGTTTGGCTATCGCAACACTGCACAATCCCCGCCTGCTCGTTCTCGATGAACCATTCGAGGCCTTGGACCTTGGGCATATAGCCGCCCTGCGCCAGGAAATTCAGCGCCGCACGGCCGCAGGGGATATCACGATTTTTGCAACCCACATCGCATCGTTCGCTGCTGAACTTGGAACGGCGGGTTATTTTGTTCACAAGGGAACCGGCAACCTGATCCCCTGGCCGGAATCAAAATCCGCACGCGAGGAATTTCTCGAGCAGAAATTCGCCGAAGTTGCCCCGCCCCCGTCGGCATTTTTACATGCCGGTGCCGCGCCATGAGCCGTGCGCTGACCACTTTCGCGCGCCGTTATGCCAAGCCTCTTTGGCGCTGGTATGCTTGGGGTTTTGCCGCGCTGGCGGCCACAAACCTGATCACCCTTGAAATTCCCCAGCTGGCAAAAGCCGTCGTCAATTCCATCGGCAGTGCAGCAGGAATACAAAGCATTGACCCTGAACTTGCCCGGATTGCAATTTTAATCATGGGACTTGGACTGCTTCAAATCTTGATCCGCTCGCTTTCACGAATTCTTGTTTTTTGGCCGGGGCGGTCCATCGAAGCCAATGCGCGCACAGACTCATTCAACCATCTGTTGAGATTGCCGCAAAAAGCACTCTTGCACTTTGGCATGGGAGACCTGATTTCGCGTTTGGCGAATGACATCGGGCAACTCCGTGTTTTTTTCGCCTTCGGCCTGTTGCAAGTGCTCAACCTTTGCTTCCTATCGGCCTTTATCATCAGTCGCATGTTCACCATCCACGTCGGCTTGACGGTTGCATGCGTCGCCCCCCTGTCCTTGATGCTCGTCATAACGCGTTATGCGATGCCAAAAATGCAGGAGTTTTCGCGACAGAATCAGGAAGCCACAGGACGCTTGACCAACAAGGTCACTGAAGCCTTCGTCAATGTCCATGTGGTCCAGCAGAGCGGCGCCGAAGAATCCTTTTTGGAACGCACCCGCATGGAAAACCAGGCCGTCTACGAATCAAACATGCGCCTCGTGTTTATCCGCAACGCCGTGTTCCCCCTCATGAGCTGCCTCGCGTCCATTGGTCAAATGACGGTGATCTTTTATGGCGGTTACGAAGCCATCCATCACCGATTGTCCGTCGGCGACATCCTTGCATTTAATGTCTACATCGGATTTCTCAGTTTCCCGCTGACGGCGGTCGGCATGATCATCTCCATGTACGAACGCGCCAAGACGGCTGTCACCAGGCTTGCTGAAATCGAAAATCAAGCTGGCGAATCTTCCATGCCATCGGACGCTCCAGTCACCCTGCCCGCGGAATCCGTCACGCCTGCAATTTTGTCCGTGCGAAACCTCAACTTTACTTACCTGAACGATCCAGGGCGATTCTCCTTGAACGGCATTTCTTTCGACCTGGCTCCCGGCGCACGCCTCGGCATTGCAGGGTCCGTGGGGAGCGGCAAGACCACGTTGCTGCAGCTTCTCGTCCGCCTCTATGATCCTCCTGCAGGGACGATTTTCCTGCGCGGCCACGACATCCTGACCCTTGATCCAGTGGAACTGCGTCGCACCTGCGGCATGGCTTCCCAGACCGTTCACCTGTTTTCGGATGCCGTCGAGAGCAACCTGCGTTTCGGGCTCGACCGCCCAGTTTCGCAAGATGATATCCGCCGCGCTGCATCCGAGGCGATGATTCTGGATGAAATCGAGGGGCTGCCCCAAGGATTCCAAACCGAAATAGGGGAAAAGGGAATCCGCCTTTCCGGCGGTCAAAAGCAGCGCCTGGCGCTGGCCCGGCTGTTTCTTCGCAACTATGAAGTCATGATCCTTGATGATGTGCTGTCTGCCGTTGACCAACTGACCGAGGTCCATATCATCAAGATTTTGGAAAAAAAAGGATGCGCCATCATCGTGGCCAGCCATCGTCCCTCCGTGCTGAAGGCCTGCGATCAAATCATCGTCCTGGAATCCGGCCGGATCAAGGCGGCTGGAACATGGAGCGAAATTGGCCACCTCACTGGCGCCGATGAATCAGACGTTCCGAAGGAATCCCCGGATGGTGGCTCATGATTCTGAAAATCATGGAACGCATCACGCTCCTGGCAAAATTTGGGCGCCCCGAGAGGACCGTTGCTGGTGATTTGGGTTTCGGCCTTTCGGTGCTGGTGACGGTCGCATTTCTGCTGCTTGGGACCGTGAATTTCATTTATTCCTACAACAATGACCTTCAAAACCTGGACACCAAGGCCAGTGAACTGACCCAAAGCGCCACCGAGGTTTTGGCTAGCCCCGTTTGGAACATTGACGACCGGGAGATCCAGCGCATCATCGGGGTTTTTCTGCAATCCGACATCATCACTTCGGCAAAACTTGTTGATGAACGCGGGCAAGTCATGCTGGAACGATGGAAAACTCGTGAAAGTCCAAGGATCACCTTGACCAAGCCAGTTGAACGCAACGGGGCCGTCATTGGTCAGTTGACCTTGCAGTTTACCGATGCCGCCATCCGCGACAAGCAAGCCGGTACGATTGCCTTTCTTGGCGTTGCACTAGCCTTGGCAATCACCGCAGTCAACGTGGGCACCCGCGGGCTCATGCGAAGGTACTTGCGCGATCCTCTGGACCGGCTCATCCGCGGACTCGACGTGATCGCCGGCGGCGACTACCGATTTCAACTCCCCGACGCAACGCAGGAAGAGGTCCATCGCATCAACAAAAGCGTCAATTCCATGGCGCGTGAACTGTCGGCAAGGGAAACAGCCCTTCAAGACAACCGGCAGCGCCTTGAGGTCCTGAACACGGCCATCATGGAAATCTTTTCGGGGCACGATACTCAAAGCCTCATCGATCAAGCCTTGCGCAGCACCATGAGGCTCACCAAGGCTCATGCCGCAGCCTTCCTTCCAACGGACGATCCGACGGAAACCCCTCGCCCACGCCTGATGAACCACGGCCAGATGGTGGATTTGCAACCTGCCTTGGCGGTCATGGCGATTGAAGAAAACTTTGCGAAACTGCCGAAGTCCTGCGTCCATCGTTTCCAGCTTAAATCCCGACACCGGCATATCGGTGATTTCCTGCTCGGTTTCGATGCTCCCCTGGAACCTCAAGTCCATGCCCTTTTGAAATCCCTGACCTCCCTTGCAACTGTTGCGATGATTCGCCAGTCGTTTATTCGGGAATCCGCCTTTATGACGGCGGAACTCAAAGTCGCCGAAAGCGTCCAGCGGGCGACCTTGCCTGGTCAAAAATTTTCCAGCCTGCTGGCCGACGTCGGCTTCCATTATGAACCCGTTCTTCGAGTTGGCGGAGACTGGACCAATATCATCGAACACACGGACGAAGGTTCGATTTACGCCCTCATGGGAGACGTTACGGGGCATGGAATCGCCCAGAGCATGATCACGGCGGCAGTGAGCGGTGCCCTTGAAAGTTTGCAAGGGCTGATGGCAATGGGCGGCAGCAGTGCCGCGCAGGAGCCATCGGATATCCTGCAACTGATCTCTCGTATCGTTGACAAGGTTGGCGGGGACACCAACATGCAAATGACCTGCGTTGCAGTCAAACTTGATTTCCGAAATCATAAAGTCACCGTCGCCAATGCCGGGCACCAGTTCCCGGTACTTCTTGAACCGGTAAAATCTGGACAATTGAAAGCCCGCGCCCTCACGGGTGGCCTGCTTCCGATCCTTGGCATGAATTTGGCCTTTTCCGGACGCAAGCCTTTGACAGTGAAAAACGCCGTATTTCCATTTCCTGCCGGTTCACGTCTTGTCTTGTTCACCGATGGCCTGGTGGACGGACGATCTGGCGCGGGAAAAACATTCCACCGCCAGTTCATCCGCCAGCTATCAAAAATAGAACCGGGAACGAACAGCGCGATGATCACCAGTGAAATCGTTTCTGGCTTTCGCAAACACACGACGGGTGGCAGCATCAAAGATGATGTCTGCCTGGTTGTCATCGGCTCGACCGCCTCAACTAAACCAACTGAGCCACCAGCGCCGGCGGAACCATCATGATCCGTGATCTAGGAAAATTGTGGCCATGGCTGCGCGAATACCGGCGCCTCGTGATCCTTGCCGTCGTTTTAGTTCCCTTCATCTCCGCCATGCAGGCTGCCTTGCCGCTGATCCTGCGGGCAACGATCGATCACGGGATCATTCCGGGGGATACGCACTACCTTGCCTGGATGGGAATCGCCTATTTGACGGTCGTGTTTTTTGAATATGCGGCGCGCACGGGACAAACCTTGACTGCAGCATGGGCAGTCCACCGGATGATTCGTGCCATGAGAGAATCTGTCATCCGCCATGTGCTCGGACTTTCTGCCAGCTTTCACGACCGGTCCATGTCAGGAGCGCTCGTCACGCGGGCGACGAGCGAATTTGAAAACCTCAGTGAATCCTTGAACCAGGGCGTGTTGACTTCCATTGTTGACCTGGCAGTTTTGGCGGGTTGCATGGTTGGCATGTTGATCTTGGATTGGCGCCTTGCCTTGACGGCATTTATCATGCTTCCGATTTTAATTTTGGTCGTCCGCGGGTTTTCGAGTGGCCTGCGCGAGGCCATGCTGTCGGCTCGAAAGCATCTGGCTGCCCTGAACGCCTACACACAAGAATGCCTTTACGGGGCGGCAACGGTAAAACTCCTCAACGCCGCTCCGGATGCAGCAAAACGTTATGAAAAACTGAGCGAAACCTACCGCAATGCCCAGATGCGAAGTGTTGTCCTGGACGCCGTGATGTTCGCCGTTCTGGATGGATTTTCAGCCATGACTACGGGTTTGGTTTTATGGCTGGCCATCCGTCATCTGGCCCCGGATTCCATTGCGGCAACCGGAGCCTCGGCCGCCCTCTCGGCAGGCGTCCTGGTTGCCTTTGTCCAATACGTCCAGCAGATGTTTGAACCCTTGAAACAATTGGGCAACAAAATGGCGATGCTGCAAGGCGCCTTCACATCCATCGACCGGATTTTTGGCTTGCTTGAAAACAAGGAAATCATCGGGGGCGATTCCAACTTCGAACTGCGCAAGGGCAACGTGTCTTTCAAAAACGTGGCTTTCGGCTACGGAAAAAAGGACATCCTTCACAACATTACATTTGACTTGAGTGCCGGAAAAAGTTTGGCCCTCGTTGGACCGACGGGCTCTGGCAAGTCGACTATCGTGAAGGTTTTAGCGCGACTCTACGAGGGATACCGCGGCAGCATCACGATCGATGGGGTTGAAATTTCAGGAATCAGTCCAACCGCCTTACGCCGAAACGTCGCCATCGTTCCGCAGGACATTGCGCTGTTTGACGGGACTTTGCGCTTCAACATTTCATTGGGCCGCAGCGGCATCAGCGAGGCCGCCATCATGCAAGCCCTGGATGCCGTATCTGCCGCTGATTTCATCATGAGCCTGCCAGGCGGGCTTGATTTTAACATTCGTGAGCAAGGCGCCAACCTTTCTCACGGCCAACGCCAATTGATTGTTTTTGCACGAGCCCTCGCCACAAATCCGTCACTGATCATTCTGGACGAGGCCACGTCGAGCATCGACCCGGAATCAGAGCGTCGCGTGCAAAGGGCCATTGACGCCATGATGCACAACCGCACGGTCATCGTTATCGCCCACCGCCTTTCAACGGTGGAGCGATGCAGCCAGATACTGGTTATCAAGAATGGTCAGGTGGCAGAACGCGGAAGTCATGACGAGTTGATGGCAGCAGGCGGTTTGTACCGAACGCTGCACGATCAGCCTGGGGCTTTCACAGCCACGTGATCAAAGGTCGCGGTAAGTGATTGTGCCCAGGTAATCCATCTTTCCAATTTCAACGCCGTTGTGACGCAAAATCGAATAGGCCGTGGCCACGTGGAAATAGAAATTGGGAATGGCGTGCTGCATGAGAAACTCGTCTCCCGGCAGATACTTGCCTTCACGCCTTGGATTGAGGGTCTTTTTTGATTCCCAACCTTTGAAAGCCTCTGGCTTGACCGTGGAAAGAAATTCCAGGGTGTTGCGGATGCGCTGCTGCAATTCGGCCAACGTTGTTTCAGTGTCTTCAAACTTCGGGGCATCAATGCCCGTCAGGCGAGCCGCGCCAAATTTTGCTGTGTCACAGGCAACCTGAACCTGACGAATGAAATTGAATTGATCGGGCGCAAGCCTGGCATTCATCAAATTAACGGAGTCAAACTTCTTTTGATCCGCAAACTTTTGAGCCTTGTCCAAAATATTGGAAAGGTTCGTCAGCATTTTCGAAAACTGGGCAAAGGTTTCAACGATCATGAGATATCCCTATCTGCGAAACAGTGTTCGCCATTCTGCAATCGATTTTGCATTTAAATATGGGTTTGATTTTAGAAGTTCGCCGACCGGTGCAGAGTTTTTTGGATCGTAATGATGCCCGGGATAAACAATGGTTTCCGGCGGAAGTTTGGCGAGCTTGGTCGACAGGCTGTCAAACAATTGCTCGGAATTCCCTCCAGGCAAATCGACACGGCCACATCCCGAAAGAAACAGGGTGTCGCCCGACACGAGGGCACCATCACACAAAAAACACTGGCTCCCCGGAGTGTGACCAGGAGTGTGGATCATGGTGATCTTGCGATCTCCAATTTGGACCACATCCCCACTGCGGCATGGCTTGAAGTCAGAGCGGCTGAGCCCTGTGATCTTCTGAACGCCTTCCAGTTCGTCTGCCTGAACGTACACCGGAACAGGCTTGCGACCGACGAGTTCCGCGACACCTTCGATGTCGTGACCCCAAAGGTGCCCGCCGCAATGATCTGGATGGTAATGAGTGATGAGGCAGCCGGAAATGTTCATCCCGTCTGCGGCGGCTGCGTCTTCGATCGCCTGGATGTCCCAGGCGGGATCGATGACAAAACATTCCCGGGAGGCCTTGCTACCAATGAGGTAGACAAAGTTCTCCATCGGCCCAAGCAAGAGCTGCTTAAGGTACAAGTCGGAGTGTTGCGGAGCCAACGTCAATTACTTGATTTTGGCTTCTTTGAAGACGACATGCTTGCGCACGACTGGATCAAACTTTTTCAGTTCAAGCTTGTCCTTACCCTTCTTTTTGGTGGTCGTGTAGAAGTAGCCAGTTTCAGCGGTGGAAACGAGCTTGATGATGTCGCGTGCTCTTGAGCGGGCCATGGTAATCCCCTGGACAGATAACAAACTGAATACAAAAACAGGCGTCAGGTATTACCACCGCATCCGGCTCGAAGGCAACAACAGGATTACCTGAGGAGCCCCTCCCTAGCCCAACGCTTGAATGATCCCCTTGATGTAGCCCTGGGCATAGGCAAAGGCCTGGAGCCCTTTCAAATCCTCTTTGTGATGAGGCACATGGTCCGGCATCAGCATTCCACGATACCCCTGGGCCTTCAAGACGCGGGCCACAGCCACCATGTCCACATCCCCCTCGTCCGGAAAAACCTCCATGAAATCGCCGCGATGCCCCCGAATATTCCGGTAATGAATGTTGAAAATTCGCTCCCGGCTGGCAAACCAATCGACCACGTCCAGGATTTCGCGGCCCGGATCCTTCAGCATTTCGGAAACCGTTCCAACACAGAAGTTCAGCCCATGGTAGGGACTTGGACTGATCCCGACGAAACGCTTCAGGCCATCAACGGTGCCGAGGACATTGTCGATCCCGAAAAGGCCTCCAGGCGGCGTTCCCGGGTCCTGGGGATGGCAGGCGGCCCTGACTTTGGCAGACTCACAGGTTGGCATGATGGCCTTCACAAAGTGTTCGATCCGCTTCCAAAATTCGGCCTCCGTCACCCGCCCGGCCACGGTCATGTGCGCCCTCTTGGCCGCCGAAACATCGGCCTCGCGCCAAGTGCTGTAAGTGCTGCCGCCGCGCCCCGGGCTTTCACCGGTGCGCATGACCCCGAGCAGGCTCATGTTGTATTTGACTGCCGGAATACCGACCTTGCCGCAGGCCTCAATGGTTTTGCATGCGTCTGCGATGTCTCGCTCACGATCGGGGCTTTTCGCCAGCATGATCCCCGGCCTGCCCTCGTGGTCAATATGGCTGGAGGATAAAAACTGCAGTGGGATCATCGCCAGGTTGATCCCGTGACGCACGCAAAGGTCCCGGCATTTGGCCAGATCACTTTCTGAATAGTAGCCCTTGTTGCCTTCGTCATCTGGCGAGCCACAAATATCAGTCACGCCATGGCGCTTGAAAAAATCAAGCATGGCCGGTGTCGTTGGACCCTGCTGCGTGCCACAGCGAAGGTCTGCCTTCCGTGCCACGTTCGATTTTTTAGTTTGTGGACGAGGTGCAGCCTTTGCTGCTTCTGCCACAACGCCTTGTCCAAACAAGGTCAGTCCCGCAACGGTTTTGATCGTCCCCAAAAGCATCTCGCGCCGGCTTGTGCCAGCGACGCTTTCATCATCTTTCTGCATTGAAATCTCCGCTAATTTCCAGCCGCATCGGGCCAGGTACACCTGCTTGTATCGCCAGTGTAACTTGAGTCGGCGGAATAAATACAGTAGCTAAAAAGTTTCTTTCCGATGGTTTTTTTGCATTCATTTTCGATGAGCGGCTGGGTGTCCATCTGGATAAAAAACACGCCCAATTCTTTCCACTCGCCGCACCCGATGATGATGCCTCCTTCGTTTATTTTCTGCTGAATCATTTCATCTGGCTCTGCATACCCCTTGGACTGCGCCAAAGCCGTCGCCGCCGCCAAAGATTCGCATCCAGTTTTGATCATCTGAATGTTCGAGCATTTGATGCCCTTCGTATCAATCAAGCGCCCGCTGCTCCAACAATTCGCCAGATCAGCAGGCAAACTGACCGAAACCTCTTCCACGCCTCCCGGACATTTTGGTGGAGGCAGGCTGGCTTGTTTGCCTTCGCCTTTGAAATTGGCGCCGGTGCATCCCCCCGCAATCAAAAGCATCGCGGCGACTTTTATGCGGAAAATCGTGTCCACGAACCCTCCTGAGATCCAGTACTTCCGTTTAACTAACGGTAATATTTGATGATTTCTTGAGCAAAAACAAAAAACCAGGGTTAAGCCCCCGGTTTCATGAGTTATTTGAATTTTCTCTGCGCCAGTTTCGAGTCAGGGAAGTTCAATCTTCGGCTGTTTGCTGCGCTTGTAGAGCACCACCGTGTGACCGATGGCATCAACGGTGGTCGCGCCGCAGGTCGATTCAATTTCCGCAAGGGTTGCCTTGAACATTTCCTGGTCATCGCAAGCGATGCGGATCTTGATCAATTCGTGATCTGCAAGGCACCGGTTGATTTCT
>CANJZQ010000003.1 GCA_947479535.1 Oligoflexales bacterium | reverse complement strand
GGCCAAGTCAATTTTGGTTCAGAGTGTCCAGAGCCTGTCTTATGATTTGCCTGATGATGTTCGTCTGACCAAAGCGAAAGACCGCCGTGGCAAGGACATCACCATTGCGACATCATTTGAAACCGGAGGTGTCGAAGTTTATTCGTCGCTGTCGGATGCCGTATCCCTGGTTTTGGAATCACTTGACTGAAGTTCGTGTTTTTTGCGGAGCAGCATTTTGATGCGCGGTCCGCACCGTTGCCCCTTGCATCCGCCCGTCCCCGTTCCAGCCATCCGGTTTACATCCGCAACATTGTCACAGGCTTTTATCGCCGGCAGAACTTTGCCCAGCGGTATGCCCTTGCAGATACAGACAACCATCGCAAGGCGTTTGATTCGCTCGATTTTTTCGTCTTTGGTTGTCTGATCGTCGCTCATTTCGAGTCCGCCAAATTCCATGCACGAAGGTTCACTCTCCGTGGTTCAGGTTCCCCACTGGTATAACATGCCCAACCAACTCAGCCAGCGGGGATCGATGCCGTTAAAGAGCGCTGGGGTAACGTTGCAGGCAACGTGGAACGCCACGGCGACCCATATGCTGCCGCTTTTCAGGTAGAGCCAGTCCGCAGCAAGGGCAAGTAAAAATGGACCGGGGGGTACGCCGCCTGAATGCCCAGCAAAAATTCCAGCCAAGGTTGGTCTGGAATGAACCCAGGCAAACAGCACCGCCGCAAAGTAACTTCCCATCAAGTTGCCACAAGTCCGCCGGAAAACTGGCGAAATCAGCCCGCGGTACACAAGCTCTTCAAGAACCGGTGCCAAGAAGACGCTGGAAATCCACCAGGGCAGGTTTGGCCATGCCCCCGGTGCCGGGTTGGGTTCAGGGAATAAAATTGAGGTCAGGAAGGCTCCCGAGGCAGCCAGGGCAATCCAAGCCGGGCCAGCAGCCGCCAGCCAAGGCACAGCGTTTTTCTTGGGCAGATTGAGTTTTGGTTGCCCCAAAAGCATCAGGGCCGCGATCACGATTAAAAGATGGATGATGGCCGGGCCGGCAATGAAAGCGAAAAGTCCCGACCCAAAGCCTGTTTTGACCAACAGGCGGTCAATGCCGGCGAAAGATTCACCAAGCAAAACGGCCACCACGAAAACTTTCGCAGCGGCCGTCAAGTACTTCAACCAATCTTCAAGCATCGATGCTGCTGTTGATTTGTTTCAGAAGCCGTTCAAGTCCCTTTCGTCCCGGATCGCTCAACTTGTCAAAGGTGATGCCGACTTTTTTGCCGTCATTGGTGCGCCACACGACCTGACTTTTGAATTGCGCTGTTTCAGCGCCCTTCTTTTCGGCCTTCGGTATTGGCAATTCGATCGACACTTCATCGCCGATCTTCAACTTTACAGCGGCAGACAGTTGGACGCAGGCACCGCCGACACTGATGTTGATTATTTGGCCGGGAAACTTGGGGGTTCTTTTGCCGCGGCCGGCACTCTTCCCGAGCAGGCGCGTCTTTGGGGTGAAATCGAAGCGACGTTGAACGCGAAATTTACCGACAAGAAAACGTTCAATTTTTTCATTTAGAACTTCGGCGCGAACAGGCTTGCGAATCCACATTCCGGCATCGTCATACGCAAAGAGTTCTTCGGCGACAGCCTTTTTAACAACATCATCTGGATAGGCGGTCAACAAAATCGGTCCGCGGAAGTTTTTGCGCATCATGTGAATCAGTGTGATGCCGTCGGTGTCAGGCAGGTCGAAGTCCACCACGCACAAATCCGGGGCTGTGGATCCTGCTGATGCCGTTTGCTCCAGGATATCCAGCGCCTGCTGGCCGCTGCCTGCAACAAGGACTGTGATCCCCGGAATCTTGTCTTTGAACACTTCTGAGCTCATCACCAGGCTTGGTTTGCTTGGGTCAACAATAAGCACCGTACTCATGCAGGCGACCTCCGTTCACGGTTTGGTGCATCCGGCAAGACATCCGCTGAAGGCGGCTGATTCCACTGTCTTGCCCGGCCGGGTGGCGCATAATTTGACTCAAATTTGCCCCAAAAATCCCGTCATTCATCATTATCCCAGCTTTCGCCCGTCAAGAGAATCTTCCGCGCGCCGATCCATCCCTTGAGCCGTCGAACAACGACGGGCTTCGGTGCTTCAACCCTTTGGTTTTTCGGGCAATGCGACAAAATTATGCAATTACAATGAGCCGAATTTTTTTTCGCACCGTCTGTGTGGTCCGGTGGACCTTTGTTTTTTCCATCAGCATCTTGCTTTTTGGCCTTCCTGCCCTTGCGCGCCCATTTACCGTCCGCCTTGACGCACTCAAGCCGGGTATTGAAGTTCCTGCAAAAGTTCGTGACGAGTTGACGGCTCCGAATTTTGCCCAGATTGAACGCCGTGTTCAGTCGGCAGAGTTGGATTCCCGGGTCGAGCCGCTTTACCTTATGGTTCCGAAGGATGACGACGAGCGGGCTGCATTCGCACTGAAGTTGGCGCGCCCGAAAAACTACCGCCAGTTGATGGCCAGGTTGGATCAGGAAATGACCAAACCTGAAGCGAGAACAGACTCCGCTGGAGTTCCGGTTGTGGCCTCCGCACCCCCGTCACCCATCACCGGAAACCAGAACAACGAAGTCAATCCAGTTGCCGGTGAAGACCGTGTCAAGAACCTGAGGATTCGCGTCCGTCCCGAGTTGCTTCGTCTGATGGCACCGGATGCTGTGACGTCAAAATTGCAGCGGACCCATCTGGGAGTCACGATCGATTCATCGAAACTTCTCGACCAGGCCGAGGTCAGGACTGAATTGCTGGTTCAACTGGCGCCGTTTTTGGGTGCTTTGGAGTTGCGGAAGGTTGCGGAGAAGATGCGACTGGCAGTGCCCCTCGAACTTGACGAGGACGTTTTGCCATCGGGGGCCCGGCGGGCGGTAAAAACCTTTGAGCTTTATCGTGGTCCAAATTGCTTTATGACGGCATTGGCCTTTCAGTATCCGAAGATGGTCCGCAGCCAGCTCGTGAACATCCGCACCGAGCAAGATCACCACGAAGTCATGATCAACAACGACGAATTGTGGCGTGTCCTGCAGAGTTCGTTCTATGAGATCGATCCAGCCAAGGCGCCCCTTAAATTTGGCGACATGATCGTTTTCTTCCAGTTGCCAGCGTCAGGCAAGGCCCCGTCTGATCAGGATATTTCCTACCGCTGGATCAAGCATGCGACGACATTTCTGTTCAATGATTTTGTCTATTCAAAGGGCTCCAAGAGCCCGAATTCGCCTTATCTTGTCGGGACGTTGCGGTCAGAGTGGAGGGCGTGGGAAAAACATGTCTCGGCCGGTGCCGGATCCCTCGGGGTAAAAGTCTTCCGTAAACCACTCAAGAGTGCTACAAACCGTCCTCCTAAGTCTTTAGATGATTGGATGTACTGAGCCCATGCCCTGTGAGCCCACATTTGCTCAGCCTTTTTTGGCCAAGTGACCTTTATGCCCTCGATCAAAACACAAGACAAAAAGCGTTCGCGCCCGTTGCCTGAGACGGAAGGCGGATGCCGTGTAAGAGGCGGTGGCTGCGGCTCATGCGTCCTGGTCAACACGTCCTACGAGCCCTCCTTGCAAGCTAAGTTTCACAAGGGGCTGAAATTCCTTGAGGCTGCCAAGCTGCTCGATACGGCTCAAGTCCTCGGGGTTAATGAAGCGCCGCGTCGCCTTGGTTACCGGACCCTCGTCAAGCTTGCGGTGCGTCCGAAAGAATCCAAGGGCGTCATTTCTGCGACGGACCGGTTCGCGATCGGTCTCTTTGAGCCAGGAACGCACTCCGTGATGGATGAAGTGGAGCAATGCCCGATCCACGCCCCGGCCTTGCGAGCCCTGCTTCGTGACTTGCGCCCCGCCCTCAATGAATCGCCACTACAACCCTGGGATGAATTGACTGGATCCGGCGACCTTCGCTATTTAGTGGCCCGCTCGTCCCACGTGACCAATGAACTCATGCTGACATTTGTCGTGCGTGACCCAGCTGCTAAAGTCCATTTGCAACGAATCATTTCGCGAATGAAACGCGAAGACCACAAGTTGGCTTCCACCCAGATGAACATCAACAGCGAACCAGGAAACGCGATTTTTGGCGCGGAAACGGTTCGTTTGACAGGCAATGACCGGTTGCGCGAACGCATTTGCGACCTTAATTTTGAAATTGGGCCGACTGCTTTTTTTCAAGTCAATCCGTGGCAGGCATCTGTCATGTATCGTCGGGTTGAACAACTTGCGGGACGGGCTGCTCCCGGGGGTGTTGCCTGGGACTTTTATTGCGGAATCGGTCAAATGTCCCTGATCATGGCCCGTCAAGGCTACCGTGTGTTTGGAATTGAGGAGAATGCTGCAGCAGTGGCTGACGCGGCCCTCAATGCCAAACGCAATGAGCTTGAGGCAAAGGCTGAATTTCTTGCGGCCCGGGTTGAGGATTCCGAAACAGCCCTTCCAGCATGGGCCCAGAAGCCTGAAGTGATTGTGGTCAATCCTTCCCGTCGCGGCCTGCATGAAACCGCCCGGACCCACCTTGCTCACGTCCTTCGTCAAAATCCGGAAACCCGGTTTATTTACGTTTCCTGCGAGGTCGAGACCCTCGCTCGTGACCTTGCCGTCTTGCGCAAGGCAGGTTTCCGATTGAGACAAGTTGAAGCCTTCGACATGTTCGCGCATACTGACAATCTTGAGTGGTTGGCGGTAATGACCTCGTAATGGGGGTGGTGCGTGGAAGACAGTCGTGACAAGCAAAATAAGTCGGGAAACCTTCCTGGTACGCTGATTGAGCCAACGGGGACGTCCCTGACGTACGACCGTTACCTCCATGTGGACGACCTGCTGGCCCTGCAGGTGCCCCAGTCTGATCCGCCGGAACACGACGAGACCCTGTTCATCATCATCCATCAGGTCTACGAACTCTGGTTCAAGCAGCTTTTGCACGAGCTCGATAAATCCGAGCGCGCTCTGAAAGCCGACTCACTGACCGAGCTTCTCCGGACATTGAAACGGGTTCATTCGATCCAGAAGATTCTTGTCGAGCAGGTTGCCGTGCTGGAAACGATGACTCCAACGGAATTCAACCGGTTCCGCAATCGCATCAATCCGGCCAGTGGATTTCAGTCGCACCAATTTCGTATTGTTGAATTTCGGATTGGTCTCAAGGACGCTGGCTATCTTAAGTTTTTCCGCTCAACGCCAGCACACATGCAGCAGTTGAAGGATGCGATGGAGCGCCCGTCGCTTTATGAGGTATTTCTTCAATTTCTTTCGCGCAAAGGGTTTCCGGTGCCGAAGCACGTCCTTGAGCGTGACCCGGCAAAGCCCTGGGAGCCTGACGAGGGCGTAAAGAATTTATTTCTGGCAGTCTACCGCGATCCGGATTCTCATCTGGACTTGTATCACGCACTTGAAGCACTGATGGATCTCGATGAATCCTTCATGCTGTGGCGTTATCGTCATGTTGCCATGGTCGAGCGCATGATTGGCTTTAAACGCGGAACTGGCGGATCCAGTGGCGTTGAGTATTTGACCAAAACACTTTCAAAACGTTTCTTTCCAGAATTATGGCAGCTGAGAAGCGATCTTGGCTCCTCTGATTGGGGCTGATCCATGACCCGTTTATCCGTTAATTCCTTTGTCAATGAAGTGACGGCAGGGCTCAAGCCCTATCCGATGGAAGAGTTGAGCCGTATCAAGGCTGGCCTCGTCAAAGAGGGCAAGCCCGTGTTTGATTTCGGAACGGGTGATCCACGGATTGCGACATGGTCGCCAGTTCGCGAAGCCTTGATCAAGGCCCTTCCTGAAATCAGTCAATACCCGAGCGTCAAGGGTGTCGAGCGCTTGGCAACGGAACAGGCCGGTTACTTGAAGCGTCGCTTTGGCTTGCAGGTGGGCAATGACCTTGCCGTGATTCCAAGTCAGGGCAGCAAAGAGGCCATCTTCAATATTGCGCTCTGCCTGGTGGGTCGTGCTGGCGGGAAAAAACACATCATCTACCCCGATCCAGGTTATCCCGTTTACCGCAGTTCGACACTGTATGCGGGCGGAATTCCTTATCCGGTCCGCATCACGGGTGAGAACGGTTATCTTTTGGAACCGTGGAATCTTCCTGCTGATGTTCAAAAAAATGCTGCAGCCATCTGGATCAACCATCCCCACAACCCAACTGGTGCAACGGCGCCTTTGGAATATTGGCAGCGTATCATCGACTGGTGCCACAAAACCGATACGATCCTGCTTTCTGATGACTGCTACGTCGATATTTTTGATTCTGCAATTGATGCCATTGTGCCCGCCGGCGCGTTGCCTTCGGTTGATGTGGATCCTCGTCCAGTTAATCCGCTCCAGCTTTCCACCGACCGGGTCTTGTCTTTCATGAGTTTGTCGAAACGCTCTGGATTGACCGGATATCGTGCAGGGCTTGTGGCTGGGGATCCTCGCATTATAAAACCGTTTTTGAATGCGCGCGCAAATTTTGGAGTCGGCTCACCCGACTTTATCCAGCATGCTGCTGCTGTTGCATGGGGTGATGATGCGCACGTCATTGAACGGCGCAAGATATTTACCAAACGTCTGGCGACCTTCGGGCCGCTTCTGCAAAATCTTGGGATGATCGACAAAATTCCATCAACCACATTTTACTTGTGGGCGAAGATTCCAGAAAAATTCGGCGATGACGATGTTGCCTTTGTTCTGAACCTGGCGAGGCTCGGCGTGATTGCTTCACCATCCCAGTGGCTCAGCGAGGGCATCCGGGGTCACGTGCGGTTTGCCCTGGTCCCGGAAGAAGCGTCGATGCAGCAGGCGATGAACCTCCTGCGGGAGTACCTGAAATGAATGAACGGTTGAATCAACTGCGTGACGCCATTGAGGCTGGCGCAAAGTCACCGCCGACTCCAGGCTCAGATGCCGACATTAGATTGCGCGCGGCGGTGGAATCTGTGATTGGCCGCCTTGACCGCGGTGATCTGCGGGTGGCGTCTCCCGCCGCTGGCCACGATATTGATGGCTCTAAAGGTGATGCCAAGGGAGCTTGGACCACCCATGCATGGATCAAACAGGCGATCCTGCTTTATTTCAAATATTCTCCGATGGCGCAGATTGATGTTGGTCCGTTTGTCTATCACGACAAGATTCCCCTCAAGAGCAATTACCGGGAACTGAAAGTCCGTGTGGTTCCGCCTGCCGTGGCCCGCTACGGCTCATTCATGGAGCCGGGTGTTATTTTGATGCCTTCATATGTAAATATCGGGGCATGGATTGGCTCGGGAACCATGGTTGATACATGGGCAACCGTTGGTTCGTGCGCCCAGATTGGTGCAAATGTTCACTTGTCCGGTGGGGTGGGTATTGGTGGTGTTCTCGAGCCGCCATCGGCCACGCCCGTGATTGTGGAAGACGGCGCATTTTTAGGCTCCCGCTGCATTGTTGTCGAAGGGGTCAGGATCGGACGCGAGGCAGTTCTCGCCGCCAACACAACCCTGACAGCTTCGACTCCGATCATCGATACCCGCAAGCCTGGCATGCCAGAGATGAAAGGCTACGTTCCGGCCCGGTGTGTCGTCGTGCCTGGCACCAAGGAAAAGGAAATGCCGGGCGGAAGGATCTACACGTCCTGCGCCTATATCATCGGCGAGCGAAAGCCCTCTACCGACCTGAAGACATCACTAAACGACACCCTTCGCGAGTTTGCTCTTTCTGTATGAACCCACAGTCAAAAAAGCCTGTGGTTATTTTTATGCCAGCCGGGACGCAGGTTGAAGTTGATTCCGGAACCAAGATCCTGGTCGCTGCGCGTCAGGGTGGTGTTCCTATCCGGTTCATGTGCGCCTCTCTGAGATGTGGCACCTGTGGTGTCAAAGTTGACTCATCAAGTGGCAAATTGAGTGAACCGGCGCCGGACGAGATTGCAATGTTGCAGCGTCTAAAGCTTCCCGTCGATGGATCGGTTCGAATGTCTTGTAGAACCAGAATCATTGATGGCCAGGTAGCGATCGACCTGGATTTTCAAGACTCTTACGATCCAGCCAACAATGTGGATTTTGAAGATGTCTGATTCAATGTCAAAAACCCTGTGGTGGTTGACCGGGACGGTTCTCGCAATCTCTGGTGTGTCTGCCGGGATTGCCCTTTGGCGTGAGTCCCAGGTCCCGTCCCCGTTATTGCTCGATATTTTTGACCTGCAGTTTGTCTCCCAGGAGCCGGCAGCGGCGTTGATGGCGGCAATCATCGCCATAGTCGCGTTTTACTTTGCGCGCCGGGTTGCGATTGATGAACAGCAGGGTGCACTCGAGGCGTTGTGGTCCAGGCGCTGGCTGGTTGCCGGAGCTGTATTTCTGGTGTGTACCATTGGCAGCCTGAATGTTTACCGCATGGCCGCGATCTCTGGCGATGAATATGCCAACGTGATTCAAACAAAAGTGTTTTCACACGGAACTTTTTTTGGCGTCTGGCCCCCGGCGTTGGCCACCCGGATGGCACCAGCCGAACTTGCCAACAGGATTCTGGTCGCTGACGATGGCAGCGGCCGGATCATCACTAGTTATCAACCCGCATTTGCTTTTTTTGCGGCACCCTTCGAACGTGCTGGACTTCGATTTTTAGTAAATCCCCTCATTGCGGCGGGAATTGTCCTGCTTGCAGGTCTTTCAACATGGAGGCTATGGCGTCAGGCGTGGCTCTCTGGGCTTTCTGTTTTGCTCATGGCTGGTTGTGTTTCTGTGGCTGGCTTTGGGATGGGCTTCTTTGCCACAAATTTTTTACTGCTTCTTCATCTGTTGTTTTTGTTCTTTTTTATTCGCGGAACCCCGTGGTCGATGGTTGCCGCCGGTGTTGCAGGTGGCATTGCCCTGCACACTGGAAACCAGATCCCGCAACTGCTTGTCGCACTCCCGGCTTTTTTTCTTCTGATTCGCGCCCGCCGATATCGTGACGTGGCCTGTCTGGCCTTGCCCTACCTGCCATTCATTGCTGCGTTTTCGTTTGGTTGGACCGGATTGGTTCAGGGTGTTTCCCGCGTTCATCGTCAGGAGGCTGCATCTGGTCTGGGGGCGGCAGCGACAGAGTTGGCTTGGCTCGGTGAGCACCTGAAGTGGCCAACCTTCCGGCAGTTTCTTCAAGATTGTATGAGCTTGCTGCGTTTTGCATTGTGGGCTTTCCCTGGCCTCATTGGTCTTGTTGGCCTGGGCATCCTGTCCAGCGCGTCCCAAATGTGGCACCGCCGAGATCTGTCAGCAGCGGCTGCGCCGGCAGAAAATGAAGTCCGGACCCTCCAACTTTCTGCGCTTCAACTTTCTGCCCTGCAACTTTCTACCCTTGCATTGGCTGGGGCGGTTGGATTTTATTTTATGTTTCCTCTGAATCAGGGGCATGGATGGGGTTATCGCTACCTGCATCCAGCCCTTGGTTTTGCAATGGTTTTGGGTCTTTCCCGTGTTGTGCAAGAGGGTGCGTCATCAAGGGTGGTGACGTGGTTGATGGTTTCCGCATCTTTGTCTTTGGCAATTTTATTGCCCCTTCGCATCAGTCAGATTTCCGGTTTTGTTGCGGAGCGCCTTGCCTTGCTGCCTTGCTTGCCGGAAGAAGAGACGCAGATTTGTTTTGTTGATTCTTCGAAAATTTATTGGGGACCAGACTTGATCCAGAATGAGCCATTTCTGGATTTGTCAGTACCCTTGCGCGGGCGATTGATCTTGAAGTCGTTGGGTGAAGAATCCGACGCCCGATTGATTCAGGGTATTTTTCCTGCTGCAAAAAAATCGCCGGATGTGACATCGCCCGGATCAGGCAGCGTCTGGATTCCGTAGGTAATACTAAGTCAAAAACGCAGCCAACTCGGAAAACTCATCGAGGGTGAGGGTTTCGGGGCGGCGGTTTAAATCGACGGGGCAGTCGGATTCGCTGCGGCCCGCAAGAAATGGCTTTACCGCGTTACGCAGTTTTTTACGCCTCTGATGAAATGCCTGGCGTGCTATGGATTCGATTTTTTTCATGACTTCCAGTGGCAGTGGTTCCTTGCGGGCTTCCATGACGACAATGGCGCTGTCGACTTTTGGCACGGGTGTGAAGAATTCCCTTCCGACTTCGCAGTCCAAGCGCACATCGGCCCGCATCTGCGTAAAAACCGTCAGGCTGCCGTAGTCTTTTGTATTCGGCTTTGCGGCAAGGCGTTTTGCAAACTCAAGTTGAACTAAAAAAGTTGCCCCGGCCAGGCGATGCAAGTGCGGCAGAACCCACATCACGATGGGAGACGAGATGTTGTAGGGGATATTTCCTAACACAGCCGCCCTTTTGCCCGATTTTTCAACGCGATCAATCCAGGCGCCAAGGTCAAATTCCAGAATGTCTTGATTCACCACGTCGACGCCTGGAAGGGCGGAATCAATCAGGCGTTCGGCAAAGCGATCATCCTTTTCAATGGCTGTTGTGTGGATGCCAGCGCTGGACAAGGCCTTGGTAAGGATTGCGCCCCCCGGGCCAATTTCGATGACTTCGATGGCGTGCCAGTCTTGTGCAATTTCAACAACGCGGCGCACGGGCCACTCGTCGTGCAAAAAAACCTGGCCCATTGATTTTTTCTGTCTTGGCTGGCCACTGTTTCTTTGGTGTTGATTGGGATCGCTTTTTTTGTGGTTGTATTTCACGAGTGGGCCCCGGCGCTGTCAAACTTGTAGTTTTCAAATGGGTAGCGAGGATACACATCCCAGTCGGTAGCCTTGAACGCATCTGGACCTCGCTCATTAAGCATATGCCATCCAAGTGCGGCGATCATGGCGGCGTTGTCCGAGCAGTAGTCTGGTTCCGGAAAGTGACACGGAATTTTGAAGGCCCGTTCCGCCATGGTGCGGAACGTCTTGTTTGCGGCGACTCCCCCGGCGACAACGATGCTTCGCACGTGTGGGAATTTTCCCCGCGCGATTTCAATTTTCCGGATGAGTTGCTGAAACGCCTCTCGTTGGAATGCTGCGCACATGTCAGCGACTTGACCCTCGGGGATTGGTTGCGGCAGCCGCGTGATCATTTGGGCCATGTGTGTCTTCAAGCCTGAGTAGCTGAATTCCATCTGTGATTTTTTTTCCACGGTGCGCGGCATCGCAATTTTATCGGGATTGCCCTTGGCCGCGTGTCGCTCAATCCACGGTCCACCGGGATAAGGGAGGCCAAGTAGTTTTCCAACCTTGTCCAAACATTCGCCGCAGGCATCGTCGACCGTATGGGCGATCAATTTGAAGTCCAGTGGATTTTCAACGAGGTAAAGATTCGTATGGCCGCCTGACACGACCAGGGCCAGGCAGGGCAGGGCGGCTTTCGCGACATCGTCAGAAAGTCCCAGAAGTGCCCCGTGGATGTGCGCATGAACATGATCGACTGGAATCAGTGGCTTGCTGTTTGCCAAGGCGAGGCCTTTGGCAAAGGAAACTCCAACCAGCAAGGCGCCGACCAATCCTGGGCCCTGAGTCACAGCGATGGCATCAATATCCGACAGCGTGATTCCTGAATTGCCGGGACCGGTGCCTCCAGCTTGCCTGGATGCATCGTGGCTGAAAGCATCTCGCAGGGCGGCGTCGAAGAGAGGTTGGATGGAATTCAGATGTTCACGCGCCGCAATTTCGGGGACCACACCACCAAAAGGTGCGTGCCGGGCGATTTGTGATGAAATTTTGGACGCAAGAACCTGTCGTCCGTCCCTCAGGACGGCGATCGCGGTTTCGTCACAACTGGATTCAATACCGATGATCAGCATCGATACGGTTAATGGCCTGCCCGGGCCGATTTGCCAAGCTCTTTCAACCGGTCTTTAGCCTTGGTGGCCTCTGGGCTCTTTGGATGCTTGGTGATCAACTCTTGGTAATAAATTTTTGCGGTTGCCGGGTCGCCCAGATTGCGGAAGGCATCGCCCATGCGAAGGCGTGCCTGAGGCAGGTATTTTGCCGCCGGTTTGCTGTCGATGAACTCGTTAAATTGCAGGGCGGCCTCGCGCATTTGGCCAAGTTTATAAAGGGCCTCAGCATGAAGAAAAGCGACTTCTTCGCGGTCTTTTACCTTGGTTAGCAATTTGATTGCGGCCGGAGCGTCTTCGATGACCCGCTTGAACTGGCGTTTCCCATAGGCATCCCGAAACTGCTTCAGAGAGGCCAGGGATTTATCTGACTTGCGTGGCTCCTCGGCGCTGGCGGGCTTTTCGTTGTCGGACTTTTCCGAAATTTTGTCCGATTGTTTGTCTTGGGAGCGATCCCCTGAAGCGTCGCTGGTCCGTTCCGCTGTCCGGGTAGGCTTGGATTTTTCAGGGGATTTTAGGTTTACGCCCTGCTTTTCCAGTGACGCCACCACATCGCCCTGCGTCGATTCCAAGGTGGCCATCCTTTCGCTCAGGGAGCGGATCTTACCCCCAACCGAGTTACTCTGATCACCCTCCACGCCTGGCATGAACCCTGTCGAAACACCAAGTTTCAATGCATCAAGTTCACCTTTGATGCGGTTCATTTCATTCGATATTTTTTCAATATCGGCTGCGGTTGATGCAAGGCGTCGCTTGGCTGCCTCACCGGCTGGAGTGTTCTCATCCATGAGGGCGCCTTCCAGCTGCATGACTCTGGTTTGCAGTCCGAAGATCTCGTCGTGGAGCTGACGTTCTTTGGCGGGTGTGAAGCAACCCGTGATCATCAGGAGCGGCAAGAAAGGTTTCAATGGAAAGCGAAGGCATAATTTGGCGATGCTAGATCGTGGCGTCATCGACGAACCCCCTTGGAAGCGTTCAGGGCATGGAAAACAGGAGGGCTAAATCCAATTGGATTCGGCGCTTACCTATTTTAACCACAAGGATCAGGTTATCGGCAATGGAGGCATCCGGCGCTTGAGGCGTGTGACCACGGTAAAGCACCGCCTGGCATCCTGTTGCCACTTGCGGCTGTAGGAGTGGGCGGCTGCGGCCTTGGATGCTGGAAAATCAAGGGCAAGAAGGGCGAGGCCTTCGACGGTGGTCATCCGGGCATTAAGCAGCGCTAAAAATTCCCTCTGGGCCTTCGATACCGCCTCCGTGCCTTGCGCCGCAGGGGTTCCTTCTGTATGGTGTGGGGCATTCGGACTATCTGGCCCCGGCTGGGTTTGAGCGGGATCAGCAGCCAGAGTTGCTGAAGTTTCTGCTGACGTTGTATTGGCTTCGTCGGCCATGACAGATGTGCCTCACGCTTGTGTTCAAAAAATCAGCGCCATGCCATTTAAAATCGGCGGGCTGATGGACAAGCTGAAGGCCAGGGGCAATCAAGACCCCGTAAAACGTTTCGCTGCAGTCGACGTAAGTGACTGAAAATAAAGAGAAAAGTATATAAAAATGACAGACAATTTGCAAGACGACCAGAAACCACGCGAAGAACAAATTCCTGAAGAAAAACCGGAGATTGTCCGGCCAGGAGACGATTTCGAAGATGAATCCAGACTCATTGCCGCCGATGAAGGGGCGTCCGAAAATTTGACGTCTTTTGCCGATGCCCCACTTTCTGAGGCACTTCGCCAGGCGATCGCTGATCTAGGTTGGAATCAGCCCACCCCAGTCCAGGGCATGTGCTTGCCCTTGACCCTTGTTGGTCGGGACGTTGCCGGATTTGCCCAAACGGGCACTGGCAAGACTGGTGTTTTCTTGATCACTGCTGCACAGAGGATTCTGGAGCACAGGGCATCGACAGCAGCCTTGGCGGACAATTCTGGTAGTGCGGCCCATCCGCTGGCTCTCGTGCTGGCGCCCACGCGAGAACTGGCCATGCAGATTGAACAGGACGCCCAGACCGTATTTGGTCGCTTGGGCATCAGTTCCATCGCTGTTTTTGGTGGAATTGACTACGAAAAGCAGGCCAAACGCCTTCGGGAAGGGGTTGATGTCATCATTGCAACCCCCGGTCGGCTCAAAGATTACTTCGAGAAGAAACTGATCCGTCTCGATCAGTGCAAGATTTTCGTCTGCGACGAAGCCGATCGCATGTTCGATATGGGTTTCATTGACGACGTTGAGTTTTTCCTTAGTAAGCTGCCAGAAGACGTGCAGAAGCTTTTGTTCTCTGCAACGACGAATGCTGAAGTTAAGGAACTCGCATTTGAGTACCTCGACAAGCCAGCTTACATTTCGGTTAACCCAGAGACACTCACGCCTGAAAATATTGAGCAGCACGCGGTTATTGTCGATGCACCGAACAAGTTGAAAGTTATGCTCGGCATGCTTCGTGAGCATAACCCTGAATGCTGCATCATTTTCACCAATACGAAACTGACTGCGGAATGGCTGCATTTCAAACTTTCCCGGAATGGAATCGACGTGGATTTGATCACAGGCGACTTGCCTCAGAGCAAGCGAATCCAGTTGATCCACAAAATCAAGGACGGCAAGGTCAAGGCACTCATCGCGACGGATGTCGCGAGTCGCGGATTACACATTTCGCGCATCACCCACGTTTATAACTTTGATTTGCCTCAGGAGCCCGCCAACTACGTGCACCGGATTGGCCGGACCGCTCGCGCAGGGGCCAAAGGAAGTTCCTTTTCATTGGTATGCGACGACTACGGCGAGAACCTGGCCGGAATCAAAGAACTCTTGGGCGACCAGTTCCCAGTGAAGGCCAAATGGTATGACTTGGCTTTTGACAGCATCGTGGATGCTTCGGGCAATCCCTTCGAGGAGCGCATCAAGGCCTGGAAGGAAGCAAAGGCTTCCCGTTTCTCGGGTGGGCGCTCCAGTTCGCCGCGTCCAGGAGACCGCGGTCCGCGTCCCGGCGGTTCCCGCTTTGATGGCCCTCGTCGCGATGGCCCTCGTCCGGATGGTCCACGGCGCGATGCTCCTCGTTCAGATGGCCCACGCCATCAGGATCGTAGCGGCCAACAAAATCAGCAGCCACGTCAAACCCAGTCCGACCGTGGACCTCGCCGGCAAGGCAGTGGCCAGGGCCCGCGTCATGAAAGTCACAGCCGCGGCCAGGATCGTCAGCGCCCGAGTCACGACCGTCAAGGTCGGGGCCCCGACCGGCAGCCGCAGCGTCAGGATCGCACCATGAACGCCCGTCCGTCTGTTGCTGCCAAGCCGCAGCAAGAGGCTTCGGTGGTAGGTTTGGTCAAGAAAATGTTCAAAGCCCTCTTTGGAAGCAAGGAAGGCTAAAGCTTCCTTGTTTCTCTTTTTCTCGTCATCCTGACCCTGAGCGTAGCGAAGGGGAAGGATCCTTTCTTATTAACCCGTCATTCTGAGGCTGTAGGCCGGAGAATCCTTTCTTCTCCGCCGCGGGAGAGGATTTTTCGGCTTCGCCCCTGTAGGGCGAGTCTCGACTTTCCGCGGAAAGTCGCCAATCATTCCTACTGAAGCTGAAGGCCCAAAAATCATTTCTCCAAGGCGGAAGAAAGGATCCTTCGCTGCGCTCAGGATGACGGGGTGGCTCAGGATGACGGGGAGCAATCAATTGTTGGAGCCAAGTGCATTTTTAACGCCGCACCAGGTGCCATCAATAAAGGTCTGCATGCTGCACTGGGTGTAGGCCTTGCCTTCCAAAACGGCATCTGCAACTTTCTTTTCCGGAAGGGTTGCGAAAAGAGTTTTATCAGCCGCCTTGTCGTACACGACGGCTCCATCTGGCGTGATAAAGCCAAAGCCATAGTTCAATTCAAAGTGGGCAAACCGGTTTTGGTTATTTCTTAAAAGGTCATTGGACCACTCGAAATCATCTGTGGGCTCATCGAGTTGTCCAAGGATTGTTGCTGGAAGGTCGATTTGAGATCCGATCGTACTGCGGCGTGATCCACGAAATTCTTTTTTAATCACGGGTCCGGTAAGCAGTAGTGGAATCCTGCGGTATTCTGGATGCCAGATCGGAAGGTCTCGCCATGTGTTGTGACCGTGATCAGAGACCAAGACAAACAAGGTGTTCTTAAACCAGGGACGGGTTCGTGCGCGGGCAAAAAATTTCCCGAGAGCCTCGTCCGTATAACGGATTGAATTCGAATAGGGCTCTTCCATACGGAGTGTTTTCAGATTTTTATTCGCCCCCGGGAAGTCATACGGGGAATGTGAACTCAACGTAAATTGCGTCAGAAAAAACGGTTCTTGCAGCCGGTCACCTTCTGCGATCACCTCGTCAATGATTTCGCCGTCGTGAACCCCCATGGCTCCCCGACGCAGGTGGCCCGGGAAATTAGATTCGCCCGAACGAATCCTTTGAAAACCACCTCCACTTACGACAGCCTTGATATTTCCGTATTCCAATTGACCGCCATAAACAAACGCCGACGAATATCCAGACTTGGTCAGACGATGGCCCAGCCCCGGCAGGCGTGAGACGAATCCCAAGTCATCTGCTGCGGCCACAAGTCCAAGTGCCGGAAAGCCGGTCAGTATGGAAGTGATTCCCTGCTGTGACCTGTTTCCGTTGGCTTGAAATGCGGTAAACAACACCCCTGATTTTTCCAGATCATGGAATTCAGGGGTGAACTCTTCTGAGCCTTTCTGGATGCTGGAAATCATGTCTCCCGACCAGCTTTCAAGGATCAGGAGGATGATGTTTGGCTTCGGATTGTCGATGATTTTCTGCGGCGGCTCGCGATCCCGTAATGCGACATCTCCGTACATCTGTCGGACGATCTGCTGGGCCTCAGCAAGTGGCATGAATTCAAATGGATTGCCTTTGGCAAAGATGCTCGAGAAATTCACGATCTGAAAGAACATGTTCCAGCCGGGATTTACGGCCAGATCGTTTGCCGCCTGATGGCTGGTGAAATAGACACGGCTCATGCTGATTGGAATGCTGCCCGCGCCGCCCCTTGCAAGTCCGGCAATCGGTACAAACAGGGTTAATGTCAGCGCAAATGCGGCGACTTGTTGGCCGAGTTGTCGTTTACCCTTTATCCAAGGGTTGGTGAACGCTGGTTCCACCATGCGTGGGTATAAGAGGGCCGTGGCTGCGGCAACAGGAAGAAGCCAAAGCAGCGACATCAAAATCACGTCCGATAAAGGTGCAATCGCGAGGAGTTCAGAAGGTTGCATCAGAACAGACATCACTTTGAAATTTAATTTTGATTTCCATTCGGAATAGGCAGCGGCTTCGCCCACGGCAATCAAACCATAGAGCAAGGTCAGACCAGTGATCAGGATCCGGTGGAACGCGCGCATTCTGACTGGAATCAGGGAGCCCACCGCAAGAAGCATCCATGACAGCAGGCAAAACCAGGCTGCCATCGAGAAATCCAACGGCAAGGCCTCAAGCATTCCTTGCGCAGGCAATTTTAAATTAGAAAAGGCCCTGAAATTAACGAGGAGAAAAACAAGACGAAAGGCAGCAAATACTGCAAGCCAATAGGCAAACGTGCGGGCCAAATAGTGCGCGCTGCCAACAAACGTGTTGATGCTGTTGCGACCCAAGTTCATGCGTTACAAAAAGACATTCTCGATGATCGTCAGGATGATTCCGATGATCGAGCCACCAGCAATGATCCCTGCACAGACGGTTTCTTGATTATCGACGAAAATCTTGCGCATCGTTTTCGCAAAGCCACTGCCAACACCAGTGCCATTGACGCCTTCAAATTTCCTATGAAGTGCCCAGAATAGAAAAGCGCCGAAGGCCATCGCCCAACAGTCGCTGAAACGGAGCACACAGGCCAGACCCAAACCCATGGCGGAAATTGGGAACTTGCCCTTCATCCTGATGTTTATGAACTCGATCAAAATTCCCAGTGCGCCACCAATCAGTGCAGCAACTTGTGCGGTTGGATGCAGCGACGACAGGCCCCTGGTCAGGACTTCCGCGACGGCCTTCCAGATTTGGGCGCCCGGCATGGGCATGGCTTCTGATGTTATTTTCGAGAGGTCATTTTGCAAAATCATGTAAAAAACAGGAACTGATGCAAGGGCTCCGGCAAAAATACCCAGAACGTGCCCAATGGCCTGGTGGCGTGGCTTGCCGCCCAACATATAGCCTGGCTTGATGTCCATGAGAAGGTTGCTGGCATTTCCCGCGACCTCTCCCGTGATTCCGGCAGTCATGATGTTGGTTTGCATGTTGCCCGGTGCCAAGACACTGAAGCTGAGCTGGGTCAGTTTCCCGAGGGCGCCCGTCGGCGTGATGCTGGTCAATCCAGTCGAATTGACGGCAATCAGGGTAAAGACGAAAACCATCGGGATGGCAATTGCCCCAAGCCAGTATTCGATCCCAAACAAGTCATGTCCGATGACGACGGTCAGAAAGCCCAGGACGGGAATGCCTGCGGCAAACACCCACATGGGCAGTTCAATGTCCTTCAAAATGTCGTCGTCTTTTTTCTTTTTGTTCTTGCTGGGAACGAGCACTGCGAAGGCGCTTAGCAGCATTTTTGGTTTCGAGAAAAAGGCGAACAGCGAAGAGGTTGTCATCATGGCGACGCCTGGCCACAAGGCCCACATGGTGATGTCCTTGAACTTGGGTGACAGGATGACTCCCTGGTCCAACAAATACGGCACCAGGATGAAGTAGTTGAGGAACCCACCAATCAAGATCGAGGCGCCAGTTTTAACCCCCATCAGCCCGCCGGTTGCCAGCATGACAATCGAGGTCTCCCAGCGAATCGTGAGGTCTTTGATCGGTGTTCCCATGATTTTTAGCTGGATTTGGCTGTTCAGGTTGTAAATCAGATCATCCCAATGCTCCGGAATTGCGAGGAATTCTGCGTGGAGCCATTTCATGATGGTGTGATTTCGCAGGGTTTCCATTCCTGCGGAAAGGAGCGCGCCGATGCCCAGAATTTTGGCTTTGAATATCCCGTCGTGGCCGTCGCCCGTATGCAGGTTGGCCATGACAACGCCTGCTGCCCGGCCTTCTGGAAATGGCAGTTGTTCATCGTTGATAAACCGTTTTTTCAAAGGAAACGCGAACAGCACTCCAAGAAGCGAAAGCAACGTGATCCACAGCATGGTGTCCCACATCGGGATCATTTTGTTCGTGATCAGCATGTAGGCGCTGATGGACGACACCAGAGGCCCGGTCATGTAGCCGGCAGACGTCGCGATGGATTGCATCGCATTGTTTTCGAGGATGGTCAGTTCCTTGCCCATCTTTAAACTCGACATCAATTTGAAAAACGAGAAGGCCAGGATGACCGACGTGATGCCGATCCCCAAAGTCCAACCAGTTTTGATCCCGACGTAAAGGTTGGTGAGGCTAAGGACCGATCCCAGAATCATACCAGTCAAGGCTGAGCGCAAGGTCAGCTGCGGCATGTCGCCCTGGTATACGTTCTTGAGCCACCACTCGTCCTTTTCTCGAAGGGTCATCGAATGGACTTGTTCCGGGGTCAATTGCTGGATTTTCATGCGGTCCGGGCTCCAGAAATTTAAGACAAATTCTTGACGGAGATTTATTCTGAAAGGATTAGTCGTTTCCCGGGCTTGTTACAAGCGGGTTTGATGGTTCGGATCAGCTCCATCCGCGCATCCAGTAACCAAGCATCCCGAACCATTCGTTGAGGGTCGCGCTGGTTTTCCGTGCCGTTGGGAAATTTAGCCATCCGGCTTCCGTCACCAGCCCAAAAACTGGCGCCGCCTCCGGGGCAATCATGGCGCAGATTTCGAAGTTGGATTTTGCAAACGTTGCCGCCGCGCGGGCCATGTGGACCTGAGAGGTCACAAGGACAATTTTGAGAGGCAAATGCCCCTCCCCTGAAGGCTGTCGCGCGGTCAGGATCTCGCGACTGAAAACGGCATTGTCGTGGGTGTTCAGGCTCCGGTTTTCCATCAGATATTCGATTTTTTTCCCGTCATTCCCGTTGAGTAACTTTAAAAACCGGACCATCACTGCAGCTTCGCTGGGGGCATCGGGCCGATCCAGGCTCGCCGGGCCGCCACTCAGAAGGACCGTTAAAGCATTTGCGGCTGAAGCGGGGTGATTTTTCGCAATCCAGAGGCTAGCGGCATGGATGCGCTCCAGGCTCTCAATGCCGGGCAGCCCTTCTGGAGTTGCCCCGCCCCCCAAAACCACCACGGGCCCAGGGTGCATGGGGCAGCCTTCTCCGGCTTCTTCCAGTTGTTTCCCTTTTTTCAGAAGTGGTGCTCGCAGGAAGTTCGAGGTCAGGGGAGAACTGAAGCCAATCAACAAGGCCAATCCGGCAAAACCGGCGAGGCCGGCAACGCGCCGCAGCCATGCAGCCCAGCCCTGTCCGGCCGGAGTTTTTCGGACCAAAATTCCGGCTGCAATCAGGGCACAGACCAGTCCCGCATCAAGGGTCATGTCTTTGGCGACGCGGATGAGTGGACGAGACCAGCTGCTGGCTGATATCTGAATCTGGGTGGAGTCCATATGCGTTACGACACCAAAATCGAAAAGGTTGTGATTGGCCATGGCTCACGAGCCATGGAATTCCAGATTGAGGTCATCGCTGATTTCAATCAGGCCATCGACGACATGTTTGCAGAGTTGCAGTCCCGGGGCGAGCAGGATTTGCTGACGGACCTTTGCCCCTATTTCGGGACGGTCTGGGATTCGGCGCGGGCCCTGTCTTCCCAGCTGGCAGCCGAGCCCCAGTCTAACGTGATGGGTCAGTCATTTTTAGAGATCGGATGCGGCCTCGCCATCCCTTCCATGGTTTTATTAAAACTTGATGCAGGGAAAGTCATTGCGACGGACTTGCATCCCGATGTTCCAGGGTTTCTCGAAAGAAATTTCGCTGCCAATCATTTGTCCGGACACCCGGCGTTTTCCTACCGCTCGCTGGACTGGCGAACGCGATCCTCCGAAGTTCTGGCAGAACGTCCACAATGGATCTTGGCCAGCGATGTTCTTTACGACCGGGGTCAGGCCGAGGCGGTTGCAGGGTTTCTCGCTGAAGCCTTTGCCGCCGGAGCTAGCCGGGCAACGATTACCGATCCGGGGCGTCCTTACTTGCAGGACTTTGTCTCGGCATGTGATCGGCTTGGATTGCAGTCAAGTGTGGAAATTTTCCGAACGGATTCGGCCGACAGCCGTCGCGACTGCTTTGTCCTGCGTATTGTTCAGGGTAACGGAATGGGTCGGACCAAGGGTGGTGGAGCATAACGGGGTCGAACCGTTGACCTCTGCCATGCCATGGCAGCGCTCTACCAACTGAGCTAATGCCCCACATCTGTTGGTCGTCGGGGAATTTGCTGGAATGGCATTGGCTTGTCAACCGCTAAATCTCCGGATAAGGTCGTAGGTTCGGAGCCCGGTTTCATCAATGCTTTCGGGGATATAACGAGGTTTAAAATCATGACGAAGCATACCTCTTCTGGCCATGGATCCAGCGGTCATTCCGCACATTCCAACCGCTTGGCGCCAGAATCCAGCGGCCTTTCGTTTTCCTTGAGCCTGTTCGTTGACGCTGCCCTGGCCCTTCTGGGGCTGGCGCTTTCTGTGTATGCACTGCGTCACCATCTTTCGCTTAAAGCCACGGGTTCGACCAACGCATTTTGCAACGTCAACGAGACGATCAGTTGTGATGCCGTTGCCGCGAGTTCTTATAGCGAGATCTGGGGTGTACCCCTTGGGATCTTCGGCATTGCATTTTTCGTTTCGCTCCTCGTGTTCAATGTGATGCGAGCTGGTTCTGCGCGCAGCGGATTCGCAGGACGCATGGCATCCCAAACCCACGCGGTTTTGGTGCTCATTGGCGTTGTTGTTTCCTTGGTGCTCGGTGCACTAGCCTTGACTGTCGTCAAAGCATTTTGCCTGGTGTGTGTTGGTATATATCTGGTCTGCCTTCTATTGGCCGTGTCGTTGCATTATGGCCGAGCCCAGCTGGCACGGCCATTTCGGAGGGATGCAGTTGCGATTGGTGGGTTGCTTGCCCTCATGATCACGGCTGTTTCTGCCTACAGTTTTACCCAGTTCGCCAATGCAATTTCCCCGCGTCCTGCGGGGTTGAATCCGCAGTCCGCCCAGTCGATTGTGCAACCCGGGTCGCAGCCACCGGCGAAGGCCACTCCGCCGGTCCAAGTGATTCCCCTGGCGCGCTCTGCATACGCCGGAGCCGGAGAGGATTACCGCTACGGCAACGAACAGGCGAAAGTGATCGTTCATGAATTCGTCGACTTCCAGTGTCCCGGTTGCGCCGTTTTGGCCCTCACGATTAAAGAATTAAAAGCAAAGTACAGCTCGAGAATTCTATTTGTTTTTCGCAATTACCCATTAGATCAATCCTGCAATCACAATATCAACGGACGCATGCACGAACACTCTTGTGCCATCGCAGCCATGGCGCGTTGTGCGGGACAATATGGGAAATTCTGGGAATACGCAGAAATGGCATTTGCCAAACAGTCCGAGGCATCTGGTGAAAATGCCGTTAAATGGGCCAAGGCTGTGGGCGTGTCCACCGATGCCATCGATGTCTGTCGCAAGTCTCAAGACCTCGTGAACAAATTGAAAGACGATGTTGCAGTTGCAGACAAGCTTGGCGTCACAGGCACGCCAAGTCTGTTTATCAACGGCGTGCGTTACGATGGTGACCGCAGCACGGCGGCTCTAAGCCAGGTCTTGGATGCTACCCTCATCGAAGTGCAATGATGAAGATCAATTTCGAAAATAATTTTCAACGCAAGGTCATGGTTGTCACCTTCCCTGAAGAGGCCTTAATCGCATCAGACAAGGATGTGATGGAGCTGCGCAGCCAATGGATGGCGGCCTTGAAGTCGTGGCACTCGCCTTACAAGGCTGTGGTGGACCTGGCAAACCTTAGCATCCGGGCTGACGATGAAGCCAAGGTTCGCGAGTCTCTGGCGCGGATGCTGAAATTTCTCGAAGGATTGTTCCTTCGCAAGGCGGTCGCATTCGGGTTCGATGCCTCTCGCGGTCATGGTCTTTTGCCCTTTGAATTCGCCGAAACAGAAGACGAGGCTCGCGAAAAAGTCGGGCTCCGTGAAGGGATTGTCCGGGTATCCCCGGGCGATTTCAGGTCTTCGATCCAACTGCAGAACCATTTTCGTCAACACACGGTCGAGCTGAGCTTTGCAGCTCCGGTTTTGCTGGAGTCCGTTGAACAAGTCGCCGTTTTAAAATCAAAAATCATGAACAACCTGATGCAGTGGCATTCCAAGTGGAATTTGCTCGTCGACTGCGCCAACCTCGAGATTTCACCTGTTGCGAGAGAGGCTCTCGCCGGATTGGAAAAACCGATGCGCGGATTTTTCATGAAAGAGTGGATTGGCTACGCTCCCAAGGGCGACGCCGCGCAATATCCATTCAAGACCTTCCGGGCACGGCATAATGCCGTGGCGCGCCTTGAAGCCGAGGGGCTTTTTTCAGGCGATTCGGCTCAATGCAAAACCGGCGTGCCCACGCCGAAATAATCGACAGCACCAATGGAGTGGTTATTATGAAATCCTTTCGTCGCGATCCACACAGCTGGATGTATCCCCCCGTCGAGGCGCATCAAAGCGGCTACCTGAAGGTCGGAGCTGGTCACGAGATCTATTACGACGTCTCTGGCAACCCCAAGGGCAAGCCGGTGGTTTTTGTTCACGGTGGACCGGGTGGGGGAACGGAGCCGAAACACCGTCAGTTTTTCAACCCAGAGAAATACCGGATTATTTTATTCGATCAACGTGGATGCGGAAAAAGTCGTCCGTGGGCTTCGATTGACGATAATACCACGTGGCATCTCGTCAAGGACATGGAACTCCTGCGTCAGCATCTCGGGATCGACCGGTGGCAGGTTTTTGGCGGCTCCTGGGGAAGTACTTTGAGTCTGGCCTACGCTCAGTCCCACCCGGATCGGGTTACGGAACTCGTCCTGCGCGGGATTTTTCTGGTTAGAAAAAAAGAAATCGACTGGTTCTATCAGAATGGTGCCAGCATAATTTTTCCAGACGCGTGGGAATCTTACAAGGCTGCGATTCCAGAGTCGGAACATGGAGATTTTTTGACGGCTTACCACACGCGTCTCACCAGTCCGGATCGTGAAGTTCAGCTTGCTGCTGCACGTGCATGGAGTACCTGGGAAGGTGCGACCAGCAAGCTTTTTCCGGATGATGCCGTCACCCAAAGGTTTGGTGCTGATGATTTCGCTTTGGCATTTGCTCGAATTGAGTCTCATTATTTTTTCAACAAGGGGTTTTTTGAGTCGGATGGTCAGCTGTTAAAGAACATTGACCGTATCCGTCACATCCCCTGCGTGATCGTTCAGGGTCGCTACGATGTATGCTGCCCGATGCAGTCAGCGTGGGATTTGTACAAGGCCTGGCCAGAGGCAGAGTTTTTCGTGATACCTGATGCGGGACACGCAGCCAGTGAGCCTGGGATCAGCCGTGCACTTTCAGCCGCGACCGACCGGTTTGCGGGCTTGGCTTGATCTTCGTCCAGATCGGCGTCTTGCGTAGTTTTCTGCGCAAGGTCCGCTGTTCGATCTTTGACAAAGATTTCGGCGCATACAGGTCGCGCTCCAATGCAAAGTGGGCGCTGTAAACCAAGTCTGGATTGATTCCGTCATCAAGCAAACGCTTGTGAAAATCAAGGTAGGATTCATTTTTTTTCTTTTCCCACCCAGCCCTCATCAATCTTGCTGCCACAGACCGGTAATAGGCGGGTGCATCCGGCAGCCGGTCATCTCTCGTGATCACTCGAAATAACAGCCATGCTGTGATCACAAGCATCACCGCCAAAATCCCCAGTTCACCGGTGTCGCGGTCCAGGGAAACTTTTTTCAAATCCATAAGCTTGGACATGTCGACCCGGTTGAGTGCGACCACGAGCTCCTTCTGTGCCTTTGCGTCGTAGTCAATCACGTACCTGGTAAACCAAAAACGTAGCGCGTTGAAAACAATGCCTAGGTTGTCTTGAAAAATAGAATTAGATCCAGACTTCAGAACGAGAGGCGTCGGGTCAAATGGAAGCCATCCGGAGCCTGGCTGAAAAATCTCCAGCCAAACGTGCGCATTCTTTTCTGGAACCTCGAGCATGTGCGAAACAAAATTGAATTGCCCACCCATGTAACCCGACACCAGCCTTACCGGAATACCTAATTTTCTCAAATAAAGAGCCGCGGCAGTCGCAAACAGTTCGCAGTGACCTTCTTTTTGCGTTCCCATGAAATCCTTCAAGTTGCTCTCGCCCTTGAAATCAACCCGAAGGCTCGCTTTGTAGTTCCGCCGGAAATACTTCTGAGTGTTTTGAAGGATCGTCGCTACAGCAGCCGATTCGATTGGCCCACTCGTTAGAGCCGAAACGCCGGCCGTAAAATCATTGAACCAAGGCTGTGTCAAAATACTTTCCGGTACTTTCTGAAGCAGGGCGGCATCTCTGGCGGATAGCTCGTAGAAACGACGTGTTTCTTTTGGGAGATCGGCAATCATGGTCAGGTATTTCCCCAACGGGGCGCTCATGCCGTCGAATGCGGATGGATTCATCGGTCCGAAGCGAACGTCGTACTGGTAGCGTGATGAATCGTCCCTGACAAAGACAATGTTTCCAAAGTTGTCGACAAAAATCTCTTGGGCAATCCTTGCAGGAACCTCGAGGTTCCACAGCCCGTAAGGATGAAAAACCTCCCGGGCCGAGGATGGCTCGCGAAAGAACGTTAGATCCATTTGCCCGCGTTTTTGTGCCTTGTTGACGCGGAAATCCGGTGTTTGGCTCGCAAGTTGAGTCAGTGTTCCTGAGTTGCGCCACGTCTTGCCGTCGAACAAGCCCAGGCTCGTCCCCCGGAGGTAAATCAAGTCAGCTTGTCCAGCAAGCCAATCGACATTTTTAGAGAAAACCCACAGGTTGATGCGGTTCGACTCCTCGATGCTCCCTTTGCCTGAAAGGGAAACCTCATTGTTAAACCCGGTCCTCGATTTTATACCGGACAAGTTCAAATCAACCGCAAGGTCACTCATTCGAGGAAACCAGTAGAATATCATTGATCCAAAAACCAGTCCCAGTGGGAGCGTCCGCAGCAACTGGTAAAAAAACATCACAGTCAGGCGTTCGCCGGCGTCTCCGGCCTTGGTTGAAAGGAAGTACATGCGAGTGGCATTAAGCGTCATGGCCATGGTCGCAATGAAGGCAAGAAAGGTTCCGTAGGCGCTGAGGTTGTCAGCCAAAAGAATGCCAGCAATTGCAAGAAGATTTGTTACTGCAAGTGCCGCAAAAATACGACGTTGATGGACCATGTTCTGAAGGAGTGCCGGCAACATGGCGAGAAGAAGCTCCATCGCGATGCTAGCTATATCCTTGTTTTGGCGGTCTCCGTAAAACGCCCACAAGGCAATCAGCCCAGACCCACAATAACCAGCAATCCTCGCACGTCCAATAACCTTTGGGCTAAAGTGGCGATAAAAAAAAGCTGCAATCATGCAGAGCATGCAAGAGACTATGAGGGGTGGAGTTGTAGCGGCGTGACTCATCGCGACCATCATGAAGGTTGCTACGAGCATCAGTTGCCAAGAAGCGAAATAGTAATTTGGTGCGCTGATGACGCCATGGCGCCATATGGGGTGCTGTGTCATTGCCTGGATTGATCGCCTGATCATGTTGCGCTTCCCGAAAGCGTGATCGCGGCGGGGCTAATATATTCGCCCCATTCATATCCATCGGGACTCAATTCAAGTTCCAGAAAAATCCCTTTTAGTTCGGATTTCGACTCTGGGTGCTCCCAAATGGTATTTTTTTTGTCAAATTGGGGTATTGATGCAAAATGCTGGCTAATGGCATCGTAGCCAAGTGTGTATGTTCCGTCATGATGAAGTAACACAAGCTCACGCGATGCTTCCTTTACAACCTCGGCGGCCGTCCTCAGGACACTAATCATGTGTTCGTAAGTTTCAGCTGTGGATGCCCGAAGCATGATTCCCCAGTTTGTTTTTATCAAGATCCCGAATTCGGCGACTTCTGACCGGTATTCCTTCTGGACCCATTGCCTGATTGGTTTGCCTGCGCTCTTTTTCCAGTCCACATGGCGGGTTGAATCTTGCGCGGAATGGGGCCTGTGGGAGAAAAACTCCCTTTCATCGTCCCTGTTTGCAACTCGCCTGCGATAATCTCTTTTTAAATCTTCGTAAAGGTCGGGAATGATTTTGGGCAGGACGATGAGGAAGCCGTTTGCTTCGGTGATTTTGAATTTGTCGATGAGTCCAAAGGGAAAATTTGTTCTGAGAAGAAACTTTATGGACCGGTATTGCCCTCTTTCCATCGACTCCATCTGCATTCCAATGGTTTTGGATGCCTTTGCCGGTAGAGATAGGACGTTGCCGTGTCCGTAGGTGTCTTTTGGTTTTGCTGGAAGGATCAGGGAGTTCGGGATTTTTTTTATGGCGTAATTTTCAAAACCATAAATCGGCGCATAACGGTGCCGATTCTGGATGATAATTAGTAATTCAAATGGTTTACCGGTTTCAGCGGTGTGCTGTAAATAGCCATCAATTTCGTAGTTTTTTATGGCCGACTCGGACAGGATTCCCGAAATCAAGATGAGGCTCAAACCGCAGGCAAGGAAAAGAAATAAAGCGTTTGTGCCCGTATTTACTGCGATTAGCCCAGAGACGAAGACCAAGACCAGAGCATAGACGCCTGGAGTGGTCAGGGATATTCCCCGGTTTACGGATTTGTAATACATCGTTCCATGCTCCGGCACTATCTGTGCAGCATCAGTCGATTTCCACCTGCGCAAGAATGTTTTTGATGGCCTCAGCGTTATCAAGGCCAGCGCGCGGGATAATTCTGTGGGCAAGGCATGAGATAGCGAGGTGAATCAGATCGTCTGGAATGACATAATCTCGTCCTTCCAGCAGCGCTCTGGCCTTTGCCATTCTGATCCAAGAGACCCCGCCTCGTGTAGAGATTCCCAACTTGATGCTTTCTGCATGGCGCGATGCGTCAATGATGCGCTTGGCGACAGACAATACGCGGTCCGCAACGAACACTCCGTTCAGCGCCGATTGAGTTTTAAAGAGGTCTTCGATGACGAGCAGTTTTTCAGGAACCGCCGACAGAGGGTCAAGGGTGGCTACCCTCAGAATTTCGATTTCCTTGGCTTTGGCTGGATAGTCGAGTCTGATTTTCGCCGCGAAACGGTCCAATTGGCTCTCTGGTAACGGATAGGTACCGATACTTTCGTTTGGATTCTGTGTGGCAAAGACGATGAATGGCCGTGGGAGCATCTGTGATTTGCCCTCGGTGGTAACCGATCCTTCTCCCATCGCCTCGAGGAGTGCAGATTGTGTTCTTGGTGATGCCCGGTTCAGCTCGTCTGCCAAAACGATGTGCGTAAAGATCGGACCTTTGTGAAATTCAAAGGTATGTTTTTCCTGGTTGTAGACTTCAACTCCAATCACGTCGCTCGGGAGAACGTCATTGGTGAATTGGATGCGTTTGAAGTCCAGTCCCAACATTTTTGCGATGGATTTAATGAAAGTGGTTTTGCCAATTCCAGGAACGTCTTCGAGCAAGACGTGAGCTTGCGCCAGAATCGCGCAAAGGGAGACTGATGAGACCAGTGGCTTTTCCGGGACAAGGAGTTCCATTTGCTTTCGCAGCAACCTCAGGCTCTCGAAAACCTGCGGGGAAATAGTCGTGTCCTCTGCGTTGCGATTTTTTTGTGTCGTTTGAACCTGCGCGACCATTAGGTCTCCCATCTTCTAAGGGCTGTTCTAATCGTCCATCGACCAGGAACGCCGGGGTCTGAGGCAGGTTCATTTTTTTCTTTGAGAAAGAAGTATTCAATCAACAGTTGTTCCGCGGGCTTGGGCAAAAAAAAAAGGACCCTGATTGGGTCCTTTTGGGGGGGATTTTCAGATCCACATTTACTCGACGGATTCAATGCTCCAGTTTTCATTTCCGCGATCGCCGATTCCGTTCCAGGCTTGCGGCTGGATCTGTGGAGTGACGTTCGGTTGTATATTTGGCTGAACATTCGGTTGGACGTTCGGCTGTGCTGGCGGGGATGGGTTGTTTCCGTCCATCGTCACGTTAATCGAGAGGCTTGTGTCCTGTGGCGGTGCGATGCCATTGTTATTCGCTCCTGGATTCGTGCCCGGGCCAGTGCCTGGATTCGTACCGGGCCCCGTTCCTGGGTTTGTGCCTGGTCCTGGGATTAACGGAGCGACGCTACGAAGGTTCAGGGACATTTCATTCTGGCCGGGACGCAGGGTGACATTGGCTTGTTCGCCTTTGAGGCGCAGAACATTACCTTCGGAAATTTCAAGGGAGACGGTTCCAGTTTGGCCCGGCTTCAGTTTGGACAGGCTGACGCGCGACTTTCCCCCGCTGAAGCGAATCGCGCCGGACTCTGATTTACCGAGATAAGTGAACCGGTAGCTGAGGTTTGCGGTATTTATGTTGAACTGATCTTTTAGCTGCCGTTCATCGAGTACGGCGCTGAGGGATCCGGTGTCCATGGTCTGATCGAAACCATTGCCCGGAATGGTCCCTGAGGCGTTTGGATTCTGCTGTGAGCCTGGCGCTACGTCCACGCTCGGTGCCTGTGAAACGCACCCGATGCTGATCGAGAGCAGGGCCAATGCGGCAAGGGCTTGCACGGGCAACTTGATCTTCGTTATCGACATGCTGATGGCCTGTGTACGTTTCATTTTGTCCTCCGGGTTTGTTGGCAACTTTGCAAGTCCTGAGCCACCAAGGGCTAGGCGGTCCAAGTGCCTGATCTCCTGTTGCGAAATAGCCTAACGAGTTGTGCACGTCAGCTAAAGTGTCGATTTTTTCGACATTTGGCTGGAATATGTCGTCCTATTTATCGACAGCCATCAGCATTACAATGGGTTAGGCTTGGAATGCGAATTGCTCATCTTACATGTTGGAGGCATGTTGCCGATACCCATGCGTCGAATCTTCAATACCATCGCTGTTCTGTTGACCGCTCAAGCCCTTGTGGCTTGCCAGTGGATTTTCCCGGGAAATTTTATCGGTTCTCAAGGTGGCGCGCAGGACACGCCCCGGGCCAACGGAGACCTTCCCAAGCTTTATGAGAACGGATACTCGGAACCTAATCCGTCGGAAAGCGGTCAGGAAGCCCCCTTGCCTCTCGAGAATGATTCAATCCGCGTTAATTTCAGTGGCGTCGATATCCTCAAGGGTTCTGCGGTTCGCGAGCGATTTCAGGCCATGGACTACGACGAACTGCTTTGGGCTGTTGCGGATTGCGAATGTGCTCCCCGCTGGTCTCACAGGGTTCTGACCAGAACACTGGAAACTTACGGTTCACTTCCACAGGTACTTGTTCCGCAAGTGCGTGAAGCCATCCTGAAAGACAAACGCATTCAGGCGGTTCTGCAGTTGCCCGGTGGCGCGGATAGCGTGATCTCCAAAATTTTTGCTAGCGATTCCCAGCTTGAGAGTACGGTCCGTTCGAATCTTTTGGCCCAGATTCAGAACGCATGGCAAAATCCACTTAAAATTGGCTCCTCTGGAAAACTTTATTTTGACGGGTTTGCCCCGCTGCCTTGGCAAATCCCAGCCCGTTCAACCGGAAACGTTGTACGGCCTGATGGTTTTGATGTCGGAAGTCTCGCTGCCCGGTGGCTGCTGGTTGCAAGTCCACCTGCGCCTTGGATGACTGGACCCGGACGGAGTCGTCAGAACCTTCCACTTGAGCAAGACATCCAGTTGGTCAGTTGGGCGCGGATGATGGCCGAGATTAATTACGTTCTTGGTGTCAAGCGTGGCTTTGACGGACGTATATACGGTGGGCTTATGTTGAACCCCCGTGATCCTTCTGGAAACCTCCTCGGATTTGAAATGCTTCCAGCGACTGGTGCGCCACTCCTTGGTCTGTCAGGTCGGCTTAAAATTGCCTACCAGCCCATGTCGTCTTTGAAATTGATTGTTAACGGTAAAGAGCAATGGCAACGCCAGGCTGGTTCAATCGATTTGTCGGAGCAGGTTTTGGTGTGGCGCGCAGGAGCTGCCATTTTCAAAAATCTGAGACTCGAATCGCGCAAGTATCCAGCAGCATTGTTTGGGTCTGGCGACGCAAATATTTTTCCAGCTGACTCGCAGCGACTCGGGTTGGCGTTTTTACAGGGGATTCAGGTCCTGCTCGGCGAGGAAATGGTGGCACTTGATACCATGTCGATCGGTGATTCCTATTCAATCCCGGAACAGCGGGTGCAGCGTAGTGAGACAAACCTGATGAGCATGGTGCGCGTGGCCAATGTCCTCACGGCATGGTCTCAGGAAATTCAATCGATTGATTCCTCAGGCCTTTCCGAATCAGACAAGACAGTCGTTCGTGACGCACTCCCAAAACTACAGGATGCCCTCCGTTTGAGTGTCTTACGCTCACTGCGTCGCAGTACTGACTGGCAAGCATTTGAATCTGGAAGCGCTGCATTGCCCGTTGCAAAACAAGCGGAGTTGATTGCCACCCTTGCGCGAGTCGAACAGCAAATGATGCGGAGCGGATTTGTCCGCCGGCGGATCGCAGTTCTTGGTCAGAAATTGATTGATAATCTTTCTGAAAAGTTGGATTCAAACTCGCAATTGGATCTCTCGCCAGAAGAGGCAATCTGGTGTCGAGAGGCTCTTTTTCGCTTAAAGAGTTACAGTGCCAATGAAGCGGAAATTGCCGCTTTGATTCAAACCATTGACGCAGGGATCAACGCGTGGGACGCCGCAGTATCCATTTAAACCCATTCGCTGCGTGGCTTGCCGCAATTTTTGCGGGGACGCTCTCTGGGACTGCATCTGCACAGGGTCTTCTTCCTGAGGGTATTGTTGCGTGGCAGGCGGGTTACCGGTCGTATAAAAGTCAGGAAAATGCGTTTGATGCCAATTTTCAACTGCGCCCGATTGGCGCTGACTACACCATGCGGTTCGACAATGGAATGCTCTTGAGTGGCAAGGGGGGCAAGGATCTCCAGCGCCTCGCCACTGTCTTGCAAACGGTTGGTGATCCTTCCGAGACGGCTCTTGATCTTGGAGTGCTGCAGCAACATGTCTCTGCGGATATCTCGGCCTCCATTTTTGGGTTTGCTTATGGGGCGAGCAAGGACATGACGGTTTTCGTGGGCGCTCCGTGGACGACTGCCCTGGTTAAAAACAGGATTGAGTTTACTGGGACAAATAATGCCCAAGCCATCCTCGACAGGCTGGGAAACATTGCATTTGACGAGTTGCGTCAGGGCTTGGAACAGGCAAGTCTGCTCGACGTGGCAACGATCCGAAATTCAATCGAATCGGAGGGGTACGGCCCGATCGACCGCTGGCAATACTCCGGGCTCGGTGATCTTCAGATTGGCGTAAAGACAGCTTTCAATATTGAAGTGTTCGACGGTATGCCAATCGCCTTTGAATATAGCCCCTCCCTCTCATTGCCGACCGGTCATGCCGACGATCCTGATCTCATAAATGATATCGGGCTTGGAAAGGGGTATGTTTCGATCGGACAGTCCCTTTCACAACGCATGCAGCTTACGCCTTACTTTAGTGCAGGTTTTGATCAGATGTACGCCTATAATGTGGATGCCAGGGTAAAGCGTAGGGTCCCCGAGGGCACTGAATCCATTGTCGCTTTGGACCGTAAAACGAATGTCCTTCACAATCCGGGCGATGATTACGAAATCGGTGCTGTCATGGAATTTGGCGCAGGAATGTTCAAAGGCAATCTTCGATTTGCGGACCATCGCCATTTTTCGGATCGCTACACGGGCAGCATCGCTGGTAACTATTCCAAAATTTCTGCGAATTCTGACACCGAACTGATCACTCAAGAGATCGGGTTCTCCATGAATACCGTTGAAGCCTTTCAGCGCAAAGAGTTTGTGATTCCGTATATCGCCAAGATAACGGCTAGCTTTCCTGTGGCAGGCTTAAACTCCCCCAATTTTGAATACTACGAGTTCAGCCTTACCAGCTTTTTAGATGCGCGCTGAAGTTGTTGTAATCACGCCATAAATCACCAACCTCTTTAGTTTTAACCAGGATGTGCCGAAACGATGTGACTTCTTAGGGGGTCGCAGTGAAATTCTCATTCCACAGAGTCCAGCTTTCGTTGGTCTTGCTTATGGCGGTCCCGGGCGTTAGTGCCTGTCGGATCCAGTTTTCGAAGGACAAGGGCTTGGTTGGCGCTGAGGGGATGGCTGTTCGCAAGGGCAACGGTGAAATGGTCATATTCTATGCCAATGAGACGCCCCCCACGCCCGTCATCGCAGATCAATATGCGCGGATTGGAAACGCGTTGGCCGCGGCAGAGCGAAGTATCACTTCTCCAACTGGCAAAGCCACCCTTGCTCGCATTGCAACGTCCTACCAAAACGACTTGAGCAGGTTTGCAGTTCAAGTTCAAAAAGACGCCAATGGCCTGGAAAGCCAAATTTGTCGTCCTGACATCAAGGGCCGCAAAACAGGGCTTTTCATTTTCACGAACAAACTGGCTCGCGCTGGCAAAGTGCGTTTCTGCTTGCCCGGGGACTACCAGGGAAAAGTCGAGGAAGTTGACTTCAAAGTGGACCTGTCTGCGGAAGAACTGCAGGACTTCCGTTATGGAGAAATGCCTCTATCGTCTCAAAAGGCATTTGAGGCAATGCAAAATGCTGTGAAAACCATCTTGATGGCAAAAAATATTGCTTCGTCCGACTTTGCCTATGTCCTGATTTCGAAGTCGCACGGCGGTGGAGATTACGTCGTTGCGCCGAAGCTCTCTTATCGCTCTGACCTTCTCGATGACAGAGCTCTCGCGGCCAGGTACGTCGAAATTGCATCGACGGTTTCCATCAGCGAGATGCGTTTTGTTGATCTCGTCCTGCCTGATGGAACTCGCATTGGTGAATTGATCCTGAATGGAACACGACTCGAGGATATTCAGCTCTCGTCCATAAACGCATCGTTTGGTGATCTGAAGGTATCTGATTTAAAAGTCGGTGATCTGGGGCTCGGTGATTCGCCGGAAGCATTCTTGAAAGACTTGAAGGTTGGTGATTTGAAGATCGGCGATCTCAAGGTTGGTGATTTAAAGGTTGGGGATCTCAAAGTCGGTGACCTGAAGGTCGGGGATCTCAAGGTGGGTGATCTCAAGGTGGGTGACCTGAAAACCAATGACCTCAAGGTTGGTGATCTTAAAGTTGGAGACCTCAAGACCGGTGACCTCAAGAACGATCTCGCATCCGATGCTCGCCCCCTTGAAACTCCGGGAATCACTAAAACAGCCATGGTTGTATTGTTGCAGGAATTTAGTGTGGCACTGCCGCTTGTTTTTTTTGAATCCTGCGACAGTGATTTAGGCGAAGACTTGACCTACGATCTCCTAGACGCCACACAAAGGTTCGATGGATCCACCGGTGTTGAGTCGGTTTATTTCTCTGACCGCAAGGGGCTCGAGTATGAGACTGTGAATTACGGAACGCTGCCCATCGGAAGGTTCTTTTCAAACTCCCTCAGGGAAGCGCTTGATGCAAAGAAGCCAGGTTGAGATTATTGGTAATCACCAGTGCGGTCCGGTCATCTGACTGGACCGTTTCTTTTCCAGCATCGATCATCAGGCGATAGATGAAATTTGGGTCCGTTGGCCTGTGGGTGCCAATCAAGTCTATAAATTTTTTCGTTGCCCGGCTGCCGTCGATGCATCCGTCAGTGAACGTTCCGATAAACTCACCAGGTTCAAGGCGTAATTTCAGGGTGTTCATGCGCACGCTTTCCTGGGTGCCGAGCTGTTGAGATGCTACTGGCAGATAGCGGGCTTTTGCGGGGCATGCAGCGCTTGTGACCCAACCTGGAGTGCCACAATTGACTAAGGTTACCGTGCTGGGGTCGCCCGATTCCGCGATGATCGTCACGCTCATGGTTGACATGACCCTGCCGCCAAATAATTTGAACAGGTGGTGGTTGAGCGATTCGATGGTTGAAACAACGGTGTCATGGTTTTCATGGTGTCGGGTCAAGGCGCTGATGATCGCCGCCACAGCAAGTGCAGCCTGTGGACCCTTTCCCGTGACATCTCCGACGAACAAGCGCGTGGAGCCATCGGCGGCATGCCAGACATAGTACCAATCCCCTGCCATCGTCTGTGCGGTCTCAAAGTAGAACTGGTATTGAAGGTCGCCCGCTGTCCCGGACCTTTCTGTAGGTAGGAGCATGTTTTGCACGGACCTTCCCAGCTCCAGCCTGTCTTCCATCACCTTTAAGTCTCGTTCCACCCGCATTTTGGCATTTGCAGTCACGCCGTAATCATAAGCCGTTATTGATGCCAAGACGGCGAACAAGATCAAATCAAACGCAAACGTCCATGGAAATCCGCTCGGATTCAAGTTGAGCACGTCGGCCAGGAGGCGCCGGTTTTCCAGAAACATTGGAACCAGTGCCACGACAAAAAAGGTGAAAAGGATTTTCGCGGTGACGACCCGGCCAGGGCTTTTTTTGTTTTTCTTCAACAGCACCATGGTGGTCCATGAGGCATAGAGCCCGTAAACCACGGCAAACGTCCGGGCCAGAATCGCAAAAGCAAAAGTTAAATTTACCGTAGCCTTCGCCGGGAAAATAGCCCATGCGATGGCAATCAGTGTGGCCTGGACAAATATCCAAATGCGGAAACGTTTGAAGAATCCCGGAACTTTCATTCGAAAAAAATCGTGGATGAACAAAATTAAAAACAGGTCAGTGAAGGATTGAACCGCGGGAGCCAGAATGCCACGATTGACGCCCCACGCCTCGAGCCATTCAGAGTATCCAGAGTCGAGGTGGATGCCGACCGAGGACACGAGGATATAGAGAATAAATGAGAAGAGTTCCCGGTTCTGGGCAAGAAACACATAAAGAAATGCAAAGATGAAGCAGAATGTCAGGCGGGGTAAAAGAAACCAGAGAAAATAAGTGGTTTTCAGTTCCCGTGGTTTGAAGGCAGTGGCAGTCAGAGCGGCGCGATCTCCAATCAAGAGGTCTTTCCTGTTTGCGATTCCTTGATACGGAAGGCTGCCTGGATCGATCCGGACGGCGAGGTTCGCGATGCCATCGCTTCCGATCAAACGACGGGGAATCGTCAGGTTCAGGGTCTCCGCCTCGCCTTCATCGATTTGGATTCCGTTGACAAAAAATTCATATTTCTTTGCCCAAACGTAGAGCGAGTGCAGGGCGATTGGTTTGGTTTCACGGAGAAGGCGCTCGGGGATTTTGATCTTGGTGCGAAGGTAGATCGTTTGACCCGGTTTGTAGCCAGTCAGTGGGAACTCCCTTGCGGGAAGTATCATTTTTTTTGTGAATTTTCCGTCAGGATAATCGACTGTCAGATGGCATTCAATCGCACCACACATTTCTGACTCACCGTAAAAGACGTCCCATTCAACACCCTCGCGGGTCAGATTTTCAAATGAGGGGTCGCGGTAAATATCGGTCGCCGGCGACAAGAGTTCCTTGATCTGACTGCCAATAAAGAGAACCGGGAAAAGCACACAGATCAGCGCAATAAAAAGCGAAAACTTGCTGCGACGTCGCAGCGTGAACACGCTGTCGTCGACGTCAGTCAGCCTTCGTTTTGGCGGGATTTTTTCCATGATGCCCTTTTACTTTTCCAGAATCCTTTTCGGATGTTTGGAGGGCATGGATGAGGGGCTTCAAGCTGGTGGACTTGAATTTTCCGCAAAACTTGTCGGCTTTGCCAATAGTTCCCGCAGCACGTGGGATGCGGCGGCCATTCCGAAAACTGACGTGACGCCCACCATTGTGCCCATGATGACGTTACGCTTGTTCGCCAAGTCTTCTTCGCTCAGGGGGGCTTTTGGATCGAAGCCTTCGGCGCTGGTGATTTCACTGCGCCCGCGCTCTGCGTCGGGATGGGACGGGGGAATCGGTTCGACCGGAATCTCTGCAGAGAAAACGGCGGGAATTTTGAAGGTCGAGTTTGTCGAGAAGCCGTGTTTTTTTCGCAGGTAAACGCGGACCATGCGCGCCAGGGGATCGATGCTGGTCTTGGCCAGATCGGCGATGCGGACTTGGGTTGGATCCATGCGTCCGCCGGCACCGGTGGAGATTATGATTGGGATTCCATTTTTTTTGCAGGCGACAATCAGCGCGCATTTGTTGCCAAGCTGATCGATCGCGTCGATCACAAAATCGATGGGCTTGCCGTCGTGGGAATCAGGGTCCAGCAGAGCCGGCAAGGAGTCCGGATTGATGTGTTCGAAGAGCGGACAGATTTTTGCCCGGGGCGAGATCTGCCTCAGGCGTTCGGCGACAACCTCGACTTTTGGACGGTCGATGGTGTCTTCCAGTGCCGGCATCTGCCGGTTGATGGTCGTCAAGGAAACCCGGTCCATGTCGACCAGGGTTATCCGGCCGATACCGGATCGGACAAGGGCTTCGCAAGCCCACGACCCAACCCCTCCCATCCCCGCCACCAGGACATGAGAATCGTGAAGCCGGCGCACGCCGTCTTCCCCGACCAAACGGCCAAGTCGCTCAAATCGCCGGTCAATGTATCCATTTACGAGCATAGAAGGCCGACTCTTAATCGAATGCCTGTTTTCACTCAAGGAATATCCGGATTATTCCGAAATAGGTTCATGCGTTTTGTCGAAAAAAATCTTTCTGTGGGGCTGATCGGCTTTGCGGTCGCGTTGCTATCGGCAGCCTGCTCCCAGGAATACACGGTGACGGGCAAGGCTCTTCCTGCAGATTCTGCCGGCGGCGCCAACGCGGCCGGTTCCCCGGTCTCATCGTCGGCGACTGCTTCTAATTCTTCCAGCATTCCAACAGCAGTCCCGCCCGCAAGCAGTGGCGCAACGCGTCAGAGGATTCAGTTTACCGGGAGCCGCTCGGATCAGGTTCCTGGATACCTTTGGGTTCCGGCGAATCGAGGGCAAAAAAAGCTCCCTGGATTGATTTTCATGTATGGCATTACGGGCAACAAAGACGATGGCGGTGTCGCCGAGGCGGCGCGTATTCTGGCCGAAGCCAACTTTGTCGTCATGACCATGGATTGGCCTGGAACTGGGGAACGCATGCCATCGATTTCGAAGGCAGACCGGGTGACGAAGACCAACGTGATGAACTGGACGGTTGCAGATTACGGTGCGGCACTAACCTGGTTGGCTTCGCGGCCAGAAGTCCGTTCCGATCGCTTGGGTTACGCGGGAGCGAGCATGGGTGCGATGACTGGACTTGTCTTTACGAAGGGCGATGCGCGGGTCAAGGCCATGATGGCAATGGTGCCCCTTCCGAATCTCTTGTGGGGGTCTTCTGCTCCCGAATCAGCGATTCGTGGCATCGCGCCTCGTCCCCTGTTGTGCATCATGGCCGACGAGGATCCTCTTGGTAAATCAGTGTGCGACAATGCTGGCGCTAATGCAGAAAAAAAGAATTTTCCAGGTAAACATGAATTAACGAATTCGCGGCTGCAGGCAGCCAATGCAGCGCGTGATTTTTTTATTCGTCATCTGGGAAATTGAACACGTTTCAGGCAGCGAGCTTGCTGCGTTCGTGGCGGACGAGGGCCGTTTTGACAATGGCCTCGATCAGATCATCGTAATCGATTCCTGCGGCAAGGGCTGCTGCGGCAAAATCGTCGCCCCGGCGGATGGATGGGTTGGGGTTGGCTTCGATAAAAACCGGGTCCCCATTTTCTCGCAGACGCAAGTCAAGCCGTGCATATCCCGAAAGTTCCAGTCCCCGAAACGTCTCTCGTGCGACTTCTTCGAGGCGGCGCATGACAGTTTGTTCTAATTTTTTGGCCCGGCCGCTGTCGATCCCGTGGCGGCTGCGGTATTCCTTGTCCCATTTGGCCCGCCACGTGACGAAGCCAGGGCCCGTCCCCGTGTAAAGTTCCCGGGGCGGGAGCACGACAAGATTTTTTCTGCCCGGTAGTTCGACCATGCCAACATAAATTTCCCGTCCCGCGATAAATTCTTCGACGATGACCCCTGTCTGATATTTTTTTTGCAGGCGGGCAACATGACGCAGGCATGATGCGCTGTCGCGGACGATTGATGATTTGGTGATGCCTTCGCTGCTGTCGCGGTCCAGTGGTTTGCAGATGGCGGGCCACTTCATTGATCTTAGTTGACTTGCCGTATCAATAGTTCCTGGTTTTTTTGAAATGTTTCCATCTCGCGATGGTTTAAGCACTGCAAACTTGGGAATGCTGACGCCGTGGAAGGCAACGATTTTTTTTGACAGGGCCTTGTCTTTGCAAAGATTAAGCCCTTCGGCGCTGGCCCCTGTATGGGCGACGTCCAGCATTTCCAGTACAGACATCACATCGGCCTCATGGCGTCGGCGGCTGGAAAAAGATTCACACATATTGAACACGACGTCGGGGCGCATGCCAGAAAGTTTTGTCAGGAGTGGGTTGAGGTCATTGTAAAGGCCAAATGGTTCCACCGTATGGCCATTGCGTCGCAACGCCTTCATCACGTGGCGTTCATCGCGGAAATCGTCTCCGGTCATAAACCAGCGCTCATGACCGGCCCGATTGTCTGGCACGCAGGCAAGGTCGTAGAGCAGCATGATATTGAGCTTGGTGGTCAAGGCTTTGCGATTCCTCCTGTTAGAGGTATCGCCAGATTCTGCAGAAAATTTAGTACCGCAAGGAAGGCGTCAAATTTTTGACATTAAGCTTCGATGAGGCGCGACTGCATGCGTTGCCATCGTGCCTCGCGGGCGAGACGCAGATCGTAGTATCGCGCCAGGGTCATCCGCATGCGCCGTGCATCGTAGGTGCGGACGATCTCACGTTCCCGGGGGCGCTGGCTGCCGTGGCGGCGGATCAGCGATTGGACGTAATGCAGCTTGCCCAATACCCCTCGGCGTCCAGCGTAGCGTGTTTCCCAGTCAAGGCCCGGGGTGATCGCGACGGCAAAGGTTTCTGCGAAATCCTCATCAGGATGTGACTGGGCATAATGATCCGGCAAATGCGTCACGTGATTCAAACTCGTTGAGTCTGGCATGTAGACTTCCGGGCGGTATATCGTCGGCGCCCGTCCAAAAGTATTTCGCCAGCGCATATCGCGGGCAATTTTATAACCATGGTCGAATGAATGGCCAGCCTCGTGGCGCAACAGCTTTCGCATGGAGGCCGGCGTTCCACCTTCCACAGAATCCGTCAGCAGAAATTCAATTTCCTTCAGGTCGGTATGGGCAAGGTAAAATGGAACGGCAATGGCTGGGATTCCTCCGGGGCTGAACCACTCGTCCCCGAGGTACACGTCGGGACGCAAGTTTTTTACGCCGGCGTCGTGGAGTTCCTCGTAGAGGTTTTCGACGTGCCGCTTGATGGGATTGCGTTCACTCGATGCGCCGAGTTTCTCAAGCACATCGCAAATGCGTTCGTTCATTAGCCGACGCAAGGCAAATGGCAGTCGTGAAAATATTCCTGGCCGCTGGCTCTTCATTGCAGGCATTCCCCATGATGGTCACGGGAGAGTCCTACACCTCAAAAGCCATGTCCCTCAAGGGACTTGTGAGGTCATTCCAAAGAACAGGTTGCTTGAATTGCTCGGCCGTGGCGCCGGGCGCGCGGTCCAGATGACGAGTCCGTAATTGCTCCAAACTACCTGGCCGCAGGAAAGCGATCTGAACCGCGCCGAGGCGCCCCGATGCGCGTTTGTCCTGATATTCACAGTTCAGGCCGGATAACCGTTCATCGAGCGCTCGCGCCACCGACTCCCATTCGCTTCGGACTTGACGCGTGGACTCGGCATACAAAACGTAGTGTGGAGGATATCCGTCCCGGTTTGGTGCGAGGGTCATGAAATGGCTGGTTTTTATCGTGTCATCGCATCCAGGGCGTCCATCACGGGCATTCCCCAGTTGGGTCAATGCCTCTGCGACCTGGAAGGCAGACAGCTTTTCGCCCGTGATGTTGGCAAATTGACTGCTTTTGCGCAGAAACCTTACGATGGGAGCGGTCCCAAGCCTGCCGCCGAAGTGGCCCCGGCACTCAATAATGTCGTGCATGTCATAACGGATAAGACCGCCGAGGGTCGTGACCACCAGGTGGTAACTTTGTCCGGGAATCAAATCCTTTCCGGGGATCAATTGGCGGGTTTGCGAACCCTCATTGCTCCGGTTGTCACCGGGGTCACGGTTTGCGGACTCGACCGGCAGGAACTCGTAATAAGCGACGCGGGGATCCAGAACCCCGTCTGGGGATCCGTCGCCCAAAGGGACCGTGAAGCGTCCCTCTGACGCCACCAGGCCATGGTCGCGCCATGGCACGTGTCCCAACGTTGGACGCAGCGCCTCGCTGTAATGCGACAGGGTTCCGCCGAGCCACATGGCAACAAGCTTCAGGCGCGGCCAGACATCCATCGGGGTCAGGCGTCCACGCTGCGTTAAAATACGGTCCAGGCGTTTTGCGGCAGCCGCGTCCCGGCGGCCAAGGGCAGCGACCCCAAGTTGGGCCGGGTCGCCAGCAAAAAAACTTCCCTGGCGCAGATCTCGAACCAGATCAAAGCCGTGGGCATCGAGTTGGTGCACCAGCATCAGCAATGTTGATGGATTGGCGGTCATCAGCATTCCGATGTTTGGATTGCCAACGGTCAGACGCAGCAGGGCTTTGAGCTTTAATTCAAATGGGGTGATCTTTTGTGCCTGGTCCGGGACCGCATACAGGGTTTTGAAGCTGGGGGATTGCATGGCCCAGGTGGCAAGGCCGCTCATTGAACCTTGGGCTGGTGAAGAAATTGGAAGCACATCCCAGAAGGCGGCGTCTCGGTGCGCTTCAAAGGCTGAAAGCCCCCATGCCTGCCAACTGGCAGCCTGAGCTGCAAAGGATGCCGGAGTCACTGGAATCAACTTGGGAAGCCCCGTGGTGCCACTGGTGGAGACGAAACGGCAGCGCCGGGGAGTGATCCCGGAATCCGGACCAAACAACGCGCCAGCATCGCCGCCGGCGAAACGTTCGATCCAAGGGCGGAGATCCTCGTAGTCGCAAATGGGAAAGGCATCGAGCTTTGGCTGCGTCCGGGCGCATCCGTGCGCCAAAGCGAACTGGCTGCCCCTGATTTGGTTCATCGCCTGGGAGAGGACGACCGCCTGAGTTGCGTCAAAATCCTCCAGTGCCTGATGGAAGGCCCTCAATTGAGGCTTCTTGAGGGCTAGCAGTAATGACCCTATGGGGCGGCGGTAAAGCATGATTCCGGTGATCTTGGCACCTTTGGCGGGCGATGTAAAAAGGCAAGGCACCCGAAAAGCGAGCGCAACCGACTGTTATTATTGATTATAATAATTAAAATTATGGTTTGATAAAAACATTAAAATTTACTAAGAATGGTGCTGGCCGCTTGGCCAATTTGTTCAAAGCATCGATACCTGAGGAGGCTCCATGAAACGCCACCTGACTGGAAGCGCAGCCGCTGCGGTCGCCCTTGCAATTCTGGGGTCCGTCAGTGCCTGTGGGCGGACGGAACAGAAAGTCGGAACTTTGTTCGGCCTCGCTGATGCGCCGCAGGACGCACCATCAGATGAGCCGTCAAGCAATCAACCGCAACGCCATGCGTTTCTGATGATCTCCAAGTCAGCCCTCGAGGAGATGATCCGGGTCCCGATCACGGACAAGCGGACAATCAAGGACGACGTGAACGGGGTTGGCATTGAAGCCAACGCCTCGACCAATGGCAAACTCAGCATCGAACTTGTGCCGTCCGATACCGATACCCAGCTCACGACGATCATCGATGCCCAGACCCACATCGACATCAGCGGTGCTCATGATCCGCGTTCTGACATTCACATTGAAATGACGGGCACAGCGGACGTCAAAACTCAAAGCATCAAGCCCATTCATATCAGCCTTAAATCAGCCGTGGGCAAGCCCGTCAAAGGAACCTTTGAGTCATTGCTTCAGGTCACCGGACTTGATGTGACGGCTTCAGGTTGGTTCTCCGGCTACAAACGCGCACGCGCCGAAGAGGAGGCTTGGGCCACCGTCAACCGTGAGTTGCCTAAACAGCAGATCACCATTGGGCAGCGCGTCACGAAAGAAATTGGCAACGTCGTTGACGAGCGCGCCGGCGAATTCATTTTGAATTTCAATGCCACCATGGTCCGGACTTTCCGGGAGTGGTTTGTCGACAGTGGCTACCTGCCGGGTAAGCAACTGTTTCAAAGCACGAAGGAAGCCATGTGGTTCAGTAGCCTTGGCGACGCGACGTTCGAAGATACGGCGGTGGTCCGGGCTCCTTCCGATGCCGCGGCTTTGACGGGGGAAACGCAGGCGCCATTGATAATTGGGGTAACGCAGGAAGCTGCGGAATACGCCGCAGAAAAGGCCCTTGGTGGTAAAACGGTTCCTGCGGCAGCCCTTTCCCAATTGTTTGTCGCCCTTGGTGCATCGGCGGTTCCGCCGGTCTGGACGACCTTCAAGTACGCTGGCGTCAGCCTTGTCTTCGCCCAGAAGAAACCGATCTCGATCAAATTCACGGACGGCCGGATGACCGTGACGGCCAATTTTGAGGCCGTCAGCCAGCATGCGATTCGGCAGTCGTCGAGTTCGCTGGAGTTGACATACGAGCTGCGTTTGGCCGACGATCATTCCATCGAGTTTGTGCGCGTGGGCGAACCGGTTTTAGAGGCAGCTTCCAGCCGTCAAGATCCGTCGCAGCTCCTCGTCCAGTTTTCGGACGAGGTATTGAAGCCAGGGTTGCATCAGAGTTTTGCCCTGCCACTTCCGGACCTGTCATCGGTCATTCCGGCGTTGAAACGCATGCGCCTCAAGTTTGCGCATGCCGAGGAAGGTTGGATTCGTGTTGGGGCAAGTTTGGACTCAATCAAATAGAGAATCCGATTCCGCCAGAACTTCTGGCGAAACGGCTGATTTTAAAGGTGACGGAATTTCACGAAGCATAGTCTGCCTTCACGGGGCCGAAAGCCATTCAGGATGGTTCGGCCCTTTTGCTCGTCATGCCCTCGACACCGGTGTTTGGGAAAAAGTTTTTGCCACCGATCGAGAGGGTTGGCGCGGGGACGTCCGGTCCATGGAGTCCGGATTTGCATGGATCGAGGGTTGCCTTGACCGTGCTCGATCCAAAAAAGAGGCTGGGTCTGAAAATTCTTCCAAGATTGATGTCGTGGCAACTTCGTGGGGTGCTCTCGCCGCGTTGGCTTTCTTTTTTGATGGCCCGGCCGAATCCTGGCGACAAGTAGAATCACTGCATTTGGTTGCTCCAGGTATTTTTCCCCACAAAAAATTGCAACGCCGTATCCTGTGGCGCGCATTGGTCGAGTCTTTTGCTGGTGGGGGATTTATTTCCGGGCGCTTGCCACTGACTTTATTGCCCTCTGATTTTTCAGAACAACCGGAAATCATTTCTTGGCTTACTGCAGATACGCTGCGCAATGATCATGTTTCTCTGGATTTTCTGAAGGTGACTGCAGGCTTTCAAAAAATTGTCCGTAAACGGTTCATCCCGGGAAGCCTCAAGCCAGACCCGACGGATACGCGGCCTGAGGTCTCCTTTCATGTACCAGTTGAAGATCCCGTGATTGATTTGCCGAGGACCGACGCCCTTTTGCGCCAAGCGGACGCCAATATCATTCACTACCCATCGCGCCGCCATGGTCTCCTGTTGCAGCATCCTGATTTGCTCGCCAGGGCAATTGCCAATCAGAAATCAAAATCGGGAGGCATTCCGTGACCGGTTCGTCGTTTCAATTGGAAGTGTTCCACCGTCGCAGTCCGTTCCGCTTCCGGATCCGCCACGCACATGGCGAAAGGTCTTCCAACGAAGGACTGGTGATCCGGCTTTCCTCTGTTGTGGATTGCCGCCATATTTTTGGGTTGGGAGAAGCCCTCCCGCGCTCTTATGTCACTGGTGAGACCGTCGATGGATCTCTCGCGCAATGCCAAACATTATTTAACGAACTCGCCGTGCCCGTGATGGTGGCCGCAACTTCTGGGGGCAGTTGTCTCGACACCGTGATGGACCTGCTGATTGATGCATGGTCGACAGTTTCCTCCACAAATCAGCTTGCAGTGTGGAGTGCTTTCGATGTGGCCTTGTTTGATTGGTTGTCCAAAGTTTTAGACCTTCCAGCCGAAAACCTTCTGTTGGAGATGCGTTCTAAAATTGCGTCGCGCGGCACCGACGATTCCCAACGGGCGAAAGATCCACTTTTTTTCACGGACAAGACGCTGGCAAGACGCGCAACAATTCCGATGATCCGGCCGTGGTTGGCTGCAATGCTGACCTTTGGGTACAGGTCCTTTGGCTTTAAACACTTCAAAGTCAAGGTTGGTGACTCGCGCAGCGTCCAACGAGTCGGCATGGTGTTTCGGTGCATGGGGCCACTTGCAAATATAACCCTTGATGCAAATCAGGGATATTCTGCAGCATCTGCACATGAATTTTTGAACCGGATATTCCATCAGCATGCCGATTTGCGTCAGCGACTTGCTGCCTTTGAAGACCCAGTCGGTCCGGCCGATGCGGAATCATTGGCTGTGTTTGGACGTGATGCAGGGGTCGTCATCATGGCAGATGAGGTGCTGTCAGGCGAAGAATCTTGTCGTGCTTTCGCACGCTGTCCTGAAGTTTCGATTTGGAACATTCGCGTTGGCAAGTGCGGAGGTATCACCGGTGCGATGATGGCAGTGAATCAAGCCTGCCGCGCCGGCGCCCGTGTGGCCCTTGGCGCGCTTGTGGGTGAAGATCGCATGTTGGGCGCATCAGCAAAACTAATCAGCAAGCATATTTCAAGCCTGTGGGTGGAAGAGTCCTTTTCAAGGCTCGTTCTCGGTCGTAGTGTTTTTCGATCGGATCGTCTCAGAAGTTCTGCGTCTTCGCTGGAAGTCAATGCTCAGCGCGGCCTCGGTTTTGACCTTGACGAACGGGTGATGCGGGCACAGATGATCGGTTTTCAGACCTTCAAGGCTCAACTGCCTGAATCCGTTGCATTGCCGTTGTAAAAGATTCCTGAAGTCCGCCCCAGGAATAGCGGAACATTCCCTTGCCGGATGGGCCAAAGGGCTCTCCGGGCATCACGACAACGCTGCGCCTTTCGAGGCACCAACGAGCGAATTCGTATCCTGATGAAAATCCTCTTGGGACTTTGCTCCACAGGTAAAACGCACCATCCGGTGCTTCTGCCTTGAATCCATTTGCTTCAGCCTGAGCTAACGCAGAATCACGGCGCGCGAGAAATTGATTATGCCTTGCCGGGGCAAATCGCGATTCGGATTCGATCAAATCGGGTAACACTTCCTGGACCATGGCGCTGACGCAGGGCACGCGGATTGACATCAGCATGGCGAGGGGCCGAATGAGCGCAGCGGGACCCGCGCACCAACCGGCCCTTAACCCCGGCAGTCCGTGGGATTTACTCACGCTGGAGATGACAATGGTTCGCGCGCGTGCCGCTGTTATGCTGGCGATGCTGGTGAATTTTTCAGACCAGCAAAATCCCGAATACACCTCGTCGCTGATGATGATGCAATTATGGCGCGCCGCGAGGGCTGCAATCAGTTTCAAATCATCAATGTGGATCATGCTGCCGTCAGGATTTGACGGACTGTTAATGATGATGGCTTTCGCGCCGCGCATGGCCCGTTCAAGTTCACGCTGATTGAGGCGGCGATCATTCGGGTCCTGGTCTCGACCTGCGAGACCTTTTTTTGGACCGCCAACGCGCCGGATTCGGAGGCCTCTGGTCTGAGCCAACCAAGGATAAAACAAGTAGCAAGGGTCAAACAGGACCACGGCTCCACCTGGATCAACGAAACACTCCAGGGCATGAGCCAGGCCTTGCGACGCTCCGTTGCACAGCAGGATTTCACAGGCTGGATCATAAACGACACCTGTGTCTGCGGCGATCTTGCGAGCCACAGACGAAAGGATGCCAGGTTGGCCGAAAGCCCGCGGATATTTTTGCAGGTTGACCGTCGCTTCCTTGCGAAAGGTAGCTTCTTGCAGGATCGCAGGCAGAGGAAAAAAATTCGAAAGGTCCGGCATGCCTTGGGACAAATCAATGATTGGACCAATGGTTGGCGTTTGATGATTTTGGGATTTCGCCACGTCCGCAGCACGTTCGAGTGCCTCGAGCAGCTCGAGGTCCTTGATTGGTGCCGAGAGGACGTCGCTGCTGTAAGTCCTCAAGTAAAAATAGTCCCCACCAAGGCGTTTTTGAACGCCGGGATCAAGCCTGGCCAGCCCTGTGCGAACTGCGATTTTTTTAAAAAGTCGTGTCATCGGTTTCCATTGTAGCAGGGGCCTGGCCGAATAACGTGGCATCCGGCGGTCAGAAACTGGGCCAGGGTTTCAGGGGTGGAAGGGTATTCCTTTATAAGCATCCGTAATCACGGGACTTCCGTGATCTGAATCCTGGCGCGATCCATGAACTAGCGGGTACGGCACTAACGCCATACTGGAGTCAGCATGTATAAAAATCACAGTATCAACGGAAATGGAATGAATGCCTTCCGCAAACCGCTTGTGGCCATGTTTGCGGTCGGCTTGATGTCGGCCTGCGGATCTCGACCCACTGCCCACCTTGATCACAAACTTGAAGTTGGGGTTGAGGTTCCTGTCGAGTTGATCGACCTTGAGATTTGCCATCATCAGAATTCGTTGAATGAACCCGGACCTGGTGGACTCATGTCGTTCCTGCCGCCGGATGCTTTGATCTGCCGCGGAAAGCCTGATCTGATCAGGCTCTTTGACGGGATGGGTGTTTTATTCGGAACGATGAGTGTTGTTTGTTCTTTTCCCGGCGTCATGCAGGTGGGACTGCCGGTGAGTGCTGTTGGCAGTGCGACGATGTCAATCCTGGCTTTTGGTCTCAAGGGCGTTCAGTGCGAGGAAATGAGTCCGTCGCTGTCTCAGGCTCAGGAGCAACAGGTTGGTTTTAAAGTCTGTGAACTCATGGGGAAAAAATATCATCACGGTTTTGGACCAACCGATCATTCTCGATGCCAATGAGTCAGATCGTCAAATGACGGCGTCAACGTCTCAGGCTTTTTTTTCTACTGCGGGTTTCTCAGCTTCAGGTTGAAGTTTTTTTCTGAGTTTTTTTATCTCGCGGGATTGTTCCTGGACCATTTTATTTACGTGATCCAGGCGCCCGCGATAGTCCTTGAAAGCCGCCTTTACCCACTTAGGCAGGGTCTTTACCTGTTCAGTGATGGATTGAGAAGGAATTTTTTTGCTGATGACTTCTGTCTTTGCTCTTGCCGAGGCTAGTCTCGGTTCCCCTGTGATAGCCGCCATGACTCCAACAATTTCGCCGGGGTTCATCTCGGTCAAAACGACAATCCCGGTTCCCTCGCCGACAAAAATTTCGACAATTCCCCGCTCGATGTGAAAGATCACATCACCCTTTTCGCCTTCCTTGAAAATCAATTCACCGGGAGCAAAGCGAATGGTTTGGCCTTCCGTTGTCATTGTCAGTGCCTCTTATTGCTTGGCTGGCGCAGTTGAGGTGTTCCTTGAACGGACGAGATCCGGCTTTCCGTCTCCGTCAAAGTCATAAGCTGTGTCGATGCGCGCTCCTGCAGTGGTGGCTCCATGCTCAACGACTTGAATCATGTCTGCCCGCCCGTCCCCGTCAATGTCCCATCCTGTGGTAGCACCAGCTTCTGAGGGCGGGACGGGAACGCGAACGGGAAGTGTAGGCGCTGAAGTGACAAGGCCTTCATCCTGCTGGGCGGCGGAAGCTGCTGCAGCCAGTCCAACTAGAATCAAGGTCAAAAATATCCCGGCGGATAAGATCTCCAGCAACTGATGCATTTTTTTTGCTAATTTTTGTGACCGTGTCATGACGCCTCCTGCGTGATCCAGGATTCGACAGCTAAAGAGGCGGGCTTGAATTTTGCCATTTGGTTGATTTTTAGGGAGCCGATGAAAAATCCAGTAGAACAATGGGTTGCCTTCCCCTGCTGGCCATGAAATCATTTTTCTATGCGAAATATCCTATTGGCCATTTTGGCGTTATCCATGGTGTCGGCGACCCCTGCTGAGCAGCTCGCTATTGTGAACATTGCGGCCGCGGGTCCGTCCAAACTGGGCAATCTGAAGAATCTGGCCGGGGTCTCGTGGTGGACTGAAATTGGAGGCAGCCTCCTGGTTTCTGTGACTCCAGCAGGTCTGATGAAGGTGAAGAAAACCGGATTTGCGACAAATATTCTTGCATCTGAAATTGCAGCTGACGATTTGCGCGTGATCGTTGCCGCTCATGATTCGAAGCCCCTGCCGGCAGGCAGTGTCACGTTGGCTGACGAGGGTCGCATTCGCCTTATTGAAGGCGACTCTGGTGCCATTGCAGTGCTGGATCAAATGGCTGCTGAGAAATCTCCAGCCTTGGGAGTTTTCCCAGTCGAGGCTGGTCGTGTTGTTTTACAGTTGCAGTCAAATCAGACGCCTACTTCTAAAATGTCATCGCGCCATGCAGCGATGTTGACCGATGCCGCGGGGAAAGTCAGTCGCGAGCGTTGGTGGGGGGATGTTCAAAAGCTTGCCGGCTGGAACCGGCATATTTCTGCCGCAGGAAATATTCAGGCCCGCGACTGGATCAAGTCTACCCTGGGGGCAATTCCTGGCATGGAAGTGACCGTCCAGGAATTTAAAGTGCAGGGCCGTGCAGCGTGGAATGTGGTTGGAATTCTCACGGGCGAACGCTTGGCTCAGGAGTCAGGTGTCCCTGCAGCCGGCGACCGGGGCTTGCTCGTTGTCGGTGGCCATTTTGATTCCACTTCAGAACGGACTTCCTCTGCCGCACCCGGGGCTGAAGACAATGCCAGCGGGGCCGCTGGCGTGCTTGAGTTGGCGAGGGTCATGGCTGAAACGCCACATTCCCAAGATATTATTTTTGTCGCCTTCTCAGGCGAGGAGCAGGGTCTTTACGGTTCGGCTGCATTTGTTGACGAATTGCCGGATTCGGAAAAAGAGCGGATTCGTGGTGTGTTGACGATGGACATGATTGCCTATGCAAAGGGCGGCAATACCGGACCCCTTGCCGTTTTGATCGAAACGGAAAGTGAGCATGCGGCTTTTGCCAAGAAGTTCACTGACTCCGCCGCTGCAGTGACAAAGCTGAAGGTCAGTACGTCCTATAATCCATTTGGCAGCGATCATGTTTCGTTCCTGGATGCCGGATTGCCTGCGATTCTTGCAATCGATGCTGACTGGAATCGCTACGGCGACTATCACCGGTCTACCGACACGCCTGACAAGCTCACGCCTGAACTCGCCCATGAGATTTTGAAGATGAATGCCGGCGCTCTGGCGCTAATGGCCCACTAGGAGTTACTCCAGCCACACCCGGTAATGCCGGGTGCCTTGGCTCATTTCAAATACAGGCCCTTGTGGCGCGCTGCGTGAAAGAATTTCATCTGCCATCTTGCGCAGGTTCATTCCTTGCGCGAGGATCTTTTGTGCAACATCATCCGGGACAAGATCTGGCAAATTTTCGATCGCTGCCGCCGGCAATTCCAAAGCCACAACAGTGTCCCTGCCCTCAGTCACGGTGACGCGCAGGTGATTTGAGAGCAACGGCCTGGCAATCTGGTCTGCCATGCGATCGTCTTTTTTGCGCAAAGGGCCAGTTGGCATCGAAGATGCCAGCGCCGGAGCCATCATTCCGTAGAAGATGCGCCAGGCGTCAACCGGCTCGTCGATGAGTTTCATTCCGTGGTGCCATCCTTGAATGGTTCTCATGAGATAGAGAAACCATGGAGGACCTGCAGTGCGAAACCACCATTTTTCAGCGCCCAGGATCTCGTCCATGACTTGGCCGGGGTTCCACGTTGTTGGGTTCCACTTTGCTGAATGACCGCTTGAGCCGTTACAAAATGGCAGCAACAGCGCCGGCATGAATTTTGGCAATCGCGCCGCGATGGGCCTTAACTTTTCCTGGTCAAAGCCCAGTGCGTGCAACAGGTCGCACCAATCGTCATCAACCTGGTCTGATGCACGGGCTATCAGACGTGCTAGAAGTTTCACTTTTTCCTGTGACAGGCGCTGCATGGCACCAAAGTCATAAATCACGAGTTCCGTCTTTTGGCGTGCGTGATCAAAGCGGAAGCCGTAGTTTCCCGGGTTTAAATCGCAGTGGATCAAGTTTGCCTGGAACAGGCTTCGGGCCAACATTTGCACCATCAGGTCAGCCGCCGTCCCCAACGATCCTTGTCCCGGGCTTCTGCGCCACGCCTGAAGTTCTCCCGGTGGGGTCGATTCTTCCCACGATTGGACAAGAATGTTTTTCGTCGACAGATGGTCCATCACTTGGGGGACGATGATCCCCGTACCATGAACACTTGCGCTGAATTCTCGCTGATAGGCGGCTTCACAGCGGTAATCGGTTTCCTCAAGGAGCTTTTCCTTCAGAAATTTTCCCCAGGAATCTTGGGTGAAACCGAAAGTTTTAGCCGGACTGCGTGCCGCGAGGCTCACAAAATCATCAACCTGTTCCTCGATTTCAGTGGCCAGGCCGGGAAACTGTATTTTGATCGCGACACGCTGGCCGGATTTTAGTCTGGCCTCGTGAACTTGGGATAGCGATGCGACTTTTGGCGCGTCACTGAGGGATTCGATTTCGCCGGCAAGGGCTGGGGAATCCTCGCTGATGCGGGCTTTGATTTCCTCAATGGAAAGGCGTGGCGATTCCGCGTGTTGTGAATCCAAACCGGTGCGCATGGAAATCAGTTGAGCGATTTTGGCTGGTAATCCGGGTTGCTCCAGCAGGCTATCGACCAGGTATTTTTTTGCACTGGTCCGGGAGAAGGCAGACTTGCCCGCTGTCATAATTCCGATGCCAGAAAATTTGATGAATTTAGAGAGGCGCACTTTAAAAAATCCAGCGGGCGCCGGCCAGAGCGAGGGTGACTCCCAATCCGATGGTCCAGATCGTGGATCGCGCACTCGGCATGTCGGCAAGGTATAGACCGATATAAAAGACGCGGCACGCGACGAAAACGATAGAGAGTTGACCAGAGATGACGGAATCCACTTGTGAGGCATAGGCGATCATGACGGCGCAGGCGAACAGCAGCAGTGCCTCAAAACTGTTCTGGTGGGCACCCACGGCACGTGCCCCAAGGCCCGTCAGGGTTGCCTGCTGGAGTCGCGGCTCATGGTTGTTGAACCCACGTTGCATCTGTGCACGAAAGGTAAACATGCGTGGAACAAACGGCAGCAGCATGGCGATGAAAAGGCAGGTGAACATCGTGGGCATCGGGGGCTTTCCTCCGCCAACAGCTTATCATGTTCTTTTATTGGTTTGATCCAGGCGTGTGCCTTTATTTGATCCGGGGACCCAAAAAGAAACGGCCCTGATTTATTCAATCAGAGCCGGGACTTATGTTGGTAGCGGGGGCAGGATTTGAACCTGCGGTCTTCGGGTTATGAGCCCGACGAGATACCAGACTTCTCCACCCCGCGACAGATCGAGGTTGGTTTATATGCCTGCCATCAACTTGTCAACGAATCATCCGCTGGAAAACGCCGGCACGGGGCAAATGACGACAAGCCACCAAAGCAAATGGCAGTGTGCAAGGATACGCCGGATCCAATACCCCGCCTGGGTGTCATTTTATTAGACAATTCAGGCTCTTGGGTTTCCTTTAGCCTTTTCGTCAGTCTTTCATCAGATTCAGTGCGGAGCCAGCCTTGAACCAGGCAATTTGCTCGGCATTGTACGAGTGTTTACCCTCGATCGAATCCTTGGAGCCATCTTTATGCTCAAGCGTCACAGTGAGTGACTTGCCTGGCGCAAAAGTTGTCAGGCCAGTCACACTGATCTTGTCGTCCTCGCGAACCTTTTCGTAGTCGGCGGGATTTGCAAAGGTCAAGGCAAGGACACCTTGCTTCTTCAAGTTGGTTTCGTGGATGCGGGCAAAACTGCGGACAATCACGGCGCTGACACCGAGAAGGCGCGGTGACATCGCGGCATGCTCGCGGCTCGAGCCTTCGCCGTAGTTTTCGTCACCGACGACAATCCAGCGGCTGCCTTTGGCCTTGTAATCGCGGGCAACGTCGCTGATGTTTTTGATTTCGCCGTTGAGCGCGTTTTTAGCTTTGCCAATTTCCGTTTGGAACGCGTTGGTCGCGCCAAGGAACATGTTGTCGCTGATGCGGTCCAGGTGACCACGGAAGCGCAGCCATTTGCCTGCCGGAGAAATGTGGTCGGTCGTCGTCTTTCCTTTTGTCTTGACCAGCAGAAGATGGCTGGTGAAATCATGGCCATCCCATTTTGCGAATGGATTGAGGATCTGCAGGCGTTCGCTCGTGGGGCTGACCGCAATGCTGACTTTGCTGCCGTCTGCGGCTGGTTCAACGAAGCCAGAATCACCAGAGACAAAGCCCGCCTTCGGAAGTTCCGGGCCTTCCGGCAGGCAGAGTTTGATTTCCTTGCCGCTGGTGGATTTGAGCGTGTCACGGTTGGGGTCAAATCCGAGGGATCCACTGGCGGCGTAAGCCACGACCATCTCCGGACCCGTGATGAAGCTCAGCGTTTCCGGATTGGCATCGTTGCGGCCGCGGAAATTTCGGTTGAACGACGTGACGATGGAGTTTGGTTTGCCTTTTTCGATGTCGTCACGCTGCCACTGACCAATGCATGGCCCGCATGCGTTGGCAAGCACGGTGCCGCCAAATTCAACGAGGGTCTTCAGCAACCCGTCCCGTTCAATCGTATTGAAGATTTGATCGGAGCCAGGGGTCACCAGAAACTGGGCCTTGGCCTTGATTCCGTTGTCCAGGCAAAATTTGGCAACCGCGGCTGTGCGCGAGATGTCTTCATACGATGAGTTCGTGCAGCTGCCAATCAATGTCGCCGAAATATGATCGGGATAATTTTTTTCTTTGATTTCATCGCGCATCATCGAGACGGGACGTGCAAGGTCCGGAGAATGCGGCCCGACGATTTGTGGCTCAAGTGATGAAAGATCGAGTTCTATGACTTCATCAAAGTACTTCGATGGATTGGCCTCAACATCAGCGTCGCACCGCAGGTCAGCAGCGTGCTTGTCAGCGATGTCGGCCAAGTCGGCGCGACCGGTTCCGCGAAGGTAGACCGACATGCGTTCATCGTAAGGGAAAACCGAACAGGTTGCGCCAAGTTCCGCACCCATGTTTGTGATGGTGGCTTTGCCCGTGCAGCTGATTGATCTGGTGCCAGGTCCAAAGTACTCAACAATTTTGTTGGTGCCGCCCTTGACGGTCATTTTGCCAAGAAGTTTAAGAATGACATCCTTGGAGGAGGTCCAGCCCTTCATTTGACCCGTCAGTTTGACGCCTACAATTTTTGGATTGAGAAGTTCCCAGGGCATTCCCGCCATAACGTCGACCGCATCGGCTCCACCGACACCAATTGCAAGCATGCCAAGGCCGCCAGCGTTGGGGGTGTGGGAGTCCGTGCCGATCATGAGGCCGCCTGGGAAGGCGTAGTTCTCGAGGACGACCTGGTGGATGATCCCGGCACCTGGCTTCCAGAAGCCCAGGCCATATTTGTTCGAGGAGGTTTCAAGAAAGTTATAAACCTCTTCGTTCTCTGTGGTGGCGACCTTCATGTCGTCCTTTACGCCCTTGCGGGCCAGGATCAAGTGATCACAATGCACCGTGCTGGGGACGGCGACTTTCTTGCGGCCGGATTGAATGAATTGGAGGATGGCCATCTGGGCAGTGGCATCTTGCATCGCGACGCGGTCGGGGCGGAGCATGATGAAGCTCTTGCCGCGTTGTTGGGTTTTGATGTTGGCGTCGTTGTCCAAGTGGGAAAACAGGATCTTTTCAGCAAGGGTCAGGCTGCGGCCAAGTTCCTTGCGATATTTCTCTGACCTGGTTGCGATGCGTTCGCAGTTGTTTTTCACCATGGCTTGAGTGGTGGCGCAAACGGATTTTTTTAGCTGGTTGCTCATTGGAAAATCTCCTTTTTCAAAGCGGCTTACGGCCGCGATCCAAGCTTGTTTAATTTCTCGGCGAGTTCACGAAAAGAATCACCGTCACGCAAAGTAATCGGCGCGGGATTCTTCCCTGCTCCGAGTTCGTCAAGGTAACGGTGGATGGCAACGAGAGCGCCAGCGCGTTGTCCCGTGTCCAGGCGTTCGGCAACCCGGTTCAGCTTATCTGCCAAATCCCGCAACTGGTCGGTTTCCCGCAAGGCAATGACGTGGGGGCGCTGGCCCGACAGGAGTTCGTCCAAAAAGCGGTTGATCGAGACCAGGGGGCCGTAAATCGCGTGGGTGTAACGGATCGAAACAAAAAGAGTTGCGGCAACGAACAAAGTAAATAACCCAAGGCCGACGGCAGCAGGGACAGCGAGTTTGCTGGCCGCCAGGATGCTTTCCTGATCGGATAACTTGAAGTAGACCGCCATCGCTTTATAGATGTCGTACAAGTAGTAGGCGAAAACGGTCAGGCAGATGATTGAAAATGCGATGTTGAGGCCGAGGAAAATCAAACCGAGTTTGATTTGTTCAAACGGTTCAACCAGGAGCGATTTCAAACCTCCGCGTCGTCCTTGGATTTTTTTCATGGCATTTTACCTTCGTGAAGCATGATGCATGGGGTTTGCGCTTCAAAGACGCTGAAAATCATATCACTGCACCGCATGCCCCGCCATAGCCAGCATCGTCGCCGCCGCGATCGCCGCAGTCCTGGCTCGTAATATATGGGGCCCAAGGGATACGGGCATAAATCCTTGCTTCAGCACGGCCTGAGCCTCGTTTGCCGAAAAGCCACGTTCACTGCCAACGAGACCGGTCAGCATCATTGGCGAGTCGACGGAATTGCCATCCGTCCTTTTTGAGAAACCCTGAACCGCGTGGAAGCCAGTTTGGGTTTTTATATTTTCAGTCTCGGTGCAATCATCAGGTTCAGGTTCGGCAAAGATCCAGCGGGCGTTTTGATCCTTGGTTTCTGATGCCTCTGGCAAGCTGGCCAGCCAGTCGTGGATCGAGTCGAAGGTTGCCAGCTCCGGGAGCCACAGCCGTTTTGATTGTTTGGTTGCAGTCCTGATGATCCGGTTCCAGCGTTCAATGGACTTGTCCGCAAGGCGGTTTTTACCGGTTTCTTCAGTGATGAAAACCGAAATGCGGTCGATCCCAAGTTCGACCAGGGCAGGAATGACATCGTCAAGATCGCCTGGCTTCAGGGCCCCGACTGCAAGCTCCAATCGAATCCGGTGGACGATGCCCAAACCGGCGACGGGTCCGTCGGTGTGCATGACGGAGGCATTCGTGATGTCTGCCGATTCCTTTCCCGTTGGAAGGAGGGATCCGCGGACGAGGGTTCCCTTGCCGTCGGTGGCTTCGACTGTTTCACCAGCCGGGAGGCGAAGGACCTTCAGTGCGTGATGGGCGTCCTCGTCATCCAGCGTCCACTGGGTGTCGGAAGTGCGCGAGGCAAAAAAACGGAATATGTGCTTGCTCATGGTAGTCGAAGCACCAGGCATGCCCAGTCGTCTTGCAGTGATTCGCGGACGAAGGAAAGGCCGAGCCCACCGGCCTGGCGGGTCAGGGCTTGGGCATCTTCATGAAGAAGGCCAGAGAGGATCAGAAGGCCGCCGGGCGCCAGAGCACCTGCCAAGTCCGGAAGGATTTTCTCCAGGACAACCTTGAGGATGTTTGCGACGACAAAGTTAAACGGTGGTTTGAATTCAGGGGGCAGGTGCGCCGCGGCCGCCGCGGACGGCACGGTGGATTGGATGACAGCCAAATCGATTCCATTTGCCATGGCGTTGTTGCGTGAGGCGAGGACGGCATCTGGGTCGATATCGGTGCCGGCAACGCGGCCAAAGCCGAGTTTCAAGGCGCCCAGCGCGAGGATCCCTGTTCCTGTCCCAACGTCCAGCAACGATGACGAGGCGAGGCTTGCCTGACCGGCGTCCTTGGCAATGGACTCAAGCTCGCGCAGGCAGAGCTGGGTGGTTGCGTGCTGCCCGGTTCCAAACGCAATGCCCGGGTCGATTTCGAGCAAAAGACGACTTTGGTTGATGGCATCACTGGGTTTGTCCCAGGGCGGAAATATCGCAAACCTCTCCGTGATGATTGGCTTGAAGCTTTCCTTCCAGCCTTCAAGCCACACCGCCGTGTCCATGTCGTGCATGGAACAGGACACTTGATTTGGGTATCGCGTGTCAAAGTGCTGGGCGATGCGTGCCCGCAGGTCATTGAGGTATTCGGATGAGTACTTGTAGACGGAGATGGGTAATTCAAGGCCGCCTAGTTCTGTGTAGAAATCGCGCGGCTCATTGGTGAATTCGTTGTCAATGTCCAGGCCATCGATCGCGCCTTCGACAAAGGAGTCCACGCCGAGTGACTTTAACAGCGCCATGGTGCGCTGTTTGACTTCAAGTGCCGTCACCGTGCCCGAATGAAAGGTAATCCGGAGTTCGTATGTTTTGACCGGATGGTTCGGATTCTTTGGTGATTGGTTTGACACTCGGTTCTCAGCCTCTGATGGTCACGCGAAAGTTGCCCCGCATGGGCATTCCGCCAAGTTGCACTTCCGCAGGCGATTCGTCCATATCAACTATGTGCGGTGCGAACCTCTGGCGAACCCATTCTGGAATTTCCCGGGCCAAGACGCCCCCGCCGCTGCCGCTGTTCAACCCTTTGCCGGTGACGATGTCAAAGGCGGCGCTGGCTCCTGGCGAAAGCTGCGCCAGAATGCCGTTGATCCGGTTATCAACGTGACGTTTTGCGACTTCCAAGGTCATTCCATGGAGGTCAATTTTAATGGTTGCTCCTTTGTTTTTCCGCGATTTACCGGCTTGATGGGCCTTGGTTTCAGCATCCTTGTCATCCAATGGTGCAGAACTCTTGCCCATGGCATCGACCGCAGTCTTGAACAAATTTTCAGCATCTGATTCCAATTCAAAACGGACTCCGTGTTTGAAAGTCGTATTTTGGATCGATTTATCTGCTGTTTTTTTGCGCATCGGATGGCTCCAAGTACCTTGAAACCCTTGCGTATCATGCTACGAAAAATTTTTAAAAAAAAATGTCATCATGCTGTTGACAACCAGGACGCGAAAATGAAAACTCCTCCTTCAGTTAATCGTTTTGAACATCGTTATGTTGAGTGTGCCTAGAAGATTTTGTCCCCTGTTTTGGCCTAATGATCTGCCCACCCGGCTTCGGTCTTTGCCTCCAGCGACAATCACTCAGGCGGATTTAATGGGGAGCCGTGCGACGGTTCGTAAAGTGTGTTGTCCACGCTTTGCTAACAGTCTACCCACAGCTTATCCCCAGGTACCCCTATTTCTAAATTCCTGAAATTAAAGCTTTTTTCGGAGAACCCTCATCATGGCTCAGATTAATCCACAGATGGCAGCCCGTTTGGATCAGATGGCTGCCTTGACCAAGGCGAAACGCTTCCTGGCCCGCGAATTTCTAGTGTGGCTTTGGCACCGCGCAGATTCCAACGAGGAACCGCTCGAATTTGTTTGCCCCACGAATGGTCAAAAACGCCGTGCGCGCTACTGGGTGGACGACCGTTTAACTCTGGAAGCCGAATCTGGTCGCGTGCATGTACACCAGATGCGCGGCGGCGCACCGGCGCAGACCCCGGAAGCCGCAGCCGGTATTCTGGCCGGAAAAACCATCCGCGACATGCGCGTTGGTTTTCATGTCGAAGGACTTGGTGAATTTTCCTGCACCTTGTCATCGAAAGACCTCAGTCCACGCGGCGTTCAATTTCCGCAGCAGGCCGATGCAAAGGATGTGACCCTGCAGACCGCAGCACTGGCTGAGCCTGTTGGGCTTCGGTTGGACCTGATGACAACTTTTCTTGCTATGATGGATGCTCTGTTTGCCGGCTTCATGCTGGAGCGCATGGAAGACTCTTGGGCGCAACAGCTGACCGTCATGCGGCAGTGGGCTGAGAAACGTTACGAACAGGCGCGACGCGACGTTGAGCGTGATGCATTCCGGCAGGATGTGCCGGCATCGGATGGCGTGGGCAAGCCACTTCATTGACGACAAAACGAGCCACGGCATTGTCGAGGCCTGATGAAAGGGGTGTTTTGTGAATGGGATAGACATCAAAATCCGTCACGCGGCATCGGTCATCTGGTCGGACATCATTCGCTGTGATTTGTTGAAGCAAGCCTCTGCCATGGCCTACATCACGCTATTCTCATTGGTGCCATCTCTGGCTGCCGTGTTCACTTTGATTTCTTTGTTCACTCCGTTATTGGGTGCGAACAGTCATTTGATGAGTTCGGTGCGGGACTTCATCCTGCAGAATCTGGCAGCGGGCAGCGGAACCCAGGTCATTGAGTATCTGCAACAATTCCTGGGCCAGCTGGATCTGAAGAAAATAGGGATCACAAGTTTTGCCGGGATCGTCATCACTTTGATCCTGCTTTTGCGCCAGATCGAACAGGCTCTAAATAGAATCTGGCTGGTGCGTCAAGACCGTAACGTCTTCACGCGGTTTGTCTACTTCTGGACGTTTCTTACCCTAGGCGTTTTTGCGGGCTCCATTGTGATCGGCGTGGTCTCCGGTTACCGGATTCAGGAGATGTTTGACGTTTCTTCTGTCGTGGGAAAAAGAAGTTGGGTGACCCTTACGATTTCCAGTCTGATCGCCTGGGGAGTTTGGGTTTCATTTTTCTTTTTGGCTTACAAGGTCATTCCCAATTGCCCGGTGGGGCGCCGGCAGGCAACCATAGGTGCTTTTGTGGCAGGCACTTTATTGCATCAGGGATCGCGACTTTATACTTATTACGCCAGCAATTTTACCAATTACAAAAACATCTATGGGGCGCTCGCGGCCGTTCCGGTTTTTCTGCTCTGGATTTACATCTGTTGGGCGATCATTCTTTTCGGTGCATTAATCGCTTGGCGGCTTCAACAGGGTTTTCCCAAATCTGAGGCCGATGACACGGTGGACAAAGTGACCCACCCCTTGGACCGCATCCGAAATTTGCGAATTCAAGAAATGCTGCCCCTTGCCGTATTGGTGATCATCCACAGGAATTTCGCGGCTGGCAGCGGACATCCTGTGAGTGTTGCCCAGATGGTTCAGAAGTCCAAGTTGCCCCAAGACTGGATCGCCGACGCCTGCGAGGCGCTAGTTCAGCTGGGCCTGATCGCAGAAGCCACAGTTCCTGATGCTAAAAGCGAGATGCTTGGCGCGATCAACTCTGGTTATCTTCCGGCTAAACCTGCTGAGATGGTGGATCTTGCTGAATTGAACACAAGCCTGGCTGCGCCAGCGCTAGAGTGGTTGAGCGGTTGGCATCACGAATTTGATTTCGATCTGCCAACCACAATGCGTATCATCAGTGGCAAGGCCCCTGGGCAAAAGGGGCCGACAAAGTTGTCTGCCTGTCTAGTGTAGGCACTGAGGTCCACCGCTGGTGGAAGCCTTGTCATAAGCCCAGACAAAGTCCCAAGTGCTGCTGACTTGGAGGGCGTCCGGCATGATCGGGGTGTCCGTCGAAATCCGTGCATAAGCGACTTTGTCATACAGCCTGGTCTCTGTAAACTTGGGGTCGCTCACGCGCACAAGGCGCATTCCGGTAAACGAACAAGCTGAATCAAACACAGCAACTTTTTTGCGCGCATCGGACAGGGCTTTGGCCTGAGCCTCGGATTTAATTTTCTCCCATGTAGCCGGGAGCAAATCGAAAACCGGAGCATCGATTTCGGCCCATGTTTGTGCGACTCCGGATCCGCTGCCAGACGCAGCGTCCACGGTCTGCAGGAGTTCGTCTTGCAAGGCTGACACATCCTCAATTTTCTTGATTGTGGCCGAGATTGATTCTGAAGCGCGCCACTTGCGTTCGCAAATTATTTTCATATGTTCGCCATAACCTTCGGTTTCGGTCTGGCGTACGTTTGCACCTGGATTTGCGATGATCCGGAAAGTCTGGTCGTTTTCAGAACCTTCCGGGACATATTTTTTCAAAACGTCGAGAACTTGGTTCGCAAGAACGGCGTTTGCATTTTTTGCTGCAACGGATGTCTCATTGCAGCGTGAAAAGACTCTAACTCCAATCCGGACGAGCTCTGTTTCGGCAGAGGCCTCGCCGTAGCCGTTGACCCTGATCGTCCCGGCGATCAGCCCGGCAAAACCTGTGGCCGAAAGCCCCAAAGCAGCCCAAGCAATGCCACCTGCGCTTATATAATGCACCCAATTCGATTTTGATTTCATTTTGGTTCCTCCTGCTGGCACCATGATCCCGGCTTGGGTGCATAAAGCAGTCCATGGACAACGTTGCGATCGGGGTCACGATGAGAAAACCTTCAAGTGCAGTCATGATCTTTCTAGGCTTGCTCCCCCTATCTGTTTCTTCCACGCCCGGATGGGCGGCTTCGGACATGCCATCTGGTGAAGGCCTCCGTGCCATGAACCATCCAGAGCTGCGGCCTTTTGTGCGCGATCTGCCGGTGGGCAGCGAAGACGGGGCTTTCGGACCTGGCGGTTTTGATGAGCTGCTGCCCTTTGTGCTGGCATCGCCCGATCAGCTTGACGCGGGGAGCTGCCTTCACATGTCGATCACGGGAATTGCGGAATGGTGGTTGGCAAGAATGTTTCCAAACATGAGTCGTGAGCCCGACGGTCCACTGGACTTGAGTGAGCGGATGACCATGAACGAGGCTGGCTACGAGGAGGACGCAGCCCACCTGCCCAACTGGCGGATCGATGCCATCTATCTATTCAACCGTATGGGGGGAAGGGCAGTTCGGAACAGCAGTTACCGTTTCTCCAAGGGTTGGCACACGGGATCGTTTCACGATGGGACGGCAATGCCAGCCAACGAAGGTGATGCCGGTGCAGTCTACGACGCCAGTTTCAGCTGGCTGGATCAGCGTGCGCAGATTCAAAATGGCCATGTCCAATTGCCGCCGTTTGAACGGATCATCGTTCATTTGGACCAGGCGCGCGATCAATGGGCGATCGGCAGCGCTCCGCCAGACATTGCAGAGAGGGTAAAGTCCCACCTGAGAAGCAACAAGGCACCGGTGCAAGTTATTTACAATCACAACGGGTATTGGCACAGCGTCTATGTCGTTGGTTTTAACGACGAAATTGATAACGGAAATTGTGCATGGACGCGGGATTATCGACGGATCATCGGCGCACGCGCCGTTGAGTTTCAGCATAACGCCGATGTTGCGGGGACGCCCGAGGAGCGCGACTATTGGCAGGTGCGTGCGGATCGTGCGGTTCGCTCTTCAGGACAAATCGAGGATTTATGGGCGCAGCGCGGTGGCTGCAGTTCCAATCGCGGTGTGTTTTATGTGAGGGATAGCATCTACCCTGACGCAAATGGTCCGGTTTACGATTACGATCCTGAGTCCGTTGGGGATGAGTCGCCCTACAGCCGCAAGATTGTTCTGAAGGAGTATGACTGGCTTAGCTATTTCGCCAATCATGTTGTTCAGATTTTACCGGTTGTTCCTTTTTACCTTCCCCTTGCAAGATAGGGCTGTGAGGTTGGCTTTGAGGTTCTAGGCCTGCTGCACCGGAAGGTGAATGGTAAACGTGGCGCCCTGTCCAAAGGTCGACGCGACATCGATCGTTCCGGAATGCAGGCTGACCATTGCCTTGGTCAAGCTCAAACCGACTCCGGCTCCGCCGCTTGCGCGATTGCGCGCGGTATCGGCCCGGTAAAATGGGTCGAAAACGTACGGCAAACTCTCCGACGGTATGCCCTCTCCGTGATCAACTACCCTGAAAACGACGTCTTGCTCCACTTGGGTGAGTTCCAGGGTGACGGTCGAGCCGGCCGCAGAGTGTTTCGCTGCATTGAGCAGCAGGTTTTTTACGGCGAGGGCAAGATAATTTGCAGAGGCCCGAAATTTCGCCGGAGTTGGAGACGAAGGCAGGACAAGCATGACGTTTCTTTTTTCAAAAACCGGTAAAACGGCATCGCGAATGGTATCAATGAAGTGCGCGGCGTCGACTTCCGCCCATTGCATGGCGACAGACTTGCTCTCAGCCCGGGCAAGGAGCAACAGGTCCTCGATGATGCCGGACATTTGCGCCGTTTCCGTCAAAATATTGCGCAAGGCATCGCGATACTCTTCGGGGGTGCGCTCGCGACGCAAGGCGAGTTCGGCCTCGGCCTGCAAGACAGCGACTGGCGTGCGGAGTTCGTGCGACACATCCCCGCTGAAACGGCGCAAACGCTTGAAGGCATCCTCAAGGCGCGCCAACATTCCATTGAATGTTTCGGCAAGGGCGCGCAACTCGTCGTGCGCGGGTGGTAAATCAAGGCGACGCTCCAAGTCTTTCGCACCCATCTTCGCGGCGGCCATCTGCATGTCATGAACGGGCAATAAGGCGCGCTTTGCCAAAAAGTATCCGAGCATGGCGGAAAGAAAGACACCGGTTGGCAGGGCAATCCACAAGACCAGACCGATCGTGTCGAGTGCATGAACCGTTGAATCGAGTGGGGCTCCGACTTGGATCAGTTCACCGGTGAATTTTCCGCTTTGCAGAACCGGCAGCGTCACTTGACGAAACGGATTGCCAGTCCGTTTCCCGACGAAAGATTCAAATGTTTCAAGGCCGCGTTCCGCACGGCGCCAGGCTCGCGCCGTGACTGGCAGGTTCACACGAATGTTGGGCGTTCTTGCACTGACCTTTCCAGAAAGGTCCACGAGCTGCGCGTAGGGCCGCGTGTGACGCTCGCCAAAGTGGCGTGACAAAAACTCCTGGATCAAAGGTGGGCTCAGGGGTTTGGCGTACCGGGCGTCGTTGATCGACTTTGCAGAGGCCAAAAGCGCAGCGTCGACCTGCTGATACAGATTGTGATCGACGATACGATGGATTCCAAGTCCGATGACCGCAAAAAAAACCGCGAGCCACACGGCGTGGCCCAAGGTGAGTCGCAATCGGACTGGGATCCGGTCAAGTAGCATCAGTTGGTTGCATCCAACATGTAACCGTGACCGCGCATGGTTTTGATTAGCGGCACATCGAAAGACTTGTCGATTTTGCTGCGCAAGTATCCAACATAAACGTCGACGACGTTTGAAGTGGGTTCAAAATTCATGTCCCAAACATGTTCAGAGAGCTGGGTGCGGGTCAAAACGGTGCCAGCATGGCGTGCCATGTATTCAAGCAAGGCAAACTCTTTCGCGGTGAGTTCAATTTTCGAACCGTCCCGGCTGACTTCTTTGCGTGCTGGATCGATTTTAAGTGGACCGACTTCAAGGATGGCTCCTGTGTCGGAAGGCTGGCGGCGCAGCAGGGCGCGCACACGGGCCATCAGTTCGTCCAGGCTGAATGGTTTCTTGAGGTAATCGTCTGCACCGGTGTCCAAACCGGCCACCACATCGGTTGCCGTGTCTTTCGCCGTCAAAATGAGGACTGGTGTGTGGATTCCGGCCTGGCGCAGGGTTTTGAGAACGCTCAAGCCATCTTTGCGGGGAAGCATCAAGTCCAGGATGATCAGGTCGTAGGGGTTTTCAAAGGCAGACCATTCCGCCTCCTGGCCGTCTTGGGCAAGGTCCACGGCATAAGATTCTTCGCGGAGGGCGCGAACCACGACGCTTGCCAACGGAGCATCGTCTTCAACCACAAGAATTCTCATAGGATCCCCTTAAAATTCCTTAGAATGAACATGTCGCTTCTAATCTAATGAACCAAGGATGTGAAGTGCCTAAGTATCAGTTGACCATCCGGCCGGTTATCGGGTTAAAAAGCCCTGAAAACATTGTGAAAAACTTGGGAGATGCCTGATGGCTCACGGTATAAAAGGTGGTTTGACGAAGGTTGCGGTGCTTGGTTCGGGCAAGGTTGGGCGTCTTGTATGCCACCTTTTGGCCGATTCTGGCGATTATGCGGTGACTGCCATTGATGCTCACCTGGATCAGGCCAAGAAGGCAACCAGGTCCACCGGGGGGCGCATTGTTCCAAACGTGGAAGCCAAGGCCTGTGACTTGGGCAATCCCCGGGAGATCGCGGAAGTCCTCAAGGGTCATGACTACGCGCTGTCTTGTGCCCCGTTTCACTTGAACCTCGGTATCGCCGGCGTTTGCAAGGAAGTCGGCGTCAACTATCTGGACCTGACCGAAGACGTTCAGACGACCAAAGGCGTGCGCGAGATTGCTGAAGGCAGCAAAATGGCATTCATTCCCCAGTGCGGTTTGGCACCGGGGTTCATTACGATCGCGGCCCACAATCTGGCTGACGAATTCGAAAAGGTTGACGAGATCAAAATGCGTGTCGGTGCATTGCCGATGTACCCGCATAACGCGCTCAAATACAACCTGACCTGGAGCACGGAAGGGCTGATTAATGAATACGGCAACCCGTGTGAGGCGGTGGTTGATGGGAAATTGAGTCTGGTTGCGCCGCTTGAGGGTTACGAACGCTTCAGCCTTGATGGAATCGAGTACGAGGCATTCAACACCTCGGGTGGTTTGGGAAGTTTGGCAGAAACTTACGATGGCAAGGTTCGCAACCTGAATTACCGGAGCGTCCGCTACCCGGGACATCGCGATATCATGGCCTTGCTCATGAATGACCTTCAGCTCAATTACGACCGCGACTTGCTGAAAAAGATTTTTGAGAAGTCATTGCCTCACACCCACCAGGACGTTGTGTTGATCGTTGTGACGGTGTCAGGCTGGAAAAATGGCCTGCTCTCCCAGAAGTCTTACTGCAAGAAGATCTACAATGCCGCGATTCAGGATGAGCATTGGGGAGCGATTCAAATCACGACGGCAGCCGGCATCACAGCGGTGCTCGACATCCACCGCAGTGGGAAACTGCCAAAGAGTGGTTTCGTTCGGCAGGAAGACGTCCCTTTCAAGGATTTCCTCGCCAACCGTTTTGGTCGCTATTACGCGTGAAAAGCAGGCGCCAGAGAATCTGGCGCCTTTTTTTTGCCTGCATCTGGCACACATCGAGCAAGTGAGGAAACAACCTTGAGAGGAGGTTTGCTCATGAGCTTAAAATATTTTTCCTTGATCAGTGGAATCGTTCTGATGGTGATCGGTGTTGCAGGATTTTTTCCCGCAATGCTGGCTAGCATGCCGGATGCGGCTCCGAAGTTGGCGATAACGTACGGGTCCGGTCTGCTTTGGGGAATATTTCCCGTCAATATCATGTCGAACTTGTTTCACACTCTGTTTGGTGTCTGGGGCGCGTCTTGTTTTGGGTCGTCGTACGCATCTAGAAGTTATGCTCGATCGACAGCGATCACGATGGGCGTTTTGGCGATTTTCGGTTTCATTCCAGTGTTGAATACCGTGCTCGGCCTGATGCCAGTTCAGGGAAGCAACATAGGCCTGCATGCGATCGTAGCGATCGCAGCCGCGTGGTTTGGATACGCCAGCCAAGCCTCAGAACTTGTGCGACGTGCGGATAAATTTGTTTCCGGAGAGAAGCCACGCGTTGCCGGTGAGTCGAAGCCAGAACAAAAGCGCGCATCCTAAGTTAATGCGCGCCCAGGATCAGGTTCCCGGTGTCGTTTGGACAGGTGCCTTGTAATAGGTCGTGTCTTGAGGGCAGGTTTCGGACATATCCGTTGTCGTTTGAGGAATGAATTTCAGCAGGTTGCGGCGGCATGGCTTGCCATCTGGAGTTCGGCCGCTGCAACTGGTCAACAAAGTGATGAGTGCTGCGGATGTCAACGACATGGCGACCATTTTTTGCGAGCGGGAATTCGTCATTTTTTAAATCTCCAAATTCATTTCAAGAAAATTATCAGGATCAGCTGACACGCACCATAGGTTTCGCTCGCTTGGCCTTGACTGATGCCTTCGGTTGATTTCTGGCCGTCTCATTACGATTTAATTTAATTGAATGAAGAAAATACGTCATGCGCTTTATTGGCGGGCGGTCTCCGGCATGGCGGCAGTGGTGGCTCCAGAAAATCTTGTCCCCGGATACAATGAAAAATCCTGGCATTTGCCAGATATTTCCTTTCGGCCAACTGTGAAGGTTTCCTTTTACCGTTGCCCGCATGCCCGCTAATAAAGCCCTTGGGCCAGCAACTTCGAGCAGGCCAGCAGCTGGTATTCCGAACTCGGTGTAGAAAAAAAGATCTGGATCGCTGATGGCTTTGGCCCGTGGCCAGAATTGGTTGAAAAAAGTCTGGCCTGCTTCGACGGATTCCTGAAAGAAGAAAAGGACGTTTGGGTATTCAGGATCAAGGTTTTGCGCGCTCCGGATGTCTCTTACGGTTTCCTTGCAGAACTGGCATCCCAGGTGTCGCAAGAACACCATCAAGACCGGCCTGTCGGGATGAAGCTGATGGCGCAAGGTCCCAGATTTCAAGCCGACGCCCTCGACGGGCCGGTCCATGATTTCCCTGCTCAATGATCGGTACTTCAACATCAGGCTTCTCCAGTGAGATATCCAGGGTGATTGGCTCGACTCCAGTTTACCAGATGGATGCGATTCGGGTATCGTTGCAGCTCATTCAATTGAGGTTTCCCTTGCGGCATTTGATTCCAGCTGTGGTCTTACTTTGGGGCATCACACCAATTGCCATGGCTAATAATCCAAAAATCCGTGTTGGCGTGGTTTTTGACAAGGGTGGCCGGGATGACCGTTCGTTCAATGCGTCTGCCTGGCGTGGCCTGGAAGAGGCCAAAAGGCAACTGGGAGTCGATGCCAAATACGTCGAAGCTATGGACGACAATGCGTACGAGCCAGCGATCCGTACCTTCGCCCGGAAGAAATTTGACCTGACCATCGCGATCGGATTTTCCCAGGCAGAGTCGATGACCCGCGTGGCGGCTGACTTCCCAAACCAGCGTTTTGCCTTGGTCGATGCCGTTTCCAGTCAGCCGAATGTCAGGTCTCTCCTTTTTGGGGATCACGAGGGTGCGTTTTTGGCTGGGGCCGCGGCGATGATGAAATCAACCACGAGCAAAGTCGGATTTATTGGCGGCATGGATGTTCCGCTTATTCGCAGGTTCGAATTCGGGTTTCGCGCAGGCGCCCGGCACGTCCGGAAGGATGCGCTCACCGTAGCCAACTTTGTCGGCATTACCGTGGACAGCTGGAACAACCCCCCCAAGGCCAAGGAGCTTGCCTTGTCCCAATACAACGGAGGAGTTGACGTCATTTACGTGGCAGCCGGTGCTTCAAATATAGGTGTTTTTGACGCAGCAGGCGCCAAATCAAAATTCGCGATTGGCACGGACTCAAATCAAAATGGGATGCGTCCTGGGCTGATCCTGACCAGCATTTTGAAACGAATTGACGCTGCGGTATTTCAAACCATTGCGGATGTCCAGACTGGGAAATTCACTGGCGGAAAGATGGAGTTCGGTGTGGCCAACGGTGGTATTGACTATGCGCTGGATCGGCATAATGAGGGAGTTTTAACGGCGGACATCCGCGCGAAACTTGAGGAGCTGAAGCGGCAAATTTCGAATGGATCAGTCAAAGTTCCGGATTATTATGTAGAGACAGACCGTGCCAATTTTAAAAAATGACGATGAACAAATCAGCAAGGTCCGTATCGAGTTGCGGGACTTGTCCAAGTCGTTCGGCAGCTTGAACGCCAACGACAGCGTGTCATTTCATGTTGATTCGGGAGAAATCCTTGGCCTGGTCGGGGAGAACGGTGCCGGTAAATCGACCTGTATGAACATGCTCTTTGGACATATCAAGCCCGATCGCGGAACGATCCTCATCAATGGTCAAGAAGTCCAGTTCCCAAGTCCCAAGGAATCCATCAAAGCTGGTATTGGCATGGTGCACCAGCATTTCCTGTTGGCCCCTGCCTTGACGGCACTTGAGCACATTGAACTGGTGGCTGGTCGCAGGGCCCGGGTGGATGCAAAAAAAGCGATGCGCGACCTCGGGTTTGAATTTGATCTCGCTGCCCGCGTGGAACACCTGTCTGTCGGACAGCAGCAGCAACTGGAAATTTTGAAGGTGATCTGTCAGGGGGCTCGAGTCATCATTTTAGACGAGCCGACCGCGGTTTTAACCCCGGTTGAGGTGCAGCCGTTTCTTGAGAGATTGCGACGGCTTAGTGAATCGGGACATGCCGTAATATTGATCAGCCATAAATTAGACGAAGTTATCCGTGTCTGCGACAGGATCGTTGTGATGCGTTCCGGCAGGGTCACCGGGATTTTTGATGCTGCCAGTGTTTCGGCGGAATCTCTTGCCGGTTCAATGATGGGTGAAGGAATGACCGGCGTCAAAGTCAAAACCTCACGACCGGAGGCAGGGACAATTCCTGTTTTAAAAATAACTGACTATTACCGGCCTGACGGGCGCGGTTCGCTCGACGTGTCATTTGTCGTTAACCAGCGTGAGATTGTGGGCATTGCAGGGGTTGAGGGGAACGGGCAGGAATGGCTGTTCAAAGTGATTTTGCGTATCGCGCAGCGGATGCGCGGTGAGTCCGGAAGTATTTCAGTCGCGGGGCGGGAGTTGACCAGTTTGTCTGTGCAGGAAATCCGTCGGGCTGTGCGCATCGCACTGTTGCCTTTTGACAGACGCAGTGAAGGCCTGTTGCTCGATGGGGATCCGGCGACCAACCTCCTTCTTTCCGGCGTGAATCCAGCCTCATATCGAAAGATTTCGCTGCGCTGGATTTCGCGATTTGGGATTTTGCCGTGGGGGATTTTGCGTTCGCGGGCTGTGGAGCTTTTTTCGAAATACGGCATTCTTCCAGCGCGGTGGACGGGGCCAGTGCGTCTTTTGTCTGGGGGGAATCAGCAGAAGTTTGTGGTTGCCCGGGAAATGGAACAGGATCCGGCTTTGGTCCTTGCGGCACACCCCACCCGCGGGGTTGATTTTCGTTCTTCGCGGACAATCCACGATGCAATCTTGTCGGCGCGAGACCGCGGAGCCGGTGTGCTCCTGGTTTCAAGTGACATGGAGGAACTTTGCAGTTTGAGTGATCGTATTATGGTCATGGTACGCGGAAAGATCGTGCGAGAATTTAAAAGAGCGCCGGACGACGGATTTGATGTGTCGGGTATCGGGAACTCCATGGTGAGTGCTGCTCCAGGTGGATCGGTTGGCGATGGCCCCGGCGCGACGGTCGGCGGAGGTCCGTTGTGAACCCCGTTCCTCTCCTCAAATCTTTTGTTTTCCGTTGGCCATGGTTTACAGCGGTCCTTATGGGATTTTTTACCGGGTTGTCCGCCGCAGCCTTTGCTGGTGAAAATCCTTTTCACGTCATGAAAATCATGGTGATGGCCGCTGCGGGAACTCCCTATGACCTGGGAATGACTCTGGTTTACACGACCCCCCTGATTTTCAGCGGCCTGTCTGTCGCTGTGGCGTACCGGGCCGGACTTTTTAATATCGGTGCGGAAGGGCAACTGGTCCTCGGTGGGATGGCTGCTACGATAGTGGCGCTGCAGATTGGAGGGCGGTTTCCTGAATTCTCATCATCTTCTTCTTTCGGGGCCATGGCGATTGGCATGATGGTATGTGGTCTGGCCGCTGCACTCATTGGTGGATTGGTTGGGCTGATGACCGGATATTTGCGGGCCCGCCGCGGTAGCCATGAAGTGGTCACATCGATCATGCTGAATTTTTTGGCCATCGCGCTCACAAGTTGGTTGGTACTTGAGAAATTTCATAGCGTAGACACGCAAAATCCAGAGACACGACCTGTTGGTACCGCTTTTAAATCCATTGCTTTTGGTGGTTTTGATGGTGCACCGGTGACCATCTGGTTTGTGTCGGGAATTTTTTCTGCTGTGATTGTCGCAATCGTGTTTGACCAGACTCTATTGGGTTTTCGTTTGCGTGCCACTGGTGAAAATTCTGAGGCAGCAACTTTTTCGGGAATCGATACGGGCCGACAAATTATGATTGCCATGGCCCTTTCGGGAGCGTTGGCTGGATTGTCTGGGCTCGGGGATGTTTTGGGTGGCGCCGGACGTTACCGGATCGGTTTTTCGTCCGACTATGGGTTCACGGGTATTGCCGTGGCCCTTTTGGCCGGTGGGCGGCCGCTGGCCGTGATTGCTTCAGCTTTTCTCTTCGGTGCTTTGCACAAAGGTGCATTGGACCTTGATTTTGAAACGGATCATGTAACCCGCGACCTTGCGATGATCATTCAGGGATGCGTGATCCTTTTTGCTTCTGCGCGATGGTTTCACCGGAACAAATCATCATGAACAACATTTTTGATTTCGAATGGCTGATGTCCAGCCTGCGCCTTGCATTGCCGCTGCTTCTCACAGCGATGGGTGGCGTTGTCTGCGAGAGATCGGGCGTCGTCAATATTGCCCTCGAAGGTTTGATGGTCGTGGGCGCCCTTACCGGTGCCGTTATTGTTGTTGCAACAGGATCGCAGCCTCTGGGACTTGCTGCGGCGTTCTTTGCAGGCGGAGTTGCAGGCAGCATCTATGCAATCTTTGTGATTCATGGTCGCGCCCAGCAGGTCGTCGCAGGTGCAGCATTCAACATGCTGGCCATTGGGGTTGCGCCGTTTGTTACCAAAGCGCTTTACGGAATCTCAGGTGGTACCCCTGCATTGGATGCCATCTCAGAAAACCATGATTCTGGTTGGATCTTGTTGGCGTGGGTCACTGCAGGGGCTTTGCTTTCTCCTTTTGTGATCTGGTGGATTCTGGAGCGGACCCGTTCGGGCCTGCTCCTGCGATTTGCGGGAGAAGAACCAGGTGCCCTGGAGAGTGCAGGAATTTCACCGCGGATCGTTCGTACTTGTGCCGTTGTGGCCAGCGGTGCACTGGCTGCCTTGGGCGGAGCCACATTGTCGGTGTTACTGTCGTCATCCTTTGCACGCGGGATGACCGGTGGACGCGGTTTCATGGCCCTTGCCGCAGTGATTTTTGCGGGTTGGCGCCCCATGACTGCAGCCATGGTTTGTTTGGTTTTTGCAGGTGCCGATGCTCTGCAAATTCGGCTTCAGGGATCTGAACATGCGCTGATGGGCATTGAGATTCCTGTTCAGCTGATCCAGGCACTTCCTTATTTATTGACGTTGATTGCGGTAGCCTTGCGCTCCGGAGTGACCAACGTTCCCCGTTATTTGGGGCGTGACGTGTGAAAGATGTGAACGGGGAACGCCCTGTCTGGACGGAAACCGCCAAAAGACGGTTGCAATCAGCGGGCTTGGTTCGGATGAAGTTTCTCTCGGCCAGTTGCGGGCAAGGCTTTCTTCTTGCGTGATTCCAGTTGGGCCGAAGCAATCCAGTTGAGGTCAATTCCACTTCGATTGTGACACCGCGCATAATTTGACCTGGTCAGGTCAGTGCGCGCCCAGGCAATGATTCGTTTTGTTTTATCTGATTGGGTTGACTCCGGTTCCCTGGCATTGGAGAAAAAATCTGGCTGCAGCGTGATACCGGCGGAGCTCCAAAGGTCGGCCAGGCAACTGCAATAGTTCGTGAAACTCCTGTTCAATTTGTCTCTGTGCGAGGGGAAGGACGACACTCCTAAATTCTCGCAGGTTTTCTCGACTCGTTGCAGGCTGTATCCGGCACAAGCTTCAATAAATTCTGTTTTTCTTGCGGCGGAATTTGGAAGCATGCGAAGGCTGACAAGCAACAGTAATCCTGCGGCTGCTACCGCAAGGAAAATTTTTGCCTTGTTCATTTTTGCGTTCATTTTTTCACTCATGGCGTGGTGCAGGATCTTGGTCCTGTATAACCTTCATCGCAGGTGCCTGGATTACTGGTGCTGCAATAGGCCAGGAAGTTGACCTCATCATCGCAGCAGTAGCAGGTGCCCGGCGTGCCGCAATCACAGACGTTGGACAGGCTGCTGGTTGTGCTGGATGATGACCCGCCCGTGGACGTGCTGGTTGAACTGCTCGTTGATGTGCTGCTTGACGTCGTCGTTCCGGTGGATGTGCTCGAAGACGAGCTGGTACTGGTCGTGGTACCGCCCGTGGTGCCCGTGGATGTGCTGGATGAAGAACTCGAGGTCGACGTACTGGTGACGGTCGAGCCTCCTGTGACTGAGGTGGTACCAGTCGACCCGCCAGTGGTGGTGGTGGTGGTGGTGGTGGTGGTGGACGAACTACTTGACGAGCCGGTCGAAGAACTGCTGGATGAGCTGGATGACGAACTGCTGGATGAGCTGGACGACGAACTGCTTGAGCCCGTCGTCGACGACGAGGTCGACTCCGGAGTCGGTGTTGGTGATGGCGGTGCAGATGGTGGCGGAGGAGTTGCCGCCGGCGGTGGTGTCGGCGCGAGGGTGATCACTTCAGCAGTCACAATACAATCAGCGAGTGAAAATTCAGCTGGGGTCGATGGTTCGCAGCCTGCTGTGACCACATCCCGTACTTTGGTTTGCACTTTGGCCCCGGTCAAGGTGATCCCAGTCCAAATAATGTCAGAAGGCTCGTTTGTGCATCCGATTCGCCGGCTTTCTGCAACGGCGATGATGACATAATCCGTGGTGCCGCTGCTTGTGGTGCAAGTGATCTTTCCGTGGTGCATCCAGTATTTGTAGCGTGGTTTTTGGGTCAGGGCAAAACCGAGAAAGTTCGGCTGATTAAAATTGGATGTGTAGTTTGGTGCGCTTCCCGGATCTATCAATGTGGTTGCTGATGTTACGGCCGGAATGCTGGCAGCATCATTTCCGAGTTCTGCGACATAAACACCAGTGATGACATCCAGGGTTTTCAGGGCTTCAGTTTGGCGCGTTTTGTAAAGGTATTGCTGAATGGAGACGACTGAAAGTGAGGTCAATACCCCGGCAATTGCAATTGCCACCATCATGTCGACCAGGGAGAAGGCCTGGATCCAAGTTGAGCTGGATTGAGCCTGCGCTGGGATTGAGGGGCTGGCTTTAAAAATTTGCCCGTTAGCTGCCACGTGCTTGGTCCTAACGTTTTCGTGTGATTTGGCCGAAAACCTTCATAGTTTATCGTCGGAAATCGGGGCGCAAAATTCATGAACAGGTCATTTCAGATAGTTTTGCTGATTTCTCTAATTATTTCAGCAATTTCTTGCAAACAGCGCGGCCAGGGTGCGAACCCTTTGGCGCGACCGACCGAACGTAAAATCATTGGCCCGGGTGTGGATTACGATCCGATCGGTGTCCCAGGTGATGTTGCAGAGCTGGCTTTGGCGGAGAAATTGGCAACCTCCTTCGAGGCTAGGCGTGCCCATGGTTGGGAGGTATTCCGGCGGGTGATTCGTCCGGTGTCAGTGTCTGCCTCGCGCGACGATCGAAGTGAAGTGGGGATGATCCCAGTATTCCAGACGTGGTACGACGCGGGTGAAGTTCAGGAGCTGTTTCAGGTTTTTTATAAGTTGGTTCGGCAAGAACGCGGCCGCACCGATGGTGGGCGCCCGCGGGAGGAGATTTTTAATACGGCTTGGACCGCCTATCATGAACAGGCGTCGATTGGCCCTGATCGGGATCGCATTCTAAACGAGCGTTTTCAGGGGCTGTTGGAGCAAATCCAGAACGATCCGGTCAGGGTGGGTGGCCTGAATGGGTTTGGCGCCTCGGCGGGCGTAAACGGGCGCGGTGTGGTTTTGATGAGTCCTCAGTTGATCAGGGCTTTCATGATCAATTATGAGGCAGCCGTGCGCTGTCAGGAGCGATCCTCCAATCCAGCCAATCCAGTCATCTTGCGACCAGAAAACGGTGACCTTGCCGGTGCGTTCAGTAAGGCCCTGCAGCGGTTTTCTGACGATGAATTTGGAGTCTGCTTTGGGCAGCCGTTGCCCCGCGGAGCCGTGGCGGTAAAACTGACCTGGTCGCGGGTTGCAGGGCCGGCCACGGTCAGCAAGATTAAATCACTCGCTAATTACGACACAGCGGAAACTGGAATCACTGGAATGCTTGCCAAGGGAGGCACCTGGAGGATTGCGGATCAAGATGATTCGATCCATCCAAGAACTGTTCCTGTGCCAGGATTTGAAGGTATTTACCGGGTCCGTACCGACAATGGGCATGAGTGGGCTTTGACTGGACTTCACGTCACGACCAGGGAAACGCGAGAGTGGGTCTGGTTAACACTTTGGTGGGGCGGTGACAGCCCCTCTAACGATTTTGGGAGTGACCGCCCCGAACTGTGTGATGCAAGTGAGCAGAGTTGCTCCAACCTTGGCAACTATTTTGCGCCATGGAATGCTTACAAGATGTGCATGGTATCTGCGTGGCGTGAGGGGGATCCGGTCATGAATTCCCAAAACGCTGCGGAATTTGAGCGGAGGTCTGGGAGCATTGGCGCTCGATGGTCTGCGGGCCTTCTGGCGGCAGCCCGGTCAACCCGTGCAGCCTACACGCCTGAAAGGCGGTCGCCTGATGGCCAGTATTACACCTGGTGCAGCAATCCTTTCATTGAATTTGAGGCTGGAATGGCAAATTCAAACTGCATCGGTTGCCATCAGTTCGCGGCACCGGGAGCCACCTTCGATCAGGTGGAACACAACAGGTTCGATAAAATGACCAAAGACTTTCCTGCTGACTTTTTGTGGTCGTTTGATTCCGGCGCAAACCATACTGCCGACCGTATCTTGGGGGTGGTTCGAGCTCTGGATGGAACCCCGTAACACCTCGCAATCATTGCGTTATCATCCATAATTAAAAAAAAGCTAAAGTTTTTCTGAAAGATGCCGATAAGGAGTCTGTCTTTGGGGCTCCGGCCCTGAAAATTCAGAGGTTGCTGTTGTTGTTGTTGTCTAAAGCTGTTGCGGAGGTTGAAGCTGGTTATGAAATCCCATCATTTCGTTATTCAGAAAATCACTGTCTTGGCGATTGCGGCTGGCTTGTTCCAAGCCTGCGGATCGACAAATTTCAAGGGCAGTGGCGACGGTACCCAGACCACAAGGGAGGAGACGCTACAGCCGACGGCCGTTCCGGCGGTCCCACAAGCGCCGAGTGCCCCTGTTGCAATGACCCCACAAAACACCACGACAAATACCGTGCAGACCATTGGTGGAATCATCAACACGATTCGAAACAACGTTGATATTTCCCGCACCGACCGTGAGATCGTGTTCGGTGGTGACAAGGTGTTTCATATTGGAGACGGGAAGTTTTCAGCCTCCACGTGCCAACGCCAGCTCAACGCATATTCCCTGAGCGGTACGAAGTACTCATTTGAGTTTGAAGTGCTCGAGGATGCAACGGTTGTGCAGATGGATGTGTTGACGGTTTGCGGTGTGGATTACAGCGACTCAAACACGATAAATCTGGTGCAGGCCGGCACCAGCAATCTTGAGAAGGATTATATTCGCGCTGGAGCATCCAAGACTGGACTTAACTCGCTTTCCCTTTCTAAAGGGCGTTACGCGATCATGGTTGAGTCAACGAAAAATAATTCGGCTGGGGTAAGCGGTGGCGACAACGACGATTTTATTGTCGGCCAAATCCGGGTACGCGCATCGAAGAACATCACACCTGGAAACGTCCAGGTTCAGTAGTACCAACCGTCAGTCCAAGTCATCTCAGAAAGAAAGTCCTGCCCGCTCACGTTTGGATGAAAGCAATCCAGACGTGAGACGTGGCTTATTTTGAAGACCGGTTCAGCGATGGATGATGCAAACTTAACGTTCACCGGAAATTCAGAGCTGACCCGTGCGAGGACTTGATTTGCATCCTGCCAGCGTTCTGCAAAGGCTTTCCTTTCTTCATCTGTCCGGTTTGCACCAAGAAGTGCGGGACAAATATGTAATGTGTTCCAGCGCGACTGGCAGCCATTGGCGGCTCCCAGATCCCGCAATAGTGGCATGTTTGGGATGGCGCTTACCAAAATCTTGACGTCGTCGTTGGATGAAATCAAGGTCTTCAAAATGGTGCGAATGTCGGATTCATATTCAGCCAATTGCGCATCATGATCGGTGCTCCAGGCGCAAACGTCATTGGCTCCAACCAAAACCGTCGCGTAATCCGGGCTAAACTTTGCAAGATGTTTTGCCTGCTTCACGACATCTGCTGATTTGCTGCCGGAGATCGCAAAGTTTTTAGTTCCGATAGAAGTCTCGGGCATCAGTTCCCGAAGGCGAAGGGCATGGCTGTTGACCATTTTAGAGCTGCGGGTTCCTGTTGACCAGTTGATCTCGCGGTTGGCCAGGGGATGATTCGCATCCATCGCGGCGGTGATCGAATCACCAATTGAACCAGCGATGAAATCAAATTTCTGCTCTGTGGACAGGTCGCTGGAATCAGGCGCGACCTGGGCCAGCGCGTGAACTGGTGTGAAGGAAGTAGCGACGATCAATGTCACCCAAAAAGGCTTGAGGTGAACCCAAATATTGCAGTCGAGCATAAGAATCTCCGTAACATATGCATGTTCTGGAGTTCCTCGGCTGGTTCAGTTTTGACTGAATATTATTCTTTTAACAGACCGGGATCACACAAGAAAAATGTTGGTTAGCGGTTTTTTACGAATCTTGGTTGGTGATTCTGCGAATCCCGCTTTTGATTTTGGCTGCGATTACGTTGAGGAGTTCCTGCGTTGGCCCTGGCCTTATCTTTGTCCGCACCCTGGCGGTGATTGCGATGTCCACCTGGGCGTCCTGTGAAGCGACCCTCGGACCGCTCGATCATGAAAAGCGATAACAGTGTCCCAGTGAAATACTGAAAGGAATGGGCGGCAATATCGTGATTTCCAGAAATACGTCCGCCAAACCCAAGCATTAAATAGAAGCCAAGGCTGATGAGCAGCGCAGCGCGCAGGACGATTTGATCACGGCGTACCAGGAACTCCCCGCGGAGGATTGAGATCAGGGCCGAAGCAGCAATCAGCGTTTCAAGAAACGCGATCAGATACCAACTGAAATCCAGGCCGCCGGGTAGCCCAACCAGCCACGTATCAGCGAACTCCTTGGTGAACCATTGGGGAGTTCCTCCGGCAAACCATTTCTCGCTCGCTTCAACACCAAAGATAGAAAGCAACATCATTTGAATCGCAATGGTTTTTCCGCGGATTCCTGATTTCATCTGAACAAGTCCTAAATGGGAGATCGTGGAGGGGAAGTGGGCGACCAGAGGGGAAAATGGTCGGGGTAGCGGGATTCGAACCCACGACCTCACGCACCCCAAGCGTGCGCGCTACCAGTCTGCGCTATACCCCGATTTTCGTTTCTGCGACCGCGATGCGGCGTCAAAAACTTGGCATGCCAATTGGTGAATTGGCAACATTAAGGTGGTTAACACGCGATTTCATGTCGGTCAATCGAAACCCCGGCACCCCCTTAGTTGCCGCGCTTTTCAAGCCTTTGATAGACTTCAAAGGTACCCAAATTGCCTCGTTAGATTGTCGACGGAAGGAGCCCTCAGGGATGTTGGGCCTGACCTGGAAGCGTTCGACCATTGCAGCATCTTGTTTGATGCTTGCGAACGCATTTGTTTCCATTGCAAACGCAGTTGTTCCAGTTGGAATCGGCGACCCATCGGAATTTCCAGTTGAAGCCGATTCGAGCAGCAGCGAATCGGATGACCCGGAACTGCAATATTTCGTCGAGGAACTCGAACGGGAAAATGCGGCGGTTATAAAATCTGAAAGTAAATCGAACGAAGGATCGCCGAAGCAAAAAAACCGCGGCGATGTGACGCGAAATGCCACGGTGCCGTTCCCGGCAAACGGCTTTGTTCAGCGGCAAGTCCGGTTTTGGGAAACCGTGTTCCAAAACTACCCGAGCACAACCATCATCATTCATGATGTCGATGAACCTGACCGGGTGATTGACCTGATTGATTTCAAGGAAGCGGTGCGGGGGCGCGCTTACGATCCTGTTCGCGGGCGTGCGGAGCGCCAAAGGGTTGCTCAGAGGTATGTCGACCGCTATCAGCTCGCGATCGATCATTTTCGTCAACAGGGTGAAGCCGCCTTGCAGTTCGGCGCGATCGAGCGGCGCATTTGGAGTACATACGGTGGCGATGAACGCCAGCGTGAAAAATTACTTGCTGGCGACATCAAGATTCGATCCCAGTCGGGCCTATCCGATACATTTATCGAGGCCGCGAAGGTTGCCCAGCGATACCTGCCGTACATGGAAAAGCTGTTTGCCGAGAATGGCCTTCCGGTAAAACTTACCCGTCTTCCCTTTGTGGAGTCGATGTTCAATGTCGAGGCACGGTCAAAGGTCGGGGCGTCCGGGATCTGGCAATTCATGCCCCAAACAGCACGCCTTTACATGCATGTTGATGGTCGCATGGTCGATGAACGAAATTCGCCGTGGAAGGCCACCCGGGGCGCTGCCCGCCTGATGCAGGATAACTATCAAATGCTGCGGACATGGCCTCTTGCGATCACGGCCTACAATCACGGTGCCGCAGGCATGGAACGCGCCATGCGCGAAGTCGGATCCCCTGAACTTGAAAATATTTTGGCAGGCTATCGCTCCAAGAGTTTTGGCTTTGCCAGCCGGAATTTCTATGCGGAATTCCTGGCAGCGGCCAATTCTTACGACTGGTTGATCAAACGCCAAAAACTGGAAAAATCGGGTCATGACAAGGCGGTTGAATTTGTTTCTTTACCTCGCAAGGCCTCGGTTTCTGAGGTACTGCACGCTTCAAAACTGACCTCCGCACGCCTGGCTGAAATGAACCCGTGCCTTCTGCCTCAGGCATTCGCCAAACACAAACAGCGTGCGTTGCCGCAGGGCTACGAACTGCGCTTGCCTGCCGAACACGCTCGAAAGTTGCGATATGCGATGGGATCAGTGAAGGCACGTGCGACGATTTCAAAAAGATGAAAAAATTTTTCCTGGACCGGGAGAGGAATATAAATATGAAAAGCCTTTTCACTTCAATCGCGCTTGTCCAATTGCTAGTCGCGATGCCCGTCGTGTTTGCCAAGGACAGCAACACAATTGAGGTTGAATCGATCCTGGACCGCTTGGAAAAAAAGCTGACGGACAACGAAAGTGGCGGTCTGACCTTCAATGATAAAATAGAACCAGCCACCAAGGATGGCAAAATGCCAAGTCCATCAACCGCATACAACTTCACAAAAGATAAAGGCGGCAAAAATAGCGCAGAAGGTTCTTCCGATGAATCGGAGTCAATCATCAAAGGACTTGCAGATGCTGTTTCCGGACTCGAGAATCAAGTTGAGCGGCTTCATGCTGATGTGCAAAAAGCTCGTCTGAAAGTGATCGAAGACGCTCGTGTTGATAACTTTGTCCAGATGGATGCCGAGTTTCGCGGGGTCGAAAAAGCCACTCTGAAGTCCCTTGTGGTGAAAATTGACGGTGTCGAGATCTATCGGGCGGCAGATGCTGGTGGACTTTGGATGCCGTCATCCAAGTTACCTCTTTTTGCCGGCCCGGTTCCCCCAGGATCTCACAAGCTTTCCATCGATGCCGCAATCATGGTTCGTGAGGGCGGAAATGTGCCAGTGTCGGCCGACGTCACGCGGAATTTGGAAAAAGAGTTCGAGTTCTCGATGCCGGACGGCAAGGAACGCCGCACAATTAACATTGTGATCGACGCCCCGGCCCGCGCAGATGCCAAGGGCTCAATTTCGATGGGTAATGTAACAGGGGCGGGAAGTGGCGGGGTGAACCTGTGACATCAAGTCTGATTAGACTCAGGCGGTATTTTTGCCCTGGCGGGATTTCGCTCGCAGCGTCCATCCTGTTGGCAGCTGTTCCAGCGACCACTGTCGATTCAAGCGATGTTATCAAGTTGGGATCTCCCGAGATGGAGATTCGAAAACTGAACTCCGATTTAGAGCAGGTAGGTCAAGCGATCCGGAGTTTGCCGAGGGTGTCAGACCAGCCAGTGATTGGTCCCCGAAAAATCGCGGCTGAACGGGCATGGCGGGCTTCCCAGACATTTTTAGACAACGGTGATCATCTGTCAAATGTCAGGGAATTAACCCGGTATTTGAATCTGGTACAGACCGGAGAACCCCAAAGGTATTTGGTTGCCCAGCGGCAGTTGGCATTCAGTTATGAGAAGGCCGGGGTCGCCGACAAATCGCTGCGCGCGGCCCTCCGGTACATTGGTTCCTTCATTTCCCAGAATCAAGAGACAGCAAACCACGATGACTTCATTGATGTCCTGCGGCTTGTCTCGCGCCTAATGAGAAAAACGGAGTCAGCGGCCCGGTTGGAGTTGCGGCAACTTTTCGCGGCAATCACCGGAGTTGCAATGCCGCAGGCTGCAAGGAGGAATGTACTTGTTCTTGCGGCACGTGCTGCAGGTTCTACCGGAGATCTCGATCTCGCGCAGAGGTTTCTCCGTGACCCCGCGTTGAAAGGTGCGCCGGCACCGCTTGATGGCGAAATTATATATATGAATGGAATCATACTTGCCGCGTCTGGTAAATTAGATGCGTCAATTTCCTCTTTTAAGGCTGCAGTTGCAGTCTTTGGTGCGAAATTCAGTGAGAAGCGGGACCGTGCGCGTCTAGCACTTGCCCGCGTCCAAGTCCGGAAAGGACATGTTGATCTTGCTGCGGCAACTTATTCAGCCATCGATGAACTTTCTCCCTCATTTCGTGAAGCATTATATGAGAGCGTCTATACTCTGATTGATCTTGGGCGAGTTGAGGCAGCACGCGACCAGGTTGCGATTTTCAAAAAGCAGTTTGGCTCGACTGACACTGATTCGCGAATGAAATTGGCCAGAATGGATGCCTGGCTCGCTCTTAAAGCGGGCGATTTTGACGGGGCTCAGCGGTCCATTGCCTCCCAGCGCGCAGTTTACAAGGAGATCCTTGAGTTTACATCTAAAGAACTTGCTGGTGCGAAGCCAGTCGATCCCCAAAGTGTAGAGCGGATTTTTATGAAGCATGTTGGCCTGCTGGATGCCCCAGAGGAAATTGAGCGTGCAAGGCATATTTCCAGGAAGCTCAATGATCAGTTGGAAAGCCTTGCCGACGATCGCGGCGAAATCAGGCAGCTCTTTCTGAGTCTTGGCCGTGCAAATCTCTCTCAAATCAATCCGTCATGGATTAATGCGACCAGGGCACTGGATGTTCTTGTTAAACGGCATCTTGAAGCCGGGCACCGGATGGTTGGTCTTGAGCGCAATCTATTGCTGCAACGGCTAAAGCCGGCTGAGAGGCAGGAATTGGGAGCTTCCGAGAACCGGCGTAACGCACTGCTTGGGAAGTACCCTCAAATTCTTGCGAAGAGTGAAGGGTGGCGCAGGACAGCGGATCTCTTTGATAGTACGAACCGTTTGGCTGCGGTCAATCAGCGGCTGCTGGCCACTGCCGCAGGCCTTGCCGGCGTCCGGTATCTCGATGGCGTTGTCGTCAATCATGGGAGCGGCGGCACAAATGCGAGTGGCGCGACGGCTGCCGCTGAATTTAGCGCTGGAATCGGTTCACTGCAATCAAAGATCTACCGGACGCTGGAACTGATCCGTGCCCAGCAGGTCGAGAACCTTTCCGAATCTGGGACCCACCGCCAATTACGACGCTTGATGGCATTCTATTCGATGGCTTTGTTCGATGAGGAGTCCATGCTGCGTGGCGCACGCAACGAAGTCGCGGATACTGCCGAACGTCTGCTATTCGAGGATTTTGAGCGGACGTGGCGCTTATGGAAACAGGTGGCCAAGGATGAATACCAGCAGCTGGTCCAGCTGGACAAAAATATGAAGATGGAACTGGGTCGAACGGTTGGTGAACTTTGGCAAAGGGATGAAACAGCCGTAAAAGCGAATGAACAGATCGCGTCGGTGCAAAATCGTCTGGGGTTGTGGGTTGGAATCCGCAGGCACGCGATCGTCGACACGGTCCGGCAGAGGGTGTCGGACCGGATCGGACGACTGGATCAATGGAGTGCAGACATTGATGCCATGAGATCAGAAAATGTGCAGGATGATGCTCAAAAAGAACAACTCAAGTTCGATGCAGCGCGCCAGTCGGCTCGTGATGAAGTGATGAACCTGCAGGTCGGGGGCACGGCAACATGGCTCGAATGAAAACCGGTAAAATTGGCGCGGTCGGCTTTGTAGTTGCTGTGACAACGATCCTTTTTGCGGCCGGTCCCGATGCAGGCAGGCTAAATGATGATGTTCCGGATCCTGATTCGGTTCGCGCCTACCGGGACTATTGGTCGGCACTTGAGGAGTACGAGGCGACGGCTTCTGCGGATGGGCAGTCAAAGCTTAGAGCCATGTATGACAGATTGGATCGTGAGGAAAACCAAAAGCGCGTCGAACGCACCAGACAACAGCTGGATCTTTTAAAGTCGGCCGCGAAAAAATATAAAAATCACATGGCGGAATTTCCGGAAGCGCAAAATCGCCAATATGTCATTTTGAACTATGCACAGATCATCGACCGGATCGCAACAATCGAACAGGAAACCAACGTTGAGGAGGCTGACCGCATTCGGCGCGAGGCGTTGAGTCAACTCCGCGATTTTGAAGAGGCCTATCCCGATGCGCCCTTGCGTGACGATGCGTCAGCTCTGCGCGCGGTGATGCTCGAGAAGATTGGACGTGAGAGCGACGCTATCCGTGTTTGGGAAACATTGGCAGCACGTCCAAGAGAAAATCAGGCCGTGCTCGCTGCGAATATTGCTGCTGGTGATCACGCGTTCGATTCTACGGATTCGCGGGGTGCCTTGAGATATTATCAGCGTGCCCGTGAAATTACGGATTCGTTAACGCGCAATCCAGCATTCAGACGCACGGCGATGAGGGCCCGTGTGAAGGTTTTGTACCGGATCGGTTGGGCTGCGTACAAAGGGGCCGAATTAGATCAGACGGTCGCCGCCGCTGAGGAGCTTCTTCAACCACATATTGATGTCTTCGGAGAACAAGAACGGCGTGGGATCCAGAAGGATGCATCGGAATTACTGGGTGATGCCCTTTACGAAACCGGAGATTGGAAGAAGGCTCGCAAGGTTCTGGTGCGCCCGTCCCTCGGACTGGTTGGTGCTCAAGCGGGCCTCAGGGTTCTGAGGCGTCTTGCGAGTGCGAAACGTTATGATGTGACGGGTGAGATTGGGGAAGTTCTGATCGCGAAGTTCCCAAACGCCGCGGACATGCCTTTTATCGCGGATCTTACGGCTAGCGGGTTTGAGCAGGCGGGAAAGGTCGCCAAATCAATGGCCGTGCGTTCACAACTTTCCAATTTGCTGCCGAGGCGCAGCCTTTGGCGTGCCATCAACCGCGAAAACATCGAGGCTGTTGCCGCACTGGACAAGATCGGTATTGAGGCATCACGGAAGTCGGCTGCCTGGTATTACGAAGACGGTATTGAGACCGGCAGCCAGGCATCATTCAAAACAGCCTCGGCGATCTATGAAGTCATGCTGGAAGAGAACGGCAATCATACCGAATCAAATGAGTGGCGATTGCGGGTGGCTAATTCATTTTACTTCCAAAACAATTTAGTTGAAGCAAGACGGCGATACGCCGAACTCAAGTCTGAATATGCGCTGGACCGCAGACTTTTGGAGCTGACCTCGTATCAGGATGTCATGGCGGCGGAACGGTTTTGGAAATCTTCCGCTGAAAAGGCCTCAGTCGCTGGCCGACGGCCAGGTGACGACGAAGACAGTTCAAAGGCACTAAAGCAACTTGCTGAGAGCATCGATGATTTTACCAGCCGGTTTCCTGGACAAAATCGCAGTGTCGAGCTGATGCTTGTTGGTGCCAGCGCGTGCCGTGATCAAGGAATGCTGGGGGAGGCGCAAAAATACTGGCAGAGGGTTCTGGTCTCAGCGCCGACCCTGTCGCAACGCTCTCTTGCAATTCGGGGACTTGTCTTTGCGGAGCTTGCTCTATCGCCCAGTAGTGAAGTTGTTTCGGTCGTTTCCAAGTTCCTCCGGCTTGAAGATTGGAAGGAACTTGGAACTGTGCTGCGCAACGAGATGGAGGGTGTTCTGTCATCGGCGACAGTCAACGAAGGCACCAAACTGAACAATGACGGCAAGGTTCTCGAGGCAGGGACATTGCTCGTCCAGACAGCCACAGACAATCCAAACGTTCCACATCGCCAGAAGCTTTTGCGTGACGGTGCTTACCTTCTAGCCCTTGGCGGTGCCTGGTCGGATGCGTACCGGATTGCGCAAGATTATAAGAAGCAAGGAATGACTGAGTTTAGCGGGGATATGGCTTATCTATCGGCTCGGGCAGAGGAGTTTCAGCTTAAACTCGGGCCCTGCGCCAAGAGCTATCTAGAATTTGGAAAAACGTATCCGGACCATTTACGGAGCAAGGCGGCTTTGGAACGGGCCGAAAAACTGGCCAGTGCCGGAGGTGATCTTCGCACCGCCTCTGATGCTGCAGAGTCTCTTGCAGCCAGAGAAGGCCGGCGTGAGGAACAATTGAAGGCATTCACCCGTGCAATAAAATACGCCATGGATGCGGGAGCGATGGAGGCCGCGCATAAACTTGCTGCCGCTCGACTGAAGGTTTCCCGCGATCTTAATGAGCGGTATGAAAGCCAATTATTTCTCGGGCGGATTGAGATTGAGAGGGGAAACGAGCAGGCTGGCATCGACAACCTCGAGATCCTTGCGAAGCGAATCGAACAGGATAAGGATCAATTGGGCGACTCGTTTTCTTCTCTTTCGGGAAATGTGAATCTTTATCTGGCGCAACATTTTCAGAAGAAACTCGAATCGATCCGGGTTGACGGCAGCGATCCTTCAGCTGGCGCAGTTGCGGCTCGCAAGATGAAAGTATTTGATGACGTCATGGTTCGCTTTGACCTGGCCGCTAGTTCGGGAGACCGTGAATCCGCGCCCAGGGCCCGGTACATGGCCGGAATTGTTGCGGAGGGTATGGCTGGCGACTTGGAGAAGCTTGGCAGGCTCGGTGGTGATAAAAAATACGGCGAAAACAGTGCTCGTCTTAAAAATCTCGCGCGGAGTTACTTTAGTTCCAATCTCATGGCTCAGAGAAAGAATCCTGCTGTTTTCAACGGAAACGAGTGGATGGCTCGAGCAGCCCTGAAACTTGATCCACAGGACAAGTCTGCTGCGAGCGGTACGATATCGGACCAGGTGCCTTTAAGTACAGTGCCGGATATGCCGGCGCAGTGGCAGATGTAGGGGAGGGCGACTTGATGAATATGCTGTCACAAAAATCTGATGATGCCTGTGGATTGGTGGTGATCATGAGAGCAATTGCAGTGGCATTGTCACTATTTGTAGTTGCACCTGGTTGTGTATCGCGAAATGCAGCCGTCCGGTCAAATGGATCCCTTGGCGACGGTGTTTCCATGCAAGGCGATGCTGTTCCGGGTCTTTTGGGTCAACCCTCTGCTCTTGAGGCTGACACTCAGGCAGTTCCCGTTGATTGGTCTTCTCTTTTCAAGCGTCCTCCGATGCCGGAAGAGCGAAGTGTGCTTGAAAAAAAAATCATGCGTTGGACTGACAGCAAGTCGGCGACGGAGTTGCTCGCAAAGGGTCGCATGGAGTTGGCCCTCGGTCGAATTCGTGATGGTGAGGGATCTTTGCGTGAGTCCCTTCGGTTGCAACCATCCAACGAAGAGGCGTGGCTCGAATTGGCGGGAGTTTATGCGAGGACCCGCGAGGCTGGAAAGTTGTTTGAGGTTCTAGGGGAAATCAACGAAGCGATCGCCTTGAAGTCGGAGATCAACCCGACTGTGATGTTGAGATACCGCTTTCTTCTTGCCAACGGCTATTTCATGACTGGCCGTGGGGGAGATGCGCGAAACATTCTTTCAGACATGATTTCGAAGCATGTTGACTTCACGCCGGCATATGTTGCCTTGGCTGACAGCTACCTTCGGGAGGGAAAGGATTCGGTTGCTGAATTTGTGGTTAAGAGGGCGATCGATCGCGGGAAAGATGATCCGAGTCTGGAGAACCTTCTCGGGGCAATTGCGTTGGGTCGCAAAGACAACAAGGCGGCTGCATCTCATTTCGGTCGAGCCATTGAAATGGCGCCTACCTTTGTCCAGGCTTTGGTCAACCGTGCGAATTTATCGATTAGCGACAATGATTTAAGTGCAGCTGAGGAAGACCTGAACCGCGCCATAGCCATCGATCCGGCAAATGCAGACGCCCTGGTTTGCCGTGGGATCGTCCTTCGCCGCACGGGGCGCGCCGATCTTGCTCGCGCTTCTTTCGAGCGGGTCCTTGAAACGGACCCAGTGAATGCGGCCGCTCGATTTAATCTGGGCGTCTTGAACGCACTGGATTTGAATCGTCCGGATGTTGCGTTGCGACTTTTTGAGGAAGTTGTGAGCATGAATCAGGCTTCGCCTTCCATTAGGGCTCGCGCCGAGAGCTATATTGCGGATTTGCGGTCACTTTTATAACAGGACGGAATCATGGCCTTTAAAACCACACGGATTTCAAAACCACAGCCGCGTCGGGCCTATGATCGCACCAGTTTTGTGCTGGTTGTCGATGACGATGATACCTTGTTGAAGTTTTTTAAAATCCACCTCAACAAGTCGTTCTCGCGGGTTATCGTGGTGGACTCAGCTAAAGATGCCATGGTGCAACTAAAGGAAAAGGAAATCGACCTGGTCCTGACCGATATCAGGATGCCTAAAGTGGACGGTATTGAGCTCATGGCCAAAGTGCGCCGGTTTGACCCAACCATTCCGGTTTTGATTCTAAGTGGTGCCGTTTTAGATGACGAGCAAACGGCTGCCTGCTTGGACGATGCAGACGGCTTCCTTCGCAAGCCGTTTTCGTTCGATGATTTGCATAATTTCATCGATCGCGGAATGAAGCTGCGCGAGGCTTTCAAGGAAATGGCTGGAATCATGCGGGACCAGAAGAATTTCCGGGCCTTGCTTCGTGGCAAGATTTCTCCTCGCAGGGCTGCAAAGGTTTCCATGGGAAAAGACCTTGAAGAAAAGCTCAATGCCCATCTGGCCCTGCGCGTCGGATAATGTTGGTTGAGGGATCGCCCTCTATCCAGAGCCGCAACGATGTTGCGGCTTTTTTCGTTTCACTGCCATGCCAGGACAAGGATTTACCATCGATTTTGAGGAGTTTTGGGACAGGCTGGCTGGTCATGCCCTGCCATTCGGCCACGAACGCCTCGCAGTCTCTTTTGCGAAAAGGCCATGGTTCGCTGCTGAAAAAAATGATTTCAGGTGACAGCCGCACAAGCATCTCCATCGGCACGTTCGGGTATCTGGTGGTCGACACCGCATTGCGAAGTCCGGCGCATTCGAGGAGGCGGCTGATGTATGTGTCATTGCCCGCCGCCATCCATGGATTTCGCCAGATAAGATAAATGAAGGATTCAAGGGAACCATTTTTTGTCGCAGTTTTTTCCAAGTCTTGGATCGCTTTGGAAGTATCGTCAGCGAGCAAACCCGCCGCATGATCACTGCCGAGAAATTTTCCAATGCTGCGAATCATCTCTGGAACGTCGCCAGGGTGTTTTGGAAAGGACTCGTGAACGGGGGCGATCTCCCGGCAAAGTGCGATATCCTCCGCGCGGTTTTCTTCGCTGTTGACCAGAATGCGGTCTGGAGCCAGGGACCGTATTTTACTTAGATCCGGATCTTTGGTCCCGCCGACAACCGTGATTCGCCGGGCCAATCCCGGTGGATCGACGCAGAAACTGGTGCATCCCACAAGGTCTGCCTCGTGTCCCAGTTCAGCCAAGGTGGAGGTGATGCTTGGTACGAGTGAAATAATTTTCATGATTTTTCGTCCCGGATTTTTTTGCTGAATCTTGCTTAAACTTGATTTCAGTCCCGGCGCGCGAAAGCCTGCCACAGGCCGGCCGAATGGATCAGCAGGGCAGCCAGCGAAAGGCAAAGGAAAATGCCAATCATGATTCCGTTCGCTTCGATGTCCCGGACTGGCTGAAGGAGGCTCCGCCAAATCATCAAGGGTCCCATCGCGATCGAACCCAGGGTTAAACCTGCCGTGATCAAAACGCGCATGCGCGGCGTTTGGCGTGCGTAAGGCATGGTCAAGCCAAGCGCGATGTGGAGCATCCCGAATAAATTTACATGGCCGTGTGCGCTGCCTTGCAGCGTAAGGGTCCAGTCACGGGTCGCGTCTCTTCCGGTCTGAATCGTATCAACGAACGCATTCGACATGTCATTTGCGACGATTGCCCCGGAGGCTGCGGCTAGACAAATGACGGTAAATCCGAAAAAGAGGTTCCATAGCGCAATTCTTGGCATTTTCGATCTCCCAATGCATTTTTCGGACTTCAGCGTATCTGAATGCCCAATTGTTCAAAGCCTTTCTCGTAGCAGGCCTGCTTCCAAGTGATGATTCCCGAGATCACCGTCGATGGATCTGCCCATCGGAACGCGCTGAACTCCCGGTCTGATTTATCAAGGTCGGGCCCCGCATCCGGTTCGAACTGAAGCAAAAACCAGGTCTGCTCCTGTCCAAGATATTCTCTTGCGACAGGAGTCTTCAGATCTGTGGGAAATTCATAGCGGCATTTTTCAGTGGCTCGTTTGATGATCCGGTATTCCGCACATCCCAGTTCCTCTTCCATTTCCCTCCGCAGAGCTGCTTCAGGGGTTTCGCCATCATCGACTCCACCTTGGGGCAGTTGCCAAGACCCAGGTGCGTCTGACCGCTCGCCAAGAAGGATGTTTCCAGAATCATTTACGAAAAGACCAACGACCGATTGGCGAAATTTTTTTTGTGTCACGAATTTCCCTTTGATCCAGTGCACTGCCTTGGTGACAAAATCCCGAGGCCCAAATCCAGATGAATCCGGTGTTATACTACTAGACAAAGGAGACTTCGATCATGCTTAAAAATCAGCGCGGATGCTTTTCGGGCGCATTTTATTTTGCGGTGATTGCCAGTTTTGCGTTCACCCCGTCTGCCCTGGGTATGGTTTATTTCACCCTTGGTGGTTCTGCGTCGCGCAGCAACGTCCCTTATCAGACCTATGTGTCCCGCGCTGGAAGTGCATCCGTTGCGATGGATCTTGGGGAGTACTTCCGTGTCTCCTATTCGCATCGCCAGGAATTCAGTAATAACACGGGCTACAAGGCGTTGGTAACCCAGCCTGGCTACTACGGCGAGTATGTTTCGCAGACCCGCGTGATTTCGAATTCGGTCGATTTCAATGTGATTCTTTTTGCGGGCGAGATTTTTATTCCGTATCTCTCGGCCGGTGCTGTGGTGAAGGCCTACCACAGCGACATCTTGACCTTGGAAGGCCGCGAGGCAGGTTCTTTCACCTTGCCGCCTGTTCCCAACCTCGGTGGCGGTGTCGGAATCCGCCTCAACCGGAATTTCTCCCTGAAACTCTCCTACACGGTGTCGCCAGGCGTAAAGCAGGAGCCAGGCGGCGTCCAACAGGGGATCCTCGACAACTATTCCCAGCTCGGTGTCACCTACCAAATGTGAGGCATTGATCCTTGATCGCTGACCTCATTATATTTCTGGCCATCGGATGCATCTTGATTGGCGTCGGCGGGTTCTTATGGAATATGGCCGCCGTGGTCAGGTCTCGCAGGGTTCTTGAGGCGCCGCCCTCGAGTGCCCCTCGCAAGGCGGTCGCCCCGGATGATCGCGTGCTGTATGAAAGGGCGCTGGGTCTCGTTCGCGAGAATCGAGTCGCTGATGGCGCCAAGATTCTTGAGGAGCTTGGCCTGGCCAGGGAGGCTTCGTCCGTTTTGGAGCGGGGAGGCATGGTGCATGAGGCGGCTGGAGTGTTTTTCCGCAGAAAGCGTTACCACCGCGCAGCTGAGGTTTATGCCCGCCATAAAATGTGGGAGCAGGCTGGGCACAGTTACCTGTTGGCCGCGCAAGGGCAGGCTGGACTTCACGATTCCTCCAGTCATCGCCGCTCGCCTCGCGGCACGCCATCGGATGTCAAGGATATGGACATGGAGCCTTCGCAGGCTGCGGATGGCGTTAGATTAAGTACGTAAAAACGGTATGTTACAGGCTTTCTGTGCAGGTCGCTTCTGGCATGCAAATCGCAGGGTCCGTCATGAGGTGATTTCATGATGGTTTTGATCTGCATCCTTCATCCACGTTATTCCGGGTTTGGTCATCCGATCCTTGCCTGTAAAACCTGCTGCAAGATATACATATCTAAAATCAAGCGGGAACAGGTCCGCCCAAATCAGCCGAAGCCACCGGAGCAAACGAGTGATTGAATTTTCCCGGTTTTCATTACCCATTCCTTCCCCTGAATTTCTTTTTCTCGCATTCATCCTTGCCACTGTTGTTCAATATCTCGTCGAGAGCTGGCTTGGTCGCCTCAACCGGTCGACATGGCATGACCTGAAGCGTCAGGCCGAAGCCCGCGATGCCTTGGGAATTACTGGCGAAGACATGAGCAAGTCGCTTGCCTATGCGGAAGACCGGTTTCGTTTTGAGCGAATTGAATCGGCATTTGACCTTTGGATCTTTGTCGGCTTTCTCAGCCTTGGCGGGTTTGGTTGGCTGGATCGTTTGTCTGGCCGGATTGTTGGTTCACTGCACGGGACCTTGGGGCTCGTGGCCCATGCTCTGATTTTTTTCGCTGCGATGGCGTTGCTCCGTATGATCTGTTCGCTGCCCTGGTCGTGGTACCGCATTTTTCACATCGAGGAGAAACACGGATTCAACCGGCAGACGCCGTCAGGTTTTTTTACGGACCTGGGCAAGGGTGCCCTGATCGGTGGATTGTTGGGTGGACCGCTGCTGGCGCTTTTAGTTTGGTTTATTGCGAGTGCAGGAACATTCTGGTGGTTGTACGCATTTTTTGCGGTGACTATTTTCAGTCTTGTGGTTTCTTGGGCCTACCCGGTTCTGGTGGCGCCTCTCTTTAACAAGTTTCAGGCCCTTGAACCTGGTCCCCTGCGCGATGGGATCGATCGTCTTGCGGACAAGATTGGCTTCGCGACAAACGGGGTTTTCGTGATGGACGCGTCCCGGCGAAGTTCTCACGGAAACGCCTACTTTACCGGTGTCTTTGGCAAGAAGCGGATTGTCCTCTTTGATACGCTGGTGAAGGATTTGTCCGCTGCTCAAGTGGTCGCGGTTTTGGCCCACGAATTGGGTCATTTCAAGTTGCATCATGTTCGCAAAGGATTGATCCGCTCCATCATTTTTTCTTTTTTCACATTTTATGCCCTTGGATTGTTGCTTCCTTACGCGCAATTCTATGAGGCGTTTCGATTTCCAGCAATGAGCCCTCATGCGGCATTGGTTGTTTTCTCAGCCTGGTCCGGTCTTTTGTCGTTCTGGATTCAGCCGTTGCACTGCTGGATTTCCCGCAAGCATGAATTTGAGGCGGATCATTTTGCGCGTACTGCTTTGGGGACTGGAGCAGACCTGATGGCTGCTTTGGGAGTTCTTCGTGAAAAGAGCAGTTCCATGCCGATCTCTCATCCATTGTATTCGGCCTGGTATTACTCTCATCCACCGATGATCGAGCGAATCCGGGCCCTCAACGCATAAGGCAGGTAGACGATGGCAAAGTATCTGATCTTTGGAGTGATGTTGGCGGTCTCGGCCATGATGTACCGCTTTGCGGATGGTTACTTTACGGAAAAACGTTTGCGTTATTCAGTTTGGGAAGCCATCGATCCAAGATCCGATGAAGATGAAGCCTTGCGCGCAAGTATTCTGGCCCAGGCATCAAGGCTCAAGGTTCAAGTTGTTCCGGAAGAGATCGTTTTCGCAGTCCATGAGGAGCCGGGTACCGTTGACCCTTCGGGCATCCTGCAGGTTGTGCTCAGATCCAAGACGGTTTCCTTTCCCTATGTTTACCGGAAATTTGGCAGCGATAAAAAAGGTGTGGTGACAGTCCGGCGGGAAGTGGCCACCAAGGGAATGGTGGCCACTGAAGTTGCCCCCTCGCCCTGATTTTTCGCGGTCACTTGCGTTGATTCTCCGCAGAGGCTAAAACAATTGCAGGGGGTGTTTATGGAAAAGCTCACAGCAACTCAGAGCAAAGCCCTCACTTTTATCAGGGTTTCATCGCTTAAAACCGGTATGCCTCCGAGCCTTCGGGAGCTCTGTGAGCACATGGGTTATTCCGCCATCGGATCTGCCCAAGACCTTGTGAACGCATTGCGTCGCAAAGGGTATCTTGAAAGTCCTGACAAGCAATCGGCGCGCAGCCTTACGGTAACGCGCGAGGCTCTGCGGGACCCGGCCCTCGAATCGACCCCGGAAACCCTCGTGGTGCCTTGCCTTGGTTCAGTTCCAGCCGGTAATCCGCTTGAGGCATTGGAAGAACGGATTGGAACTTTGCGGATGTCGACGTCAATGTTCGGCAAGCATATTCCATCTCCACGTGAGGTGTTTGCCTTGCGTGCGAGCGGCAGCAGCATGATTGAGGCTGGCATTCTTGATGGTGACTGGCTCGTGGTTCAGAGTTGCAAGAATGCACCGGTTGGGACCATTGTGGTTGCGCGGACGGAGTCCGGCGATGCAACGGTGAAGCGACTAATGCGTGATAAAACCCGCGGTTGGTATTTGAAGCCGGAGAACTCCGAATTCAAACCAATTTACGCAGGGGACAAGCCCTTTGAAGTGATCGGTCAAGTGTTGGCTTTGCAACGGCAGATGTAACGCTCATCCTGAGCGGACCCGTCATCCTGAACGGACTCGTCATCCTGAACGTAGTGAAGGATCCTTTCTTAGGCCCCGCAGGCGAAGGATCCATCGGGCCGGCGCTGGCCGATGGTGCCCCCCGCAGTCGCGTCATGAGCGCAGGTTGGCCTCTTTTTTTACTCCGACCCTAGTGTGGCGCCATGCCGGCTCTGCGGGGCCTCCCATCGTTGGCTGCCCCAATGAATCCTTCGCCAGGACCAACACCGAGCCTTCGACCGCCAGAACGACGGGCAGCGACTTTCCGCGGAAAGTGGATGGACATCGTCATCCTGACCAACCCCGTCATCCTGAACGTAGTGAAGGATCCTTTCCCTCTGCGTCATTCTGAGGCTGCATGCCGAAGAATCCTTTCCGTCTGCGTCATTCTGAGGCTGCATGCCGAAGAATCCTTTCCGTCTGCGTCATTCTGAGGCTGCATGCCGAAGAATCCTTTCTTTGATTTTTTTTCGCTTCTCACTATTCTTCAATCGCGATAGGAGCTCGTCGCCACAGTAGAAAAAGTTGAGTCATGTTATGGCTCAAGATAGAGGCAGCATACGGCAGGACTTTTCGCATAAGAAAGGATCCTTCGCTGTCGCTCAGGATGACGGGACCGCCCTCAGGATGACGGGACCGCCCTCAGGATGACGGGACCGCCCTCAGGATGACGGGACCGCCCTCAGGATGACGGGTTAAGGAAGGATCTTTTCTTCTTCAAGGCCTCCATGGTACCATAATTTTATATGGTACAAGAATCAACCCCCAAAATTCCTGAATATATTGCGGATATCCTGGCACAACACGGAGTTCGCACTGCCACATCTGCGGTGCAGAGAACGTCAGATCCCGTGCGTTTTTTCAGTGGTAATGGTGCCCTCGATGAATTTTTGGAGGGTGGACTGGCCAGCGGTGCAGTGAGTGAGTGGGGCATGCCAACGGGGCAGGGCGCACGTGAAATTGCATTGTCCATCGTAGGACGCGTCACAGCCGGTGAAATGCTGGTTCTTTGGGTAAACGGGCAGGACGGGCTTGAGGTTTATCCGCCGGCTTGGAGTGCGCGTGGTGTTGATTTGCATTTCATCCGTTTTGCCACTGCAAAGAAGCCAATTGAATTGTTGAAGCCAGTTTTTTTAGAGCCGCTGTTTCGTCTGGTGGTGCTCGACAGTCCAAAGCATTTGAGTGGCGAGGAGTGGGCGTTCATAGCGCGCCAGGCGCGTGCCATGGAAGTCCATGTGATGGTGCTTCAGAATTTTTTGCTCAGTGGACGGCGTGGCAACATCTGGGCCCGTTTACGGGTCAACTGCCGGCAGCGCAGCAATGGTGTGCGCGGTGATGGATGGCATCTGGAGGCCGTTCGTGGAACGGCCCGGCAGCCTTTGGATCTTCCGGCTATTGACATGTGAACTTTCGGTGCTACCATACAATTGTATGGTGCAAAGGAGGATTCATGTTTTACCTCGCCCTTTCTTCCAGTCGGCCTGATTTCAATCCTGAATCGCTAACTCCGCGGTTCATGCTTTGGCAGCCCGCAAGGGCCACTGGCCAGTTGGATGATGTGAATCATGCGAACGCCCATCAGGCCATTTGGCTGCTGGACCTGCGACCTGTCTGGCCATACTGGTGCCATCAGGCAGGAATTTCTGGGAACAAGATTCAGACGAACGATCAAGAAAGCCTGCATGCATTTTTGCGTCAGGCCATATCCCTCCTTGCGGGTGAGGAAGCCCTTGCTGTCATGGATGCGAGCCCGTGGCGTGCGCTGATGGGTATCGAAGTCATGCGCGAACGTGGGCTTGATGGTTTTGTTTTTGGACACAATCCCATCGGTCGCAATCTAGTCAATGAAGCGTCCTGGGATATCTGGTTTCGTCTTGCCGATGAAGTGGCATTGCATTGGTTTGGTTGTGGTCGTGAGCGTTTTAATCTGCAGGTTTTTCGTCGTCAGGCGCATCAAATGGCGCAGGGCATGGAGCGTTTGGGAATTCGAAATCCAGTGGCCCTTGTTGAAATGCCGGCGTTGGCCATCCGCAGGCGTTATGGTGCAGCACTGCATGATTTATGGCTTTGGACAGCGAATCTCCATGGGGATGATGAGTCAGGCCTGATTGGTTTTCCGTGGGTCTTGTGGCGCCAGCAAGAGAGCATTCAGGTGAAGCGTCATCTGGATACGCCATTGCTCGAGTGGGAGCACATTGAAACAGTGCTCCGTGATGATGTGGATCGTTTATGCGCCCAGCTTGAAAAGCTGGGTGTTGGACGTGTTTTGAGCTTGGAGTGGCGTGTGGTCTTCCTCGATTTGTCTTGCCTTGTCATCCCCATTCGTTTTCGCCACCCCCACGATCTTCCGGCCGAGTCCCCGCATCATCGGACCGCGCTGCTCCAAGCTTGCTATGCCTTTGAAGATGCGATTCCAACTGCGATGGGCGCAGCCGTTGACCTGGGCCTCTATGAAAAGGCGATCGGGTCATGGGAGTTGCTGGTGACTGAAAAAATCATCCTGCCACCGGTGATGCGGGATTTGTTTGGTTCAATTATGGATTCTGGTGAAGGCCGCTTGCAGGAACTGGAAAATCGTTTGCCAGTTCCATTGAATGCTTATGAAGTCACCAGCAACTGGATTCCAGAAGACGGTTATTGTCTGAGGATTCCAGGGCATTCCGGTGACCCAACGACAGAACTAAAACAGAGTGAGGATGTGAGTCATCCGTCATTGCAAGCGTTGGGACTGCGTCGTCCGCTTTTTGTTTATCCGAAGCCAAGGGCTTGCCCTCAGCCGGTGAATCATTCAAGGGGCTGGTCCTTCTGCGAACGAATCATGGACAAGTGGTGGCGATCTGGGAGTGCCTCTAGCCAAGGGTCGATGCAGCGAGATTATTACATGATGCGGGATGAAGATGAGCGTTCGGTCTGGGTTTTCAAAGACGGTTCAGGAAAGTGGTATGTCCATGGCATGTACAACTAGAAAAACACCATGACATCCGTTGCAACCAACAAGTCGATTATGGAATCCCTTGGTTGGACTGAGTGGTTGGCCCATACAAATTTTAGCTTCATCACTGGTGCCTCCCATCCTCATGAGATGATCCAACGTGCGTTTGAGCTGAATTATCGTGGCATAGCCATCACCGATCTTGACGGCGCCTACGGCCTAGCCAGATCGCACCGGGCGCATAAGGCCATCTTGAAGTCTTCGGCGCCTTCCCTTGGTGGGACGGTACCCCCACGCCTCTTTCACGGAGCCGAAGTTCACTTTGGCACGGATCATGACTTGCCAATTGTCTTGCAGGATACGCTGGCACTGGTGGCGCGTCGTCGTTCTGGATATGCACAGCTCTGCCGCTTGCTGACACTCAGCCACCGTGAAGGGAAGTCTCACGCCACTGTGCCTTGGGAAGAATTTGTGACCTACGGCTGCCTCCAGGAAAATGGCCTGAAGAGCCTCGATCAAGTGGCCGCGATTTTACCGATGCGCGGACTGATCCGCCGCGGTGGAGCTGCTGTCTTGCGCTCGCGCATGGAGGCTTTAAAGGGAATTTTCGGGAATCGCCTTTATTTTTCTGTCAGCCGGCATTTGCATCCGAGTGAGGATGTTTGGATTCCAGAAGTTTTGGGTCTTGCCAAAGAGTATGGTGTCCAGTGCCTTTTGACCCAGGATGCTTTTTTTCATCATGGCAGCCAGAAACCCGTCAGTGATGTGCTGCATGCGATACGCACGAACATGGAAATGGATGAATGTGTCGGACAAATGTTTGTGAATGCCGAGCGGTGTTTGCATGGCGTGGATAATCTCGTGCGCCGGTTTGGAGATCTGCCAGTTTTCCGGACGGCGCTGGAGTCGTCAGCCGAACTTGCGGACGATTGTAATTTCAGCATGGACGAACTGCGTTATCAATATCCAAAAGAAATGATCCCGGAGGGGCATACGGCCCAAAGTTTTCTGGAACAAATCACCTGGCAGGCCGCGCGAGAGCGTTATGGAAATCCTCTGCCGTCCCGTATCGTTGATCTTATCGCGCACGAGCTGCGTTTGATCCTTGAACTTCAGTTTGCTGATTATTTTCTGACGGTCTGGGATATCGTCCGGTGGGCGCGGGAGCAGGGTATCTTGTGCCAGGGGCGCGGATCTGCGGCAAATTCGGCCGTATGTTTTGTTCTAGGGGTAACCTCGGTCGACCCATCCCTCTTTGATCTTCTCTTTGAACGCTTCGTCAGCGTTGAGCGCGGGGATCCCCCCGATATCGACGTCGATTTTGAACACGAGCGGCGGGAAGAGGTGATCCAGTATATCTATTCACGCTATGGCCGGGCACGGGCCGCGATGGTGGCCAATGTCATCACATTCCGCACCCGGGGCGCGGCGCGTGCCGTTGGTAAAGTTCTTGGTGTTCATGAATCACTGCTCGAGGATCCACGCGAAAGCATGAAGGAACATCCGCTATGGGCTTCGATGACCGAAAGGATCCGCGGATTCCCGCGTCATCTGGGAATCCATTCCGGTGGTTTCATGCTCTCAAACGAGCCTCTGGACAACATTGTTCCGCAGGAGCCTGCCACCATGCCTGGTCGTTCGGTGGTCCAGTGGTGCAAGGAAGATATCGAAGCCCTTGGTTTTTTCAAAATCGACATCCTTGCCTTGGGGATGCTGACAGCCGTTCGCAAGTGCTTTGGCTTGCTCGAATCCCATTATGGTCGGCCGATGAGCCTGGACCGGGTTCCTCCTGAGGATTCTGCGACTTATGCCATGATCCAGCGCGCCGATACGGTCGGTACTTTCCAGATTGAATCGCGGGCTCAGATGTCGATGCTGCCGCGGCTGCGGCCGCGTACTTTTTATGACCTTGTGATCCAAATTGCAATCATTCGTCCCGGTCCAATTCAGGGGGGAATGGTGCATCCATACCTGCGGCGTCGGAATGGTGAAGAAGCGATCGTGTTTCCGGACGAACGTTTGCGTCCAATCCTTGCACGCACCCTTGGTATTCCGATTTTTCAGGAACAAGTCATGCGCATTGCCATTGCAGTTGGCGATTTTACCCCGGGCGAAGCCGACGAATTGCGCCGTCACATGGGGGCGTGGACGATCAAAGGCAATCTTGATCCTTGGCTCACGCGCCTCTCTGAGGGAATGCGCAGGAATGGAATTAACGAAAAATTTGTTCAGGTCATCCTGCAACAAATGCGCGGCTTTGCCGAATACGGATTTCCCGAGTCTCATTCGGCATCATTTGCCATCATTGCCTACGCATCGTCATGGTTGAAGTGTCATTATCCAGCCGCATTTTTCATTTCCATACTGAATTCGCAACCCATGGGTTTTTACAGTCCACTCGCTTTGGTCCAGGCTGCGCGACGTTGTGGGGTCGAGGTTCGACCCGTATGCATTCAAAACTCTGAATGGGAGCATCACCTTGAAATGATCGAATCCGCGGATGAGCGAAACGGACGGCCAGCCGTTTATGCGATTCGTCTTGGACTCTGTCTGGTTCGTGGCCTCCGCGAGGATGCAGGGCGTAGTTTACGCAGTGCCCGGCCTGAAGGAGGTTGGTCCAGTTGCGACGAAATTTTCCAGGCGGCTCCACAGAACAGTATTTTTCGTAGTGACCTGACCAGCCTTGCTGCGGCGAATGCTTTTGCGATTTTTGGGCTGAGCCGGAAAGACGCCTTTTGGATGGCCGAGGCAGCGCCTCATGTGGGGTTAATGCTTGATGTGGAGTCGCAACATAAGTTTTCCGGGGAATCCAGTATGGAACGAGTCCAACAGGACTTGGATGCAACTTCTGTTGCCCTTGGCGAGCACCCTTCGGCCATCGTCCGATCAGAATACTGGTGCTTTGATGTTCCGGTAAAGAAGGTGGTTCCATCCAATCGTCTGGAGTCGACGGCGGTTAACGCGCAGGTTCTTGTCTTCGGGATGGTCCTCGTCCGGCAGTCGCCTCCTACGGCCAAAGGAATGGTGTTTTATACCCTTGAGGATGAGCACGGTTACATCAATCTTGTGTTCACTCCACAGGTGTATGAACGGTTTGAGTCCATCCTTTCCCGTCAGGCCTTCATTTGTGTTTCTGGTAAATTGCAGGGAAAAAATCAGGGAAATTCGATCCTTGTTCAGAAAGTTCACGGGCCAAGCGCGCCCGAAGGAACCGTTGTGCCGCTGCCGCGCACAGAAGATGCAGATATGCGGTATAATCAATGCAACCAACCTGAATCGCGAGTCGCGCCATGGATATCGGTTTTATCATAGGTCCTATATTAGCTCTCCTTATGATCCTTGGTGGTGTCGTCGCCAAGGGTGCGGCAAATCTAATTCCTCAATTTGTCAGCCTTCCCTCGTTTCTTATCGTGATCGGCGGAACGCTGGGCGCACTCATGGTGGCGTATCCCATCCCTGATTACATCCGTTGCTTCAAGGCTATTCCAACCATCCTGCTGAAAAATTCACCGACGACCCCTCAACAGATCGCAACAGAAATTATCGACCTTGCTCAAACGGCGCGTAAGGAATCGATTCTGGCGCTCGAGAAAAAGCGCGAAGGGCTTTCTTACGGACCATTAAAAGCAGCCGTAAAACTCGCCGTCGACGGCACCGACCCCAACATCATTCGCGACACTCTGGAGAACGAAGCTTTTGTGGAGTTTGAAGAGGTCGAAATCTGCGTGAAATTCTGGGAAGACTTTGGCGCCATTTCGCCGACCATTGGTATTCTCGGAGCCGTGATTGGATTGATGAAGGTTATGACCGTGTTGGATCAGCCAGAAAAGATCGGACCCGGTATCGCCGTGGCGTTCGTGGCAACCCTCTACGGTGTGGGAATCGCCAACATCATGTGTATTCCAATGGGAAAACGGATCAAGCGCAAAGCAATGATCGAAAATCATTATCGGGCCATGGTGGTCATCGGAATTGACGGTATATTATCCGGACAAAATCCGAAGATCATCGAAGAACGTCTGAAGGTCTACACGAGCCACGGCGGTGAGGCACACGAAGAGTAAAGGGATCACCGCGTGGCAAAAAAAGTAAAATGCCCTGAATTTGAGAACCACGAGCGCTGGCTTGTCAGCTTTGCTGACATGATGACGCTGCTCTTTGCTGTGTTTGTGGTGTTGTTCGCCCTTAAAAAAGAAGGTGCGGGAGCCACAATCGAGCAGGCCGCGAGTGCCATCAACGAAGAATTCAACACGGTGATGGAAGAAGTTCCAATTGATCGTCGGGTCGGCCCACAGGAGGCTGGTATCGGTATTTTTGAGAACTTCAAGGGCAACCAGGCCCGTCCACCATTGATCAAAAAATATCCGGGTGAAACCGAGAATATCAAGGTTATCGATCAGGAAATAAAACGCATCAATGCGCAGTTGGAAGACCGCCTGTATGGCGCAGAGAAAAGCGTCCAAGTGGGTAAGGATGGCGCTGAACGTGTGGTTTCAGTCCACCGTTCTCCAGATGGGGTGCGCCTGCGCCTGTTGGCTTCGCACTTTTACGAGCCCGGCGAGTGGAAGTTAAAAAGGACGGCCACCAAGGAACTCGAGGCCGTCTCAAAAATATTAAAAGATCTTGGACGAAACATCACGATCGAAGGTCATTCTGACAATGCCCCGATGAAGGGTGAAATGAGCAATTGGGAACTTTCGACGATGCGCGCAACGTCGGTTCTCCGGTATATGATCGAAAAGGAAAACTACTCTCCGACCAAGGTCCAAGCAGCCGGTTATGCGGACACCCGTCCAATCGCCGACAACCGCTCGCCGAGTGGACGTTCCCTGAACCGACGCATTGAGATCCGGATCAACTATGAAAATTAATATCGCAACCATTGCCGTGATAGGCCTACTCGCGATGATCGTCACAGCCTGTGATTTGACCCATCAAGAACGCTGCGAATGGTACTTGATGCCGAATCCAGACCCGGAGTGGATTGCCAAAGTGGACGAAGGATACATTCCCGTGTGTGCGCGTAACCTTGTGATCAATCGCGAGAATTGTGATTTGCAGGCGACTCTGGAATTTGCTGAAGGCAATTATGGAAAAAAATTCCGCTACGTCGACATCGAAATTGACACATCCGGGAAATTTCCACGCAAGGTTTCTGCCATCTCCGAATGCTCATCAGAGGAATCACTGCCGATTTGGAAAAAATGGCAGAGAACCATTGACGACTGGATCGTTTCCAAATCCCCACAGTCATAAAATAAAACGACTTTTCATGATATTGCGGAGTGAACCGTGAGACGCCTCGTGACTGGTCTGGAGGCCGCAGGCCGCAGCCTGTTAATCTATGTTGCGTTAACTGCGGGATTTCTTGCGATGGGGATGCTCCGTGCATCCAGAGATCTCGTCCATGCGTTTGACACTGGGATTTACCTGCAGATCCTTTCGCAGTTGAAATCTTCCTGGGCGGCGTCAGGTTGGTCGGGCCTTCTCGTTTGGCCCAGTAGCATCACCGGCGAGGCCAATTTTCTGGCCCACCATTTCCAGCCTGTCGTGGCCTTGATCGTACCTCTTTATTCATTCTTTCCAGAAACGGAAGTTCTGTTTTTTGTTTCGTGGCTGTCGTGCGGTGCGGCGGCCGTCCTATTGGGGATGCGCTCGGCGGCGTTGCGGGGTGCGGTGGCCCCGGGGCAGGCATCCCCTGGCTTCAGTGCTGATGCGGTTGGGCCAATATTTTTATGCCTTTTCCCCGCCTTCTCGGCGCGTCTTTACTTTGGTTTTGCTCCCGATGTGATGGCCGTTCCTGCCTTTGTCATTCAGGGGATCATCCTCAATTCTTTAGCCAAAAAAGGCGCAGGGGCGCTGCTTTTTCCTCCGCGCGAAGACCGGATATGGTCTGGTGGGCTCCCGTTTGGTGTTGGCTCTGTGATTCTGTTTGTCCTTGCGCAGATATGGGCAGGATCCTGCAAGGAAGTGTTCTGGATTATCAACGCATGGGCGGCCCTCGTCCTGGCCTTGCGACTTAACGGGGCGGCCCAGCAGCGCAAAGCCTTTGTTGTCGGCGCCTGGGCTTTTATCCAGATTGGTTTGTTTGTTTGGTTGTTCACCAGATGGATGCCCGCTCATTCGTCCCATGATGCATATTACGGCCTCAATTACATTGACTTCAAATTAACGGCGCTCCTGCAAGCCAACTGGTCCGCCATACTTGAACTTCTTTTCGCCACCGGTTTTTTTGCAATTATTTTTCGTCCGACGTGGACGTTTTTGTTGTGCCTTCCCGGTCTGGCCATTGTTGTCTTGGCCCGTTTCGGACAGATCCAATCGCCAACTGCAATTTATCCCCTGGCGTTCGCGCCGTTTTTTGCGGTGATCCTGACCGACAACATGGCGCTTCTTTCAGGATGGCGTCACCGTCTGACGCGGCTTCTTGTGGTCGCGGCCATTGCCGGTGGGTTGATCCTTCAAGCTCCGCTTCTCGTCCGCAGTGTGACTCCAGCCTTTTCCAAGTCGGCAAAGGCACTGCCGCTCGACTTGGCTGTGGCCAAAAAGGGAATACCGTCAGACGCCTACCTTCTGGTGGACGGCAACCTGCAGCCGGCCTTTCACGAATGGCGGGACGTCCGGGTGATTTTAGGCTTCATCGGCAATCCTGCCCCCCTTGGAGAAGCGGACTTCAAGCGAGCCACGGACGTCCTGACGATGTTCGATCTGGACCAACTGGAGTCATGCGCTGAAGTCCAGCCCGACGGTGCCGACGATTGGGCCGCCCGGGGAGTGCCTTTCCACGACTACGCCGGATTTCAACGGTTTTGCGAATGGTTGCGGACTGTTCCCCGCCAAAAGCAGGTGTACTCCGACTCTGGTCTCGTTCATTACCATTTGAATTGACACCTTAACGCCCGACAGTCTAAAACCGCCAAGCTCAAGTAGCCGTATGTGGGGGCATAGCTCAGCTGGTTAGAGCGCCTGCCTTACAAGCAGGATGTCCGCGGTTCGAATCCGTGTGCCCCCACCACCTGGCTCCGGGGATATAGCTCAGTTGGTTAGAGCGCTGCATTCACATTGCAGAGGTCCACAGTTCGAGTCTGTGTATCCCCACCACGTGATCCTGAGCCTCCCGTCATCCTGAGCCTCCCGTCATCCTGAGCGCAGCGAAGGATCCTTTCCCCTACGGCCCCTGAAAACCACCCTCTTAATTATCCTAACTCGCCGAATAAATGGATATTTTCCAGTCTGTCTAAAATATCCTCAAGAAAACCGCGCTGATCCCGATATTTCTCTCGATGGTAAATTTACGCCTCAAAATTTCATTTGTTACAACAGTCGTGGCTCTGGCCGTGATGGCTGGATGCTCGGACAATTCTTTTCAAGGCAAGGCGGCAAAATCTTCTAGCGGCTCGGGCGCCGCGTCCGGGATAAACGGCCTGCCAGGCAACCTGCCACCAGGCTGCCGCAACGTCCCTGGAGAAGTTCCACGGGACACAGTCACCACTTTGCGCTGCACTGATACTGCGAATGCAAGTGCGCTAAATCCGCCCTTGGTTGCGGTGGTGGGTTCTTGCCCTCCCGGCAAGGTTTCTGTCGGCGAGATTACGTTCTCTCGCTACAGCAGCCAGCCGATTTACCACGTCAATCTTGGGCCTCGGGAAAATTTCCCAAATCGGGGATTCATTTATGTCACCGTCCTTGGCTCGCCGGAAATACTTGGTCCAGACGAGATTCCACTGAGTGGGGGAACCTACCAGGTCACCTATGACAGACTCATCCAGGAGCTTGGGATTTCCCAAACTATCCAGGGCTCAAAAGTGGAATGCAACTGAGCTGAGATCCATCCTCGCCATCAACTTCTTGTGCTAAACTTTTAAACATCACTTCAGCTATCGCTGGAAAAAATCCTATCAACGTCTCCAAGGAAGGTGATCTATGAAGATTTCTCGGATTCGACACGTAACCCTGGCAGGAGCCATCACGGCTTTGGCGCTCACTTCCTGCGGCAAAAAAAGCGATGATTCAACCGACGACGAAACGACGAGCAAGCTGGCGGCTTCAGGCGCGTTGATGCTGGATTACGCAGCGTCATCCCTTAGCAGCACGCAAAAAGCCCCCACTTCTGCAATTTTGGTTGCGGGAAAAAGCCAAGCCAACAGCGCGCTTCGTTTGGACGCCGAGATCCAAAGCACCATCACTCCGAATTGCTCCAACAAAGGTTCTCCGTGGAATACGACAACCGGGGCCCGCATGGAGCCCAGTGACAGCGGTGTAAAATATGCGGAAGCCGTTTTGTATTGCCAGACCAATAATGAAGAATCCCCGGACACCCTCGCAGGATCGATGCGCATGGCAAGAAGCCTGATGTGCGATCTCGAAAAAGGAATCGGGACCATTGAATACACGGCAGCAGGGAAGGTTTATACCAGCGTCGCCATCACTCCGACCACAGAATGTGGCTGGACTGCTGGGCAAATCAGTGATGTTGGTTCGAGCAATGTTGCGACCCTGACCGCGACTTCTTATGACTCTGGTGATTGGCAAAAAAGCATTCACCTCGAAGTCGCCGCCTTTGGCATCGACATCAAGCTCTACATAACAGCAACTGCTGACAAGGCCGCCATCAAGTTTATT
>CANJZQ010000002.1 GCA_947479535.1 Oligoflexales bacterium | reverse complement strand
AAGACTGGTTCAAGACCAGTCCGCCCGTTCCTTCAATTTCAACCCGTGTTTTTTTTGGATATGTCTTGCGCAAGACGACTTCTGTTCCGTCCCCCGCGCGCTGGTATTCTCCGCTGGTCGCTGCCAGGACAGGGTTGACCGCAGCCAGAAACAGCGCAGTGAGTGCAATGCCCTTTACGCCGCGTTTGATCATTTTTGACCACCCTTATCCCAACTGGTTTTCAGACCAGATTGCTCTTCTATTGGCTGTTGGCGAGATCCACAAAAGTCTTCTGAATCTCGTTGACCCTGTCTTGAGCTGCCTTTTTCAGCGCTGGCAACTCGCTCACCGCGCATCCCTTCGCCCGCGCATCCCGCACTGAAACATAAAACTTTATTTTTGGTTCAGTTCCAGACGGACGAACACTGACTTTGGATCCATCGTCCAGCTCAAATTGTAGCACGTCAGACTTTGGCAGGGTGAGTTTCGCGGTTTGCGTCAGATTGGAACCGTTGACCGCAAGTTCCCGGCTTTCCTCGTAATCTCGAATGATTTTGACATTGCGCCCAGCCAGTTTCAACGGTGGATCCTGGCGCAGTCCAGCCATCATGGCTTTGATCCGCACCTCGCCAGTTTGACCGGGCAGTGTGATCGTGTGAAGGCTTTCTTGATAAAGTCCATGCCGGATGAACAATTGGTCAAGCACCTGGGACATGGACAGTCCCTGACTTTTGTACCAGGCAACCATTTCGGCGGCGATGCAACATGCCGCCACGGCGTCCTTGTCGCGGACAAAGTGGTCCATCAGGAAGCCGTAACTTTCTTCGCCCCCGCAGACGTAGGATTTCTTGGGTTTTATGAGGCCGCTTTCGTAGGCCTCGATCCGTTCACAAATCCACTTGAACCCGGTCAAGGTCTCTTCGCAGTCGGCACCATAATACCGGGCAATGTCGGCTTGCATGTCTGTGGTAACGATGGTTTTGATGACAAGGGGATTTGCGGGCATTCTTTTCGCCCTGGTCAGGCCCTCCAGAACAAATTCGGTCAACAGGCAGCCGATCTGGTTGCCGTTGAAAATGACATAGTCATTGCCCTCGCGAACAACAATCCCGATGCGGTCCGTATCGGGGTCTGTACCCAAGACCAAATCGGCGTTGGTGTCCCTGGCTAATTTGATAGCCATGGCCAACGCCTCGGGTTCTTCCGGATTTGGATATTTTACCGTTGGGAAGCGTCCGTCTGGTTCGCGCTGTTCTGGAGGGATGAGCACATTCGAGAAACCAAAGCGCTTAAGGCACTCCGTCACAGGAAATAGACCAGTTCCGTGAAGGGGCGTGTAGACGATCTTGAAGTTGCCGCGATCCCCAAGGCTCAGGTCGTTCTCATGCAGCATGAGGCTTCTGATTTTTGTGAAATAGACTTCGTCCAGATCTCCACCGACCTCGCGGATCATCCCCTGGTCTCTGGCCTCGGAATAGTCGATGCGTTTTAGACCTTCAAAACCAGAAATTTCCCCATACCGACGGATGATTTCGCGGTCGTGCGGTGGGACCAGCTGAGCCCCCGTCTGCCAGTAAACCTTGTATCCATTATATTCCGGTGGATTATGACTGGCCGTGATGCAAATCCCCGCCGCGCACCGAAAATGGCGCGTCATAAAAGAGAGCATCGGAACCGGGCGCAGCTCTTTCGTGATCAATGCCCGAATGCCGTTTGCCGCCAACACCTCTGCCGCAGCGCGGGCAAATTCCTGACTGCGGTGGCGGGAATCATAGGCAATTGCGACGGACAGATTTCCGCCACCGGACTTGTCGCTTCCTTGACTGTGAAAATCGCGCAAATACTGAGCCAGTGCCGTTGTTGCCTTGCGCACGGTGTAGATGTTCATCCGGCAACTTCCCACACCAAGAATCCCACGGAGGCCGCCCGTACCAAATTCCAACTCCCGGTAAAAACGGTTGGTGATTTCGGGCTCATTTTCCGTGTCAAGGAGTCCCTGAACCTCTTGCCTTGTTGCGGGATCAAAGGCATCTGATGCAGCCCAGTAGCGTGCGCGTTCCAATGCCAAGTCGGCAGCAGTCCCGGCAACAACTGATTCGGTTAGGCGGCTGGTCACGGATAAAACCCCCATGGCGTTCTAGTGAACATTTACATAAAGGTTTTACCGGTTGTCACGTCAGGGGCCAAGAGCTCAATAGGATCCCGTAAACAGATCAAGGGCCCGGGCCTGTCTGAAGATGGCCTGAGGGTAACTGAGATAAAGGGCAAGGGCAGTGCCGTGAAAGCGGTGGTGCCCACTTTGCAAGCGTCCGGCCAAGGGCAACTGCGATTCGTATTCTGTGGTTGGTCCATTCACGATGATATTTGGCGCAAGGATATGATGACGCCACTGATGGATGAGGTCTGGATCGCCAAAAAAAGACATGGCAAAGGCTGCATCCGTCGCATTGACAGCCTCGATCGCGTCGTTGATCTGATCAAATTCATGGATCGCAACGTCTGGTGAGAAGATCACGTTGGATTGATAAGAACTCGCCGCCTCAAATTGTTTCATGAGATGGATTCCAGGCATCACAAAGTGACCGTGACGGTATTCAGGAATTTTCTTTCCGGTCACGATACTCTTTTTGGCCTCGCGGCGCGCCATTGTTTGAAAGCGCAGGAATTTATCGACGGCCTTGCCCGCATATAACGGACCCATATGGGGAGACCCATTCCCCGGCAGGATGTCGATTCCCGCAAGGTGATCCTGTTCCGGTAAATCGGTCCGCCCTATTTTTAATCTTTCGACGGACTTTTGTATTTCTTCGCAATATTTCGTCACCATTGAGCGGTGGACGAAAACACGACTGGTGGAAGTGCACATTTGTCCGGCGGCACGGAACGCTCCCGCCAGGGTTGATTTGATCGCAGCATCGATATCGCCAGACTCGTGAAGGATCAATGCGTTCTTTCCGCCACTTTGCAGGACGAGTTGCCTTTCGGCGACTGCGCGGCTTTCAGCGCGGATCCTCTCGCAGTGCTCGCGCGAGCCGTTGTAAAGAACCGCTGCAACTTGCTTGTTGAGCAATCCGTGACGCAGGACCTCGAAATTTCCAAAGACGATCTGCAGTGAGCCGCGGGTTAAATTAAGACCAGAGACAATCGACCCGAGTAAAATTCCGATCAGGGAGCTATGAGGGCTTGGCATGGTGATCAGGGGGCAGCCCGCCAAGAAAGCCCCTGCCACTTGAGAGGCAAAGGTGGCCAGCGGTGTTGAAAACGGCAAGTAACCCAACACGGTTCCAACCGGCAGCATCGCAAAATCATAGTGTGATCCCGCACCCTCAATTCCGAGCCGGGCGGGAGCCAGCAAGGCTTGTTCAATTTCATCGGGATGCTCGAGCACGTGGTCAAAGTGGCGCAGTGCCGCAGAAAGATCCATGTCGGCCTCTGCAGGTGTCAGTCCTGCCTCAAAACGAAGGGCCATCATTGCTTCTTTCGAGTGATCCCCCAAGGCTCTGCGGATCGTGCGCAATTCTTCCATCCGGATTGCCAATGGAATGGTACGCATGGCAAGGCGTGCATGATTGGCCTGCTCAATGGCAGTGTCCAAAGTCGACTTCGCTTCGCGCTCGGTGGTGGTGGCAACCAGTATTTCGCCAGTGCCGGGATTTTGTGAGCGACGAAGCTCACCGGTGTCTTCGATCTTGCCGCTTTTGTGCCACCCCATTGCCAAAAAGTGCCCCGGCCATGTGATGGGAAATTGGCGTGCGGCGAGGCTTTTTCTGAAATTGTCAGCAAAATCCCCCGTGTTTGCTCCAGCGGGATTTCCCAAATGAGAATTGGTCATAATGAATAAATCCCCTTATTTCCCTGTCGATAGGTTGATGCAAAAGGCGTGGCAAAACTTCCAGAATATGCGAATCCCTGCGCAAGCTCTGCCGGGTTTCTGGATCGGGCACGGTCCCTGATACAATCATAACGGGTGACGAGCGATATCACGTCATTCCGATCCGCAGAAAAAAATTCGTTATGTCGAGAATCCCTTGCACGCATATCAAGACATCGTCGCGACGGGTTGGCCAGAAGACTGGTCCCACGATTGGTACGTGTGCGATGGCGCCGGTGGAGTGGACGGACCGTTGCCAGCTCAGGAGATTTTTGCCCCTCCATCTCAAGACGGCATCCAAAGGTCCGGGGCTGAGGGCGGGCGTCGCTTCGTCTCGCGCCGTGGTTTTGCGCAGTGGTACGATGCCGAGGATTTTTCTGGGCTGTTTCAGGCTGCGGGTAAACTTTCAGCCTTGGCGGCGCAGGCAATGGCAGCCTCAGAAATGCAGGTCGTCAAGGAATCAGATATTGGCGACGAAATCATGCAGGCCTTGGCCATGACAGGAGTCAATCCATCGGTGCTCGCATCACCTGTTGATACGTTTGGGTTGACGCCTGAGAAGCTGGCGGAGATTTCGCCACGGGTTGAGTCGGGAGTTCAGCCTGGTCAGCAAGCGGGGCTGCCACTCGAACCACGGCTGGCTTGGCTCTCGCAGCGCGGCAAGTCGCGGCTTGGGGATTTGCGCAATCCGTTGGTCCCTGCCTTCTTGACGGTGATCACGTGCGGAATTTACTACGTGGGTTGGTTGCTCGGTGCCATGCGTGAGGTTGTCTGGCACATGGAACACGATACCGTCATTCGCCGGTACATATCCAAGCCTTGGATGGTTTGGATTCCTGGCCTTCACATGAAAGCAACTTGGGATTTTGCCTGCTTGATCCGAACCATGGAAGAGCAAGATGGTTACACATCCACCAGGCCCGTGACGGCAGTCGTTCTTTCGGTGGTGCCACCGCTTGCGGCTGCATACCTGCAGCATGCCTTGAACGATCACTGGCTGATTCACTGCCTGGATCCTCATGGACCTGGAAGTGCGACTCAAAAATTTGGTGGTTATTTACCGATACAAAATGAGCTGAACACGACGTCAAGCACGTCGTCTGCGTAGACTTCGCCGATTAAAAGCCCCAGGGCTTGCGTTGCTTCACGCAATTCAAAAGCCAAAATCTCATCCTCATCCCCGCCGGATGGCTGGATACGATCCATGATGGTGTCGAGGCGACCTTTTGCCCTTTCAACGCAGTCCAGGTGTCTGGCATTGGTCAGCCAAGCGGCCTCGTTCCTTAAAGATCCCAATCGCTGGTCAACTTCCGCAGCAAGGCGTTTTCGAAGTTCATCAAGCCCCTCGCCGGTGAGGTTGGACACGCCAATGCAATCTTGGGGGATTGCGTTGGCGGTCTTGAGATCAATCTTGGTCACAATGACAATCGGATCTGGCAGCGATTCGGATTTGATCCAGGAAATGATCGCCGCCTTGTCTTGAGTGGCATCTTCCATGGGAGTTACGAGCAGAATGATGTCGGCCTGGCGCGCCAAGTCCTTTGCGCGGGCTACGCCGAGTTGTTCTACAAGGTCCGCCGTTTCACGAAGTCCTGCCATGTCAATCAAACGGATGAGGCGACCAGATACCAGGCATTTTTCATCGATATAATCCCGAGTGGTGCCTGGTATTTCCGATACGATTGCCCGGTCATGACCCAAAAGGGCATTCATGAGGGAGGATTTCCCGGCGTTAGGTGCGCCCAGCAAGCAAACGCGAAGCCCTTCGGCACTCACCCGCCCGCTGGCATAAGTTGATGCCAGGTGTGCAAGGGCCTTGCGTGCCGTTTCGACCCTGGTGGTGACGTGTTGCAGGGAGACTCCTGCAGTATCGCCCTCGTCAGGAAAATCAATGCGGGCTTCGAGGTATGCCAACGCCTCCAGCAATTTTTGCCGGAGTTCGATGGTCGCTTTTTTCAAGTGACCTTCGCTTAATTGCTTTCCTGCGCGCCACTCTTGTTCGGTTTGAGCCTCAATGAGTTCGCGTAGACCCTCGGCTTCGGTCAGATCCATTTTTCCATTTAAGACAGCGCGTCGGGTGAATTCCCCAGGTTCTGCTGCACGAAAACCGCAAGAAAGGCATGCCTTGAGGATGCGTTGGACGATGTAAGGTCCACCGTGGCACTGGATTTCGACAACATTTTCACCGGTGAACGAGTTCGGTGCGCGAAAGGCAAGGATCAGGCAACGATCGATGATTTCCCCGGTTGAGGGATCCTTGACGTTGGCGACACAGGCGCGACGGTCGCGGGGCGGAGATTTCCGCGAGATTATGGCAGCGGCTCTGACGATCGCGTCAATGCCCGAAAGCCGGATCACCGCCACCCCACCCGCGCCGGTGGGCGTGGACAAGGCGACGATGGAATCCGTATTCATTCGCATGGGCTGTCCAACATCACCGCTTACTGATCCAGGTTTTCGCCGGACTCAGCTGCTGAAATGGCTTCGTTGTCCGACATGCGCTTGTCGCGCGCCGGCAGGATCATCAGCTTGCGGTTCGAACCAGAACCAATCGACTTGGTGAAGACGCGTTCGTCGCCCTCAAGGGTCGTATGGATGATTTTCCGGTCGTAGGAACTTTGGTAGTTCAAAACCATCGGTCGTTGCGATTCAACAACCTTTTCACACATTTCCTTCGCAACGTTGGTCAATTCTTCTTCGCGACCACGGCGGCTGTTGCCCGCATCAATAAACACGCGGAATGGCAATTCCTGCTTTAGATGGCGAGGCTTCTTCCGGAGCAGGTGCTCAAGTGACTCGGCGAGTTTCGTGTTTTCAGACATGATCTGAACGATTTCTTCGTCCTGGATATCCATGCGCAGGCGGTCGCCTTGCAGGGTTGCCTTGACTTCAATCTCTTTGCCAGCAATCCGGGAGCAAATCTCTGCGCAAAACAGGCGAAGTTCCTCAATCACGCTTTCCAGTTGTGCTGGTTCCAACGGAATTGCTGGTTCACGTGGCTCGCGTGGTGCGCGGGGCTCGGAACGGTGGTGGCGCTCGCCGCCGCGTCCCCCGCGTCCGCCGCGGTCATTGCGGGATCCATGCTCTCCACGGTCGCGATGTCCAGACGCATCCCGGCCGCCACCTTGGGTGGAAGCGCCTGCGCGGTCTTCAGATTCAACGGGGCGCGAGCTGCCCTCTTCGCCCCGACCACGTCCACGGCCGCGATTGCGACCCCGTCCGCCGTCGCGATTTTCCGGTCGGTTGTTGCCCCGGCCATCGCGCTGAGTGTCATTTCGTCCGTGACGACGTCCATCGCCACGACCGCCGTGGCTTTTGACCCACGCCGAAATTTCCACCTGGCCGAACCCAAACAGCTTCATAATGCCGCCTTTGGATTCTTTCACCACTTCGTATCCAACTTGATTCTGGTCCACGCCAAGTGCCACAGCTGCCTTGACGATGGCAAGATCAAGGGTCTTGCCCGAGGTCGCTACCTTTTGTTTGTTCGAATTCATTTCCTGTCGATTCCTCCAGTTGAGTGTGATCCAGCCAACGGTGACCTTTCTGGTCACTTGCCAGTCACGCCATTTCGCGCGTCAGTTTGCGATTCAGCCATTGTTGTTGCGCGATAGACATGACGGTGTTGGCCAGCATGTACAAGACCATCCCTGCGGGGAGGGTCAGCATCATTACGGTAAAGATGATCGGCATCGCCAACATGACTTTTTCTTGAGTCTTGTCGACACCGGCCATCGGGGTCAGCTTCTGCTGTAGAAACATTCCGACGCCAAGAAGCAGTGGCGTGACGAAATATGGATCTGCAACAGACAAATCTTGAATCCAACCAAAGAATGGTGCGTGGCGCAATTCAATGGCGGAAGAAAGAACACGGTAGAACGCAAGGAACACAGGAATCTGCGGCAGGATCGGCAAGCAGCCTTGCATGGGATTCAGTTTGTGCGCTGCCATGAAACGCATGACTTCCTGCTGCTGGGTGCGCGGATCATCTTTGTACCGTTCCCGCAGGCGTTGCATTTCCGGATTGAATTTTTTCATTTTGTGCGCCGAAGAGGCGGCTTTTTTGGTCAACGGATAAAAAAGGACTTTCAACAAGACCGTCAGCAAGATGATTGCGAGGCCAAAGTTTTTAAGCACACTTTCAAAGCCCTTGATGGCTAGAAGAAGTGGCTCGGCCAGCACGTCAAACCAGCCGCGGTCAAGGGTGTCGACAAGGTACAGGCTGCGCTTTTTCAGTAACTCTGAAATTTTTGGCCCGATAAAGGCATCCATTTTCATGGTTGCTGTGGCACCGGCATTCACCGTGCCGAAATCCTGATGGATCAGGATGGAAACCGGGCAGTGGGTTTTCGAGGCAGCTTGGGTGCCGCCGACCCAGGATTTCAGGCTTGTCTTGGTTGCCTCTGGAACGAAGGCTGCGAGGAAATAGTGCCGGTCAAATCCAACGAAACGCACGTCTTGGTTGTTTGCGTTCAGTTCCTTCGCCCCTTCGTCTTCGCAGAATTTTTCGGTGAAGATGAACTGGTCAGAATCCTTCACGTTGGCGACGATGCGTGGTTTTTCAGTGGGGCTGCCCGGCAGGATGCTGCTGGATCCCTCAACAACGGTCGATATCGTCTGAGACAGCAGGGTTCCGCCGTGCAGGGCTTGCGGCTGGTCGGACGTGTTGGTGAATCGAACGTTTGTGGCAAGGTTGTAGCTGTCCGCTTTGGCCTCGAAGGATTGTTCAATCAGCCATGGGCCTTCCCGGCGGCTGAGGAGCACTGTGTTGTCGTTGCGTTTGGCCGCAAAAACCCCTGTCTGGATCGCAGAGGCAGCGGATTGCGGTTGGTCTCCGATGAAACCCTGAACGATCAGGGGGCTGTCGAGGACTTCCACCGGCTGGGCACCCGCGCCGATCCGGTCTTTGAATTTCTTGATGCGTACAGAATTGATGGCAGATTGCGCCTGGTTCAATTGGACCACAAAGTCGTCGGATTCCAGCACGAGTTGCGCGGGATCGATGGCTGGAACGGCGGGCATCACGGGAGTGCCTGATGGAGCTGCGGATTGGCCAGTCGGCATCGTTTCAGCAGTGCCAGATTTGGCCGCAGAAGCCGGTGCCGCTGCGCCAGCCTCGGGGGCAACAGTTTCCTGGGTTGTTTCACGCGGCTTCATGTAATCCGGGTACTTGCGCTTCAGGTACTCGGTGTATCCGGCATAGAGCGCAACGCACACGACGATCGCAAGGATCGAGCGCGACCGGTCGGTGTCTTTTGTGGGATCGTCAGGCAGCATTTGGTTCATGGCAGGTCAACTCCCCCTGGGTTCCAGGGATGGCAGCGCATCATTCTTCCGGATGTTTTGGAAACAGCAACGTGGAGCGGATACTTGTCGAGGCATTCACTGGCATATTCGGAGCAGGACGGGAAAAAACGGCACCGTGGACCAAGCGCTGGCGATACAAACTGCTTGTAGATTTTTAGAGAGGACTTGAGGGCAAACTTGATCGGTTGCGTCATCACTTCGAGGCTCCCGGGAAGTGCCTGCTATGCAGTTTCTTCAAAGCAAGCCCCAGATCTTTTTCCATTTCCGCAAAATTTGCGTTTGCTGCAGCTGGTCTTGCTATGACCACCAAGTCGAGGCCGCGCCCTTGAGCATTGCGAAAGGCTTCGCGGAGAACTCTTTTGACCCGGTTGCGCACAACTGAATTGCCCACCTTTTTGGAGACGACCAGACCAAGGCGGTCGAGATCGGGGGCAGAGTCAGTCGCAGGCGTTTTTGCAGCAATCACGACAAGCATCGAAGACACGAATTTTGAGCCCTGATCGAATGCACGATCAAAGTCAGTCTTTTTCAGCAGACGTCGCGTTTTGGGAAATGAACTAGCCTGGGGCGACAACAATTACTTCTTGTAAGTCGTCACAGCGATCCGCTTGCGGCCCTTGGCGCGGCGCGAGCGAAGGACATTGCGACCACCTGGGGTTTCCATGCGTGCGCGGAAGCCGTGGGTTCTGAGACGACGAGTGTTGTGCGGTTGAAAAGTACGTTTCATGAAACTCTCAATTTTCTACTATGAATTCAGCAGGTTCCGTCTAGCCGGTTCCTGATCCTCGAAAAAGTCATGTGTTGTTATCAAACTGATCGGACATGCGCAACCATCCAATTGAGATGGAGATTCATGTAAAAGTTGTGTTTTTATTAAAATAGTATTAAAAACCACCCGCAATTGATGATTTTTTAATCAATTTTTTGATCCGACGGGGTACTTCTTTTGCTGCGTTTTTTCGCCCGATTGACCCTCTTAGGACCCTGCCTCTGGGTCGCCACGCCTGGATATTCCGACGAACTCCCGCGGACCCGGTGGCAGATTTTGCCCCTGACCGAGCTTTTTTACTCGGATAATGGCCCCGGACATGTCGTGACGGCTGCGTTTGATTTGCCTTGTGGTGCAACCCCTGTGGGAGCCCTGCTGGTGGATCACGATCAAAAACCAGATCGGAAACTTCAAGTGGCAGCCGTTGTGGCCCGCCCTATGGCTGGTTGCGCTCGTTTGCCCGAAAGGCGCTACTTTAAAATGCCTTTCATTGATTCGACGGCCTATAAATTAATCGAGCCCATGCGAGGCGATCTGGACGGGATCCGAGTGACTGAGCTTGAAGCCATTGCGATTCAAGCTGGCTCGCCGGAGTCAGGTGCCAGGCCCGAGCTCAAGGTGGACCTTCCCTGTGGCGTGATGGCGGCCGGGATGTTGGTCACTCCAGACCCGGATCATTCTGCCGTGGAATCAAACGCCCGCTTGAATTTCCAGCTCGCCGCCGTCGGTTTCAGGTTGCCACCCCGCCGGGCCGCACAGGCTTGTAGAAATTCAGGGCGCGAAAACATCAATTCAACTCCCGCCCCGACTCAAGCCATGGTCCGCATTGGTGGGCTTGCCCAGGGTGGCCACTACCGCGTGATGCCGCGCAAGGTTTCCGATCTGCGCAAACTCGGCGTGCTTCAGCTGCGTGGCATAGAGCGTCTGGATTTAAGCGCCCGGCAGGTTCATTTTAAACACCGGTGTTACGAAGTTCCCGTTGGAATCGCCGTTGTGCCGCATCGTGGCGGACAGGCTTTGGCCGTTGCGGTTGCCAGCTACATCAACGCGCCGTGCCTGGCGCGCCGCGCCACCGTCAGCAATTCCCCCATGAAAGCCGACATCCTGCCGGTGGATTCAACACTCCGTAACCTCCACGTTCTGACTGCGGCGGAACTCAAGCCGTTTCAGCTTGGCCAGCTCCTGCTTGCGCCCGGTACTAAAGGAGATGCATCTGGTGTGGTTTTGGCGACCCTGAAGCGAGGGTGGTTTCCATTTGTGGTGCGCAGCACCTCCAACCGCGGTCGCTTTGCCCTGCATCGCGCAGGCATCCATGCCGGACCATCTTCGATCCCAATGCATGCATCAGGAAGTCGTCCCCTGCGCTTGCAGATCACTTCGGCGCTGTGACAAGATGGCAGGCGATGCTGAGTGAAATAACCATCAAAGCGGAAGCCCTGCGGCGCAACTACAGCTTTTTCGAAGGCCGTGTGGGGCGCGAGCGTTTGGCTGCCGTGGTCAAGTCAAACGCCTACGGCCACGGACTGCAGCAAGTATACGAAGTTCTGGCGCCGCTTAATCCGGCCTGGCTTTGTGTCAACTACCTTGCAGAAGCCAAAGAACTCCGGACCCTCGGTTTCAAAGGGCGGATTTTGGTTTGTGGTCCCTTTACGCCGGATCAAATACCAGCAGCAATCCAGACTGAAGCCGACGTCTTTGTTGGCACGCCAGAGGCTTTGACGGCCGTCCTTGCCTCGCCAACCCCAATACGAATGCACCTTGAATTCGACACGGGCATGTCGCGTCAGGGATTTGCGCCATCAAGGGCCGCGGAAATTGCCAAGATGGTTTCCCCGAGGCCTGAGATTGTCGCGGGCGTTTGCACCCACTTTGCAAACGTGGAAGACGTCCTGGAACACAACTACGCCACGCAGCAATTAGAGAAGTTCGAACAGGTGCGCATGGCCTTTGTTGCGCGCGGACTAAAGCCTCTTTTTCACACGGCTTCCAGCGCCTCGACTCTAATTTTGCCGGAAAGTGTGATGGATCTGCACCGCGTTGGCGTCAGCCTTTACGGGCAGTGGCCGTCCCAGGCAACCCGGCTCAGCTTTTTAAATGAGTCCGGTGACGTCGACGGTTTGGAACCAGTTCTGTCCTGGCATGCGCCGCTGACCTCTGTCATCGACGTCGATGCGGGGCAATATATTGGTTACGGATGTACTTTCAGGGCGTCGCGCAAAATGCGGATCGCTGTGATTCCTGTTGGCTATTATGAGGGCTTCCCCCGGGCCGCCAGTGGCAGTTCCGCTTACGTTCTTGTTCACGGTGCCCGATGTCAGGTCGTTGGGCGCGTGTGCATGAACATGATGATGATTGATGTTACGGAAGTCCCGGCGGCGAAAGTCGGCGACATCGCGGTTTTGATTGGCAGGGATGGGGCAGAGTTTCTCTCTGCCGGAGAAGTTGCTGGCTGGGCCGATACGATCCACTACGAACTTCTCGCCCGTTTGAATCCAGACATTCAACGCAAAATCGTTTGATCAATCTTCTTGGCGGCGAACGGCGGGTTTGAAAAGGCCAAACTGATTGCCATCGGGATCTGTGATGCGCCAGATTTCGCCGTAGGACGGAACCTTGCGGGGGCCAAATCGTTTGGTTCCGCCAAAAGTAACAGCCCGCCGCGCAATTTCCTCAGGATCTTCGACCTGGAAATAAAGGACCGTATGGGCGTGCCCGTTGCGTCCGGCTGGAGTTGCGCCTGGAATCAAGCTGACTCCAACCGAATGTGGCCTGTCTGACGCTGAATCAGGCGTTTCAAGAACGATGTATTCCTGAATTTCCGCGGGCGAACGGTGCCAGCCAAAGACATGCTCGTAAAACTGGACAGAGGCCTCGACGTCCGAGACCGGGATTTCAATCTGGCAGATGGCTGCCGGAGAAATCACGAATGCTGTCCGCGCACGGCCAAGGTTCTGCTTTGGGTGACGTAGACTCCGGGAACCACTTCACCCCCTGAAATCCGTTCGGGTTGGGTCAAGGTCCATTGACGCTCGACAAAGGCGCGCAGAACAGCCTGCCTGATGCGGATGTTTTCCACCGTCTGGTCGGTTAGAAAACCTTCGAGCATGGGAATCATGGTGGCATCGTTTTGCTCGATCAGGACTTCGGCAGCGGCAAAGCGGACGCGTTCGTCCGGGTCTTCCAGAAACCGGCGCAACTCGTGGGCATACGAGCCCAGCTTGTGCTCAACCAGATGGCAGAGCAAATCGTAGTTTTTGTCGGTCTGGCCTTGATCAAAAGTGGTCTCGCCAAAGTTCAGCGCCTTTTTCAATCCTTCGACCACCAAAGTGTCGTCGCCCAAGGCTTTCAGGATCTTGATCGGCCAAGCGATCCGGGTGGTTGTTGCCAGGTGTTCCATCACTTGAGGTACGGCCCGGTCGCCAAAGCGGGTGATGCCACCCATCGCAAGTTCCTTTTCCCGCGCGTCGCCGATCCCGTTTTCCAGACTAAATTCAAAGCGTTGTAAAAGATGCGGGACGGCCTCTTCCGGTTCTTCCATTGCACAAAGGGCTTCCAGTGCCGCCCAGCGGTCTTCACGGATTGCCTTGGGATTTTTAGCTGTTTTGGCAGCCCGGGCGACTTTTCCTTCGTGCTGGCTTTGGCGCCAGGCTTTGAACTTTTGCACGATTCCCACGAAGATCCCCTTTGCCAATTAAAAAACCCCAGTCAGTTTTCTGCCAGATGCATCGCGTGCCGTCAAATTGCGGCGTTGCCGGGCTGTCCAGACCGCGGTACTTTCCCGATATGAGTGAGAGCCTTTCAAAATCAAAAACAGTCATTTCCGGTATCGTCCTGGCCGCAGGCAAGGGCACGCGCATGAAAAGCGACTTGCCCAAGGTGCTGCACAAGGCGGCTGGCCTGCCAATGCTGGATTGGGTGGTGCGCAGCCTCCAAGCTGCCGGTATCGAGCGACAAATTGTCGTCATCAGTCCAACCATGGCAGCCTCTGGACGTGAAGCCTGGCGCCGTTTCCCCTCGGCTGTCTTTTGCGTCCAGAAAACAGCGCGGGGCACAGGCGATGCCGTGGCTTCAGCCTATCCGGCCCTTCCGGGGATCAAGAAGCCTGGTTTCGCAAATGCCGAACTTCTTGAGGATGAAGGAAATCCACTACAGGCCGTGCAGCCAGATGAGGTCATTATTTGTGCCGGCGACACTCCGGCGATCACGGGTCAGGCCCTCCTGAAGTTCGTGGCCGCTTGCCGTGCCAGTGGTGCAGACCTCGGAGTCCTCGCCATGCGGGTTGCAGATCCGACCGGCTACGGGCGGATATTGACGAGTGCGGATGATAAATTTGCTGCGATCGTTGAAGAGCGCGATGCGTCCCCCGAACAAAGAAATATCAACCGCTGTAATTCTGGCGTGATCTTTGCGAAGGCTGCCTCGCTGTTTGGGTTGATGGATGAGTTGCACCCCAACAACAGCCAAGGCGAGTACTACTTGACGGATTGTCTTGGGCTCGCCGTGCAGAAGAACCTAAAAGTCGTTGTTCATGAGTGTGACGACTGGCAAGACTTTTTGGGGGTGAACGACCGCAGTCAGCTGGCTGCCGTGGAAAAGATCTTGGTCCGAAGGATGATTGAATCTCTGATGAAATCTGGAGTTACCTTTCACAATCCGGAAAGCTGCCACGTGGAAGCCGACTGCAAGGTCGGAGTGGACAGCGAGATTGGTCCAGGGGCCTGTCTGGAAGGCAGGACAGTGATCGGGCGCGGTTGTAAGGTTGGCTCCAATGTCACGTTGGATGACGTGGAGTTGGGTGACGGTGCCGTGATCGGTGCCGGTTCTGTGGTGCGAAATTATGTCGTGAATCCCGGCGAGAACATTCCGCCGTTGAGCATGATCCAGTAAATCTATTTTTTCTGACAGGAACACGCCGATGTGTGGTGTCATTGGATACGTTGGTTCGAAGTCTTGCGCTCGCCTGATCTTTGACGGGCTGAAGCGCCTTGAATACCGTGGCTACGATTCAGCCGGCATTGCCGTGTTGGATCACGGCAAGATCGAACTTGTTAAAGCCGAGGGCAAGCTGGTCCATCTGGAACCGCGCCTCGAAGAGTTGCCGTTAAAGGCAACGATGGGCATGGGGCATACCCGCTGGGCAACCCACGGTGCGCCGACGGCCCGCAATGCCCACCCGCACCTCCATGGTGACCTCGTCATCATCCATAACGGGATCATTGAAAATTACCGTGAGCTCAAAGAGCAGCTCATGAAGTCTGGTGTCGAATTTAAAAGCGACACCGACACCGAAGTGGTGTTGCACCAACTTCACGCGGAACTTGAGCGCACGAAAGATCTCAAGGCAGCCATCATGGAAACCGTGAAGCACCTGCGCGGTGCCTATGCGCTGGGCATCATGTATGCCCGCGAGCCGGGCCAGATGTATGTCGTCAAGCAAGGCAGTCCAGTGGTGCTTGGTGCGGGTGACGGGGAAAACTTTTTTGGCAGTGATGCGTTGGCCCTTTTGCCTCATACAAATCGCGCGGTTTTCCTGATGGACGGTGAGTTTGCGCGGTTGAAAGCCGATTCCATTGAAGTTTGGGACTTCGCCGGAAAGTCGGTTCGCCGCGACCCCGCAGTTCTTAACTGGTCGGCTTCAAGTGCAGACAAGCAAGGCTACAAGCATTACATGCTGAAAGAGATTCACGAGCAGCCTGCCGTAATGTCCAGCATCTTGAGCCGGCTCGTTGATCTGAAGGAAAATACTTTCGTCGACAAGGAAACGGGAATTGATGCCCTGGACCTTGGGCGCATCAAAAATGTCGCAATCGTTGCCTGCGGAACAGCCCATTATGCGGGGCAAATCGGTCGTTACATGATCGAAGAGTTCACCCGCCTGCCTGCTAACGTTGAACTGGCCAGTGAATTTCGTTACCGCAATCCCTGCATCGATGCTTCGACCCTGGTGATTGCTGTTTCCCAGTCGGGTGAAACGGCGGACACCTTGGCCTGCGTCAAGCATGCGGTTGAGCGCGGGTGTCAGGTGATGAGCATTTGCAATGTGCGCTTTTCGTCGATTCCCAGGGCATCCCATGCGGTTCTCTATATGGAAGCAGGGCCAGAAGTTGGCGTGGCGTCGACGAAAGCCTTTACTGCGATGGTCCTGAGTTTTTATGTCCTGTCGTTGGCCATCGGCGAAAAACTCAAGACGGTGGCTGCGAGGCGACTTGAGAAGTCCTTTGACTCGATGAGGCACCTTCCTGCATTGGTAGACCGTGCGGTGAATGCCGCCGGGGTCATCGAGGAGATTGCCCACAAATTATACGAAGCCCAGAACATGCTTTTCATTGGCCGCGGACCAAGTTTCCCGGTGGCAACTGAGGGTGCGTTGAAGTTGAAAGAGATTTCCTACATTCATGCGGAAGGCTACGCCGGCGGTGAGCTGAAGCACGGGCCGATTGCACTCGTTGATCGCCATATGCCGGTGGTATCCATTGCTCCTCGTGACAATCAATATGAAAAAATGATTTCGAACATCGAAGAAGTCAGGGCGAGGCAAGGCCGGATCATCGGTGTCGGAGATATTGAGGACGAACGCTTTCGCTCGATATGCGAGCACTACATCCCGTGCCCACAAATTGGTGATGACCACCTGCAATCAATCCTGTCGGTCATTCCGCTGCAACTGCTTGCCTACTATGTTGCCGACATGCGTGGAACCGATGTGGATCAACCCCGTAATCTCGCGAAGTCGGTGACAGTAGAGTAATTGATGGCTGAAAAACCCGATCTTTTCGACGTGCTGCGCCCTGGAGGAATCCGGGGTCGCGAGGACGCGCGCGAAGAATGTTTGAAAGGCCTTTGTCCGATCCAACGCGAGGCGGCATCCCACGTCGATGGCCCAATGGTGATTTTTGCCGGAGCAGGGTCCGGTAAAACCCGTGTTATCACGCGTCGCATTGTTCATTTGATCGAGAGTGGTGTTCCCCCCTGGCAAATTGTGGCGGTGACTTTTACCAACAAGGCGGCTGGCGAAATGCGCGGCCGGGTCGAAGAGTTGACTCCCTTTGGCTCGCGCGCCCTGATCACCACATTCCACTCGGCTTGCGCCAGGTGGCTGCGTGAATTTGCCGATGAAGCAGGCTTTACTTCTGATTTTACGATCTACGATGACAGCGACACGGTGTCTGCTTTAAAGGCTGTGTTAAAAGAGCTCGAAATCAAACTCGACAAAAATCTCACGGTCGGTGATTACCGCGGTTTTTTGCATGACGTTAAAACGGAAGCCCTCTTTCCTCACGAGCGCGAGACCATCAACCGCATGTACGGTGAGTTGATGCCTGTCGCCGCTCTTAATGTGTACAAGCGGTACCAAGAGGTTTTGGCAGCTTCAAATGCCATGGATTTTGACGACCTTCTCATGAACATGCTGCTCCTCATGCGCAACAACTCCCGCGTGCGAACTGCGATGCAACAAAAGTACCGCTTTGTTCTGGTCGACGAATACCAGGACACGAATAAAACCCAGAACGAACTTTTAACCTTGATCGCGGCCTCGCATCGGAATTTGTGCGTTGTGGGTGACGATGATCAGTCGATTTACAGTTGGCGTGGAGCAACTCCGGCAAATATTTTGGAATTTGGAACCACCTATCCCGATGCCAAGGTACTGAAGCTGGAGCAAAACTACCGGTCGACCAGCAGCATCGTCGATGCCGCGAGTTCAGTCATAAGCAACAATACCAAGCGTGCTCAAAAGCGCCTCTGGACGGCCAACGACCGGGGCGAGCCGATTCATTTCCGCATTGAAGCCGACGAGGAAGTCGAGGCCTGGGCCGTGGCCCGGTCGATACTTGACGAGATCAGCACTTATCCCCTGCGGGATGTGGCGATTTTTTACCGGACCAATAGTCAGTCACGCCCCCTTGAGGAAGCCCTTCGTCGGGACCGGATTCCATACCGTGTGTACGGTGCGCTTCGTTTTTACGATCGAGCCGAGGTTAAGGACCTGATGGCCTATATGCGACTTCTGGCCAACCCCGCTGATGATGTCAGCCTGCGGCGTGTGATTAATGTTCCTGCGCGAGGCCTCGGGGATACCGCAGTGGATCAGTTGGCGAAGGCAGCAAACAGCATCGGAAAACCGATGCTGGCTACCTTAAGGCAGCTGGCAGATGACAACGCGCCTCGGGTCGGCCCGAAGTTCAGAGCATTTTGTGAACTACTCGATGAGTTGAAAGTGCAGTTGGCCGTTGGTGGTCTTGCCAACTTTGTTGAGACTCTCGTGAAGCTGACGGGCTACCGGACTTGGCTTGAAAATAGATTTCCCGACAAGGTCGTGGACAAGCTTGAAAATATTCACGATCTCGCCGGTGCCCTTGCGGTTTTTGAAGAAGAAGGGTCCAAAAAAGGCCTCGAGGCCCTGTCGGACTGGTTGCAATCAGTGACACTTGTGACCACGGAGGACGAAAATGCCCAAGGCGTCAGCTTGATGACCTTGCACAGTGCCAAGGGGCTTGAGTACGACCGGGTATATATTGTCGGTGTTGAAGATGGCCTTCTGCCTTATGGCAAGTCGTCCGAGGATGAGGCCGATCTGGAAGAAGAGCGCCGTTTGTTCTACGTTGGGATGACCCGGGCCCGAAAAAAACTTTCCCTCTCCAGTGCCTTTCGTCGCCGCGTTTTCAACAACACCATGGCCAACATGCCTTCGCGGTTCTTGAAAGAAATTCCTCGTGAACTGATGGCTACCGACGTCAACCATAAGGCTATGGTGGATTCGTGGAATCGCGATTATGACGACGACACCGAATCCACAGACCGTTCACGCAAGCCATCTGAGCCTTACGATGCGGCTGTGGGTGACCGCGTCAATCATCCGACGTATGGTTCTGGAATCATTGATCAAATCATCGATGAATTTGGACATGTCAAGGCCGTGGTTGAATTTGACGGACTCGGTAAACGCAAGGTTGCGGTTCACCACCTGGAGCCCGATACGGGCAAAGAACTTACCTATGACTGGGATGATATTTAGTCGCCCGCGATTAGTTTCTGCTGGTTTTGGCTGATACAATCTTTCTCATGGAACTTTCCACAGAACAAGACATCCGCAGAATTACGCGATGGCTCGCCTGGTTCGCCGTTGTGGTTTTGATGGTAGGCGTTGTGCGTGGCCGGAGTTCCGTTGGCGCCTATTTCAAACTCAAGGACAGCGCCCGAAAGCTTGAAGCGGCCGTTTCCGTTCTTGAATCCGGAAACCGCGACATGCAGGAAGAAATCGAGCGGATCAAATCGTCGAAAAACTACGCCCGTAAGGTTTTGCGCGACAAGTACCATGTGACTGATGGTGACGAAAAAATCATTTTTTTCACGGAATGAATTGAGGATGATTCATGCGCAATTTTAACAGAGGTAGTCGAATGGGTGCTGCAATGCGGTGGATCACGGCATGCTCCACTGCGATTGTCTTGACCTCATGCGGACCAGACACCAATCTGACCCAAATCTGGGCGGATGATGATGGGGTTGACAGCCTTTTGGTGCGCGCTCGCGCCGCTTATGACCGGGGCTCATTTTCTGACGCCGCGGGGTTTGCGCAAAAGGCTTTGAAGCAAGATCGCGAAAACGAGAGTGGTGCAATCATCCTCGGCTACATTAGTCTGGCTCAAGGCGGAATGGACTCTTTTTCATTGCTTAAAAAACTGATTTCCCTTGGGAGTACGGGCACCAACCTTGCCGCCGTTCCCGAAAAACTGACCGGACACTGGGAAGTTGACCTCGACCTGATGTCTGATGCGATCGCCAAAGATGCGGCAATGTCCCAACCGAGAGGATCAGCAGAGGCGATGGCCGCGACGTCAACTTTAGCGAGCACGCTGGATGCTCTGAGCGACCTGGTGGCTTTGAGCGACGCAGATAAAGGAGCACTTTCTTCGGCCTATACGGATGCCACGGCTTACGGGAAGTCATTTTATGCCGACTATCCATTGGTTGAACCCCAGCCCGTTAACGAATCGCTGCGTGCCTCAGTTCCTCTACTTTCTTACTTGAACCAGGTTCCGGCCTACTTGTGTGGCTTCATCGAAGATTCTGTTCGCGATGTTGATGATCCACGCGACAGCACGACGACATGTCCAACTTCGGACCGGCGCAGCAGCAAACGCAAAGGCAGCATCCACTTGATTTGGGCCTTTTCCCACATCGGCGAGGCGTTGGCCTTTCAGAGTATTCTTAATTATTCATCCGGAGTGAGTGCTGCCGCTGGCACTTCAAACCTTCAAGGCCGCGTGACTTTGTATAAGGAAAAGTCGAGCTTTCCATCTTTATCAAACATGATCGACGCCTCGACAGACTTGATCGATTCGATAGATACGGTTTTTCCATCACCGGGCACAATTGACGGGATCTCGCAGTTGCTAGCGACCCTGTCTGCGATGAATTCGGCCAGTCAGGCTTTTGCCACGATGAGTTCCAGCACGGGTGACATATCTAAAGGAATTTCGACTTCAATGACGGCGTTGAAAACAACGGCGGGCGCGATTTCCGGCGGCAGCGATAGTGCGAAACAGCAGAGCGCGTTGAAAGGACAGTTTACCTCATCAGCCGTCACAGCACTGTCTGCTCAAATTGCGGCGCAATATCCGGGAGCCGGAACAGCACCGGCAGACCTTTGTGCCCAGTTCACCGCATTGGCAGCGAATACCCCTGGAGTGAGCAAGCCGGCGAGCTGTCCTTAGTAAAAAGAAAAAAGGATCCTTTCTTAATCCGTCATTCTGAGGCCAGAGGCCGAAGAATCTTTTCTTCAACGCGGAAGAAAGGATCCTTCGCTGCGCTCAGGATGACGGATTAAGAAAGGATCCTTCGCGGCGCTCATGGTGAGGCCTAGAACGCTTCGTCTTCGTCTGCGACTCCCCGCCCAGACTTCTTCATGCGCTCAAGCTGTTCCTTGTATTTGACGCTGTGGCGACACCATGGACGCAGCTCTAAACGGCGTTTTGGGATGATTTCGCCGGTGCCTTCGCAGAAGCCGTATTCGCCGGTGTCGATCTTGTCGATCGCATGATCAATTTCAGCCAGTAGTTTATGGTCGCGGTCCAAAAGCCTGAGGGTCAGGTTTTGTTCAGCAGTGGCTGACGCCAAATCGACTTCGTCGTACATCTCGTCTTTTTCAAGGGCGATGTTGCCGCTGGCGGTGGCGGATTTTGATTTGGCCAAAATCTTGCGTTTTTCCTCGTTCAGCATGTTGCGGAACGTGGTCAGTTCTTCTTCGGTAAACAAATCAGAAGAGGTTCCCGCGCGCTTGACCACAGTTTCTTCATCATCGTCATCGCGGCTCATGGGTTTGAACATAGTGGGTTTCGGCATTTTAACGGCAGGTTTCGCAGCCGAGATGGTCGGTGTTGGCTTTGGCGCAACCGTCGCAGTGGCTTTACCCGCCGCAACTGGCTTGCCTGCAGTTTTTGGCGCAACCTCAACTGATTTTTTTGACTCAACAATGGTGCGAGTCGGGACTTTGACCGGCGTCTTGGCTGGAGCTTTTGCCGCAATTTTTGGCGCTGGCTTGGCAGGAGCTGCCTTTGCCTTTACGGCCACCTTTGATTTTGCGACAGGCTTTGCCTTTGCAACAGGCTTTGCTTTTGCCGCAGGCTTTTTCGCAGGTGTTACTTTTTTCGAAGCGCTCTTTGGTTTGCTCTTTGCCATGCTGGTATCTTCCTTGCCTGACATCACTTTTTTGATCAGTTCTTTGAACAAATTTCTGCCCGCCGCAGTGTTTTGCGATGGCAATTCGAGCCATCGGATCCGGAACATTAAACCCTTTCGAATCCAGCCGCGCAACGGTCTTTAGAGGGGAAAAAGCTCCCCTTGGCCGCCAGCCCCTCCAACGGCGTTTGGATTTAACTCCATCCCCGTATTTTGGGTCAAACCCGCACTAAAGCTAGCGTGGAGATCGACGAGCTCCGCCAGCAAATTGAGTGCTTGAATGGGTGTCATCCGGTTGATTCGCGCCGATTCAAGCTTTGCCAGTACCGGATTCTGGCCTTTCTCCTGGGGGTGCATCCCCTTCTCGCCTTCTTGGCATTCCACTGGAGCCGGTGAGGGCCTTGAAATTGCGATCCTTGCCCGCTCAAGAACAGCCTCAGGAACGCCGGCCAACCTTGCAACTTCGATTCCATATGAGCTGCCGCTGGCACCAGAAACAAGGCGGTGGCTGAAAATAATTTTGGCCCCCTGCTGAAGGACCTCCGTCTGAACCGGTTTGACACTGGCCAGGTGGGCTGAAGAACCGACAAGTTCGTGGTAGTGGGTTGCAAAAAGAGTCCACGAAGTGTTTTGGGTGGCGATCTCTTCCAATATTGCACTGGCGATGGCCAGACCATCAGAGGTGGATGTTCCCCGTCCCACTTCATCGAGAATCACAAGGCTGTCGGATGTTGCCTCTCGCAGAATTTCTGCGGCCTCCGTCATTTCCACCATGAAAGTGGACAGGCCACGCGACAGGTCGTCCGAAGCGCCGACGCGGGTGAACACGCGGTCAAAAACGGGAAGTTCCGCCGCAGCTGCCGGTACAAAACAGCCAGCCTGATGCAAGATTGCGCAGATGGCCGTCTGGCGCATGATGGTCGACTTGCCTGCCATGTTGGGGCCAGTGATCAACAGTTGGCGGATGCCCCCTGACATTTCAACATCATTGGCAACGAAACTGTGACGGCCAACGCTGCGTTCCACAACGGGATGGCGAGCGGCCGTCAATTTGAGTTTGACGTTCTTGCCCGCCGTGTCTTTTTTCAAGGTCACGGGCCGGCCATAGTTTTCCTTGAGGGCGAGCCAGGCAAAAGCCTGCCAGACGTCAGCTTCAGCCAAGGCCTCGGCACACGCGTAAAGGGCATCGCGATGGAGCGCCAGAGTTTCCAAAAGCCCGGTGTAGAGTTCCGCCTCGCGTGCGATGGCAGCATCCTGAGCCGCCAGCAATTCTGTACCCAGACGGTCGAGCTCCGGGGTGGCAAAACGCTCGCAATTGACCATCGTCTGGCGGCGGACAAAATGCGCAGGCACTTTTGCAGCGTTGGCTCTCGTGATTTCAATGAGCAGCCCAAAAGTCTTATGGGGTTTGATTTTCAAATTACCAATGCCTGATTCGCCGCGTAGTTTTTGTTCATAAGCAGCGACTTGATCCTCGCCCCCGTGCGCCAAGGCGTTGCAGCGGTCAAGGTTATCGTTCCAGCCTTCTCGAAAGGTTCCCGAGCCGGCTCCAAGATTGGCCGGATGCTCCGCCAGGGCTGCCTCTAAAATTTCCAGGGCTGTCCCCGTCGACTCGAGCGGTGCGGTAAGTTCGCGCAAAAGTCTTGATTTGGCATCGCTGCCAGCAAGTTCGCGAATGTGCTGCGCCAAGGCAGCCGAATTTCCAAGGGTTTGCCGGACCATTGCAAGCTCTGCCGGATGGGCCGAGCGGGCCATGACCCTCGTGGTCAGCCGCGCCAAGTCTGCCGTCTTGCGCAAGGAGTCACGCAGTCGTGCCAGGCGGTCGTCGCCAAGCCCCGCCAAAAATTCCACGACATCAAGCCGCGCACAAAGCTTTTCCGGATGAACGAGAGGCCGCGCGAGAAGTTCACGCAGGCGGCGCGACCCCATCGGTGTCAGCGTCCGGTCAATCGTGCGCGCCAGGCTGCCTTCTTGTTGTCGACGCAGGGCGGTTTCAAAAAGTTCAAGATCCCGCACGGCGGTCGGCCCGAGGATCATGTGATCTGGATCAAAAAGAGGCTTAACCGCCCTGAAATGGGAGCAGCCTGCATTGAGATTGCGCAGGCGCTGAAAGGCGGATGCCAGAAGTTCTGCGCCGCCGGCAACTTTTCCACATGAGAATCCGTCCAAAGTTTCTTTTCCGAGGCAGGACTTCAGGAGTTCCCGGGCCAGGCCATCGTCTCTCAGTGGGGCTTCAGGAAGGGCTTCGAGCAGTGCGGGAGCGTCATCCGCCATCTGCGGGCCGAGGATCTGCGTCAAAAGCCCTTTGAGGGCCTCGTGGTGAAAGCTTCGTGCCCAGATTTCTTTTGGCCGGAAAACCTGGGCGAGCCGGGTCAGTTCCGTCAGCTGGATTTTGCCCAAGCGGAGTTCGCCAGTTGATAGTTCCACGACCAAGGCAGACCAGGATTTCTGGGAGGGACATTCATAAACGGCCAACACATGGTTGGTGGCCGTGGAGTCAAGGGCCTCCAATTCATCGATGCAGCCTGGGGTCAGAACTCGAACAATGCCACGCGAAACGAGGCCTTTGGTCAGGGCAGGATCTTCCAACTGTTCCGCGATGGCGACCTTGTACCCCTGCTTCAAAAGTTTGAGCCAATAGGTTTTGACGCTATGGTAAGGCACACCGCAAAAGGGCATCCTCTCGGCATCACCGCGCTCGCGGCTGGTCAGGACGACGTCCATTTTTGGCGCGATCTCCTCGGCATCCGGACCAAAAATTTCATAGAAGTCGCCCATGCGGCAAAAAAGCACTGCATCCCCGGCCTGGGCCTTGAGGTCAAAGTATTGCCGGAGCATCGGGGTCAGGTTTTGAGGTTCAGTCATAGGGCGAAGTTTTAGCCCAAAATAGCAGGATCGCCACCCGGTTTTTCCTTCGTGCAGGAGATTTCTGATTTTTTTGGCAACGACTTTACGTTGTGGCAGAGTAACGGTGCGTGACTTTTCAACTTGCTTACAAAAGGGGCACTTCATGGTGCAGGCATCAATTTTCCGCAAAATCGCAATGGCTGCATGTGCAGGCTTGGCCCTGACCTTGACAGGTGCTTGCTCAAAGGATCAGGCGGCATCGCCGGACGAGCCGGTGGCCGGGGACGTAAACCAGCCGGCCAGCAGCGATCCAACGGCCGTTCCTGAGTATAAAATTCAAGAGGACGCAACAGGTGCGCCTGAGGCGGCTGAAGTGTCCGAGGCCACATCTGCTCCCGTGAAAAAGGTTAAATCCAAGAAGAAGCATCCAAAGGTGAAGAAAAAGACAGGCACCAAAAAACCTTGAGCTTTTCGGGTTTTAATCATCGGCACGGGAGGTTTCCAGGCGCAACCAGACTCGCGGCGTTGTCGGGGATGTTGTGCCTGTTGATTTTTGAGCCGAAATTCGTCTTTGCAGCGGATCAGTCAGCCAAGGCCAAAAGTGGGTTTATTCCCATTCCAGCGATTTATTACACGCCGGAGACGGCAGTCGCTGCCGGTGGCTTGTTTATTTACTACTTTCGCAATGATGCTGATCCAGCGGAAGCCAAGCCGTCTCAGATAAAGCCCATTGTGATTTTGACGGAGAAGAAGCAGCTGATCACATCGCTGCTTCTGAGCCGCCGTTGGAATGGTGGCAAGGATCATCTTTCGATCTTTAGCCGTTACCGGCGCTACCCAGACAAGATCTGGGGCGTCGGTCCCCGGACGACGCCTGCGATGGAAGAGGATTACTCTAGCAATATTGCTTCTGTAGAGGCTTCGTGGGAGCGTGAAACTTCATTTGGTTGGAGTCTCGGGCCGGTCGCCATCCAAAGTGCCTATCAAGTAACGACATCGGCACCCGACGGGGCCCTTGCATCAGGGGCTTTGACGGGATCTGAGGGCGCGCGTTCCGGCGGTGTCGGAATGCTGTTTACGAGGGACACCCGTGACAACCTCTTTGCCCCAATGGCCGGTGCTTTTGATACGTTGCGCCTGATTCACTTTAAACCCATGAACTCCAGATATCGCCCCTACAACGATGTTCAATTGGAGGCACGGCGTTATTTCAATCTCACCGGCGCGCAGGTTTTCGGTTTTCGGTTGTTTTGCCAAGGACAAAACGGAGATGTCCCGTTTCGCGAACTGGCGAGTATTGGCGGACCGGATCGCATGCGCGGGTATTACGAAGGGCGCTACCGCGACAAGGTTTCTGTGATTGGCGAGGCAGAATATCGCTTTCCGATTTGGGGCAGGTTTCGGGGCGCCGGGTTTGCTTCAGCTGGCAACGTTGCGGGTACGATCGACCAGATTGCCGCAACCCCCGCCAAATATTCCGTTGGTGGTGGAATCCGATTTGTTGTCGATGAGGATGAGCGAATTGGGATCCGGGTGGATTATGGAAAATCGCCGGAGTCCGAGGGTCTGTACGTCCAGCTCAACGAGGCATTTTGAGAGGGTGCGCAGGGGGCCCGGAAGTCTCGGAAGATGATCAGTCGTGATGGTACGGGATGCCTTTGTTCAGTGTCACTGCGCGGTAGACCTGTTCCCACAAAATCATCCAGGCAAGGTCGCCCTGCAGGGTCAAGGGCGATAGGGCCCAAGTGAAATCCGCTGAGTCGCGGACATCTTTGGACAGGCCGTGGGCATCGCCGACGACAAAACGGACCGCTTTGATGCGCGGGTCATCGGCCCACGCTTGCAGTTTCGTGGCGAGGTCGCGAGACGTCCAAACCGCCCCTTTTTCATCAAGGGCAACCGTCAGGATTCCTGGATTGGCAGGATTGGATTTCGAAGGCTTGGCCGGGGCGCCTTTTTGCTCGACGCATTCCACGTCGTAAAAACGCTTAAGGCGAGTTTCGTACATATGGCAGAGGTCGCGGATGCCGGGCAGTACGACCTTGGCTTGTTTCGTCAGGATAAGGCGCACGGGACAGCCAGACGCCTCAGGCGCCGGGCAAGGAAATCGCCTTGGCCGTCGGCCACAGGGATTCCAAGGCGTAGTAGTCACGGTACTCATTCATGAAAACATGGATGATAACAGACCCGTAGTCGATCAGGATCCAGCTGCCAGTCTGAAGTCCTTCTACGGCGACGGGATGTCCGCCACCTTTTTGCTTGATGTGTCCGGTGATTGCGTCGGCGATCGCTTTGGTCTGGCGCTCATTTTCACCGGAACAGATCATTTGCACATCGCAAAGGTCCGAGAGGCCGCGCAGGTCAAGTGCGGTCATGCGAGAGGCCTTTTTTTCATGGGCAGCTTTGGCGGCTTCGATGGCGATGTCGTTGGGTTTCACGCTTTATCCTCAAAAACTTATTAAAAACTGAATGAAAAATCCTTAAAAATCAAAAAAAGCTAAGAGCCGGTTCTATAGCCTTGCCGGTCATCTCTTGCAAACGGGAAAGAACCTTGGGCGTCAACCAACCTGCGGCAATGGGTTTGTTATTCTCGATCGATTGGCGAATCGAGGTGCTAGAAACCCGCGGTGTTTTCACGTTCAAGGTCCAAACGCGGGCCTTTTTTGTGATGTCTCCGGTCGGCCACTTCAGGGCTTCATCGCTGCGTGGAACCAAAATCAAGTCAGCCAGTTCGATGATCCGCTCTGGCTTATGCCAGGTTTCAAAGGCAGAAAATTGGTCTGCTCCAATGGTGATAGCCAGTGCGGAGCCGTATTTTTTTTTCGGCGCAGAATCGATCAGGGCTTCCAGTGTGTTGACCGTGAAATTGGGAGACCCGAGCCTTCCTTCAATGTCACTGACTTCGATGGCGGCGGTGGTGCCAATGTCGGCCACCATCAGGCGGCAAAGTTCCAGGCGGTCTTTAAAGCTGAGCAATGGTTTTTTTGCTTTGCCATTGGTTGGAGGCGGTTCTGCGGCTGGGATGACAACAATTTTTGATGTTGTGAATTGCTCGGTCAACGCCTTCAAGCAAGCCGCGTGGCCGGCGTGGGGTGGATCGAACGTGCCTCCAAAAATAATGACAGATGGAGCATTCCGGAAAGCATCCGAAGTTTTGGTCGGTTTAACAGGTTCAGCCATTCGAGGTCAGTTTCCGTACATCTGGATTTTTCATTTCGAGAACCTCTTGGCTCTCTTTTTCAGTCAGCTCCAAACGCACTCCGGGAATAGAAAGCCAGCGCCGGGCAATCTTGCCCATCGCTGATTTATCCAGGTCCCAGATGGTGGGTGTCCCGGTGATCGTTCGGTTTTTGTAATCTTGAACCCGATCATACAGGTAACGCTTAAGCTCGTCGATTCCATTATTTTCCACAGACGAGATAGGCAGGACATCAAAGCCCTGTTTTTTAAGGCGTGCTGATAATTTTTTGATCACAGCCTTGCGCTCATCAGGTGCAATCAAGTCTATTTTACTGAGGATCACGCAAACGGGTTTCGCGGCGAGCTCTGGGCTGTACTGTGCAAGTTCTTCGCGCAGGGTTTTAAATGCGTCGGCCGGGGCAATGCCCTCGTCGTTTACGGCCGTGACGAGATAGGCGATCAATTGCGTGCGTTCCAGATGACGCAAAAAGGCATGGCCCAAGCCCTTGCCTTCGGCTGCGCCTTCGATCAGTCCCGGCACATCGGCCATGACGAAGGCCTCGCCAGAAAAGACGCTACGGTCTTTCAACTCAACCACACCCAGATTCGGTACCAGGGTTGTGAAAGGATAGTCAGCGATTTTCGGTTTCGCAGCACTCATGACACTTAGCAGCGTCGATTTTCCGGCATTCGGAAAACCAGCCAGCCCAACATCGGCAATGAGTTTTAACTCAAGGCGCAGGTGGGCCGATTCACCCTTGGTACCTTCGGTGAATTCAACCGGAGCCTGATGGGTCGCGGTCAAAAAGCGCTGGTTGCCTAGGCCACGTTCGCCGCCCTTGGCGACGATGATCCGTTGTTGATGCCCGAGGACCTCGTTGATCAAGCGGCCCGATTCGGCTTCAATAATTTGGGTTCCCAAGGGAACGGGAATGACCAGATCTTCGCCGTTGGCACCGGTTTTATTGCTGGTTCCGCCGCGCTGTCCGTCTTCGGCTTCATACTGGCGCTTGTAGCGCAAATTGCTCAGGGTATTGAGCTGACGGTTGCCGACGAGGATGACGTTGCCGCCATGTCCGCCATCACCGCCGTCGCAGCCAAGTTTTGGCATGTTGCGGGCGGTCTTGAAACTGACCATGCCCGAGCCACCGTCGCCGGCTTTGATGAAAACTTCAGTGGAATCGACAAATTTCATGGGATTTCTTGAAATAAAAACCGCAGATGCTTAAACACGCACCTGCGGTCTTGGATTGGAATAACTTCTAAGTTAGGCCTGAGCCGGGTACACGGATACTTTTTGGCGATCCTTGCCCACGCGTTCGAACTTCACCACACCGTCTGCCATGGCAAACAGCGTGAAGTCCTTGCCGCGACCGACATTTTCACCGGCATGGAAGGTGCTGCCAACCTGGCGCACGATGATGTTGCCGGAAATGACGGATTGTCCGCCATAAACCTTGATTCCCCGGTATTGCGGGTTGGAATCACGACCGTTGCGGCTACTGCCGCCTGCTTTCTTGTGTGCCATGACGACTCCTCAACAGCACCTGTTCGTCCAGAAGTACCTCAGGGGTACCGTGGATGGATATCAGGCGCCAGTAATGTTGTTGATTTCGACGACCGTTACGGCGTGCTTGTAGCCGCGGGTGCGCTTGTAATTTTTACGACGGAGGTACTTGAAGATCACAACCTTGTCGTTGTGGGTGTGTTCTTTGATCACACCTTCGACCCGTGCTCCTTTGACCGTCGGAGATCCGACGCCAATTTTGGAACCGCCAACGAGGAGAACCTCATCGAAGGAGACTTTTTCACCCGGATTGCCGTCGAGACGGTTAACGCGAATGAGATCGCCGGTTTGGACCTTGAACTGATGACCGCTCGTTTTGATGACTGCGTACATTTCGCTAACCTACTAGAATCTGGAGATAATCTTTTGACCGCTTGCTGAAAAACTTTGGATAAACGCTTCCGAATCCAGTAGCCTTTCCCAGCAGAGCCCCTCTTTATCCCGGTGGGGCCTCCAATTGTCAACGGAAACTTGCTGTAACAGACGGCATTCCGCAACCCAAAAGGGCCCTCGTGCCTTGGAGTTGAACCATGTGCTTGAACCGGCTTCATCATTTAAACCCAATCGAGTCTTTTAGCGGTCCAGGTGCCGAAGACCAGTATCCACCCGACCAGCAGATCGAACCCGTTCATTCGGATATCGACCTTAAGGTTGACGTCAGCGGTCAGGGTGCTTCGGGCATCGTAACCATAACGGCCATCGCCCGTGCGGCTGGCGCCGACCGTTTGATTCTGGACGCCGTGGCTTTCTTGGACCTGATGGTCAAAGATCCGGACAGCCACGACTTGTCATGGCGCTATGACGGCGAGAAAATCAACGTCCGCTGGGCCAAGCCTCTGGCCCAAGGCGAAAAGCGCAGGATCGAAGTGGTGTACCGGATCGAAAAACCAGTGACTGGTTTATTTTTTATGAATCCTGCCCCTAATCCTCCCAATAAAGGCAAGGAGCCGTCCCACATCAAGCCAACCTATGCCGCGACGGACCATGAGACCGAACGTGCACGCTACTGGCTGCCTTGTGTTGATCTGCCTCACGTTCGCACCACACTGGATTTTCATCTTACGGCAGAAAAACGGTTTACGATTTTGGCCAACGGATCCCTGATCAGTGAGAAGGACCGGGGCGATAGCACCAAAACGGCCCACTGGCGTCTGGAACAGGCTTGTCCCAGCTACCTGATTTGCTTTGCCATTGGCGATTTTATCTGTGCCGATGATGGCGAATTTGAAGGAATTCCGGTGGCGAGTTTTGCGACGGCTCCCCATGAGGTCGCCGACCTGAAAAGGTCCTTTGGTCGAACCAAAGACATGTTGCGCTGGTTGACCACCAAACTTGATTCCCCTTTTCCCTTTCCGAAATACTATCAGTTCGCACTGCCTGCCTTTGGTGGCGCAATGGAGAATATTTCGCTCGTCAGCTGGAGCGACATTTTTGTCGCCGATGAAGCCCATGCCAAGGAATGGTCATGGTTCATTGACCAAGTGAACATCCACGAGATGGCCCACAGTTTTTTTGGTGACAGTGTGGTGTGTCGTGATTTCGCCCACGCCTGGCTCAAGGAATCCTGGGCGACCTATATGGAGCAGTGCTGGCTCGAGGACCGTCACGGAACCGACGATGCCCTGGTTGATTACCACCGTAATGCCCAAGCCTATTTTTCAGAGGCCGATGAAAAATACCGTCGCCCTATCGTCACGCGGCGTTTCAAGTCCTCGTGGCAAATGTACGATCGGCATTTGTATCCGGGTGGTGCGTGCCGCCTGCACATGCTGCGCGGGATGCTTGGTGACGATGTGTTTTGGGCTGGAGTGCAAGACTACGTTAAAACCTTCCGCGGCCGTGTTGTCGAAACTGACGATTTCAGGCGCAAACTGGAACAACACTCTGGACGTTCCCTCGTGAAGTTTTTTGATCAGTGGATCATGGGTGACGGTTATCCTGATTTGAAAGTCTCTTTTGCGTGGGATGAAACCGCAAAAACCGGGACTTTTTCGGTTGAACAAAAGCAGTGTGCCGTCGACGGAGAAAACAAAAAGGCGGGGACGGCTTTCGTTTTGCAAACGGACATAGGCTGGACAATGTCAGGGGTGGCCCACACGCAAGCCGTCTCCATTGAGCGCGAGCGTCATGATTTTGTGGTGCCGATGGCACAGCGGCCTGAGCAAGTTCGCTTCGATCCCAAATGCAGGGTTTTACATAAACTCGAATTCAGCCCCGGCGATGATTTGCTGAAGGCCCAGCTGACGGGTGCGGGCGACGTCATTGGCCGGATCCTTGCTGCGAATGAACTGATGAAGTCGGGGCGCAACGCAAACATTCAGGCGGTTGGATCCGCGATGGTGCAGGAGCCCCATTGGGGGGTCCGTTGTGAAGTTGCCCCTTTCTTCGGAGAGTCAAATACCGAAGCCAGTTTGGCAAACCTTGTGGGTTGGATGAAATCTGAAAAAGATTCGCGCGTCCTTCATGCCCTGGCAAACGCCGCGCGCGAGTTCATCGATGAGCGGATTGTGGAGGTTGTCCAGGCGCGGCTTCAAGAGGCGTTGCCCCCACTTTGTCGCGGCGCCTTGATAGAATGCCTGGCTGCGCAGCGCCAGCCGGCTCTGATGGCAGCAATCGAACGTGAATTTGCCTGCCTTGACCGCCACGGTTTCGTCGAATCATCTGTTTTCAGGGGACTTGCAGCTTTCCGTTCAGAGGATGCGGCGCATGTTTGCCTCAACCGGATCAAGTCCGGCGTGGTGTCCTATCGCGCGATGCCGACTGCGGCTCAGGCCATAGCCGGGCTTTATCCATATTCAAAAAAGCCCATGCAAACCCAAATCGTTTCGGAACTTGTGACTCTTTTGCGAAACGAACTCATGACCATCCGGCAAGGTGCCTACCGTGGCATCGGATCAGGCGGTGTGGCGGAGGCTGCGCGGGCTCTGGAGGGGCTGCGTCCGTCACTGCCACTTCAAGAACGGGTGGAAGTGGACCGGATCCTTGATCAGCTGCGCAAACCGGGCGACACCAAAGTCCAGACCCTTGAGAAAAAGTTGGAGGCCATGCAGGAAAAGTTTCGCAAACTCGACTCTGCGGTCCAAAAACTTCAAGACCAGAAGTAATCCAGTAACCCGTCTATTTCTTCGGATTTACCCAGGAAAAAGTTACCCGTGGCGATTTCGCCACAGGGAAACTTTTGCCCAGCGTGGGATCCCTGCGCTTCAAGCGGGTTACACTTAAAACATCGCCAGGAGTCTTTAAAGCTCTGTGCAGCAATACCATTGAGCTTTTTTTAGCGTCACTTTAGGGAGCGCCAGGTGGGTCGATCGCGCAAAGGCAAGTCCGGGATTCATTACGAAGTTCGAGGCGAAGGCCCGGATCTTGTGATGCTGCGTGGCCTTGGGCGCAACATGAAACACTGGCTTGGCTTTGAACACAAAGTGGCAGGCCATTTCCGGGCCATCACCATCGATGCCCGCGAGATCGGTAAATCCAAACGAGGCATGAGTGTCACGGACACGATCTATGATCTGGCAGATGATGTCATGCAGGTTCTTGACGAAGTGGGTAGTGAGAAGTCGCACATCATGGGTGTTTCGTTGGGTGGAATGGTGGCGATGGCAGTGGGTGTCAAGCATCCCGCCAGAACGTCCTCCCTCGTGATCGTGAATTCCAGCATCGCGGGCAGTGGTCATGCCCGATTGAGTGCATCTGCCTGGATGTTATTGCTGCGTGCGGTCGCTTTCGGTCCGGCCATTTATGACGACCTTGCGCGCCTGCTTTTGGGGCCCGAAGCCCCGATGGAGTTGCGGAAGAAAGTCGCAAAAGACTGGCTCAGCATTGACCAGGCGTCAAAGGTTGCTCCGGCAGTGATTGTGAAACAAATTCTGGCCGCCGCAAGATTCAGGGCTCGTGATGAATTGCGTGGGATCGAAGTTCCAACGTTGGTTCTTTATGGCAAGGGCGACCAGTTTGTTCCCACCGCAAACAGCGAGCTCATTGCCAGTTTGATTCCCGGTGCGAGATTGCTTGGCATAGAGGGTGGAGGTCACGAGTTGACCATCGACCGCCCGGATGAGGCCTTGGCAGCAATTAGGAAGTTCATCAATGCATCGGAGGCGAAAAAATGATTTCGAAAAATTCGCAAAGCCCATCAATCTCCGCAGCCTTGAGTTCTGCGCTTGCATCGTCATCATCGTCGTCCTCGGCTTCGTCAACAGGGGTTTCGCCGGCAGCCTCTTCGGCCTCGTCTGGTGCCTCGTCTGCTGCGCCGGCTTCGAATGCAGGGCCAGCTCAGCGTCCAGCTCAGGACCGGACACGCAAGGAGTTTGAATCACAAGTCGCAGACGACGCCAATTCGGAGGCGTCTGGAGGCAGTAGCGCAGCCGAGGCCAAGGATTCAAAAGATTCAAAGGCACCCAAGGAAGCAAAAGTACCCAAGGAGCCAAAGGCCGAACGCGAAGCAAGAGGCAAGGGTCAGGCATCCATGGCCAATCAGATCCTGCGACAACTGGTCAAACAGAACCCTGATGCCAAGCCAGCCGCATTGCAGTTTTTGGAAGGAACTCAATCGTCGGGAGGCGTTGAGGAGTTGCCACAGTTGATGGCATCGAGCCGGTTCATTATGGACGCCCTGACTGAAGAAGATCTGGGCGGATATATGAACGAGGATGTGAAACCAAGCAATGTCATGCGTGAGCTTGGTTTTGGTCCGGAATTGATCACGCAGGCATTGGCCTTGGGTGTCGACACGTCTGGTCCTCTCCAGCGTGGCCAGGTTCTCGGTGCGTTGGGCGCTGACCCCAAGAGGGTCGAGTTGGAACTTAACCGGCTGAAAGGAGCCATCGCACTGGAAGGGGTCTCTGGCTACATGCAGCAGTCGCTCGCCATGGCAAAATCATCTGGCAAGCAGACTGGCATCATGGACAAGATGACTGGACCCGAGATTGAAGACACTGGTGCTGACTTGCTGGCTTTCAAATCAAGCAACAGCCTTGAAACGCAGGCGATCATGGCACAGGCACTTGTGTCGGCCAGCAGTTGGGGCCCACACAACATGGCACAGCCGCTCGATGTGAACTTTCAATCTATTGGTTTGAATGCCTTCAACGCAGGATCCCCCTTCGGATCCAATGCTGGGCCAATGCTCGAAATTCTGACGGGGATGTCGGGAAGCGACCAAGCCATGATGGAGGGTTTTGCTGAGCCGTCGGCAGCCAATTCAGGAAAGCCAGCGCAAGAATCAATCATTCCCGCGCCTTCGCAGGAGATCCTTCAGGACAGTGTTTCATTTTCTCCGCCAACGGATCTAACGGAATTCAAAGCGAAACTTCAGTCAGAGTTCGGTAACAGCGCCAGGGTCATCGAGATCGGCCGCGGTGCATGGGATGAATTCGGCGAAACCGGCGACCTTGGCAATGATGGGGCGATGGCCTTTCAAGATTCTCTGACATTTGAATCCATGCAGGCACCGGACCTGTTGGCTCAAAGGGATATGCAGGGTGAAAACAGGAATTCCGGCCAAGAGTCCAACAAAGAAACCTTTGAAGCTCTATCTTCCGCAGATGAAACAGAAAAAGCAGTGCCAGAGGCAATTCTGCTTTCAAATATCGAACGCGGACTGGCGCAGGAGGGAATCAAACCTGCGGACACTGCTGAAGCACCTGCTCCAGAAAAGGCCGAGCGCAGCGAAATCAAGTCTCGTCACGCCAGTGACGCTTTCCGGAAAATTCAAGATGCAATCCGCCACACATCAGTCAGCAACCTTGGCGCCATGCGACTCGACCTGTCGAGTCCAGAGACCGGAAATCTCGAAGTTGCGGTTCGAATTGACAAGGATTCGCAAGTCGATGTGCGTGTGATGGCTGGGTCCGGGGAACTTCGGGAGTTGGTTGCCCGGGAATTGACCCAATTGAAATCGGCGCTCAGCGAACAAAATTTGAACCTTCGTGAATTCACCACGAGGGCATGGACCGGTGCAGAAGGAAATTTGGTAAATCAAGGACGGTCCCAGGGTTTTGATGATGCCCGCAACCAAAATCCGTCGCTTGCTGGGGCCTCTTCAGGACGTGCTCCGGCGCAATCGATTGAGGCATTGAACGTCCAGATGGGTCGTCAGGCACTTCGCTCCTTTCGCATTGTCGATTTATCGGATCGTAGTTTCGGTGGTGATGGCCGGATCAAAGTTCTCGCCTGATCAGAATTTGGAAGACAGTTTTTGAATCGTCGATTTGGAGGACAAAAGCATGCGTACATCGATGCAAGAAAAGATTAGTCCATACCAGGGTAAGGGTGCGCCAAATATCCTTGATGGGGCTGGACCTTCAAAGGTTTCATCTTCCGAAGGTGATGCGTCCTTCAAAAACATCCTGATGAGTTCCAATCTGGATGTTGCGAAAGAACGCGCATCAAACAAAGATGGGGACCTTTCAGCGGCCAAGACGGACGAAGACTTCTTTCGCGCCATCAATGGCCGCAATAACACGCAGCGTGGGCCGAAAAATGAACTCGACAAGGACGACTTCCTCAAACTGTTCATTGCCCAGCTGCAGAATCAGGATCCTTTGAAGCCAGACGATAGTGCTCAGATGGCCGCACAGCTGGCGCAGTTCAACGGACTTGAGCAAATGTTGAACGTCAACAAGACTCTGACAGAAATGCTGAAGGGTCAAAGCAACGGCCGCAACTTTGGCATGTTGGATTACGTTGGGCGTGAAGTCACTGTTGAGGGTGGTCGGGCCCTTGTTTCGCAGGGTAATGCGGGCCAGGTTAGTTTCAATATCGACCGGCCGGTGACTGGTGCCACCCTCGAAGTTCGCGACGGCAATGGAAATATTGTTGCAACCGAAGAACTTGGGCAATTGCGCGATGGGGAGCAGGACTTGCAGTGGAGCGGTGTGGGCAGCGACGGGAAAGGCTTGCAAGACGGGGCCTATACGTTCTCAATCACGGCGACGGGAGATGAAGGTCTAGCGGTCCCGGTGCCAGTGCAGACCAGAATCAAGGTCACTGGAGTGGATCTCAAGGATCCGGGTGGCGCCTTTATGACGCCGGCAGGAAAAATCTCTGCGAATGATGTGGTGGCGGTTCGCATGGTCGACGAGAAGCCAAAAATGAATGAACGGCCAATGGCCAAAGAGCCGCAAGCTGTAAACGAACAGGAAAAACCTGACGAGGAACTATTGGCTGGCGCAGCCTCGATCCCTGTGATTATGGATTCAGGAGAGCAGCCAGCGGAGAACCCAGATGAGCAGAAATAGCCTCTTTAAAAAAATTCTGATGGTGATGTGCGGAGTCGCGCTGGCATCTTGTCTGGGAAAGAAGACCATCAGGACGCAGCAATCCAGTTCCGGGGCAGGCGGCGCTGCCGTTCAAGAGACGGTCGGCCCTGACGCAGCGGGCACCAAGGGTGGTGCAGACGCTGCATCTCCGCGGGCCGCGATCTGCAAGGAGCTTGAAAAGTCATGCCCACAAGACCCAAAACAGACCTTTTGTGAGCTGCGTGAATTTTCTGGAGTCGTGTTGACGCCCGGGCACAATTTATTTGCTTATGCCGGGAGTGAATGTGAGGCCAGGAAGGCCGTATTGACTGCGGCATGCAATCGCAGTTGGGACGTCAAGACTCTGGATGCGATCAAATGTGCTCCTGACGCAAGCGACCGCAAATGCCCGGTCGTTCCCGGAATATGCATCACCTTGTTTGATCCAAGCCGTTGCATCGCAGCCAGTGAAAATACAAATCCAACAGCTGGCGACGCGCCTCTTGTGGCTTGGGGTGCAAATGCTTGTGTTGCTCGTTATGAGCTTTCCAGGGTGGCGTGTTCCCGTAACATGAATCCGACACTCCTTCAGAATATTGTTTGCGAAAAGCAGTCAAGCTATTCGGGGGATTGTCCGCCGGTTCAGCCTTCCTGTGAAAAGGCCGACGTTGAGGCTTCTGTTTGTGAAGTGGACTCTGCGCCGGGGCAAGCAGCAAACGTAAAAATTTCAGCCGAGGGAACAGGGAAGTGCCTGGCCAGATTTAATTTGGACTTGCGCACGTGCATGGCCGGCCTGTCGCCTGCTGAGGTTTCCAGTCGCGTGTCTTGCCGGAAAAAGTGAGTTCAGCCGGGAAATGCTTCAAATGCAGCTTGGCTAAGGTCTGCACGGCTCACTGGCGCATTCTCAAAGATCACGGTCACGCCGTATTCTTTCAAAACCCTGTCGAAAAGGTCTTTTTCCTCGTGAAGAAGCCAGTCGCGGATGTCGTCGCGCAGTCGCAAGCGTAACGATTTTTTACCGATTTGCAGCGAGAGGCGCATGACCTCGCGGATCAGGTCGTAGGCCTCTGTCTGCGTGCTGCGGATTCTGCCCCTGCCATCACAGCATGGGCAGGGCTCCATGAGTTGCCGCTCAAGGGATTCGGCTGTTCTTTTTCGTGTCATCTGCACCAGGCCGAATTCGCTGATCCTCAACACAGTGCTGCGGGCTTTGTCTTTTTTCAGTTCTTCTTGAAGGGACTGAAAAACATTTTCCCGGTCTGTCTCCCGTTCCATGTCGATAAAATCCAGGACAATGATCCCGCCGATGTTGCGGACGCGAAGTTGGCGGACGATTTGAGTGATGGCCTCGAGGTTGGTTCTGACAACGGTGTCGCGCACATTGTTGCGGCCGACGTATTTTCCCGTGTTTACATCGAAAGAGGTCAGGGCCTCCGTCTGATCGATGACAAGGTGGCCGCCAGAGGGCAAATCAATTTTGCGCCCCAATGCCCGCCCAATATCCATTTCAATCCCGTAAAGATCAAAGATCGGAATTTTAGCGGAATGGAGTTCGAGTTTTCGACTGGCGCCAGGGGTCGTTGCGTTAAGAAAGCGTTGAAGGTCATCGAATGCATTTTGATTGTCGATGACGATCTTGCTGACTTCACTGGAGAAGAGATCGCGGGTCACTTTTCGGACCACGTCCAGATCTTGATATAGCAGTGCCGGTGCAGATTCGCGCGGCGCCTTGAGTTGAATCCTTTGCCAGTTGCGAATGAGGTAGCGGAGATCCTTGGCCAGACTTCGCTCGTCGGCATCTTCCGCCGCAGTTCGCACAATGACTCCGACACCTTTTGGTTTGATTGATTTCACAAGATTCTTGAGGTGCAGGCGCTTGCCTTCGTCGGATATCCGCTTTGAAATTCCGATCTTTGATGTGCCGGGTACAAGCACCAGATACCGCCCCGCCAAGGACATGTGCATGGTTGCGCGTGCACCTTTGCTTCCCAAGGGCTCCTTGCTGATTTGGACGAGGATTTGTTGACCTTCCTTCAGGATTTTTTCGATGGGACCGCGATTCACCCGGGTCGGTTTGCCGAAATCCTCCTCCTGCCAGTCGCCCTGGTCGTCCACATCATCCTCAAGGCCTTTGGTGACATCGCCTTTGATGACGTCTCCTGCATAGAGAAAGGCTGACCTTTCGGCACCGATATCAATAAAAGCCGCCTGCATGCCGGGCAGCACACGGTTCACGCGCGCCTTGTAGATGTTTCCAAACATGGCGCGTTCGTGGTGGCGCTCAATATACAGCTCGGCTAGATCCCCGCGTTCAAGCAAAGCCATTCGCGTCTCGGATTCATTGATATTGATGATCAACTGTTTTTCCAGCATCAGGATCTTTCTGGCGCAGCGAGGCACCGTTCAAGCAGCGCACAAATCTTTTCGGTAGCTCCAGTCCGTGCCATGACAAACAAGCGGCTTGGTGAGGCGCTGGATTGAACCTGGCCAGTGACCCGTGTGCTTGCCGCGATCAGCCAATCGGCGAGTTGATCCGGAGTGTCGATCGCCCGCAAGATACCCTCCCCGGCCATTTGTACGGCCTCGGGGCTATTTTGGAACTTCATGCCGCATGCCAAACTGGTGCCGTGGGAAGCTGGCTCCAAGACATTGTGCACCTTGTTATGGCAGGCTCCCCCGACCCAGGCAGCATCGGCCAGGGAATATAACTCAGCTAAAATTCCCATCTGACTGAGCAGTAAAAAATCACAACCTGCCTGATTGATTCGGGCCTGCAAGCCTCTGGCGGTGCTCTCGTTGGTATGATGGGGAACGGCAACAACAACCCATGATTCCTGAAGTTCGGGGTGGGTCCGCCACGCAGAAGTTAAAAGTTCAATGTCGGCAGTATAAATGCTGCCTGCGACCAGTATCTTGCGACCGCCCGCAAATTTCTGGACCTTGGCCTGAAGGGGATCACTGATCCTTGTCGTGCGCGCCCGGTCCATGGCCCGGTCATGCTTGGTGTCGCCGGTGGCAACGATTTTGGCCGGATCAATATGGAAGTTTTTTGAAAAAAAATCGGCACTGCCCTCATCAACGGCGCAGATTTTGGTGAAGTGTCGTGCGAGGTATCCGCGACCAAGGTTTCGGATTCTTGATTCTGGCGATCCTGCTGGACGACCGGCAGCAATCAAGAATAGTGGACGATTCTTGCCAAAAACATTCAGAAACGACGGCCACCATTCATGTCGCACCACAACGGCTCCGCGGATGCGGTGGCGCGAGTCGAAATGTCGCCATCGCCACAAGGTGTCCGGTGGTGCCAGCGCTGCTCGAATGTCTTCTCCGCGAGCGCGGATGTAATCGAGCCCAGATCGGGAAAGAAACAAGATGATCGGCTCAAGGTCGAGTCGGCCAGAGAGGCGGTCAATGACAGGTCGTGCCTGCTCATATTCTCCGGCCGAACTGCAAAAGAAAAGCAGGTCGCCCCGGCATGAGGGGCTGGAAGGTTTGATGCAATCAATGGAGTCGATTCCTTTGGAGCGCCCGCGGATTTGTCTCGCCAAAGTTCCCATGGAAAATCCGGGGACAATCGCCAGCAAGGCGATCACCTGAAAAAGAAGCTCGATGATGCAGGACGACAAGAATGCTGCGGCACTTTTAATGGCGTTCACGCAAAGACCTCGGCCAGTGCATCGCCAGCACTCCGGGTGTCAATAGTCCGGAAGCACGCATGATCCTTGTAACGGCACGGCGTTTTTCCGTGCTTGGAGCAAGGACGACAGCCGAGTGATGCTGAAAAAGCCCGGCTTTGCGGCAAGTGTGGCGCAAAGCCAAAGGCCTCCGTTGTTGGTCCAAACAACATAAAGGCAGACTTACCCAAAGATTCTGCGATGTGCGCCAGAGACGAATCGTTACTCAAGATGGCGCGACACCCGGCGAGCACCGCGACTGTTTCCGTCAGGGTCGTTGATCCTGCAAGGTTCAAGACAGGTCCATCCCATTGTTGTGCAGACAGCCTCCGTTCAAGTTCGTCGCAGTCCGTTCTCTCTCGTTGGTCGCCCAAGAGGACGATTCCGATCTGTATATCAGGAGGAAGTTTTCCAACGCAGCGGCCGAGGACCTGTTCAAAAACCTGTGCGGGAGCTTTTTTTGCTGGGTAAGATGCCCCAGGAGCAATTGCTAGCCAGGTCATGTTGCGATCGAGTCTGGCGTCTGGTTCAGGTGCTTTAAGCGTTGGCTTGATCTGAATTGCAGTGCCGGATTTTTCTCCCAGGGCCTTTGCCATTGCCAGAGCAGCGAGTTGGTATTGGGGAACAGGTGGGCTAAATTTGCCGAGGGTTTTTTGACACATCAACCCAAGTCCCCCGCGACCAAACGTCCTCTCAAACGCACGGCCAAACAGGCGGGCAGACACCACCAGAATTGTTCTCATTGCATACTTTTTATCGGGGCGTGAGATGGTTGCCCCGTGCCATCTCCGGATGTGGGCTGCGAGCCGGCGTGATCGAAGGTTGCCTTGCAGGTCAACGCACGCATCGATTTCAGCCGGCAAGTTGCTGATACCGCGTCCTCTCGATTTTTCCATACCTGTGATGTCGTGGCAGGCAACGCCTGGACAATATAACCGGATTAATTCAAGGGCTGGAGCCCGACCAATCCAATGTAATTCAACGGGCTGATTGTGCCTCAGGCTCCAGTCCAATGCGTATTGGATGGCTGCCGTTGCAAGGACGACGTCGCCGATGCTCGACGATCTGATGATGACGAGTTTCACAGGGGCTGATCTGGAGCTTTTTTGGTTCAAAGGTGAATTAGAAACCCTGACAGTTGATAAAATTTTTCATTTTGATTAAAATAGATTTAAAATGAACTGGCAACTGGTAGAAAAATGGCACCTAGAAATTGGAAATCATTTTTCAGTGCGCAGCGCCATGTAAACCTGATCTATTTCGTCGACGCCGCCAAGACGAAAACCGTTCGGGTCACCTTGCGCACTGCTTCAATCATGGCCATCGCCTCAGGGGTTGTGGTCATTTGGGGGCTTGCGTCCGGAGTCCTTCTGGTGCGCCTGGAAGCCAAGCAAAGCGACTTGCGGGCTGAGTTGAGTACATCCCGTGCAGTGATTTTCGAATATCAGACACTACATGACGGGGTATTCGAGCGCGCTTACCCTGAAGTCAAGGATCGCAAATTTGCTGCGGCTTCGAGTCCGGCAGTCAAGCCAGCCGCATCCGTTGAGTCGGAAAAGGCAGCGCCGAAGGCAACCGAAGCTCCCGTCATGACCGATACGCCGGAAAAGGCGAAGATGGCTTCTCGGGAAGACCCCAAGTCACCGGTTTCATTGTCAAATCCAAGTGTGATTCGTCGGGATGGTGTTTTCGAAGTTTTTTTCGATCTGCGCAACTCTGATTCTTCCAAGAAGGCCGAAGGCTTCATCTGGGGCATCGCGGCAGTTGAAAGGCAGAGTGGTGAAAGGATCAGCATCACCGTGCCAAAGGCTCTCACAGTGTCGGTTACGGGTGATCCCCTGAACACGGAACATGGACAGCGGTTCGGAATCCGGCGCTATGCCCGCCGAAGTTTTGTTTTTTCATTGCCTCCCCGTTTTGAAGGGCGCGTGTTGACGGTAGACATTGCCTTTTCGGGGCAAGCCGGAAAGTACCGGTCAAGCTATACGATTCCAGTCAATATGCGGTTCAGTCATCTTGCCAGCAACGCACAGTCGCAGGATAATAAGGCTGCCAAGGAGTCCAGGCAGGCATCAGAGGATGCCGTGTCGGGCGGAGAAGCCTCTGAGTCGAATGATGATGAAGGTTAATCTCCTCCTGATCTGAATTCCCTTTCGTCACGTTCCCATTCTCGGAGAGAGCTCTCATGGTTCGCCCATCTTTTCTGATGTTTCGTTCCGTTTTTTTTCTCCTCATTACAATGTCAGCTGCGTTGGTGTGTGGATGCGCTACGACAGTCTCAGGGCGTCTCGAGGGACCTGAACTTGGTTCTGAGGCCCTTTTTGACGCTCGTGTGAATGTCACCCGCCTTGATGCCAGCGTTGACAAAGATGAGCCAGCTTCATTGATACTGGTTCCAGACCCTGATGGAACTTTTGAGAGCTCCGAGGATTTGCCCAAAGGAAAATATTTGATTGAGGCCTTGGTCCCTGGATACGAGCCAGTATCCGTTCGACTTGATCTAATCAAATCACAGACGGTCAAGCTGGTTCTAAAACCTCTTGGGCAAGCCCGGGCAAGAACTTCTGAAATCAATAGCGATCCTGCTGCCAGCAGGGGCGAGGGCGGCGCATTGTTGACCCTGCCACAATTCTGAATCCCGACGACTACTGGAGATCGTAATGCCGACCCTGTCCACGATCAAAAACCGAATTTTAGCAGTGGCGTGTTTATCGGGTGCGATCATTCTGTCGGCTTCGTGCCGGCGTGAAGTCGTCACTCCTTTGCGGGTCGAGGTCCGGACCAACCAAGGTGACCCGGTTCATGAGGCCCAAGTGAAAGTTGGTGGCCGGATCATCGGTACGACTGATGCAAAAGGAATGCTCGCGGGGAAGCCTGCCATCATTGAGGGTTCCCAAGTCTCGGTCGAGATCACCAAAACCAGCGACAGCTATTATTTTGCTCCTCACATGGAGACGATTGACCTGTCGAAGTCCACATCACGCCCCGTTGTGGTGAAGGCGGTGATGTATTTTGTTCCAAAGCCAAAACCAGCTGACGCAGCAATTGCAGCCAATGCCCTCTCACCCTCAACTTCACCCGTCGCTTCGCCGGCGGTAGCGGATCAAGTCGCCGCGGACCCAGCCAAAGTCAAGTCAGAGGTTGTTGAAAGTCCGGCTCCTGCAGCGGTGAGCCAAGTTGAAATCCCGGCGCTTCCTGCGGAGGATGGCCAGGTAAAAGAAGAAGAGAAGATCGCCGAAATAAAACCAGCGCCAGTGAAAGATGTGCTTGTCACATTTCACGTCTATGCCGGTGAATCCGCAGTTTCCGGTGCACGCGTCGCTGCCATCTTGACGACAGGTGACGACATTGAAAAAACCCTGTGTACGACAAATGTCAGGGGCCGCTGCGCTGTTCGAATGGAGTCTGGCTCCGTGTGGGCTCTCCGTATTTTGAAACAGGGCTACATCACCGAAAGTCAGGATCTGCAGGTGGATTTCACCAATAAGCTTGTCCGGATCCAGGTGCAAAAGGGCCACAAAATGGAGGTCTTGGCCTTCGCTCGTGGTGTGACTTCCACCTACCCCCTTCAAGGTGTCGTGGTTTCGGTTGATGGACAACCAGCCGGTACGACAGACAAGTCCGGCCGTTTTCTTTTCACCTTCAAAGGCACCGCGGCAAACAAGCGTTCCAGTGTGTCAATGTTGAAGGTCGAGATGGCAGCTCCGCAGGGATTCCTGCCGGAATCTTCCGAATCTGAATTTGCCACAACGGGCGACATTCATTTGGAGAGGCATTTTGTCGGTGATCTTTCGAAGGTTCCTGTTGTCACAGTCGAGGAATCCCGCCAGACATCCTCATCGTTGGATGGGAAACTCGCAAGTGCCCTGGTAAAGATGAGTGACTCGGCGCTCGATCGCAAAGTTTTCTCCCGTAAAATCCTTGTGAAAGCTGGCAAGGGACAAAAAAATCCCGACCTGCGCATTCGCCGGTCCCTGGCGGCAGGTGAGGGTCAATCTCAGGTTGAGCTTGTGGCGGTGGATGCCAAGGGCATCGTGATGGCGGCTGCGAAGGAGACGTTAGCAGGAGATCTTTCAAAACCGGAACTTGCAGCTGGTTTTCAAAAGCAAATCGACGGGCTCGCGGAACGGCTGATGCGGTCACTTCCATTTCAGGGCGTCATCATGTCCGCCGGCAAAGACCAGGTCCGCGCCCTGCTGCCGGGGCAGCTTGCCGCCATCGTGAAACCGGGTGACCGTTTCGATGTGTTTGGCGTTCAAACTGATGCACGCGGACGCAAACAAACCATCGCGAACATCGCATCCGCCAGGGTTCCTGATGCATCAATGACATCTGCGGGGCAAGGGGCATCCAGTGATTCTGGTGCTGAATTGACGCTGATGATTGATAACGGGACGTCGAATAAACATCCGGGCCGCGGAGATGTTGTTGTGATGCGGGGTCTTGCCCTGGATCACGCTGGGTCTCCAGAGAAGTCTGCAGCAAATCCTGTACCGATGGCGGCGGAAGCGACAAAACAAAAAAACACGGCCAAGGGTTCAGCTCCTTCCGTCGCGGACAAGGATGGCTCATTTTCGGTCCTGGTTCGCAACAAGGCGGGCGACGATCCGCGTCCCATCGCTCAAGCCAATGTCTATTTCAACGATGTTTGGGTTGGTACGTCAAACAGCAATGGGGTCGTTTATCTGCCGCGGAAACTTCAGGGGACAGCGGGCAAGCTGTCGGTCGTAAAGGCTGGATGGAATCCTGGTTCGTTTGAGACGACTTTGAACCCTGGCCGTCAGGTTGAGGTTGCGATTGAAGCAGAAGCTTCCCGCTTGCGTTTGGAATCTGTGCCTCCGGGTGCCGCTGTATTTCTTGACGGCAAGTTGGCTGGCAAGACACCGCTTGACACTAAACTGGATGGCTCCGGTGCGTTTCTGAAGATGGAGATTGCTGGTCCTGAAGGCTACAAGAAGTATTCAACGATTCTGGAAATTGACGCAGGCACCCTGGAATTGACTGGCGCAAGAGCCATTCAACTGGAAGACGACGTGGCCACAAAGGCACGGAAGATCGCGGACAGCGGAAAGACGAGTGAAGCCATCGCATACCTGGCGAAGGTTCCCTCCAATCACAGTGACTATCTGGTCAGCCGCCACATGGCTGGAGAACTTGCCCTCGGGAAGCTGAATGATCCGGCTATGGCCGAGAAGTTTTTCTCCAGTGTCACATCCGCAGCTGAAGTTCGCGATTTCATCGACAAGCGATTCATCGGCACCCATATTAACGAGGGAATCGCAATCCACATGATCGCGGAAAAGGCTTCGCGATCAAACCCAAAAACGGCCGCAGATGGATTCGCCAAGGCTGCAGCGATCCTTGATCGCGCCTCAAAATTCACCCGTTTCCTTCCAAAAAAAGATTTCAAACAGTCGGTTAAAAATCTGGAATATTTCCGCGCGTTGAGTTTTCACCGGCGTTGGCTGTTGATCAATGACCAGTCTGCCCTTGAGCAAGCCAACCGTGCATGGACGAATTATCTCGATGCGCTGAATCCAGGCGAGGAGTCCGAAAAACAAGCGACGGTACTTGCCGCAAACGCGCGAGTTTACTTGAAGCAGACGCAAGCAGGGCTTTCAAAGAGATGAATAGATCAACGATCGCCATGGTCATGGGTATTGCGGTCGCAACAGGTTCATTCGCCGGATGCACAACTGCGGCACGAAAGTGGTCGCCGGCATCTTTGTACGGGCGTTATTTCAAAAATAAATCCCGTGACAGCCTGGTTGATTTCAAGGCGGACGATGGGAATTATTTCCCGACTTTCATCAAACGGTTTTTCCCAGGTTCCGGATACTTTGAAAAGCATTTTCCAAACCTGCCGGCTGCCAGGCAGGGAGTCCAGATGGTCGAGGTGCGCAAGTTGACCTCATCCGACGATGCGATGAATGAGGCAAATTTAAGTTGGTCTGCCGACGGAGTTTATCTTGGATTTGAAATCATTGGTTCAGACAGTCGCAGGATCCTTTTGAAAGATCTCATGGGAGATTTCGCCCGCGAACTTATGGTTCTGCCGGGGGCCAGTTCCGGTAACTTTCTTGAGGGACTATCTGGATCAGGAAGTTCGATGATGTCCTACAATGCCGGGTTGCGCTGGTCGCGCGATAGCAACCGGTTTGCGTTTGTGTCGAATGGCGGGGTTGGCGAATTCAATATTTATGTCGGCAGCGTTGCCGGCGGTGAACAAACGGTTGCATCGAGCCGCGCAAAAAATGGGTATGCATCATGGAATCCTGCTGGGAATGAAATCGCATTTGTCAGTTCCCGTAAAGGGGCGGCAAAAATATACGTCGTGGAAGTTGATGATCAAAACGTGCTCCAGGTCAGCAACTCACGTGAGACCGATCTCTTCCCGGAGTGGTATCCCGATGGGAAAAGGATTGTTTTTTCTAGTGGCGATGCTCAGAACCATGATGTCGTCATGACCCGGCGAAATCCATCGGGTCAGGGCTGGGCTCAGCCATTTAACCTGACGAAGAGCGATGCAGATGAGCTTCGTCCGACGGTGTCGCCGGATGGCAGGTTTGTCGCGTTCTACAGTGCCGTGCGAGAACAAAGCGGAGACTCCATGGTCGAGAGTTTGCATTGGAATATTCACGTTATTCCAACGGACCTCCGCAGTTTTCCCCTTTCAGACGAGGCCCTTGCCAATCACCTCGTAGCCCGTGATGTGGTGGTCGATTTGAACACCGGGCCGGCATGGACTCCGGATGCGCGAAAAGTCATTTATGTAAAACGCGATCCTTCCCTATTCAACCCGATCCATGCGTATGATCTTTTTGAGGGACAGACCTACTATTTTAAAACGAATACCAAGATGAATCGTGACATTATGATGTCAAAACTTGGTGTGTTGAGTTTTCGGGCCCAGGTTGGCGCCTGGGACAAGGTTTTTGTGGCTCTGACCAATCAGGGTATTCAACTGCAGGGGCGTCCATCTGGGCTGACGCGACCTGTCTTCTTGCAGAATTAGGGGGCACACATGTCCATGCGGAGTCTGATTTTTATGGCGTTCTGGGTGGCGATCACTGGCGACGCCTTCGCGGCCGAGAATCGCATGGTTTATGGGGAAACGGGGCGTTTGGAAACATTCGATCCATACACGGCCCATGAAGCGACGGCCCAGAGGCTCTCTGACCTGGTCTTTGATGGCCTTGTTGACCTCAGTCGCAGCGGTGATTACGTGCCGGCTCTTGCAACAAGTTGGGAGGTTTCCAAAAATGGAACAGACGTAACCTTCCATCTCAGGAATAACACGTCATGGCACGGACCCGCGTCGTCGGCTAAATCATCGCCGAAGGAACCCGGTGCCTCCTTTCAGGCCAAGGATGTTGTCGCGACGGTGAAATTTCTGTTGCAGGCGCGGTCTGAAATTCCGAACTCTGAGCGCTTCTCTGGGATCGCTTCTGCAGAAGAATTGGATCCCTTGACCGTGAAAATCACGTTGCGTCGGGCCGTTTCGGATCCACTTAGGATTTTGATGTTCAAAATTCTTCCGGCCACAGCGTTTTCGAACGTCAAATCCGGAGCTTCGTTTCGCGAGAGTGCGTTTGTGCAACACCCCATTGGAACTGGTCCCTATCAGTTCATCAAGTCCAACAAACAAGGAGAAGTTCTTCTGCGCGCCAATCCAATGTACTTCGGAGGCGCCCCCAAGATCGAAACCATCGTGATGAAGAGCTATGCCGACCAAAGCGTCATGGCCCAGTCCCTTATGTTTAATGCGCTCGATCTCATTACCTATGTCAGTCCACGGGATCTTGCCGAAATTATGGCGGACAAGCGCCTGTTGCTCCTCCCTTACGACGCTCTTTCCTACAGTTTTGTTGCAATGAACACCTCCCGGACAATTTTGAGCGACCGCCGGGTGCGTCAGGCCTTGGCTCTGGCGGTAAACCGCAAGGAGATGCTGGAAGCATTTTTCCAGGGCAAAGGCCGCCTGATTTCCGGGCCTTTTCCGCCGACCTCGTGGGCCTATAATCTCGATGTGCCATCGGTTGCATACGACCTTGGGCGCGCAAGGCAGATCCTTGAATCGGCGGGTTATACGGATAAGAATTCCGATGGAATCCTCGAGGACAGCAAGGGAAATCCCCTGAAGCTTTCGATGGTTGTGCCGGTTTCCGGAGAAGGCGAGACGCTGAAGAAGATTGTCCTTGGCCTTCAGTCGTACTTCGAAAAGGCAGGGATCAAGATTGAAATGCATTTTCTTGATTGGGTTTCATGGAAGAAAAGGGTTCTTTTTGACCACGACTATGACCTGACTTTGGCATCATGGAGTTTTGATGATGCCAGTAACATCATGAGCCTCTTTCATTCTGGTAGTGCAGGAGCGTGGGGAAATAATTTTGTCTTGTTGAAGAATAAAACCATTGATGCCCTGCTGACGGAGGCTGACGCCACGAATGACTTCGAAAAGAAACGGGCGATTAGTCACAAGATTCACGCAGTCATTGCCGATGAGACTCCTTACATCTTCCTTTGGACTTTGACTCACCATGCCGCCTTTCAGGAAAACCTTAACGGTGTCCGCATTGAGCCGTATTCGTTTTTCAAGCACGTGTCTGGTTGGAGCATCCAAAAGCGCCTTTGATTGGGAGCGCCACGATGAGCAAAGACGAGGATAAATCTAAAAAGACAGGGAAGGCTCAGGACCCATCTGACGGTGGGGTTGCCGAATACCTGGTGGCACCCAAGAAAAAGCAGAAGTCCTATGTGGTCATGGCCCTGGCCCAGAGCGTGTCACCAGACAAGGTCGAGGCCATGACGCGGTATGTTGAGAGCCTTGGTAAGACATACGTTCTGGTGCAGCCAAAAACTCCCGACGAACTTGCCAGACAAATTTCGCGTCAAATTCATTTGATGATTCTGGATGACACCTTTGCCCCGCGCGATCGTCTGCTTAAACTGGTCAAATTCATGAAGGAAAAAAAGGCTGACGACGGGTTGCCGGTCCTGTTCTTGACCAGGGAGCCAAAAGAGATGACGGCGGCCTATCGCGATCATTTGGTGGTTCATCAGGAAAATGATGATTACGTTGATTTGAAGGGTCAGTCTGCTCTGGATATTGTTGCCAGGGTGAAGCAGGCGTTGGAGTTTCGCAACCGGCGGCGTAGCCGCCGTTTCAAAATTGGAATGCCGGTTTCGTTTCAGGTTTTAGGCAGTGAGGCCTGGCGGAAGGGAACTCTCGTGGATATCAGCCTCCACGGGGCCATGCTCGCAGCGAAAGACTTAAACATCCCATTTGACCTAAAGTCTCAGGTTCGCCTGCAGATTCCAGTGAACGATATTTTCCCGCCCGATGAAGGTGAGATTTTCCGGTTATCCTGCAGGGTCCGCCGGTTGTCGATCACAGGCGCAAGTGCGGGGATGAGTTTTGAGCATATTACGGAACGGCAATTGACGCTGCTCACGGTATTCGTGACGGCTCTGGCTGCGGCTCAAGCGACCGGCAGTGACATCCATAATTCATCTATAAAATCAGTTTAGTGATTTTTCCCATTGGACGGCATGCTCTACGATCAATTTGAGGTCGTCATACTGGGGATTCCAACCAAGTTTTTCTTTTATTTTTTCGTTGTCGGCAACCGAGGATGAAATGTCTCCGGGGCGGCGCGGCTCGATCTTGACCTCAAGCTGTTTCCCGGTCACAGCTTCAACGGCCTTGATCACTTCGAGCACCGAGAATCCGTGACCGTATCCGCAGTTGAATGTGTCGGATTCGCCGCCGCGAGCAAGGTGCAGCATCGCTGCTAGATGGGCTGAAGCCAAATCCTCGACATGGATGTAATCCCTCACGCCAGTGCCATCCGGGGTGTCGTAGTCCATTCCAAAAACGCTTAGTGATTTCCGTTTCCCACAGGCCACTTCCGATGCGATTTTTATAAGGTGCGTCGCGTTTTTCGACTTCTGCCCCTGGCGCCCATCGGGGTCGGCTCCGGCAACATTGAAGTATCTTAGAATCACATATTTCAGGCCAGTCAATGCAGAGATGTCTCGAAGCATCGTCTCGGTGATTAACTTTGAACGTGAATATGGATTCGTTGGCTCTGGTCGATAATGTTCCGATACCGGGACAGGTGCCGCCTCTCCATAAACCGATCCCGTCGATGAAAAAATAAAGTTTCTGACGCCTGCCTCAAGGCTGGCCTCAATCAACGAGAGGCTGCCGCCCACATTGTTTTTGTAATATTTGACCGGGTTCGCCACCGACTCCGGAACCACCGTAGATGCCGCAAAATGCATCACCGTTGATATTTTGTGGTCGCGAATTATTTTGGTGACCAGGCTCTTGTCGGCGCAATTTCCCTCAACAAGGACGGCGCCTGGAGTGAGAAGTTCGCGAAACCCAGTGGATAGATCGTCCAGGATCACTGTTTTGTGGCCGGCCAATGACAACTGGCGGACGACATGGCTACCGATATAGCCGCATCCTCCGGTCACCAGAACGGTCTGCGGTGTCCCTGTGCCTTCAGTTTTCATGGGCAATGGCTTCTCCGATCAGTTGTTGCATCCGCTTGGTCAATTTCAAATGCCAGGCTTCGAGCCTCTTTGCATTGATGTCCGGATCGGCATCCATTTTCGGAGGGCGCATTGCCTCGCTCAAGTAATGCACGAGTTTCACGGGACGCGGGATGATTGTCAGACCAATGCCACGGGCAATTGGCAGGGGCATGCGCAGTTTATCGTAAATAAAGCTCGTCAAGAAATTTGGGTAAATTGCGTACAAGTCATCGGCCCTTGGGCAGGCGGCCAAGATGACCGGTACCTGGGCCTCCATGGCGAGTCGGGCAAAGCCCCTGCGTTTACGCCAACGGACTTGGTAGCGTTCGTCAGAGGTGCGCAACGCTTCCTGCATTCCACCCGGTGCAACCGCGACGATATTGCCCTCTGCGAGAAGCTGTTTCGCGCTATCGTGGCTGCCCTGCACAGAACCAAAAAAATTCATGATGTTCCCGAGATAAGGGACGCGCCAGAATGCGCGGTCGACCAGCGGGCGGGGAAGGCGCCTTGAATTCTGAAAGATTGCTCCAAACAAGAGGAGGATGTCGTAGGTGGCAAGGCTGTGATTGGTGACCAACAGGTAGGGTCCCGATTTTGGGAGATTGCGCAGCCCGACCACCTGATGCCGGTGATAGGTTTGAAGTGTCCGCACAAGCGGCATTAAAAGCGGGACCCGCTTAAGGATGTCGGATGTACTTTCGACCGGATGAACCACCGCCGGCAGGTTCTTCTTCATGGTCTTTTGAGTCATTCCAAGTCCCTTTTAAATTTCCAAGGATCCAGTAAATACCAGCGTGGCCGGACCCGCAAGGATGTGATTGCCATCTGCGATTTGCACAAAGAGGTCGCCTCCTGGCATCTTGATGGCCGTCCACGTTGAGTTTTCGCCCATGTCGTCGGCCGCAGAGATCGCGGCTGCGATGGCGACGGCTCCACTGCCACAAGCCTGGGTTAATCCAACACCGCGCTCCCATGGAAGAGCAGACCAAATTGGATCAACAGAGATATTCATGGCTTTGGCAGCTGATTTGACGATGCGGTCATCAGAAGCCTCTTCGGTGGCTGCGTGGACATTGATGCCATCCCAGCCGTCAAGATTCTGGATCTGGTTTGCAAAGGCTGAGAAGGAACCCTTGTCTGGCGCAATGCCAAGTAAGACAAGATGGGGGTTTCCAACATCAACCTTGTAGATGGCTGTTGGTTGTTTGATCTGGAATTTTTCCAGTGCGTCGTTGAGTTCTTTTCGTATGAGGTGTTGTGGGCCTATCGACTCAATCGTGGCTGATCCCATGTCGATACCGATAAAGCCTTTCGGACCAAATACCTTGCACCAAAAAGGACGCCCTTGGATCCGGAGCTCGAGGGCTGGCGGCAAGTCGGCAGGCTGCATCCCCGCAGAATCCATCTTCCTTAAAACACTGCGTGCTGCACAACGAAGTCCATTGCCACAGTTTTTTGCCAGACTCCCGTCTGAATTGATGACGACCAGTTCTTCTGGAAAAAGCTCGCGGTGATTTTTGGTGATCAAGACCAGGATTCCGTCAGCAGCAACACCAGACCCGTTGCGGTCGCAAATCTGCGTGGCTTGCCGTTGCAGACTTGGGACGACAATATCCTTGTCTGTGGCTTGGATCCAAGTCACCAAAAAATCGTTTTTACATCCATGCCATTTTTCGAATTCAAGGTGCAAGAACGTAACCCCTTCCTCGAATGCTTTTCAGGTATCTCGGGTTGGCTGGATTGGATTCAATGAGGCGGCGCAGGCGGACGACAAAGTTATCGACCGTACGCGTTTCTACACCTTCGCTCACGCCCCAGACTTTAGCCAGGAGGTGTTGGCGGCTCAAGACGCGATCGGGATTTAAAAAGAATTCTTTGAGCATGTCAGCCTCAAGGCGGGTCAGGACCGACTGACCCGTTGGGGTTTTGATGAGTAGTTTTTCAGAATCAAGTTCAAACGGCCCCCAAATCAGCGTTCCAGTCGAAACGGTCTCTCCCGTTTCAAACATGGCGCACCGTGCCAAGGTTCTTTTGACCTTGAGCAGCAGCTCGACCAGACGAAATGGCTTTGTGATGTAGTCATCTGCGCCCAGCGAAAGGCCTCGCACCGAGTCAGATTCGGAAGCCCTTGCGGTTAGAAAGATGATTCCGGCGCGCTGGTTTTTTTCCCGGATCACTTTTGCAATTTCAAATCCGTTGCGGCCAGGGAGGTTCACGTCCAGCAGGTACAAGTCAAAGGCGGAGCCCGAGCTGCGGATCAATTCCTCTGCAGCGTCACCATCCTTGCACACCGACACATCGTAGCCTTCCGCCTTCAAGTTCAAATCGAGGGTAAAGGCCAGGTTCGGTTCGTCTTCAACGAGCAATATCGAACCCGATGGTTGTCGAATATTTTTAATGGTTCCGTCTACGTTCATTTTTTTCCAGCAGCCGCAGGCAATTCAATGATGAACGCGGCACCTTGATCGATACCAGCAGATTCGACTCGCACGCGTCCGCCCATGATACGAGTCATCGATTCGACAATGTAAAGTCCAAGGCCAGTGCCTGGTATGGCTTTTTTTACAGCGCGGTCGCCGCGCCTGAAGATGCGAAAGACTTGTTTGATTTCTTGCGGTTCAAGGCCCATGCCCTGATCGCAAACCATGATCCGAATCTTTGATCCATCGTCCCGGCATTCCGCCTTTACCTGAACGGGGGAACCTGCCGGTGAGTACTTGATCGCATTTTGGATGAGGTTTTCAAGCACAAGGCGCAGGGCCTGGCTCGGAGCCTGCAAGCGGGTCCCAGGAGCCACGTCGACTTGGACTTTGGCCTTGTCGGGACTCACGTTGGTTCCGGCAGCATCAGCGACAACCGCCGGCAGCCATTCCACTAGATCGATATTTTCGGGTCCCTCAGCAAATAAGGTGATGCCGCGGTCCAATCGCGCTGCGATCAGGATTTGATCGACCAGTCGCGTCATGCGCGCAATGTCCTGATGGGCGCCCGCAATCAGGCGATCGCGGATTCCCTGGTCGAGTTCGCGGCGACCAAGTGTTTCCAGTGCTAGTTGTATGCTGGCAAGAGGAGAGCGCACCTCATGAGTGACACTGGACAAGAAGTTTCGTTGTTGCTTGATGATGGCGCTTTGACGGAGTCCGTCCAGGAACCAGACGACGGTCAGGACCAAAATCCCGCCCAGTAGAATACAGCCAATAACGAGGATGGCCACTGTCGTGCCGCTCTCGATGTTGGCCCATTCTCTAGAGCCAACGAGATTCTTCAGACGATCCTCCTGGCGGGTGAACCATACCACCCAGAGGACGATCGTCGTGACCGACAGGGTCTGTAGTCCGACGAACAAGGATATCGGATTCAATAAAAAACGAAGTTTGGATGCGGCCTTCACGGCCAAACGTCCTGTGTGAATTCCAAGCTTCATTAGAACCCTGCCTTGTAGGCTTCGGTCCGTCGCGCCTTCACTTGGAAAATCGCCGTGCCGTATTTGGTGGTGCCCGATGTGATCCTCAGATGCCCTTCAATCCAAACCGGTTTCCAGTCAACGGAGGCAGACTCTTCGCCGACCATTTGGACCAACACCTGCTGGTTCGGCGGCGGCGGTGGATAGTGGATGCAGGCCTGCGGATCCGGGACCAACAAAAATTCTTTGACCAGTTTCATGTTGTCTTCCAGAGGGACCATGAAACCTGGCAGGCGGACCAGCCGACCATCAAGTTCTTTCAATAAATCTGATGGCTTACCAGATTTAAGGTCATACTGAGCCAACGTAGGCCATTCAATCGTTTTAACTTCGCCCGAAGCATTTTGCGGCGAGGGTGTGTGTGCATCCCGGGACGTCCACCAGGAATGCAGCATCATTCCGCTGACCGGAGCTGCAACAAGGGATGCAATCAATAGGATCTGTTTAAGTTTCATGGCTCCCAATTCATATCCGGATTGTAAGTCCGTCCACAAGGGCATTGCGGTAGGCACGTCGCGCCGGGAGTGCCGCCATCGCCAATCCCGTCAAGAACATGATCCCCAAGCGCAGCCATTCTTCTCCTGACAGGCTCGTTATGGGCAACGATATTCCGAAGTTGGCCGTGATCATTCCCGTCGCTCCCGTCAAGGCCGCATAAGTCAGGGCAATGCTGGTCGCGACGGCAATTCCGGTTAAAAGTCCCGCTTCGACCAGAAGGATGGCGGTAATCATCCAAGGGCGAGCCCCAAGGGCTCGCAATATGGCCATTTCACGGCGGCGTTCGTTGAGGGAATTATAGAGGGCAACAATCATGCTCAGCAGCCCGACCACGATGACCAGCATGGATACCGCCCGAAGGGCCTCTTCGGCGTAGGACAAGGCGCTCCAAAGTTGGGCCAAGGTCAGCCCGGGCAAGGCGGCCGTCATGGGTTCAGCCTCGTAGGTTTGAATTTCCCGCTGAAGTGCCAGAGCATCCGTGCGCGCTTTCGTTCCGATGAAAATGGCAGACAACCCAGGAAGATGATCGTGGTCATCGTGGCTATCGTGGTCGCGCGGATGATGAGCATCCTCGCCGTTACCCGCACGGTCACCCTGGGCCTCATGCATCTGTGCCATGGCAGGCAGCGAAATAAAGAGGCTCCGGTCAAATGGTGTCCCTGTTGCCTTTAGAATTCCGCTGACGGAAAACGGATGAGTTTCATGTTTGACGAATGATTCAGCGGCCAAGCCATGGGCTAAAATTATTTTTGTTCCTTCGGTGTAACCCAGCTCCCGTGCGACGCGCGCACCGACCACGACACTGTGGTCATCCGTGAAGGCTTTTCCTGACGCAAATTCCAGGCGATGGTCACGTTGATAGTGATAGTGCGCAAAAAAATCTTCGTTGGTGGCAACAACCCGAAAGCCTTTGTGGCTGTCACCCATGGAAACAGGAATGGTCCACGCCACGGCGGGATGATTGCGGAAGTGCTCCCATGTTTTTGGGGTGACGTTGTTCGATGCGCTTCCGATCTGAAAAACACTGTTCAATAAAAGTTGAATCGGACTGCTGCGAGCCCCGGCAATGACGTCCGTCTGGCTGATGACTCCGGTGAAACCCTCTCTGGCGCCAGTTCTTAAACGCTCAACAATCAAAAGCAGCGACATGCTCAAGGCAATGGCGAGGATCGTCAAGGCGCTCGTGACACGACGATTCATGATCGAGCGCAGGGCAAGGTGAATGATGGTACGCAAGGTTTTTCTCCTCAGTCATCGCCAGTGGATGCACGAAATTCGCGGTTCAACGCCGCCAGATCAACGCTGCGCTCAAATCGATTGGCAACGCTCCGGTCGTGGCTCACAAAAATCAGCGTGGTTTTGCTGGTGCCAACGACATCAATCAACAAGTCGAGAAACCGGTCACGATGCAGGTGGTCAAGGGCGGATGTTGGTTCGTCGCAAATCAGAATCTCCGGTTTGCCGATCAAGGCTCGCGCGGCGGCCACCCTTTGTTGCTGTCCAACGCTGAGTTCCATCACCTGTCGTTTCATCAGATTTCCGATACCCAAGGCCTGAGCCAGGACCAAAGCTTCTGATTCAGGCGTTCCAGACACTTTGCTCAAGCGTGACTGGCTAAATCGCAGGGGAAGCGTGATGTTGTCCATGACGTTCAAATAGGGAAGCAGATTGAACATCTGGAACACGTAGCCAAAATGATCGCCACGAAACCGGTCGCGTTCCGCTGGAGGCATGGCACCCAAATCATTACCGAGGATTTTGATGGAGCCATGAGATGACGCAAGGATTCCCGAAAGCAATCCAAGCAGCGTCGTCTTTCCGCATCCTGAAGGCCCATGAAGAAAAATGCGTTCCCCGCATGAAACCGACAGGCTTTCGATGTCGATGACATCTTCTCCCCGGGCGTAGCCAAATTTAAGGCTCTGAATTTCGATCGACTTGTTCATGTGCCAACCTTCCTGAATGGATCATGATTATCACGAATTTTGGTTTATCCGCCAACCATGACAAGTCTGCAGACGCCCAAAGTGGCTTCAGATGGCCGCTGATGGTCCGAAGGATCGATTAATAGCATCCTGAAGGCGGTAAAAATCAGGTGAAGCACCATTTTTGGACCAACAGGTTTTCCATGGCCTCGCTGGCGGCAACTGTCCTGGCGTGGGGCTGGGCGTCCTGGATTGCCATGTCTTGGGTCAGCCCAGGCAGTTATGACATCGCTGGAAAACTATGGGACAAACCGGACAACGTCGGACGCCTCAACCAATTTAACCCAAAGCTGCGTGTTTTTGTTTGGGATGAATCATGGCGGATGCGCACGGGCAGGCTATCCCCTGGGGCAGAAGATTGGCAGGCGATTTTTAAAAGTTTGGGCGACCTTGGCGCGAAACGAATTCTGATTCCAGAAGAAGAGGTTTTTTCAGGCGTAAACGCAGCTCAACCGGGCTACCTTCAAGGCTTCCGCGATGCAGCGGCAAAAGGCATCGAAGTCTATGCGCCGTTGCGCATGGTGAACCCCCGGCCGGGTGTATCACCGGCTGATCCAATGCTGTTCGGGATGCCGGTAGAGAAGTTTGTTCAGGACTCCATCCGCAACAGCAAACCTGGCAACTCATCTCCAGAATTGACGTCCCTTCAGGACCTTCGAAAAATACCTGATATTTCAGTTCAGGTTTTGGCCGGTCCGGCAGTCGAGTTTGCCGATGTCATTGCCGGGGTTGGCCTGATCGACTCGATTGGCATGGACAGAAATTCCTTTCTCCCGGTTGCCAGGTGGCGGGAAGACCGGTTGGTGGCGAACCTTGCACTCGCGCCGCGGGATTTCCCCTGGGGGGTGTCAATCCGCAGGGGCAAGATTGAAATCGGAAACCGGCAGGTTCAATCCGATGGTGGTTTTGTTTTGCTGCCTCTATTGCCTCTGCAAGCAGAACCCCTTGAGACGCTCCTAAGCGCCAACCATTCAAGCAAGCCTCCGGAACTGGTGATCATAGGATCATCCGATTCAGGGTCAGTGGCGCAAATCTCTGCAATCGCAAATTCCGCCATCAATGGGACCATGCCGACCCCGGTGTCCGTGTGGTCAATCCTCACGCTGGCAATCGCGGCCACAATCGCTTTGTGCCTTTCGATGGCGCCGGGCCTGGCTTCGGCCATGGTGCTTGGCCTAATCTGGACATTTGGGCTGCTAGTTTTTGCGCCTGTTCTGCCAGAATCTCTGACTCCCCCTGTGATGTCGCTTTTGATCTCATCGGTAATCCCTGTCGTGTTTGAAACCATTCGCAGGTCCAGTCAGCGCGATGGCCGGATGAAAAAAATGGCGATTGACCTCTCGGCCACCCACCTTGCGAAATCTGCAATGGCTCTTCAGGCAAGGATGGTGGTCCACGACCTTCGTCGTGCGGTGAAATTTCAGGATCCAGACAGCACAGCGTACTTGGATGGATTTTTAGTGGAGTTGGCAGCGCTTGAAGAATCGTTTGACGGAAAATCCAACGTGACCTCACAAAGTTTTTCAATCGTCGACCTGACGGAAGCATCCCTTTCGCGACTGCTGCCATCGTTTGATGGCCGGGGTTTGAGTTTCAAAACGTCTTGGACGCATCACTCACGAATGTCTGGTGATCCGATTGCAATGCGCCGGATCGTGGACAACCTGTTGGACAATGCGGCGTGTTCAGCCCCACGCGACTCGATCATCACCATCGCCACCCGTGAGGTTGCAATGCAGCAAGGCGATGGGACCGTCCCTGCTTGCTTGATCACAATCGGCAACAAGGTGACGGACTTTTCAGAAGAAAACTTTATTGTCCTCGGAAATACCAGGGTCAGAAATAGTCTTGGGGCCTTTGGTCCAAACGGACGCAATCGCGGACTTGGTCTGGTCATCATCAGGCGTCTGGCTGAATCAATGGGTGGAATGGTTCGCCATCAGTACGATCCAGAAAGATCGATCCTTGAAATGGAAGTATCGATTCCGGCGGATCGTGGGTTGCCTGACCTTGCCGTGGTTTTGCATGCCAGCCGTTTTGAAGGCTCGTTAAAAAGCAGAGCCGCCCGCAGATTGATTGTTGTCGTTGATGACAGTCCCTTTGTTCGTGACATGTGGGAGCGCGAGTCCACCGATGCAGACGTGATTGTTTTTGCAAATCCCGACGATCTGCTTGCAAGGCTTGCCCCAGAAGACATGATTTTGTCCCGCGCGCCGATCCTTGTGGTTGATTATCATTTCGAAGGTGGTGCGATGGACGGAATGACGCTGGCACGAAAGGCCCGTGAAGCCGGGGTTCAGGACATCATTATTTGCAGTGATTGGGATATTGGCAGGCTTGAAACCAATGACGCCGGATTTCCAATCATCCGAAAAGGCACCCCGTCTGTTGCCCGGGTGATGGCTGCGATTCAAAAACCTTCTGCTTGAAGGGTTTCCTCTAGTAAACCCAAGCGGGCAAACACTTGTTCGAGGTCGATATCAGGGTCGCGGGTAAACACTCCGCACTGGTACATGCTTTCGATGCCCAGGTGCGACTGGCAATGGGTGACTTCGACCCGCAGGCGGGCTTCGTCAATCTCCAGCCAGTATTGTCCACCGTGAGGGAGTGCTTCTTTTGCGATAAACCCGAGTCCACGTCGGGAAACATCCGTGGGACGGACCGAAATCAACCGGTCCCCGCTAATTGACACAAGGCGCCCAACGGCGCGGCCAGAGACCCGAAACCTGCGGGTCTCCATCCGTTTTGACCTGATGCGCAACTGAGACATATTACCCTTTGAAATTCGGTGCTTGCTCAACAAAAATCCAGTGCACCTTTAGGCCTATCGACCTTTTTTGACATCTCTTTAGGGGTTTCTAAAAAAAAAAATTTGCCAGAATGCGATAGCAGCCAGAACTTTGGCGAATGCGTCATGGGGTTGACGTCAAAAGTACCGTTCGCGGCGGATATTTGGCAGAGGCAGAACTTTCCCCGGGTCATTTTTGACCCTGCAGAATTTTGTCCGGAAGAAACTTTCGGATGAAAAATCTGCCTCGTTCTAGGGTAGTTACACCCGCCCTAAAAGTTGGCACGGCCCTTGCTCAGTCTTCTTCTGAATTAAAAAATCAAATTTGCACAGCACGTGAGAGGTCCCATGTTCTCCTTCCATTGGCCATGGACATCGAGAAGCATCCCGGTATCCGTCGCAATTGCGACTGGTGCCATTTGCCTGGCCTTTGCAAGCGGGTCAGGGCATGCCGCTGACTATGCTGAAATTGTCCTGCCATTTCCCCAGTCACGCCCCTACACGGCGAAATACGATGCCGTTGAAAACCTGGTAAAGATCGAGATTCTGAAGACGTCCTCGACGGAACTGAATGCGCTGGAACACTATGATGAGCAGCTGGTCCGTCGCCTCCTCGTGAAAGACCGTGGTCCCGATGGCGTTGAAGTCCTGATTAAATTGAAGTCACGCGACATTGTGGCCACCATCAATGATTTCGATGAACCCTTTCGAATCGTCATTGAGCTTTTCAAGCGCGGATACACTCCGGGCAAGTCAGCTGATGAAATTCAAACCCCTGTGGCAGCGCCTGTCGCCCAAGTGACGAAAACAACCGGATCCTCCGGGAATCACGCGATTTCAGATCAAGCGCCCCAACGAAGGATTTTCCAGGCGGCCCCCAAGAAATTTGAGAGCGCGGCAGACCTGTGTTCCCAGTTGAAGCAGGCAAAGCCAGGGATCGCGCCGTCGTGGGGTGGAATGGCAGATCCGGTTTACCGCCTTGACCCGCTCCCGGCTAAATCAAAATATGCGGCAGAAATTCCGATGGATGTCTGCCAGCGCAGTATGGCCTCGACGCAGGGCCTTTCTGAGCTTGCGACATCCCTGTATGGGGATGGGCAAGAATTGCGTGCCATGTTCGTGTATCAGCAATTGTTGTTTCACGACCCTCTCGCCATTGAACGTGATGTTGGAAACCTTTGGAGGATGGCGGAAATTCACCTCGGCCAAGGGAACACCTCACTTGCCGGTGGCTACTACGATGCGATCGCTAAAAGATTTCCAGGAACACCTGAGCATAAATTAGCTTTGCTGCGTCTTGTAGACGTGCAGGCCCTTGAGGCCATCGCCTCTGGCGAGGCAGATCTTTTTGCCAAGGTGTCTCCAGCCTTGATCGCGCTCGATGTTTCATCAACGACACCAGATTATCGGGCGGGCAAGGTTTTGCGCACCGCCTATTGGCGTTCCCTGCCGTCAAATTCACCGGTTCAAGGCGACGATGCCAAGTCTGCCACTCTCATTCCGGCCTTGGATGAAATGGATGCGCGGGAGCTTGAATCGACGCTCCCTAACCTAACCCATCCACGCACCAGATTTCTTGCGGCATCCTTGCTGCTCGCCGCAAGGCTGGATCCGCGCCGTGAATGGACAACGGACGCCGGAAATTTCGCAGCGAACTACTTTCGTGATTACAAGACGGCGGCCTTTGATCCGATGCGGGGCGAGTTGCTGATCCGCCTGCGTTCGCGCATCGACCAACTCCTTCAAAAGCTTTCAATGGACGGTCGCCATGTTGATGCCGTTCAGACGTACGAGCTTCTGCCAAAACCCCTTCAGTCCGTGCGGAAGAATCCTAGAACTGCATGGGCGCTGGGAGAGTCCTACCGCAACATCGGACAGCCCCAGCCTGCAGTCGCGTTCTATCAAACTGCGGCAGAAGAAGGCTCTGGGACGGACCGTTTCAAATCGCAGTTCTGGTTGGCCCAGACGGCATCAGAGGCCAGTGACCTTTTGGTGCGGATGAAGGCCGGGCAAACCAAAATATCACCATTTCAAAGGGCCATGGTTGAAGCCGATCGCGGCATGGCAGCAACCCTTGCCGGCTTGAAGCCTGCGGAACGTGAAGCGCTCTACGCTGCATTTCGGCAACCAATTGAGGCATCCCTGACTTCAGCGGCCAAGTTAAGGACCCCTCCGAAGCTGATCCTGTCATCTTGGAAGGATCACCATGCAGCCAGGCAGTCGACATCGGCGGGTGGATCTAACGCAGACCTGAGGAACGAATTCTCCCCGTCGGCAGCGTCCGCAAAATTAATCTCAAATCTCGCTGCGCGGTTTGCTGTCCTTGGGATGGACAAGGAGCGTCGCGATGCCCTTGGCCTTCTCCGTGACATGAAGCCGACCCAATTTGGCGATGATAAAGAGGCGCGCAAGGCCTGGATGGATCAACTGCTGCAGTTGGCCGAGGAATACAGGAAAGACAATGAATACCTCGATGCAGGCCGGATCTTCGGACTGGTGGCTGCTGAAAGCGAGAATTGGGAAGGCCGTGCTGAAACCCTCTACAAAGCAGGACTTCTTCTCTATCGGGCCGGCAGAAAAGATGAAGCCGTGGCTGCTCTGGAAAAGGCGAAGGCAGACGGCAACAATTTGTTCTACGCGAATCTGGCCACCGAAAGGCTGACCCAGATTCAGAAGAAATAGTTTTCAAAGACATGTTTGGCGTGCAGGAAATATCCTCGAACGGAGAGATTCGATGAACAACGCGGCCTTTCGCAGAGATCAATTCGTTTCCCAATCATCCAAAGTTTCCGTTCAGCCGGTTACCCCGGCGGGCTATGTTGAATATGCGAAATCCAAACAGGCAACTGCCCCCGCTATGGAGCCTGTTGTCTGTGATGGCGGTTGGCTGGTCGCAGATCCAGTCATGCGCCGGATCAAGGAAATTGCGGACCAAATCGCAGCCGTAAACCTGCCGGTGTTGATCACCGGCGAATCCGGTAGCGGCAAGGAAACAATTGCCCGGTACATTCATGCCCGGTCGGTGTTTTCATCTGGTCCGTTTGTTGCAGTGAACTCCTCTGCAATCCCATCGGCAATGTTTGAGAGTGAACTCTTTGGTTTCGAAAAGGGAGCATTCACTGGCGCGGTTGCTGACCGGATCGGACTTTTGGAAAGTGCCAACAATGGCACCCTTCTCTTGGATGAGGTCACAAACATCGATGGTGGAAACCAGGCAAAATTGCTGCGTGTCATTGAAGAGAGAAAGGTTCGTCGCCTTGGCGGCAACTCAGATGTCTCCCTCAATGGACGAATCATTGCCACATCCAACATTGATCCAATGGCGATGGTTGCAAAGGGTGAATTTCGCCAGGACCTTTACTACCGGCTATACGTTCTTCATATCGAGGTTCCCGCGCTGCGGCATCGTCAATCCGACATTGACGCACTTGCGCTCTACTTTGCTGAAAAAGAATCCATTAGCGCTGGTCGCACCCAACTTCGGATCTCCGATGACGCAAAGAAGGCCCTCCGTGCCTATTCATGGCCGGGCAATGTTCGCGAGCTGCAAAATGTCATCAAGCGTGCGGTCGTGGGCTGCACCTCTGATGTCCTTGAAGCCGCTGACCTTGGGTTCGAGGGCGTTGGTGGGCGCCAAGACCGCGAAAATCGGGCCTGGATCGAGGCATTGCCAGTTGGTCGGACCCTTCAGCAGGTGGAAACACAGTTTATCTTGCGCACGTTGGAGCACCATCAGGGGAACCGGACGCACGCAGCAAAGACGCTTGGAATCAGCCTCAGAACATTGCGAAACAAGATTAATGAGTTTTCGGCGGAAGGCATCGATGTGATCGCGCCGCTGACGGGGAGGGCGAGTTGAGCCAGGCAGTTAACAGCTTGTTCAATTTTAATGACCGCGTGCAGATGTCTGCCTTGAGTCACCGGATGCGTCGCAGTCAGGTGATCACAAGCAACATCGCCAATGCAGAGACTCCTGGATACCGCGCCCTTGGGTATGACTTTGAAAAACAACTTCAAGAGGTGTCGGGTGGCGGCGAAATCCTGCCAGTCAAGACGAACAACTCAAAGCACTTGCACAATGCGTTTACCCAAGCCGATGGTTCAGTCCGCCCCGATGTTTTTGTGCGGCCTAGTGAATCGGTGGCGAATGATGGAAACACTGTAGATATCGACACAGAAATGGCGCAGTTCTCTGAGAACCAGATCCTTTACCGCGCGAGTGTTGAGACCTTGAACCGGAAACTGGGCATGCTTCGTTATGCCATTAGCGGGGGACGTTGATCATGAGTACCTTCAAATCAATGTCGATCAGTTCCTCGGCCCTGTCGGCCCAACGCTTGCGAATGAACGTTCTCAGTACAAACCTGGCCAACGCCCAGACGACCCGGACACCAGAAGGCGGCGCCTATCGCCGCCGGGATGTTATCTTTTCGGCCCAACCAACCGGCAACCAGTTTCAGGATTATCTTGACGGAACCCATGACACGAAACTCTCGAAAGTCCAAGTCTCTGGTATCCATCAAGATCAAGGCGCTCCCCGCCGGATGCTGGATCCATCGCACCCGGATGCTGATGCGGACGGATACGTGGAGCTCCCAAATATTCAAGTGATGACTGAGATGGTCAACATGATCTCCGCAACGCGGGCCTATGAGGCAAATGCGACGGCGCTCAGCGAGACCAAGCAGATGGCAATGAAGGCTCTTGAGATTGGTCGCTGATCCGGTTTGAAGGAGGCTTGATATGAGTTCCCAAATGTCCATTTCAGCAAAATCCGCCGAAGATCTCTTTGCCAAGTTCAATGAGATCCGGCGCGAGAGCTCGACCGGAGCAGCCGGACTTCCAGTCCAACCCGAGGGTTCGCCCAATACGGGGAAAATGTCGTTTTTCGATCAACTTCAGGCCCGTGTCTCTGAAGTAAACGAAAACGCAAAGACGGCAGACAAGATGGCGACCAGCGTGGTGACCGGAAAGTCAGAAAATCTGCATGAGACCATGCTTGCTGCGTCGACTGCGGAATTGACTTTTAATCTGATGGTTCAAGTTCGGAATCGTGCCCTAGAAGCGTACCAGGAAGTCATGCGGATGCCTGTCTGAGGGAGTGAGTTGTGAACAACCTTCGTGAATCATTTTTAAAAGTTTGGGCCCAACTCAGCGCGTTTTGGAGTGGGCAGTCTCTTTCCCGGAAGATCACCATCGGGGCGGTGGTTGCATGCATTATTGCGGGGGTTGCAGGCCTTCTTGTTGTTGGGCATGAAGACCCTTACGAATATGTTTTCGTGGACTTAAGTTCCGAAGACTCGCAGGCTATTGTGGAGCACTTCAAGCGCAACGGAGTCAACGACTTTGTTGTGGATTCAAAAGGTGTGAAGGTTCCTAAAGAACGTGTTCTCTCGCTGCGCCTTCAGCTTTCACAGGAAGGACTTCCTGCGCACGGTGTCGTCGGTTGGGAAAAGTTCGACAAGCAGGAGTTTGCCAGGACTGAATTTGAGCAGCAGATCAACCGGCTGAGAGCCATTCAGGGCGAACTTTCAAGAACCATCATGTCCATTGATGGGATCAATTCCGCCCGTGTCCATATTGTCCTGCCCAAACAGACCGTTTTTGTTCAGGAACAAAAGGAGCCGACCGCATCCGTCTATATCAAGACGAAGCGTGGCTTTGTCATTGATGACAAACAAATCCGCGGAATCCAGCATCTTGTCTCCCGGGCAGTCGAGGGCCTCAAGCCCAACAATATTTCCATCATCGACCAGGAAGGCAGGCTTCTCACAAAGGTGGAATCCGAGGACTATGCCTCGAAGATGACCAAGGAAATGCTTGGCTATAAGCAGACCGTGGAAAAGGAACTTGAAGAGAAGATCAGGTCAATCGTCGGAAAGATTGTTGGACATGAACATGTTGACGCGAAAGTCGACGCAACGGTTGATTTTACCCAGGAAGAGCAAACAATTTCGGATGTCGACCCGGACAAGACGGCTGTGGTTTCGCGAAATACTTCTGGCGAGTCCATGCAGGGCACCGGCCTCAATCCGACAGGTATTCCCGGCAGCAAGTCTAATGTCCCTGGTGAGCAGGAGACTCCATCTTCGTCTGGAAATTCATCGTCGAATAAACGGGATTCGGAACTCGTCAATTTTGAAGTGTCAAAAACGGTCAGCAAAAAGCTCCTTCCCGTTGGGACGTTGCGTCGCCTGACGGCCGCCGTTCTTGTGGACGGGAAACAAGAGGGCCTCGGAGACGGAGCGAAGGTTGCGTTTGAGCCGCGCTCGGATGAAGAAATGAAAAAAATCGAGGAGCTTGTCAAACGGGCCATGGGATTCAAAGATGGTCGTGACGAAGTTCAAGTTCACAATATGATGTTCCAACTTGATAATACGCAGCGCCAAGTCATCTCAATGGAAACCCAAGAGCGGCGTGAGTATTTCTCGACCATTGCGATTTCAATTGCCGCCGCCCTTTCCCTGGTCTTGTTTTTCGCGTTTATTGTACGTCCCTACTTCCGCTGGCTCACCTATGACAATGAGCGCAAGCACCAGGCTGCCCTTATCGAAGAATACAAGCCGGACCTTGAGCAGAGCATGGTGCAGTCGCTTCATGTCAAGGAAGAGGTTCCGTTCGAGAAGATGACGCAGCAGGAACAGATCTTATACATCGCCAAGAACGACCCAAAGCGCACCGTTGAGGCGATCAGGTTGATACTTAGTCCGAACCAGGCAGGTTGATCGAAATGGCAACACTAAACACTGACGGGAAAAAGCGTGCCGGGCGGTTTATCAAAGGCAACGACCGCCTGATGAATCATGTTTCAATCGGTAGTTATTCCTTTGAAGAAATCTGCCCGACTCCAATTGCGTCATTTGACAATGAAGATGCAACCATCATTCACGCCCGTCTTCATACGGCTGCGGATTTGGAAAAGACGGTCCGTGCACATCCAAAGTTTGACCAGAAGCTGAAATCTCAGGATGGGGACAGGAATATCATCAAACCAGTTGATTTCACCCCAGAGTGGAATCAAGTTGTGTCGCCATCGACTGGCCGCCGTCGCAGGATTGGTCGTGGCGATGATGCCATGGAGTTGAGTGATGAGGGTCAACGGGAGTTGGCCATGATTTTCGGTAGTGACGCAGCTGCTGCCGTGGCCGAGGTTGTTTCCGCCCCGCCACCAGAACCCGCAGTTTCACCCTTCGTTGGGACAGAGTCAGTCCTTGAGCGGGAGGCCGGATCCTTTCGGATCAACCGCGAGGAATCCGGTTCAGATTCATTCATTCCTTTGGAGACCGGTGGTACCGGCGAGACGGCTGCAACCGTTGAGGCTGAAGCAGCCGATGCCTGGAAGGTCCGTAAGGATCTGGAGCAGGAGATGCAGAAGGCCGTCGCAGAAGCAAAAGAGGCCGCTGTTCTTGAGGGACGCAAGTCTGGCTATGACACTGGCTATCAGGAAGGCTTTCGCAGTGGTGAGGAAAAGGGAGAGTTGGGCGCACGGCAGACTGCAAGTCAGTTTTTTGGTCGCGCTGGGGAGTTGATCCGGGAGTTCGAGTCGTTGAAAGGTCAGATTCTGGATAACGTCCAGCAGAACTTTTTTGATCTTTGCCAGGCGATGGGCGAGGCCCTGCTCGAGCGCGAGTTTGAAATTCGTCCGGATTCCTTCGCCTCGATTATGCGCAAGGCCGTATCGGAAACGGTCAAGGGCGACCAATTCAAGATTCGTTTGAATCCCGAGACGGCCGATGCCATGGCAAAATCAGGCATCAAGGATCTGGATGATCATCTTGTCAGGGATGCACAGATTCCTGCCTGGGAATTCCGTCTGGAGTCGCAATTGAGCGTGGTCGATGTTCAGGCTAAAAAGATGGTGAAGAATCTACTGAGTCAGGCTGATGTGACCTTGTTTGCCAAAGACGAGAAAGCGAGCTGATAGTGGAAGAATCTGCCAAATCTCCTGTCAGCCTCAGGCGTTTTTCACGTGGTGATCTGGCCCGTTCATTTTCCCACATAAATTGGGATCCACGTGGCAAGGTTTGCGACGTGGTTGGTACAGTGGTCGAGGCATTTCTGCCAGGCTCACAATTAGGCACCATTGTTTCCATCGCAATTGGCGGTCATCAGGGCGAGGTTCTGGGTGAAGTGGTCGGCTTTCGGGGGGATCGCTCTCTGATCCTGCCATACAACAGCCTGGGTGGCATTGCCCCTGGTTGTTCAGTCGCGGGCATCCACCGCTTCGACCAGGTTACCGTCGGCGATCATTTGATCGGCCGGGTGATCGATCCAATGGTGCAGCCGCTGACTGGAACTTTGGGCTCACTCGACGGTGCCGGGAGCGCCTTGGTTCCGCTGGACCGTGACGCCCCCAACCCGATGATGCGAAAGCGCATTGATGGGCAGTTGACACTGGGTGTGCGCGCCATGGATAGCATGCTGACGTTTGGCGAGGGGCAGCGCATTGGAATCATGGCAGGTTCTGGAGTTGGAAAGTCGGTGCTGATGGGCATGATAGCCCGTGGTTCTTCTGCCGATATAAATGTAATTGGTTTGATCGGCGAGCGGGGGCGCGAGGTTCGCGAATTTCTTGAGCGCGATCTCGGTGCCGAAGGACTTGCGCGCTCTGTTGTGGTTGTCGTGACGGGTGATCAGTCGCCCTTGATGCGTCTTCGCGGAGCAAGGCTTACAACTTCTATTGCCGAGCATTTTGCAGCGAAAGGCAAGCGCGTTCTCCTGATGATGGATTCCCTGACACGCGTTGCAATGGCCCAGCGTGAGATTGGGCTCGCCGTCGGCGAACCACCAACCACCAAGGGATATCCACCTTCGACATTTTCCCTGCTTCCACGGCTTCTTGAACGCTGTGGTCCCATGCCAGAAGGCTCTGGAAGTATTAGCGGTCTCTATACGGTATTGGTGGATGGCGACGACTTCAATGATCCCATCCCTGATGCCGCGCGTTCGATTCTTGATGGTCACATCAATCTTTCCCGTTCGCTTGCCGCAAAAGGGCATTTTCCTGCCATTGACATTGTGACCAGTGCCAGCCGGGTCATGTTTGATATTGTTTCCAAGGAACATTGGACCATTGCAAACAAGTTGCGGTCGCTGCTTGGCGTATACGAGGAGAACTTTGATTACATTCAGATCGGAACCTATCAGCCTGGGACCAATCCGAATCTGGATCTTGCAATTCAATTGATGCCGCAAATTGAGCGATTCCTGAAACAAGACATTGATGAACGCTCGACCTTTGATGAAGCCATCGTTGGATTGCGCGGACTCCTTGCAGGCAGAATTTAGTGAGACGCTCTGGGAGTTGAATGCAAAAATATCTGAAAAAGATTTCACGCTTGGACCCGGTGGTCGGAATCAAGCAAAAAAAGGTCGATGAAGAAGCCATCATTTTAGCCGAGATTCGCCGTGAAAAAGTGAAGATGGAATCTGAATTATTTGCGTGGCAAGAGCGCTACTTGAACGGGGTTGGGCGCCTGAATGCTGAGCGCGAGTCGGCTGGAAGAGGCATGCTGTCGGCGTTGGAGGCGGCGGTTGATCATGCGCGGGAAACGCTCTTCAAACTTTTTCAAAAACTCAAAGAAGTCGATGGCATAGAGCAGTCGCAAATGATGCACTTGAGCATCGTACAGCGGGAATTGAGTGCTGTTGAGAAACTCCAAGAGGGGCATCGGATTAAGTTCAGGAAGGATCTTTCCCGCCAGGAGCAGAAAGGTCTCGACGAGGTGTCACTCCGCAGATTCCTGCAATCGAGGGTAAATCAATGATTCGTAAGACAGAACATGGTGTTGGTGGATTTCCAGCGTGGTTCAAATGGGTGGCAGGAATCAAACTGAGCCTGTTGTTTGTGTTTCTCGCCATTCAATCCGGGCAGCTCCGTTTTGGTGAGGCCGGCCTTCATGCGGCTGAATCAGAAACTGCGGGTGCAACCGATCCTTCAGCAGACAATGCGGTCAAGGCGACCCCGGATGGAAACCGCAAAAGTTTCCTTGATGATCTTCTTGAATTGCCGGCTCTCAATCGCGAAAAACTTCAGAAGGAAGATGTCGCACGGTACTTGAGTATGGCAGACCGCAAAAAAAAGCAGATCGACGAGCGGGTTACCATGCTCGGCAAGCGTGAGAGGCAGCTTCAACGGTTGGAAAAATCAATCGACGATAAATTGAAACGCCTGGATGACGAGCGTAAATTCTTTGCCCAGAGCATTCAGCAGGAAAAGGATTTGAAAGGTCAACGCCTCGACAAGCTGGTTGAGCTGTATGACAAGATGGAACCAAAAAAGGCTGCGCCCGTGATTGAGAAAATGGACGAGGATTTGGTGGTGGCACTGTTTAAACGCCTTCGGCAGAAGCAGGTCACCTTGATCCTTGAAACGATGAGTGCCGACAAGTCGGTAAAGCTCAGTGAATACTTTGGACGAGTTCGGTCGGGGAAAGAGTATGACTTGTTGAAGGAAATGAATTCTTCATTGCGTCAGGAATTTGCAGACTGCAAGGGGCTCCCGAAGGAGAATTTTTCGGAGAACCCGGATGCGAAACCAGCAGAGCTTGGCACCTCTGAGCCAGCGGCAAAATCGGCTATGGCTCCTTTGCCTGGGGCAACCTCTCCTGCAGCTTCGGTGTCACCATCACCTGCGCCTGCCGGGCCAATGGCTTCACCTGCGGCGGCTTTGTGACACCATCAAGATGGCGGCTCCAAACAACCACATCAGTGCGCAAAGGACCTGGCCCATCGAAAATGGGCCGATCACAGTGCCTAGTTGCGCGTCCGGCTCGCGGAAAAATTCAGCAACAAATCTGAAACTCGCGTAGCCAAGAAGAAACGTGGCCGACACAACGCCCGTTTTTGGTTTTTTGGAATAGACGAACAACGTCAAGGCAAGCAGGAACCAGCCTTCCAAAAAAGATTCGTAAATCTGCGATGGATGCCGGGCTAGCGGACCGCCAGTTGGAAAAACCATGGCCCACGGAACATCGGTCACGCGGCCCCACAATTCGCCGTTGATAAAATTGCCAATCCTGCCGAAGCCCAAACCCACGGGGATGATCGCGGCGACATTGTCCGCCAAACTCAAGAATTCAATATTGTTGCGTTTGCAGAACAGAAACAGACCCAAGACCACGCCCGTCAACCCACCGTGAAATGACAAGCCGCCTTGCCAGATCATCGGAATTTCACTCAAGTGATGCTTGTAGTAATCGAAGTTGTAGATAAAGACGTAGGCGACCCTTGCCCCAAGGATCATTCCAATCAGACCATAAACCAGACTGGTTTCGACTTGCTCGTCCGTCATTTTGAGCCTGCCCTTGCGCACAGCGCGGCGCAGAAACAGGAACACGGCCACAAGGCCAATGATGTACATGAGCGAGTACCAGCGAAGCTGAAAGGGTCCGATGGTGAAAATGGCTGGGTCAATATTCGGATATGTCAGCATTTTTTGCCCTTTTTGTTAATGAAATCGTACCGGACAGAGGGGGCGTGCTGCAACCGCGAAAATACGCTGTTGTGTGCTAAACTGGAAATATCCCTAAACAGGTAGCAGATCATGGATGTGAAGCGCGACATGTCGCCCGCCCAGCTTGCGCGGATCCTGCGCGAAGCCCGCGCCAACGGCGCTCCGATGGCTGAAGTCATCGAGCGTGGTTTTGCCGCAATCAAGTCACGTCAGCCAGAGCCAGCACTTCCGACTCGCGCCGAGGTCCAGAGTGCTGCGCCCGACAAGCAGGATGCGGCTCAACTTCGTAAAATGCTTTCTGCCATGATCGATTCTGGCGCCAAGTGGCCACAGCTTCAGCCGATAGCCTGGAAACTTTTCATGCTCGCCCCCGCTGATGTTTCTGCGGCGCACTTTTTAGAACTTTGTGCCCTTCACGGTAGCAAGCAGGAACTTATTGAACTGGCAGCCACGCTGCGCGAGGGCCGCCACGGCTATTATTTACATTTACACCCGTCAGTTCGTGAACGCCTCGCTGTGATTGCCTGGAGTTCCGGACATTTTGACCTTGTCGCCGAATCGCTGATTCGGGCGCGGGATTCTGCCCAGTTGATGCCATCAGAGCGCCTGCTGGTGTTTTTATTTCTAGCTAGCGGTAGCGATCCCACTCCTGCTTTTATGTATTTCCGGGCTCATCGCGCGATCATCCTCGACGCCAGCAAATTGTCTGACGCAGGTCCTGGGACATCTTACGACGATGTTGCCATCAAGGCGGCCCGTCTGGCGGTGGATCTTGGTTTTGATTTTGATGTCCGGGATCTGGTTCGATTGATTTCCAACAACAGCGAGCGCTATCCTGAGGCTGTGGAATTGCTCAACCAGACGGTGAGGGAATCTCCTGCGGCCGCAGCCGACCCGCTGGAAGTTCAGTTGAGCGAAGGGACATGGCCACAGCGGATTGAGGTTCTGGAGCAGCGTCTGGCTTCTGCGCGCCGCTCGGCTGGATCGCGCGATGCAGGGCGCGCCCGACTTAATGAAATCCTCAAGGTGGCCCTAAATCACCTGCCGCAAATACCAGAAGCGTGGGCCCAGTTTTCAGAGATGATCGTGTTGAATCGCGATCTGGCAGGTATTGTTCCGGGGCTCTATGCCACGCTGCAAGCAAACGCCTTGACGTTTCATCCGGCCCCCCTTGATGCTGCCCTTTGGCAAGGGCCTTTGAAGGTGACGGGTGATTCATCAAACCTTCTCGATGCCTGGTGGCACGGCATTGCATTGCTGCATCAATATATTGCTCACGGAAGTGGTCACGAGGAGACCCTTTGGAAGAGCCGGCGTATGATCGTCGACGTTTCGGCCAGTGCTGAGTTTGCACTCCCCTTTCGTTGGAGTGATCTGCTGCGCGCCGCAACCCTCCATGTTTCGCGCCATGGGAGCACCTATTCCGGCGACGAAGAAAAGCGCGTCATGCTTTCCCAACTGACGATTGCCGGGGAATCTGATTCCTTCAGCGCTCATGACATCGAATGCTACTTGAAGTCGAGTTGGCGAACGCCCCTGATTGTTCTCACCGAACTTGAGCGGATCGCGCGTCAGAAAAAAGCCCCGGATGTCCTGCGCCTTGCGATCCTTAAAAAAGCTTCTGTTGCCGGATTGACCAATGGTGACCTGAATGCCATCTGGCAATCCGCCAACGCAACGCAAAGCGATGACCTTGCGTGGCGCGTGGCAACCATCCTTTCTGCGCGCCAGTCACTTGCCCCATCGGTGCGGCATGCTCTCGACATCTCTGGGGAGAAACGCGGATACTGCCCTTCTCTCGCGCCTACGATGGATGCGATTGAATCGACGGTCCTCGGGGGACTTGCTCCGCGCGAGGCGCGATTTGGCCGCGCCATCTTGCGCGTCGGTTCGCGGTTGCCGGTGCTTTTCAGTCTTTTCGATAGCCGGGCAAGGGTGCTGAAGGCTGTTTCATCGCCCGCTGGTTCTATCGAAGCCCAGATCGATGCGGCGCTGAAGGGACTCAAGTGGCTGCCTTCCAATGCCCAGATGTTCCGTTTCAGCCATGAACAGTCCGCATTCGGAGGCATCGCACTGCCCCCATTTGTGCAATTGGCGCCGGCCACTGCATGGGGATTGCTGTATGTGATTTTAGGGCAACGCCTCGGCATGAGCGCTTGGAACTGGCAAGTGACCCGGCTCGCCTCATTTGTTTCAGAGATGATTCCTCGTGTGGCTCATATTCCAGAATATAAAGCCCAGACATCAAAGGTAGCCCGCTGGCTGCGGGATTTGAGCGCCGAAGAACGGATCGCATGGCAAGATTTAGGACAGGAAAGCCGTAGTTTTACCGACCAAGAGGCCCATGAGCTTATTGGTAAAATCCTTGCGCGATTGGCCACCATGATCCTTCCCGATCACGGTCAAGCCCTGCAGTCCCTGCAGCAAATGCGGGTGGAACTACCGGTTCTGCGCGATCTTGAAGCTTGGTTGCTCGGAACTGAGTACAACACCTGGCGTCAGCAGCAGGGCCTTGCATCACGAATCATGGTGCCGCTCAACTTGCGGCGCCATGATGTGATCAGTACCCCCTGAAAACCAGTCTAGAAGGCTTCAGGCAGAATTTCAGCGGCGCGCTCAGGCGTTTGCTTGATGGATTGGATGATCTGAATCGCTTGTGCCTGGCGCAAGGTGCCTTGAGCCATTCTTTCACACAGAAATCCCTCTGCCGGATCGGTCAGCTCGTAGATCGTGCTGTGCTGAGGCCACAGGTTGTCGTCTTCGTTGCTGCCGCCCATGCAAAGCGGGATGTGATGGTCAATCTTGAACTGCATGCGGTGCATGCTCGTCGTGCCGAAACCAAGTTCCTCGTCGTACCGGACAAAGATGGCCGCCTTGCGCGACGATTTTACGTTGCGCTCGCAGTAGGGAACCTTTTCGCCGTAGCGGTAGGTGTCGGGCTTGCCGCATTTGCTGCCCGGGGTCATTGTGTTGTCTGGGGTGCGGGGAAAACGCTCGCCATTTTGAGGCTTCATACTGAAACTTGAAACACTGGAGAGATAGGCCGACGAGTCGCTGGGAGCTTCGCCGCAAGAGGTTAACATTGAAGCAAAAGCAAAGGCAGCGCAGGACAGGAACGTACGAAAGCTGGAACGACTCATCTTCGGTCTCCTCATAGAGGGGCATTTGCGGCGCCCCGTAGAAACACCAGCCCAATCGCTGGCTTATATGGGAAAAACAATTCGATTCGCGGACAAAAAAACGGATTCGGGGCGTTAGTATTCCACGAATCCGACTTGAGCAAGCAAAAAGTCACCCAAACCCCGTTCGACGTCACTCGATGACATACCGGACCGCGATTTCCGGAGCCAATCCAAACCCTACTCCAGGGCTTGTTCCGAGCACTTGACCAATGAACAAAGTGGCCTGTGCCGACCACGTGACCGGGTCACCCGTCATCGTGTACTGCGCGCCAACGGGCAGCCTTGGAAAGAACCCCTGGCTGTCCATTTGAATCCCAAATCCAGTCAAGTAAACGATCTTGCCTCTGCTGGCGTCCCACTTTTGCAGGGTTGGCCATGCCAACGGATTAAACCCATCGTCCAGAAGGCTCAGGCGATCGATGGTCAGTCCCACTCCGTTTTTTCCCGCATAGTCCATCATGTTGATGCCCACGTTCCACGCCACATCACCCTCACCGACATACTGGGCCAGAACTCCCGTGTTGCCCAGGCTGCCAGCGCGGGCCCCGATACTCCAGATTCTTGCCTCGCGTCCCCTGCGGACTGTTTTTTTGCGGATTGGAATCAAGCGGCCGTCATCTGATTCTGCCTCGGTATTTGGTGTGGCCTTGGGAACTTCGAGCGCGCCCGATGAAACCGGGGGCGGCGTCTCCGCAGTCGACGACTTCCCGTCTGGATTCGGCATTGCGTGCGCGTGAGTTCCCGTCGCAAGCATGAGGCCGAACAACATGCTCAGGCTGAAGCTTCGCCTGCCATTTCTGTTGCAGCGTCTGGTGGTACGTCTGGTGATACGTCCGGATTTTTTTTTATGGATCATCATTTCTGCCCGCCTCAACCGACATATTAAGTCATGCTGCCACCGAATGGGAATATTTCTTGCTTCACGGCACTCAGGCAAATCATCGCACGGTTGTTCCGTTGCAGTTTTCGCTGGAGGGTCATTTGGAAATGTCGTCCGGTTCAAAAAAAAGCAAATCTCCCGTGGGCAAGCCGCGTTCAGATAAAGAGATGACGAGGCATGTTCTTTGTGCCCTCGTGGATGATCTTGTCGAGGACGCCTATGCCCTCATGAAGGATATCCACTGCCGTCACCTTCCGGTCGTGCAGGACGGCAAACTGATCGGAATGATCTCCGACCGCGATATCCTTTTGCGCTCCACGTTCGGTGAAGGAGGGATGATTTTTCCTGATGTTAAAGTCGGGGAAATCATGAAGCGCGAGGTGATCAGTTGCCGGCCATCCGCAAAGCTCTCTGCCGTTGCAGAGACGATGGTGGCAAAGGAAATCGATTCTCTTCCGGTTACCGACCATGAGAACCACTTGCTCGGCATCATTACATCAACAGATCTTCTGCGGGTCATGCAAAAGGACACCTCGGAAAATGGCGGAGCTGACAGTGTTTTGGATATTTTGAGTTTGCCAAAAGGCGCACCTTGACAGCCTTCGGAGGCGCCTGTGGATCCGCTTGAACTATATGCGAAGGCACGCGACGGCGGTCCGTGGTTTTTGCTTGCTGCTGAAACATGGGCCCTGATTGCGGCGATTGTGGCTTTGATGCTCACGATTTTTGGAGTGATTTTTCTCTCTGCCCGTCAATGGTCCGTGGCCGGGCGTTTGCTGTCCGCAATCCTTCCAAAGCGTGCAGAAAATCTTTTTATGAGGGTCAACATCCAGGATACCGGTGAATTTGTGGATGATGGCCTTCGTAACTTCAGTTCAATGGGCGCCAGTTCAGGGGAGCCCTCCCAAGCTTATCTGGCATCGTTGGGGACCCACACGATGCGGCTTTACACGAAATTCAAGTTGGATTTGGGGTCCATCATTCAAATCAACCCGCCCGGAGTTCTGGTGGTCGTCCAAGAAATTCGTCAGATCAGTGCCGAACCGCCCTGGTTCGCGATTGAAGCTGAGCCCGTTTTCCGGGATGATGTCACCAAGCGCAATTATCGAAAATTTCTTGGTGAACTTTCCCAGGTGGCTTGATCATGATGGCAAATTATCAGCGGTTAGCGATGGTATTGGTGGTTTCTTTCGAGGCCGCCATGGTGAGTTCTTGTGGAAAAGATGTCACTTCGGGTCGTGGCGAACACGACACCCCAAGTATCTTGAATGACGGCCGCAATGTCCTCGATGCGACGGGTTTTGCTGTGGCCTCCAAGGGCGAGCTGGATGCTGTGGTGGCCAGTTCAATGGCCCTTGCTGATTTATCCCTCGGCCGGATGTTTGATTTCGACGATGGCGCTTTTATCCACTTTGGAAAAAAACTTTCACTGGCCCCTCAAAAATCCGTTTTCTGCGATGGCGAAATGGCTGTGATAGACACGGCGCGCTTTGAATCTGGCAGGGTGAAATTGACTTACGAGGCGGACGTGACCGCCTGTGTGACGAAGCCTGCTTCGGTTGAGGCCCTGGCACAGGAAGATTTTGTTGCGGATCCCTTGATCATCGACCGGCAGACCTCGGCATTCTCGCTGACCTTTGAATGTAGCTCCCGCGATCTGTCGACCCTGATTTCTGATGGCAAGGCCAGCACGGTGATGGCGACCACAGCGGCATTCTCCTGTCCCGCCAACGGCGCAGGCAAGTCGGTCACAGGCAGGGCCTACCGTTTTGCCGGGTTGGTGAAAGGGCGCTATGTTGGCCCACGCAGTGAGGTTCCGGTCGAGCAGCGTTTTTGGCGTGGTTACGATGACGGCTCCTCGGGAGCCCCCTGTGTGATCAGCCGAGGCTCCAGTTCTGGATCTCACTTGGAATCCGCGGGTGACCTTGTCGGTGCCTGCCGACTTTTCGAACGTTCGGAATCGATCAATCTGGTGGACAACTCAAAAAAAGGCCGCTTGTTGACGGCAACCGCCTCTGCCCGGATGAAAAACGGGAGTTTGTTCGACAACGGCAACCTGAGCATCCAGATGAATGGCTGGTCGGCGGCAACCCAATTTTCATCGCAAGATGCCAATATAACTGTAAATTTTAACGGCCCAGGGGGCGCCTGCGCGGCGTACGCCCTGCGTCCCTCGGCCGTCAATTTTGAAGCCAAAGCCTGCTTCTAGAGGCTGCCTTCATTAATACCTTGACCTGTTTCAAGCATCATTCTAATAATTGGCGCGGATTTCAATAAAAAGGATCCTTCGCCAATGACCCTGCGCCTCAAAGAGGTCGTGATTCCTGTCGGAACCGACGTTCCATCGGATGCCCTGCAGCAGGCTGTCACCAGCATGCTGGGTGTGCCGCAGGCCAACCTCAAGGCGATGACGATCCTCAAAAAATCCCTCGACGCCCGGCGCAAGTCAGCCATCGTCTATAAATATCAAGTCGACGTTGACCTTGAGGACGAGGATCAAGTCCTCTCGCGCAACCAGGCCATTGCGGAAAAATCTCCCGGCATCAACATTGCCGATCCTCTGGCCGGCCTTGATCCCGCCGCCATCCGCGTGCGCCACAAACCCATCATCGTTGGCTCTGGCCCGGCCGGAATTTTCGCGGCCCTGACCATGGCTCTTGCCGGACAGCCGTGCATCATCGTCGAACGCGGCGAGTCCGTGGAAGGCCGGATGCGGACGGTCAATAACCTTCGCCGGATTGGATCTTTCAAGGCCGAGAGCAACTACTGCTTCGGCGAAGGTGGGGCCGGAACTTTCTCGGACGGAAAACTAACCTGCGGCAAAAATCATCCTTTGATCCGCCACGTTTTTGAACAATTTGTCCGCCACGGTGCACCGGCTGACATCCTTTACGATGCGAAGCCGCACATCGGAACCGATTTTCTGATGCGCATTGCCTACAACATGCGCCAGTACCTGAAGTCCCTCGGCACGGAATTTATTTTTGGACACCGCTTTACTGATTTTTCTGATGGCGGTCCCACAGCGCGTTGGATCGTTAAACTCGACGACGGCCGCGAACTTCCAACCGATCACTTCATCATCGCCATTGGTCATTCTGCGCGCGACACGTACCAGATGCTCTTTGACAAGGGCCTTGCCATGGTGCCCAAACCGTTTGCGATGGGCGCCCGCATTGAACATCCCCAAGATCAGATCAACCGCATCCAGTTTGGCTCCTGTTCCCTGCCGGCAGCCGCCGAGTACAAGCTCGCCGCCCAGGTGGAAAGCGCGCCACACTCCGCTGGCGGACTTAATCCAACAGCCGCCTCGCGCGGCATCTGGACGTTTTGCATGTGTCCCGGCGGCCATCTGATGCCAACCGGCGCCCAGCCCGGCCATCTTGCCATCAATGGAATGAGTTACCATGGCCGCAAAAGTGGTTTTGCCAATGCCGCAGTTGTGGTGAATGTCTTGCGCGAGGACTTTTTCAAGGGTCACGTTCTGGACGGCATGCACTATCAAGCCGCCTTGGAGCGGCAGGCATTTGTGGCCGGTGGCAGCAATTATAACTCCCCTGCCCAGCGCCTCCTTGATTTCATGAAGGGCCGTGACTCCAAAGGCACCATCACCTCAACCTACAAGCCTGGCATCACCAATGCCCGCTTGGACCAAGTCCTTCCCGATTTCATCGTCAAGGCCTTGCGCGGCGCGATGCACGATTACAATAAGACGATGCGCGGATATCTTTCTCCCGAAGCCGTTGTCGTCGGCCTTGAATCGAAAACATCAGCTCCGGTTTCCATGGTTCGAGACCGCGCCCTGCAATCGGTCAGCCATCCCGGGATTTTTCCTGCCGGTGAAGGCGCTGGTTTTGCCGGTGGCATCGTGAGTGCTGCACTGGACGGGGTCCGCATTGGCCGTGCAGTCCTCGACGACTCCGCCCGTGATTCGGTTGCCTTGCCGCTGTGGATCAACTAGTCGTCATCCTGACGAGTGTATCGTCATCCTGACGAGTGTATCGTCATCCTGACGAGTGTGTCGTCATCCTGACGAGTGTGTCGTCATCCTGAGCGCAGCGAAGGATCTTTTCTTTAAGGAATTCCACCATGTCCCATGAAATCCGCAATCCATTTGAATGGTTTGAGGCCTGGTTCAAGGACGGCCTCAAAACAGGTCTGGATAACGCCGACGCAATGACCCTGTGCACGATTGGCCTTGATGGCAAACCTTCGGCCCGGATTGTTCTGCTGAAAGCCGTTGAAGCTGGAAGATTCTGCTTTTTTACCAACTACGAAAGCCGCAAATCGCGCGAACTCACCGCCAATCCGTTCGCCACCCTTGTTTTCTTGTGGCCCACCCTCAATCGTCAGGTTCGCATCGAAGGCCGAGTGGAAAAACTTTCCCGTGATCGTTCGGAAGCCTACTTTGCAACGCGCCCGCGCGGCAGTCAAATCGGGGCATGGGCGTCAAACCAGAGTCGCGAGATTTCGTCCCATTTGGATTTGGAAAAACGCGTGTCCGAATTCGAAGCCAAATTCAAAGATGCGCCGGTCCCCTGCCCCCCACACTGGGGCGGTTTTGGAGTGGCGCCGTCGCGCATCGAATTTTGGACAGGCAAACCAAGTCGTCTTCACGAACGACTGGTTTACACGTTGACTTCGGAATCGGCTGATGCCAGCGCCTCTTGGAAAACCACCCTGCTTTCGCCCTAGCCTAATGGCGAACGATCTTGGCGATCATGCTCACCAGATCTGTTCTATTTATTGGTTTTGGCAGGGACGCAGTGCACCCGGCATCCTCACAGAGGTTTACCTCATCTCGTGTGGCATCGTTGGTCAACGCCACGATGGGTGTTTTATAGCCCTTTGCTCGAAGGGTCCGAGTCGCTTCGCGCCCATTCATGACGGGCAACCACATATCCATCAGCACGGCATCATAATTACCGGATAAAGCCATGACCACGCCGTCCTCGCCACTGGAGGCGAGATCCACAATTCCTCCCGAAGTTGTTACATACCTGTTAATCAAGTATTGCAGTTCAGGATTACTTTCGACGACGAGCACTTTGATCCCGTCAAGGTTTGACGATGGCTGCTTGCGTGCACTCACTGGGGCAGGTTTCTCCTGGTACGTTGCGTCGGTCATGGCAATCGTGATCTCAAAGGTACATCCGTGATTTGGTTCGGCAACTCCGCGGTATTCAGCCAGGATGACGTCACCGCCAAGTGCCTGGGCCAGTTTTCTGGAGAGGGCCAGCCCGAGCCCTGTGCCGCCGTATTTCCGTGTGATTGACGAATCGCCCTGAATAAACAATTGAAAAATACCCCGTGCCTGCGTGTCCGTAAGGCCAATTCCAGTGTCGGTCACGATTATGTGCAGCTTTTTATCGACATCGCTTGCAGATACCCTCACCCTCACCGATCCATCGCGGGTAAATTTAATCGCGTTTCCGATGATGTTACTCAGAATCTGACGGAGTCGTGTCCGGTCAGTCATGAAGGATACCGGCAAAGACGGGTCCATCGTCAGGCTGAGTTGGAGCCCCTTCGCACTGGCCAATGGAAGTAGCGTCGTAAAAACGTCACTAACAGTTTCATGGATGTTGACGTGAACGCTGTCGATCTCCATCCTGCCGACCTCTATTTTAGAAAGATCAAGGATATCGTCGATAAGGCGCAAAAGGTGCTCGCCATTGCGACGAATCCGTTCGCTGTAGGATTTCCTTTCTTCTAAAGTCTCTTCTGGATTGGTCACGAGTTCCGAGAACCCTAAAATTGCAGTTACCGGAGTTCTGATCTCATGGCTCATCAAAGCCAGAAATTCGCTTTTCAATTTGTTGGCTTCCTCGGCCCCTTTTTTGGCGCAATTTAATTCAATCTCGATTTTTTTGAGTTCAGTAATGTCCTGCACCGTTCCGCTCATGCCGATGATCTGACCAGAAACATCTCTTTCAAGTTCCCCGTGGCACTTCACCCAAGTGGATGTTCCGGATCCAGCGTTGTTGCGGAGCGTGCCTTCCAATTCAGTTGCGTAGCCCTCTCCGCTCTCCATTGACTTCTTTCTTAACACCTCCAGTTGAGCCCAGATTCCCTGTGGCTCCTGCAACTCAGGGTTAACTCCAAATAGGCGTTGGAATTCACTGGATCCTGTAAACGTCCCGGTCTTTACATCCCAGTGCCAACTTCCAAGTTGGGCGATATGTTGCGCTTGATTGAGAAGCTCCTCGCTTTTTGCAAGCCGCGAGAATGCCTTCCGCTTTTCGGTCACATCCCTGAACGTCAGTACGACACCGGTGATTTTACCAGAGTCGTCTAAAATTGGTGCAGCGTGATCCTCGATTGGTATCAGTGCGCCATTCTTTGTCTGAAGTTCAGAATTGTCAGGCAAAGTAAGAACGGATCGAGCATCGAGAACCTGGGTGATAATGTCTCTGACATCGGTATTGCCAGAATGGGAGCTGATTTTAAAGACTTCCTTAAACGGCATGCCAAGCGCTTCTTCAGGCGCACAATGACAAATTTTTGCAGCAACAGGATTAATTAGTGTGATGATGCCCATGGCATTGGTAGCGACGACGCCGTCCCCAATACTGCCAAGAGTCGTTCGCAAGAAATCACGACTTTTTTTCGCTTCGACTTCATGGATCTTTATTTTACTAACGTCTGTCATTGTCACGACTGTTCCGATGTTTTTGGATTGGTTGTCAGGGCTCGTTAGCGGGCTGATCGACACCATCATATGATGCTTCGATTCGCCCGCTTTTGTTGGAAGCTCGACATCCAAACCGCGCACGTAATCTGTATGTTTTACTCCGAGCGCAAACACATCGGATATTTTTTTGAAAAGCGGGTTTTTTTTGGCGAGGCTTTGCGCGGCTTGATTGGCCCGAATGATCACGCCTTCCGGATCACACACCAGTACGGCATCGCCAGCTTGATCCAAAATCACATTGGTCATGGAGGCCGCGGCTTCAATCTCTCGGTTTCGCTTTTGAGCGGTCAGGTCCGTGATGATTACAGAGATAATTTCTTTTGATTCGCGGAAAACATGCCGCAAGGAAAGAAGTGCAGGAATTTTACGGCCATCGAGCGTAAGAAGGACGACCTGCCCCTGGCCGCCTTCGTTTCCGCGGTCCTCTAGAAGAGAAGTGAAAATTGGGGCGGTCGCAGGATCAAGCAGATCAATCAAGTTTTTTCCGATCAATTGCCCCGGTGGAATATGAAGAATTTCGGTGAATCTGCGGTTGCAGTATAAAATGATGCCGTCCTTGCTCAGGGACAAGGCGCCTTCATTCATTTCTTCGATCATGATCCGGTAGGCATCATTGGCCGCCTCGATGGTATAGATTTGACTGCCACTGGGGTGTTTGACCACCAGCGCGTCAGCAGATCCAGTGGTCATGGCGTCGATGATCTCAGTCAACTCGCAAACCTTTGCCTTGAGTTGATTTATTTCGCGCCTCAGCCTCGATCCTTCAGAGGTCATGATTTTGCCTCGGGGGATAATGTTAACGCCTTTTTCAATTCAAGCAGGCGTAGGACTTTTTCCTCGTCTGACAGGTCACCGACCATGCGTCGCTTTGGCAAGGGAAGGATTTTCTCCAGCATGGGAATGGCAACGACATCGTCATCCATGGCGATATTTGGGTGCATGGTGATGTCAATAACTTCAAGGGTAAAGCGCCCGTGCAGATGTCGGTTGCAGACTTTTTCGATCGCTGCGATGGCAACGGTCGACCGCTGAGCCATGCCATGGACGTACAGTCGAAGGACGTAAACGCGATTATCTGGGCCTTTATCGAAGGCCTCGAATTTATCGGTTGCTGTTATCGGTTTACCTGTGTTTTTTTTCATGACGCGCTTCTAGCTTTAGCCCGTCGAATTTGAAGGCCAATTAGGGTTTTTTCCGTGTTCGACAAGTCACCGATGATCTTCCGCACGGGTTCCGGCAGTTTTCGCACCAGTGTCGGGATGGCGACGATTTGGTCGCCCTCAGCAAGTTTTGGGTTTTCCAACAGATCAATGACTTCAATGGTGTACTGACCAGCAAGGTGAGTTTTACAAATCTCTTGTAGATTATGAAATGCGGCGATGCTTTTGGGAGTCGTCCCCGCGACATAAAGTCGAAGCTCCCAAATCTCTGATCTGTCGCTACCAGGATTCATCGCAGCTCCTGTGCCTTTTGATCCGGTGCAGGCGCCCGGGTTGCGCCCATCCTTGACCTTTCTTCCGTTTTCACATCATCCCGCGTTTTGGCCTGTGAAAGTTCAAGGGCGATGGCCTGCTCTTGGGATTGAAGGCGTGACCGCATCATTTTGATCTTGGCTTCAATCAGGTCCCTGCTGCTCTCAAAGTCTTTTTTCTTCTTCATGATTTTGATTTGCTGTGCAACGGAGAGTGCCTTTTCGCTGGCTTCTAGGGATTTTCGTGCGGCACCCGTAACGGCCCCAGATGGGCCCAAATAGGGGAAAATCAGTTCCACGCCGTGGGATGTCAACAACATCTCTCGCATTTGATTCGAGTGTGGCATGCCTCTGGATTTCAAGACTGAAAGGATCCGGTTCCGCTCGCCATTAAATTCGGGGTCACTCAACACAATCCAAGTGTCCATCAGTGAACTGACACCCGCATCTGTTGTTTCCGCGGGCATCCCGCCGCGGATCAGATACGTCATGATGGTCGTGATTCCTTTTGATTTCGTCAGGTCAACTAGACGCGTCAGCATGACCTTCGTTTCGCTCATCGTTCCAGCGCCGGTGAAATTACTTACGGGGTCAATGCAAATGCACTTTGGATCAAAGGCGTTGATCTCTTTGTGGATGATGCCTAGATGCATTTCGAGGCCGAAAATCTGGGGACGACTGGTAAGGATCTTTAGCGACCCAGCTTTGATTGACGGCTCAAGGTCGATCCCAATGGAACGCATGTTACGCACGATTTGGGATTCTGATTCTTCGAAGGACCACATCAGGCACCTCTCCCCGCGTCGGGATGCCGCATGGATGAAATGGGCGCCAACGCTGGTCTTACCCGATCCTGCCGTGCCGGTTACCAGAACGGAGGATCCACGGTAATAGCCTTTGCCACCAAGCATCCCGTCAAGGCTGGCTATGCCTGTGCTCACCCGTTCCGTGGATGCCTTGTAAGTCAGGTTCAGCGACGTCACAGGGAGGACGCAGATTCCGCTTTCATCGATCATGAAAGGGTATTCGTTTGTACCGTGAAACGAACCCCGGTACTTGGTGATTCTGAGGCGGCGGGTGCTGATGGTGTCGTTGACGCGATGGTCCAGATAAACCACGCAGTCGGAAATAAATTCTTCCAGACCCTCGCGGGTTTTGCCGGATGGTTCAATGCTTTCGCCGGTGACAATGGCTGTGACGCCTTTGTCTTTCAGCCAAAGGAACAGGCGGTGGATTTCGCTGCGCAGCCGCATGTGATCGGTCAGGCCAGAAAACAGCGCTTCCATCGAGTCCAAAACGATCCGTTTGGCGCCGATGGAATCAATGGCGCAGCCAACGCGGATAAACAGGCCGCCGAGATCGTAGTCACCCGTTTCCAGGTAATCTTCACGGTCGACCCGCAAAGTATCAATGACAAGTTTTTTTTTGGCGATCAGATCTGGCAGGTCCAGACCCAAAGACTTGACGTTTTTTGCGAGTTCTTCTTCCGTTTCCTCAAACGACACGAACACGCCCGGCTCGCCATGCTCTGTAATGCCCCGCGCGAGGAATTCCAATCCGAACAAGGTTTTTCCAGATCCCGGTCCGCCGCAAATGAGGGTTGGACGATTTCGGGGCAGACCTCCGAAAGTGATCTCGTCAAAACCAGCAATACCAGTCGGGGCCTTATCAAGGCCTGATCCACGAATAGATCGGATGGGCACGGTCAGGTTTTTCGCCGTTTTCTTTGTGGTCTTGGTCATGGGTCCGCCATCGGGAAAAATTTGCGCAGCCGATGGGAGATGGTGCAATTCGGATGCCTGCCGTTGGTTCCTTTCTGAACAATTATGAGTATTTATGCCTTCATGCCAAAACACTCATGAGTTATTTTGCTTTAAGGCAAAAATACTCATATAATAAAAAAGAGGGGGCAATGAATGGATAGGCCAAAAACATCAGAACGTTACCTAATGGGAGCCATTTGCGAGGCTCTACAGAAGAAAATGGTATTCATTGGTGGTCCCAGACAGGTGGGTAAAACAACGCTAGCCCTTCAGCTTTTAGGGCCTGAGGCGAACGAGACTCATCCAGGATATTTGAACTGGGATCGCCCCGAAATGGCCGCAAATCTGCGGCGGGGAATCCTTCCTCAAAAGCAACCAATAATCATATTAGACGAAATCCATAAGTTCGCGCGATGGCGCGGGCTGGTCAAAGGCCTCTACGACACCGAGAAGTCGTTCCGTCGTATCGTGGTTACCGGATCCGCGCGACTAGACTATTACCGGAAAGGTGGAGAATCTCTGGCAAATCGTTACCGGTACTTTCGCCTTCATCCGTTCTCACTCCGAGAGCTGAATTCAAGTCCCACGGCGGCGCACGTCGATCAACTTTTGAAATTCGGAGGATTTCCGGAACCTCTTTTTGCCCAAGATGAGCGAATGCATCGAATTTGGCAGCGCGATCGTATCGCGCGCGTGGTGAAAGAAGATTTACGCGACTTGGAATACGTTCGCGAAATTTCTTTGATTGAGCAATTGGTGGATTTATTGCCTGGACGCGTCGGATCAGTGCTGTCAGTCAACAGTTTGCGGGAGGACCTGCAGGTTGATCATAAATCTGTTGAGCGTTGGATTACGATCCTTGAGAATTTATATTACTGCTTTCGGATACTGCCATTTGGTTCGCCCAAGATTCGCGCGGTAAAAAAAGAAAAGAAGTTGTTTTTATGGGATTGGTCTCAAGTGAGCGATCCTGGAGCTCGTTTTGAAAATCTCGTCGCGTCGCAGCTTCTGAAGTACTGCCATTTTATTGAGGATACGGAAGGATACGCCATGGAGTTACGATTTTTACGAGACACGGATAAACGTGAAGTGGATTTTGTGGTCCTGAAAGACTCTAAGCCGTTGTTCGCTGTCGAATGCAAGTCGGGCGAAAAACAAATGAGCCCGCATCTTTCCTACTTTTCCGAAAGAACCAAAATTCCAAAGTTTTATCAGGTCCACAGGGGTGAGGCGAACTACGGTCGTGGCAATATCTCTGTCATGCCATTTACACAGTTTTGCAACGAGCTGAATTTACCGTAGGCGATTTCTTTTGGCTAAAATCCGCCGGACCTTCGCAATGCGGGGCTCGTCTAGTTTGATGGCGAGTGTGAGAAGTGCGCCGAGGATGAAAAAAACCGCAACTCCAGGCCCGAAGACCAGCGCCAGGCGCCAGGAAACTTCGGGAGTTTGCGTGGCGTTGGGTTGGAAGTCGATCGCCGACAGGATGATCCCCGACAGGGCGACGGCGATTGCCCGGGCCGCCTTTGAACCCATTTTCCAGATGCCAAAGTAAAGTCCGGGCCGGCTCTGACCCGTTTTCACCTGGTCGTAATCAATGACATCAACGAGCCAGGCATCAAGGAGCAAGATCGATCCGACGAACAATCCGCCGAAAATCGCCGCAACGGCCGGCCCTGCCAGGCTGCCTGCCGGAAATAGCGGGTAGCCAATTGCGGTCATGATTCCCAGCAGCATGGTGCCAGCAAAGAGTGGGATTTTTTTTCCAAAGCGATTGGCCAGGGCGATCCAGCCAATCAGGGCCAGAGTGAAAACCACCATGAAGAAGGCGATCACTTTCTGGGTGTCGGCTTCCGTCAGTTCAAGGCGGTATTTGTAGTAAAAAAAAGCAAAGCTTGAATTGATATTCACGCCAATCGTCGCGATCAGATAAGCGAAGAACAAAATCACAAAAGGCTTGTTCTGCACCATCGAACGCAAACCTTGGAAGTGCCCCAAAGGCGCATGGGACGCAGGGACCGTTTCGGCAATTGCCTTTTTGTGGCTGGCGATACCTGCAGTGGGTTTGTCTGCGCGCCGTGTGGCAAAGAAGGTGATGCAGGCTGTGACCAAGATAACGGCAGCGACCACAGCCGCCGCAGTGGCGTGGGCTCCAGCCTTGGCGGCGGTTTCATGACTTCCTGGCTCCGCAGCCATGCGGGTTAAAATAATGCCGGGAACAATCGTGCCCAGGATAGCGCCCATGTTTCCGGAGATGAGGCGCCAGGCGTAAATTTCGGTCACTTCACTGCGATCGGGAGTGAGTTCGCTGCCAAGGGCTGCATGTGGGATAGCAATCACCGTCGTTGCCGTATTCACGAGCATGTAAGAAAATAACAGAAACCAGAATTTACCGGACTGAGTTGTAAGGTCCGGCGGTGAAAACAAATAGATGATGGATCCGGCCAGCAAAAAAGCCCCAAGGGCAATGTAGGGGCGGCGACGCCCAAAACGGCTGCGCGTGCGGTCACTCACGTTGCCCATGAGGGGATCGATGATCGCATCCCAGACAATGGCAATCGCGGCCGCATAACCTGCTAGTTTGGGTTCAAGACCGACGATATCCGTATAGAAGATCAAGAGGTAAAGTCGGATCAGGACTTCACTGGCAGTGAGTCCGGTTTCAGCAATGCCGTATCCGGCTTTTTCAAAATGCTTGTTGGTCATCAAAATTTAACCATTGGTCATCGGATGATTTCAGCAAGAACGGACTGGTCATCCTTGGTGCGCCATTTCATGTCCGGTCCGGCAGAAAAAACCACGAAAGTGTTCCCTTTCACGGTCAGGCGAAGTTCAGTCCCCCAAAAATCCTTTGAGGCGTCGCCTTTGCCTTTCTTGCCAATGCCGACAAGTTGTTTGACGGTGGCTTTGAAAACTTTTGGGTCTTCGATTTTAGGTGGATGCTCATCGATCATCGCCAACTCTATGGCGTGGGCGACAGTGGAAATGCGTTGGTAGTTCACAACGCGTTCGATGCTTTGAACAAAATTTTTGATTTTGTCGGTCACAACTTCCTTGTTTTCGACACCTTTGTAGCCCATCGATCCCATCAGGGCGATTGGCAGCAGTCGTTCGATCATGACGCCATCCTCCTGCCTTGAGCAGGGATTTCTGCGTGTCCGGTGGCAACCACGGAGTTTGACCTGACTTGGGACTGAATCATCGTGCCCAACAAGATCGCAATCACGGCATTGCTGCTGCATGCGTTCAAGAAGTCGGCTCGCGAAATTTCAAGGTAAACCGTATCTGATGCGCAAACGACGGTTGCGGTCCGGGCGGATTCATTCATTAGGGCCGTGGTGCCCAAGAGGTTTCCTCTGGTCAGATTTTCAGCGAGGGTCTGGCCTCGAAGCGTGACGTTGACCGATCCCGACGCGATCAACAGCGCGCAATCGGCTTTGGAGTCGCCCTCGTGGATGAGTACATCTCCTGCATTGGCCATGCGTGGCTGCATCGCCCGCGCAATACCGAGGGTCTGCGTCGGGGTCAAATAAGAGAGGGCTTCAGTTTCTTGAAGCAATTTGACAGCCCGGATGACCATCGTAAGGTTTTCTCTGGACGCCGTTCCGGTCGGGAATAGCAAATCAAAACCCTCCCGGGGGATCTTGATCAGGAGGCCGCGAGAGGTAGATTTCACGGATGCAGTTCGGGGCTGGTTTTGCAGCAAGGCCATTTCGCCAAACGTGTCGCCGGCGATCAGTTTTTCAGAAACCTCTACCTTTTTACTGTCGTCCGATACTTCGACCAGGAAGTTTCCCTCAAGAATCACGTAAAATTCTTGTCCACTTTCCCCTTGGTGGATGATGACTTCTCCCGAAGACGTCTGCTGTATTTTCGAAACTTGGATGGCCCGCAAAATCGCTGTATCGGGCACGTCTGCAAAAATCGGCAGGTTGTTTAGAGCCTGCTGGAGCGCCTGCGGAGTCAAGTTTTTATCCAGGGCCAAAAGCGCCTTTGGACGTAGCGCTTTGATTGGAATTGCAGCCAGGCTAAAGGCATTCTCAAATGGAATGGAGATCAGCCTTGCGGCCCCTCCAATTGCGATGGTGGCCAACATCAGCAGCCACGCAGCCGAAGCCATGGCATTGGCCAAATCTGTTGCCGCAATCTTTTCTGTTGCCAACACACCAATCTGGTTTCCCAATCCGTACACACTTGAGATTAAAATTTCTGAACCATAGATGGTCAAACCGGCCAGCCAGGCGATCATCGTGCTGGCAAGGATGCCCTCGCCCCCGACGGATTTTTGATCAAATCGAAACAATCCTTTTCGGAGAAACTGGCTGGTCCTTTTCAGCAAGTCCGTTCGATTGGAATAGGCTTCGATCAGCGACACGAGCTGCCTGTGTTCTAGCGGCGAGGTCTCGCGAAGTCCCACCAGTGCGAATGCAATGGCCAGCGCTGAAATCGTTCCTCCGGTGCCTGCGTCAAAAGTTGAATTGGAAAGCAGAACCAGAAGCCCAGCGGCGACCCACGGCAGGATGAGGAGGGTGGCCCGCACGCGGATTTCTTCCATGCGCGTCAGCATGTCGATTGGCGTTGTTTCAAATTCGGCCATCAGGAAGAAGACGCCGCGCCACTGAAACTTCAGGGAGCTCTGACTTTGGAGGGAAGATGGCAAGGCCCCTTGGGTGATGGCGTGGGCGCAAAGGCCATAGAGCGTCGACGCCACGAGCAGGCAGAACCAGAGGCCGGCAAGTGCAATAGCCGGCGTTTCTAAAAAGCGGAGGACAGGATCGAGGCTCAATTTAGAGCGGGTGACTGGACTCTGGAATACCGCAAAAAATGAAAACAAGATGACCCAGGAAACAGCGGGATGCCCGGCAATTCTGGCGAGGCCCGTGGGATGATTGACGGCGCTCTCTTGTGAGATGGATGGAGCGCGGTGTTGATGCCGGGAGGCGAGCACCTCAAGGCTTTTCATCAGGTCTTGATTGCTGAGGGGTTCCAGTAGTCCATTCTCATGAAGGCGAAGGGTGAGAGCCATTGCTGTCTCAATGCTTTGTGTTCCGCTGGCGGATCCAAATTTTGACTGCAGGACAACTTGAACTCCATTGGTCCGTATCTGTTCAAACAAGAAGGCTTCCGATTTGGTTAAGTCAGTGACCGGGCCGCCTGCAACTGCCCTCACGGCGAACGTGTCAGCCTGCGGGTCGCGGGCTATGACGACGCACGGTCGAACGTGGGCTGTCCCGGAGAGGGTCAGTGGCCAGGGATTTTGCTGCTGGGACTGGGCGGACGATGAGGCCACGATTTAGCTCCCGCTTTCAACCATTATGGTTGGACATCGGTACGTGGGGATTACACTGGAGAAAAAAAACGGGAGGCCGAAGCCTCCCGCTAAAAATTACTTCTATTTCAATTACTTACGTAATTATCAGTTGGCTTCGCCGATTTTGGTATTAAACCAGAATCCGCCGCCGTGTTTCCATTCCTTGCCGTCGTCGTTGCTGTTTTCAAGGTCAGAAACGAGGGCGTCAACGCCGGGATTTTTGGTCAAGTCAGAAAGCTCCGCGCGGTTGCTGAAGGTCTGGATGAAAACATCACCCCAGAAGTTCGCTGCGTTGCTGCCGCGAAGGTACGAACCGCGGTACACAACGGCTGTGTTTTCTGGAGCTCCCGGAGGATCGAGGAACACGACGTAGAAAATCGCACGGCCGTGGCTGTGCACCGTTTTGAAGCCGTGGGCCGTCATTTCAATCAGGCCGCTGCGCAGGACAACCTTGCCTTCGCCGCGCGCTGGTACTTCTAATGTTGCATCCCGCAAGACCATCTCGCCAGACGGCATCTTGTAGAATACGCCGCCTTGGGCAACGACACTGCCTTCAGCCGGTGGGGTGGCCATGGCCTGAGATCCTGCAACCGCAAAAAAAGCGATCACCGCAATTGCAAAACTTTTGAAAATTCTGGTCTTCATGAAGAATCCTCCTTTGAAACAGAGTTAGACAGATTCTGCCGGTTTGTCTATAAACATTCCGAATTGTCTAAGAAAAAACATGAAATATTAGACAATCGGGGGAATCTCGACTTGGAACAGTTCAATATCAAAGCCGTCGTCAAATTTTCGGGCATCAATGCCCACACCCTGCGTGCCTGGGAGAGGCGTTACGGCGTCATCAAGCCCGTCCGTGGGACCAGCGGGCGCCGGATGTACAGCGTTCGGGAGGCAGAACGCCTCAGGATCCTCGGCCAACTTGTCACCCATGGCCACACGATCAGTAACTTGGCGCGCATGAGCGAGGAAGACCTTCGCTCTCTGCTCTGGCGAGTCAGCAAAGAGGCATCAGACGATCAAAAGCCCGTGGCCGGTAAAATTCGAAAGCTGGTGACGACGCCAGAAGCCATTTCCGAAAGCTGCGGTCGCGTCCTTGATGTCTTGTCTAACTTTGAGTTGGAAAAGCTTCACGCTGAGCTCCTCCGGGCCAAGGTGCAGCACAGCGCGCGTTCGTTTGTCCTCGATGTGGCCTTGCCTCTGGTTGTGATGATCGGAGAGCGCGTGTTGGCCGGAAAGCTCTCGATTGCCCAGGAACATGCATTTTCAGCGATTTTGAAGTTGCAGCTGGGTGAAATTATTTTTTCCCTGCGAAACGGGGGCGGTCTTTCGGATGAGTCAACCGGTGGTGATTATAGCGTGACTCTGGCAACCCAAGACGGTGACCTGCACGAGTTTGGCATCCTCATGAGTGCGGTCCTGTGCTCTGCCTATGGAATTCGATGTCAGTATCTGGGACCCAACTTGCCCGCGAAACCCTTGGCCGAAGCCGCTGGGATCCTGCGGAGTTCGGCAGTTCTTGTCGGGCGCACGGCCGTGCTGAGCCGCAAGATGCAAGGCTCGGAACAGGCGGACTACTTGCGTGAACTTGACCGTTTAATGCCGGCTGGAATCGAGCTTTGGGTTGGCGGCGCTCTGGAATGCGACCTCAATCAGGTGGCAGCAGATGACGGAGCCAGGACGATAAGGTATATCCGGAGCTTGCATGATCTCGACAGCCACCTGCAGAAGCTCGGCAATCGCACGCAGGCAAACACAGACAGACTCGCGGAGTAGGCGTGAATTCTGAAAATAAACTCGAAGCCCACTTGTTCATCTGCACCAATCAAAAGGGCGCCGGCGAGAATTGTGGCAGCAAGGATTCTCAAAAGCTGCGCGACGGCTTGAAAAATTGGTCCAAGGAAACTCACCCGGAATGGAAGGGGCGCGTCCGCGTCAATTCGTCTGGTTGCCTGGGCCATTGCAAGCGCGGGATCACGGCAGTTCTTTACCCGGAAGGTCGCTGGTTCACACAACTCAAGCAGGACGACCACGCACTGCTGGCACAAGCACTGACCGATGCTGTGGAGGCGCTTCCTGATGGCCGGTGATCTTCCTGGCGCTCATTGGGACGAGATTCAGAACGATGTGTTTCTGCTGCATTTTGGTGGACCAACATCGAGTGCGGAAGTCGAACCTTTTTTGACTGAGCTTTTTGAAGATCCCTTTATCCTGCGCGTTTTACTTCCAGAGTTTTTGCGCAAAATGCTTGGCCGATTTATTGCGCGCCGCCGCGTGCCCAAGTCTGACGCCCAGTACCGCGCCATTGGCTATTCTCCGATCAATCGATACACGGAAATCCAGGCGCGACTGCTGGAAAAAAAATTACGCGAAGTTCGCCCCAAGACGCGAGTTCACGTGATCAACCGCTATACGGCACCGCGTGCCGGGGAAGTCGTTCGTCATTTCGATCCGCGGGAATCGCGGCGGGTGTTTCTGTTGACTCTTTATCCGCATTTTTCCCATGCAACGGCTGGCAGTTCCATGTTCGATTTTGATAAGGCATGGCGCCTTTGTCACGGGGACGAACATGAGGGACGGATGGCGATGACCCGCATTGCGTCCTGGTGGTTTCAGCGTGATTACCTGGATTATTCCTGGGACCTTTTGAAGGCCTCAATGGAGCCAGCTTTGGCGGCGGCCAAAAAATCTGACAACAAGCGCATTACTGTTCTTTTTTCCGCCCACGGATTGCCAGCAAAATACATCCGCCGTGCCGATCCTTATCCTCACGAAATCCGCGCCCACTTTGCTGAACTGCGTGCGCGAGCCTTGAAGTGGGTCCCTCGCGATGTTGACGTGGCCTTTGAACTTTCTTTTCAGTCGCGCGTCGGTCCGGTGGAATGGTTGAAGCCTTATACGGAAGAAATGATTGCCCGCCTTGGTCGCGAGCGCGGCGGACAGCTGGTCATGGTGCCGGTGAGTTTTGTTTCAGATCACATTGAAACCCTCTACGAAATGGATGTGACCTACAAAGCTGATGCCGCAAAGGCTGGCTTTTCGGGTTGGCATCGCGTCGGTGTTCCAAACGCCGACGAGCGTCTGGCGCATTGCCTGCACCAGACGCTCGTTGACCATGGATTTTGACCGATTCTGACCGATTCTAAAAGATTCTCGATACAAAAACCTTATGCGGCATTGTTTCGTCTCCTTCGCTTTCCTCCGGTCACCATGTTTACGGCGTCGCGCCGGAGCAGATCCGACACTGCCTCTCCCTCCAGAAACACACCGTGGCAGCATGGGCAGACGTGCATGTGGGCCGCCTCCAATGTTACCTCGATGGTGTCTTCTCCGCAGGCAGTGCAATGACCGACGTGATTGTGCATTTCACGCCTGTGCTCCACCTGGCGCCGTTTTTCATCCATCTCGTGGATGAGCTCGCGGTCGCGCTGAAAGAAGTACACATTCTCGTTATACGTCAGCGGTTTCTTCATACTGTGCGATGCCTCCTTTAAAGAGGACCCGGAAGCCTTTGTCCGATTGTGGCAGGTGCAAAAACCTGCCCGACCGGGACGGACCGAACCTCGATATAGAGCTGTTCGGTGGTTTTTTAAAAACCATTAACAAATATAAAAAAACGAAATAAAATCAGTGAATTATACGGTCAATGCACCCGTCCGCTATCCTTCGCAACCCCGTCATCCTGGGTAAAACCGTCATCCTGGGCATAACCGTCATCCTGGGCATAACCGTCATCGTGGGTAAAACCGTCATCCTGAGCGAATGCGAAGGATCCTCCCTGCTCAAGATTCTGGGCTCAATTTCCGAAACGTAGGGGGTTTTTAAGCTGGAGGGCTCGATAATTGGAAAATCATGCTCAAAAGGTTCGTGATCGATTGGGCAGCCCGATGGGCTTCAATACTAAATGCTTGATGATGCTTTCCATCACGGTTGCAGCCTTGGCAGGTTGCTCTGCCGGCAAGTCAAAAGAAAAATCGACAGGGCAGGCCGACGCAAATCCTGTTCAGGTGGTTGACTCGCCGATGGCGGGACGAAATGTGGTGACCATTGGTGAAAACAACGTCCAAGTGATGGCTCAGTACCAGAAAGATCTGGAGGCCTCGGTCTCCAAGTTGAGCCAAGAAAAGCCTACGGGAAAGCTCTCCCCGAAGGAGATTCGTGATCGCCTTGCCGGTTTACCCGAGACGTTTGGTCTGGCATCGCCCGATGAAAATGCCCAGGTTGTCTCTCTCATTGATGATGGACCGGTTGTCTCGAAACGCTTGGACACTGCCACAATTGAGGCACCACCATGCATTGATTGCGAAGCAACCCAGCGGCCCCCGGCATGGGCGGGCGTCGTTGTTGACTGGTGGTCCAAACTGGTCGAAGAATTGAACAAAGACAAACTGGACCCTGTGGTCGATCCCGTTGCGCCTCCAGTACCAGGTGTCCCTGCACCTGCGCAGCCCGCAGTCCCTGCGGCAAGACCCCCAATAGTAATCAATGGTGGTGATATAGGCGCAGGCGGAAATCCAGCTCAGCCATTTCAATTTTGTGTTCAGTTTGGAATCGGAGGCCGATGCTGCAACGTTAACAATGGCGCAGGCGCGCTTGCCGACGTGTGCACGGTTTACTTCAGAGTTCCCACTGCCCGGCCGGGAGTGTTTTTCTTTGGTAATTGCCAATGGACGCGCGGGGGCGGCATCGTTGGCTGCCCCGACAGTCGCTATTGGAGAGGGTGGTCTTGCCGACCGCGGGATCCAAATGCGTGCTGATATCGTCTTTAAAAATTATTCTTGGGTTTCAGCCCACGCCAGAAGGCCGAGGGCGATGTCCTTGACCTGAGTGGCCGGGACGCCTTTGCCGAGGGCTTCTTCGACGAGATCCATGAAGCCTTCTGCGCGGTCGCAGTAATCTTCCAGTTCGATGGATTCATCGACGCGGTTTAAGATGGTGTCGGGATCAGCAGGTCCAAAAACCTTGCTCCACCAAAGTTCCGGTTGATCCATGACCCTGTTCTCCTGCAAAAAGTGAAATGTGAAACTATCTGATCGATTCACTGCTGCCTACTGAAATTGTTGGAAAAAATTCTTTTTTATTGATGCTTAATTTGTTGGCACATCGACGCGAGTTTGACGGCTTGGCCGCCGCCCCCTCCTCCCTTTGGCCTGCTTTCGAATCGGGGGATGCAAGCGCTTTGAATGATTTTTTGCGCAACCCGGACCCGGCCCTTAAATCCCTGCAGGTTGATTTTGCTCAAACCCGCGGCAACTACGAGGCGCGGATTTTCGACGAAGGCGTCCTTCCAGTACGCAAAAAATCCCTTCATGACCTTTTCAATGTTTTGGCCTGGCGCACCTTTCCCCGCGCCAAGGCGGCAATCAACCGCATCCACAAGGATGCCATGGCCACGGAACTGCCGGGAAAACGTGGCCGCTGCCGGGATTTTCTCACGCTTGTTGATGAGGCCGGCGTTGTTGTTTTAGTGCAGGATCAAAAATCCGCAGAGCACATGGCAGCCGAAATCCGCAGGGTTCGTCAGGGCGATCCCGCCGACTACCCGGAGGAAATCCGGCATCTCATGGCGATCACTGGGGCTCAATTGACGGTTTTTGGTCACGCCCTATTTGAGTCACTCGTGCTGCGTCCAGAGACCCTGTCCAAAGTCGGTGCCTTCGCCCTTGTTTTGCCTCGAGAGGGCTCGGAAACTGCAGACGGGATGTTGGCAGAGTATCTTGACTCAAAAGCCCTCGGCCTTCATCCGGCGCTTTTTCCCTCTCTGCGATTGGATATCGTGTTTAAATTGTTTCTCGAAGGACGGAAAATCCATAATTCACCGGGCTGAACGATGCGCAACCTTTCGATCTGGCAGAAATCTCCGGGAACATGGCAGGCCATTCCCATGGCGCAGAATCCAGTCATCGTAAAACGATCGGAATGGGATCCGATGGTGCAAGACGCTCGATTGGTCTTGTCTTGTTTTCCACTCGTCTTGGGTTGGATTCAGCGCAAAGAAAATCAAAGCCTCTGGCAGATTCTCTTTGGTGGAATGACAGGCATCGAGGCCGACGCAGCGCATCGTGATCCAGCCGAGACTTGGGGGCATGCCACAATCCGCTTTGACTTGTTCTGGCACAACGATGGATTGAAATTGATTGAAGCCAACTGCACCATTCCAGCGATGCAGGCATACAGCGACATGGTGCTTGCTGCATGGTCTGAGTCTCGCGGGCTTGCCGTTCCTCCGCGCGGCAACAGTGACGATTTGCTGGACAGCCTTCTGGCGCTTTATCGCCGTGATGGTGGCCAAGCGCAGCGCCCGCGCCTTGCGATTCTGCACCGTGAAGGTGATGCCCAACTCGCTGAACTGGAATATTTGGCGCAGCATTGGCAGGACCGTGTTGATGCCGTTCGAGTCACCCCGTCCCAATGGACGGAACAGGCCTTTGATCTTGTTTACCGCCATATTTTTGCAACGCGATTATCGCAGCAACCAAAATTGCAGATGGCTCTTCATGATTCCCGGCGTTCAAGGATCTATAATCCAGTCAGCGCGCATTATGAAGTGAAGGCGTTTCTCGCCATGGTATCCGTGGTCGCCAGCGACGACAGGCTTGCATCCAGTGTCGGCATTTCTCGTGATCAGCGCGAGGCAACCATGAAGCGCCTGCCGTGGACACGGATTATCCCGTCACAAAAACATCAAGTTGACGTGGTGCGCAAGGCATTCGATGCTAAAATTGACATCGACTTTCACATTGATTTTGATAGTGGCTCTGACTTTGCGAAACACTGCGAAAATTATGTGATCAAAAACTCATTGGGTTATGGTGGTCATCTTGTCTTCGTTGGCAGCGAGTGGCATCAGGGCGCCACGCAAGACCGGCTTAAGAGACTTTTGAAAATGAATCACCAAGTCAGCCCCGAAGTTTTTTGGTGCTGGGTGATGACTGAATCCGAGGACACGTGGGTGATCCAAAAGCGGATGTCCGGACGACGGCATAAAAGCAAGGTCACGGTCGATGGCCGGGATTTTTTGGAAGTGGACGGATATGCGGATGCATCGGTTTTCTTGAACACAGGAACGGAGCCTCTTTGTGGGGGCGGCGTCTCGCGCTTTGCATCTGGTCCTGTGGTCAATATCGGTGCGGGCGGCGGGCTTGCGCCGTTCATTGTTGAATCATGAACGAACAGGGTATTATGGCGAAACTATATTTCCGCTATGGCGCAGTCGGCAGTGCTAAGACCCTCAACCTGCTCGCTGTGGCCCACAATTACCGCCAGCAAAACAAACGGATTTTAATCCTGAAGCCTGCTTTGGATACCAGGTTTGGCGCCAATCAAGTCCGGTCGCGTGCTGGTTTGGAGCAAGAAGCCGATATTGTGCTCGGTGCCAACGACATGATCGACGAAACAACACTCGCCGGGGTTGACTGCCTGCTCGTCGACGAGTGCCAGTTTTTGGAATCCAGGGTGATTGATCAGTTGCGTTTCATCACGACGGAATATCGCGTCCCGGTGATCTGCTATGGCCTGCGTACCGATTTTAAAAGGCGGCTTTTTTCTGGCAGCCAAAGGCTTCTTGAGCTGGCTGACGCAATCGAAGAAGTCAAAACAACTTGTGCCTTCTGCAACAAAAAGGCCGTCTACAATTTAAAAATGGTGGATGGTTTTGCGGTCGGTCCGGATTCCCAGGGGCCGGTCGTGGAACTTGGCTGTGAAGAAAAGTACCTTCCTTCCTGTGCCGGTTGTTACGACGCGAAAATTTTAGAATCCGCTTCCAGATGAGCCCGCAAGGCCGCATTTCCCTGCCCGTGGATGCTTGCTTGCCCGAGATCAAGCAGGCTCTGTTGGAGTCCAACACACTCATCGTTCAGGCGACGCCTGGCAGCGGAAAAACAACGCGTGTGCCACCGGCCCTGTTGGAGGTTGTACCTCCAAGATCTCAAATTATTGTTCTTGAACCCAGGCGCCTTGCGGCCAGGCTCGCAGCCCAACGGGTTGCGTTTGAGTGCGGTGAGCCTTGCGGCAAAACGATCGGGTATCACATCCGATTTGAACAGGAATTTGGCCCGGAAACGCGCGTCCTGTTTATGACCGAGGGAATGTTGCTCCGATACTTGATCGCGGATCCGGATCTTAAAAAGGCCGGGGCCGTGATCCTTGATGAATTCCATGAACGCCACATGCACACAGATGTTGCCCTGGCGACCATCCGCAGGTTGCAGGCGACTTCGCGCCCGGACTTGAAGCTGATTGTTATGTCGGCCACACTCGACACGGCCGGCCTTTCGGAGAAACTCGGCGCGCCGCCTGTGGTTTCGACGTCGGCAGTGAATCATTCAATGAGCGTCATCCATGATGTTAGTGCGACGCAGTCCGAATCAGTGGAAATGTTCGCGGCGCGCATCAATGAGCGTGTCGCGGCCGCGCTTTTATCTGGCAAAAAATCCCTGGCGCAATCTGGCATTATTCCTGGTCATGCACTGATTTTTTTGCCGGGCGCTCCGGAGATCGACCGTTGCGCCGATCACCTGGCACGGACTGGTCAATTTCAAGATGAACTGATTTGCAAACTGCACGGCTCTCTCTCGCCGCAGGAGCAACGCACGGTTTTTGAACCATCGACGCGTCCAAAAATAATCCTGGCCACCAACATTGCTGAAAGCTCGCTGACGATTGAGGGGGTGAACCTCGTCGTCGATGCTGGTCTGGCCAAGGTTCCCTCCTTTTCCAGTTGGGCGGGATTGCCAACCTTGAAGTTACAGCGGGTTAGTCAGGCGTCATGCATCCAACGGGCCGGACGCGCGGCCCGGCGCGGGCCGGGGGCTGTCGTGCGCTTGTTTTCGGAATCAGATTTTCGCAGCCGTGCCAGTTTTGAAATCCCTGAAATCTTGCGCCTTGATTTAAGTCAGACCCTTTTGGAAGTGGCCTGCGTTGTCGACACTCCTGACACCAAGCCGGCCCTCGATGTTGTGCGTGAACTTCCGTGGGTGGATCCTCCAGAACCCGTGCGCTTTGCTGGCAGTGCGGCCCTGTTGCGTTCTTTGGGCGCTGTGGACGCGGTGGGTCACGTGACCGGAATTGGTCGCGAAATGGCCCGCTATCCCTTGCATCCCCGGCTGGCCAGGATTGTCCAAGAGGGCAAACGCTTAAACGCCCTGGGTCATGCTGTGACCTTTGCGGCTCGCGTCAGTGAAGAGGCCCAGTCAGGTAAGACGACCGGGTTTGGCTTTAATCAGACGTTTTCCCAGATTTCCCGAATTGCCGGCGAGAAAAACCTTGAGCCGGCAGACTTGACGGCGGCAGGAAAATCGTCCACCCAAATGACGGCATTGATGCTTGCTGGTTACGCCGACCGCGTTGCGCGCATGGAGGCAGCAGGATCGTATCGCCTGGTTGATGGCCGGACCGTTGCTTTGCGGAAATCAGATTCCGCATTACCGGAGTGGATTTGTTTGATCGATGCCGATGTCAACGCCGCTGATCCCTCGCGGATCATGGCAAGAAATTGGATGGCGCTGGAGTTGACTCCAGATTTTGCGGCATTGAGGGCTGTGGATTCCATGTGGAGAGAAGGTCCTGAAGTTGAATGGGACACTGGTCAAAGTGGCTCTGGTGGCCGGGTACGTGGCTTCATTCGTGTTCGTTTTGGAGCCTTGATCCTTAAAGAAACTCCGGCTCCGGTCGACCCGGAATTGGCGGGGGTTCGCTTGCGCGAAGAGCTGCGCAAGGCTTGGCCCAAGCCGTTTGATGATGACGCTGATCTGCACGGCTGGCAGCAGCGCCTTCTTGTTTTCGCCGGTGCAATGAACGAGGAACCAATCGTTGACTTGTGTGGGGCGGACTTTGATTTTTTGCTGGATGCGATGGCTGAAGGGAAAGTCTCGTTTGCCGAAATTGCGGCTCGGCCCCTGCGGGCTTACATCGAAGACCTTCTTGGCTATGCAGACGCGGCAAAAATCAACGCTGCCTGTCCCGATCAGATGAAGTTGGCCTCGGGGCGCATCACTCCGATTCATTACCGTGCCGGCCAGCCGCCATGGGTCGAGGGCAAAATGCAGGAATTTTTTGGCACTCAAAAATTACCCCGCCTGGTGCAAGATCGCGTGGCGATGGTGGTTCATTTGCTGGCACCAAACAACCGGCCTGTGCAAGTCACAGGCGACTTGGCCGGATTCTGGAAAAACCACTACCCGGCATTGCGCCGGGAGTTGTCACGGGACTATCCGCGTCATTTCTGGCCCGAGGATCCATTGACGGCCGAGGCCAAGATCCACTTAAAGCAGCGCCGCAATCTCTGATTTCAAAGCTTCCGGGGTCGTGGCGGATGCATAACGCTTCACGACCTCGCCCTCTTTATTGACCAAAAACTTGGTGAAGTTCCACTTGATGCCCTCAGTGCCAAGGATTCCAGGCTCTGCTTTTTTCAAATAGGCATAAAGCGGATGGGTTGCAGGTCCGTTGACATCAACTTTTGCAAAAACGGGAAACGTGACGTTGTAGGTCAGTGAACAGAATTCCTTAATTTCTTTTTCAGTACCAGGCTCCTGTGAACCGAATTGATTGCATGGAAAGCCGAGCACTTCGAGGCCCTTTTTGTTGAAATGCTCATAGAGTTCTTCAAGTCCCTTGTATTGAGGCGTAAAGCCGCACTTGCTCGCCACGTTGACGATGAGCAGGACCTTGCCTTTGAATTGGGCGAGGGTGATTTCCTTGCCGTCGATGGTTTTAACGGGAATGTTGTAAATTGATTCCTGAGTTGATTCATGGCCGGATTTTGACATGGCTTGCGTCTCCTGAAAGTTCATTCATGGTATTCTTGTTCCAGTTCTACGGATGGGCAAGGGGATTCGAGATTGCGGACTTTGATTTCTGCATGGTTGCTGTCTTCGGTCAAAATCATGGCCGGTTTGTTTTATCGTTTCGAAGTCCGGTGGATTGGAAACAAGATCACATCCAGTCAGGTCCGGGATGTCAGGCTTGTCATTGTCTTGAATCACACGAGCTTGTTTGAACCGATTTACATGGGTGGTCTGCCGTGGGCCTTTGTCTGGGCTCTCGCCAAGGGTGCGACTTTTCCCGCCGCCGATATCACCTTTAATCGCCCCCTTTTGGGCAATTTTTTTCGCTTCCTTGCCCCTAGTGTTGTTTCCATCACACGCAGTCGCGACGGCACGTGGACCGATTTTTTGAAGACGTGCAATCCCGAGTCCGTGATCTTGATCGCGCCAGAGGGTCGTATGAAGCGTCCCGATGGGCTGGACAAGCACGGGCAGCCGATGACCGTGCGCGGCGGCGTGGCAGATATTTTGGCCGGGATGACATGGGATGGATTGGTCATGTTCGTGTACAGCGGGGGCCTTCATCACATTCATTCGCCGGGGCAGCGCTTTCCAACGCTCTTTCAAACGGCCAGGGCAAATTTTGAATTGATGAATTTGCAGGATTATCGGAAGGCGATGGGGCTTTCCGGGGGCGCTCCGGCAAATTTGAGCGAGGACGAATATCGTTCGTTCAAAAAACGTGTGGTGGCCGACCTGGAGCGACGTCGCGATTCTAACTGCCCGATCTAATTGAATTATTATCCCTATCATCAAGTCCATTCTGTTTGAGTCCGATAAGGGGCTCTTAGGAGGCCGGGATGTTTTCGCTCGCTAAGAAAAAGTCTTTTTCTATCGGTGCTGCGCTGTTGGCTGTGATGGCCCTGAGCGCCGCTTGCTCGGACAGTTCCTTCAAGGCGGGCTCGAAACAGAACCCGGCCCGGAGTGGCGACGTTTTGCCTTTGCCTGTCCCTGGCTCGGTCCCTTCAAACTCTCCCAATCCAATTATTGACATGACGGAGGGAGGAATCAGGAAGCGGAACATCAAGAGCATTTATTTTAGTGGTAACGGTCCAGGCTCGTGCGGTGGCGTTGACAATTGCGTCCCGGAGGCCCCTGCCTGCATTGCACCGGCCGTTAAACTTGAGTCGGCTGCCATGCAAGGCGACTGCTTTGCATGCGCATCGTTTCCCGGCAAATGCCCTAACTGGAGCAGGGATCACCGTTGCAACGGAAACAGGGCGGTCTGCACCGACGTCAGTCAGACCGCCAAAGATGTGACCTTGCAGCTGCACTTGACGTTCGATGCGGCGTGCCCAACCCCAGGATTCGTCCCTGCCGGTCCGGTAGGCGGCAATTACCATGTCCTCGGATTGGCGAGGCTGAGCGCTGACAATTCGAATACGACGTTCTCAACGGTCAGGCTATGCAAACGGACAAAGCCAGCGGCGCAAGTGAAGTCTGGCGATTACCTCGTGACCGATATCAAGTTCATGACCCCAGGCCAGCGGCTGAAAACGCCGCCTCCTGAGGCCCAGCGCTGTCCAGCCAGCGATCCGGCCGGTGCCTTCAAGTGGGCTGCGGTTGGCGTCATCCCCGATTGCGGGGTTGGTCAGGGCGTGACCCCACCGGCGGAGTATGGAATTTGTTCCGGATTTTTGGCCGTGTGCCAAAAAACCGAGCGAATTCCGTAAGAAACAGAATTTTTCAACCGATTCATTAGAATGTTTGCATTGATTTTCTCCCGCTCCTTGCATAGGGCTTAGGGTCTTGATGGACCGTATCAACCCCGTTTGAGGAGAATCCCTGATGAAAATGATTAAAGCAGGCTTCATGGCTGCCGCTCTCTTGGCTGTTTCCGCCTGTGGCAACCAGGACGCGCTGACGGTTTCCAAACTTGCTGGTGCCGGGTCTTTCGATGCTTCCAAACTCCCATCGGCCGCCATCGTGCGCGTGCCGGTTGACGCTGGCGGCAATCAGATCGCTGACCAGGCCGAGCTTCGCGTTGTTGATGCGAACGCATCGGTCGAAGTGAAGGATGGCACTGCGGCAGCTCAAGTGTTCGAGAGCGCTGTGGCACCCAAGAATGTCGTTGAAAATGTTGTTGTTGACGAACTCGACCGCGACACAGCGACGGAATCATGGGGCTGGCGTCGCCGGGCCTACCGTTGTTCGGTTGGTTGCGGTGTTGTTTACAGCCCGACCTACTACGTCGGTCCTGTTGCCTACACTTACGCAGCGCCAGTTTACTACTACACCCCGGTCGTGGTTCAGCCGATTTATGCAACGGTAGTTGTGGGCTACACCTACTACTACTACCCGCGCATGGCTGGCACGGTTACCTACATTTACTAGTCTGCATTGCAAGGCCGCCATCCAGAGGAAGTTACCTCAGGATGGCGGTCTTATTTTTTTCCCAGCCGTTCGAGCGCGTGTCCGGGGCTGCCCATGATGTTGTAGCCGCAGTCGACATGAAGTGTTTCTCCTGTCACCGATGAAGCCCAATCACTCAAGAGCATTGCCGTGCTGCGGCCAACGTCATCATTCGTAACATTGCGACCAAGTGGCGCGATCGCTGCGTTCATTCCAAGCATCGAAGAAAAATCACCGACGGCTGATGCAGCGAGGGTTTTTACGGGACCGGCGCTCAGGGCATTGACCCGAATATTTTTTGGCCCCAGGTCGTTGGCGATGTATCGCACCGAGGCTTCAAGGGCCGCCTTGCAGACACCCATCATGTTGTATCCGGCCAAAACCTTTTCAGCTCCAAAGTAAGTCATGGTCACCATGCTGCCGCCGTTGGTCATCAGTTCGCTGGCCGCACGAGCCGTTGCAATGAAGCTGTAGACGCTGATGTCCATCGCTGTCAGAAAACCGGCACGAGATGCCGCCACCGTTGGGCAACGGATGTCCTCGACCGGTGCGAAGGCCACCGAGTGAACAAAAAAATCAATGGAACCAAAGGCCTCGCCAACTTTATTGAAGAAGGCGAGAATGTCGTCGTTGGAAGAAACGTCGCAGGGGGCGACGAGTTTGGTGTTTAGGACGTCGGTCACTTGCCGCACACGTTTTTCGTTGCGATCGCGACCGTCCTTGTCCGGCAAATGGGAGAAGGCTAGTTCGGCACCCTGCGCACTCAGGAATGAGGCGACACCGGAGGCCAAAGAGCGCTCGTTGGCGACGCCCATGATGACGCCTTTTTTTCCAGAAAATAGTTTAGATTGATTGGGCATGGAATCTCCTGCAGGTGGCATCGGGTACCGGGATCGTCAGAGTTCGTGGAAACGAGGCCGAGAATACCGTAGGATGTGGTCTGGACTCAACTGAGGAACGCGAGGATTGCAGCTTTTGGACCGTCAAGGCCTTGCCATTAAAGCAGTGAAAACCGGCCTGGTGGTGAACCTGGTGCTGGTTCTGGTGAAACTGGCTGCCGGAATTGTGGGGCATTCTTATGCCCTGGTGGCCGATGCTGTTGAATCGTCCTTGGACGTCTTTTCGTCGGTTGTGGTTTGGGCCGGGGTAAGAATTTCAAACCGTCCTGCAAGTGAAGATTTTCCCTACGGGTTTGGCAAGGCCGATGCCCTTGCGGCGGCCGTGGTTTCATTCATGTTGCTTGGTGCCGGTGTTGGCATTGCGATTGCTGCCGTTCACGAAATTTTGACCCCCCATCAACTTCCTTCGTCATTTACTCTGGCCGTCATCCCGGGCGTGATTCTGGTCAAAGAATTATTGTTCAGGCGGGTCCTTCAAGTGGGCGAACAAACAGGCAGTGGTGCAGTCAATGCCGATGCCTGGCACCACCGCAGCGATGCCATCACTTCCGCGGCTGCGTTTGTGGGTATTGGTATCGCGCTTGTTGGCGGTCCGGGGTGGGAGTCTGCAGACGACTGGGCGGCGCTGCTCGCGGCCGGGATCATCGCCATGAATGGATCGATATTGTTACGGGGTGTGGTCAACGATTTAATGGACCGCATGCCTTCCTCTGAACTTGTTGCTGATGTGGATGCGGCGGCGCGATCGGTCGAGGGAGTTCATCACACCGAAAAAATGGCAATCCGGCGTCACGGTGCAGATTACTACGTTGATCTTCATGTCCAGGCAAATCCATTGCTCACCCTGCATGATGCACACATTCTGAGCGGCAAGGTAAAGGGTGCAATTCGCTCGAAAGTTCCACGGGTTGCAAACGTGCTGATTCACATGGAACCATTTGAGGGCTGATTCACATGCTTTGGACGACTTGGATCTCTTTAGGCGGTCTACTTGGAATGACCGGTGTTGCTGCGGGTGCTTTTGGCGCCCATGCACTCAAGGCCCGTGTGGATGCTGATTTGTTGGCAGTGTTTGAAACGGCGGCGCGATATCAGATGTATCACGCCATGGCTCTCGTTTGTCTTGGTTTGCTGGCGAGCCGGATCGATCAGTCAATGATCCAAGTTTCTGGCTTTTCATTTCTTGCCGGGACCATGATTTTTTCCGGCAGCCTCTACGCGCTTGTGTTGACCGGCAACCGCAGTTTGGGAGCGATCACTCCGATTGGGGGCGCACTGCTCATTTTTGGCTGGTTGATGCTGGCCGTGGTAGCCATGCGGGCTTCCTTCGGCCAATAGGTCCAACGGTCAAAAAACGCGGCAGCATGCTGATGGCCAACAGGGCCGCAACGGCCGATAGTGCGGGGATGGGATATCCTTTTAGCGCACGGTCATAGTGCGCCGCGATGATGTTCCCCAGCGATGCCCGCGGTTCTTGAATTCCCATCCCCAAGTATCCAAGCGTCGCTTCGATCGCCAGGCTGGTCTGGATGGTCAGGCCAAAGAGCTGCAGGATCGACTGGCGCCAACCCTGCTGCATTCCAAACTGAATGGCACGCCGTCGTGCGGAACCTCCCATCGCATGGTGGGCGTCCCAGTATCCAAGATGGCGATCTCGTTCCCAGCAATGGATCAGATGGTCCAAGGCCCCTGCTGTTGCTGCGATTCCGATCACGAGAAGGACAAATTCAAATCGCTGCTGACCGCCCGCAAGCACCAGAACACCAAAAGCGAGAAGTCCTGCCGGAAGACTGCGGATCACAGCAGTCCCTGTCATCAGGGGAAATGGAAATCCCCGCGGCAACCAGGATAAAAAGACAATGCCTGCGATCAAAAATCCAACGGTGACCGTTGCCATCACTGGCAGGCTTGCTTGAATGATGGCTGCGCCTATGCGCGCAAACAAATCGCGTCCAAGGTAGTCGGTTCCCAGCCAATGCACCCAACTGGGCGCGAGGTAGGCCTGGCCAAGATCAATTTGGGAAATGGCAGAATCCATTCAGACGTACCCCGTGAGTTTTTTCCCGAGGCTTTTATTGGCGAAATAAATCGTAAGATTGATCGCGCCATAAACGAAAAAAATTGCAGCGATGGATTTTGCAGCCGATTCCATGTCGCGCGTTTTAGCATACTCCCACGACCAGAAGCCAAGTCCCGGAGCATTGAACAAGGATTCAATGATGATCAGTTCCGAAAAAACAAGCGGCAAGCAATCCGAAGCCGACTGCAGCAGAATTCTACTGCCAATCATTGGTGCCAAGCGGCTCCGGGTGTTTTTTCCAAAGGCCCGGTCAACCCGGACAAACGGTTTTTCCGACCAAAAAGACCATTCGCTGCGGCTGACTGTGATGATCCGTCCTAAAAGTCCGCTGCCGATAAAAAGGAGAAGTGCCGGTGCGATGCTCGCAAGCGCAATTTCCGCAATTCCCGTGAATTCAAAGACTGGGAAAATCAAATTGATCCGGGCCGCAGTCCACGCTGAAAAAATCGTGATGGGTGCAAGGGCCAAGGCGGGAACAATGAAGGGAATGGCAGTTGCCTCACGTTTGACTTGTGGCATGGTTTTTTCGGCGTGACTGCCATCGCTCTGACAGTGAATGAAAATCCCAGCCAAAGTCGCCGCCAAAGTAAAAACACCAAGCCAGCCCAAAATTAATGCCGTCGTCAGCGCACCGTCCAGATTGAAGGCACTTTCGATCATTTTGTACCTGCGAAAACTTGCGTTGCAAGAACGGCGCGGTGCCATCCGGCAAGATGAAGTTCGCGGTCCGCGGAATGCTTCGGTTCAAAAATCCGGTCTGAAACACGAGCTTGTTCCAGTTGAGTGATGTTGTCGTAGATCCCTGCCCCGAGGGCGGCAAACATTGCGGCACCAAAGGCCGTGGTTTCCAGATTCCTGGGGCGGTCTACCCGCGTGTCCGTATAGTCGGCTTGCATCTGCATGAGCAAGTTGTTGGCGGCGGCGCCACCATCGGCGCGAACAATTCCAACTGGCATCCCGAGGTCTTGGGCCATGGCGGTTAGCAAGTCGGTGACTTGAAAGGCGATGCTCTCAAGGGCTGCGCGCACGAGTTGGGCCGTCGTCGTACCCCGCGTCAATCCAAAGAATGCGCCGCGCGCCTGGGCGTCCCACCAGGGTGCCCCAAGTCCAACCATGGCGGGAACAAAGTAAACACTGGGCGCGGCGGTTGCGTTTTGCGAGAAGGCCTCCGATGCCGCAGCGCTCGGGACGAATTTTAATTGATCACGCAAAAACTGAACGGCAGCCCCGGCGACGAAGGCCGAGCCCTCAAGGGCGTACGTCAGTTTTCCGTTCAGCGACCATGCCACCGTCGTCAGCATTCCGGCAGACGACGATTTTGGTTGGTCGCCTGTGTTCAATAAAAGAAATGCCCCCGTCCCATAAGTGCATTTTGCTTGCCCTGGACTGAAGCAGGCTTGTCCCGCGAGGGCTGCCTGTTGGTCCCCTAAAATACCGGAGATGGGAATTCCATCCGGCAGAAAATCAAGGCCGCGTGTCTTGCCAAAAACTCCGGCACTATCTTTTATTTCTGGCAGGCATGCTCTCGACGGGATCTTAAATTCTTCAAGCAGTGCCTCGTCCCACGAACGCGTGACCAGATTAAAAAGCATGGTGCGAGACGCGTTGCTGGGTTCCGTCGCATAGGCAACACCATTGGTCAGGCGGTGCAGCAAATAAGTGTCAATCGTCCCAAAGGCAAGGCTCCCGGAATTCGCGGCAGATTTAACGGAAGTGCTATTTTCCAACAACCATTCCATTTTTGACGCCGAGAAATATGGGTCCAGCACCAGGCCGGTTTTCTTGCGAATTTCGCTTTCCAAGCCTCGCTTGCGGCGCGCGTCACAGGCAGCGGCGGTGCGCCGGCATTGCCAGACGATCGCGTTGGCCAGCGGTTTGCCGGATTTCCGGTCAAAGGCCACAACAGTTTCACGCTGGTTGCTGATTCCGATGGCTTTTATTTTCGACGCATCAAAATCCCGGTCGTTGCCGGCAGCGGCGCGAAGGGCGTTCTGACAGGCCTCGCGCATGGAGGTCCAAATCTCCGCAGCGTCGTGCTCGACCCAGCCTTCCTTCGGATAATGTTGGGGGAAATCCACTGTTGATCTGCCGATCAACGTGGGGTTGGCTGGGTTGCCAACACTGATGACCAGAACGGTTGAGCCTGTGGTTCCCTGATCCAACCCCAGTATGTATGCTGTCATGGCGGTCACGCCTCTGTTGAAGTGTTGTTGCTCCAGCGGCACAACAAGCCTAGCAATTGGGCTTCGGTTTTGCGACAACCAAGAATCGGTTCATGTCGTCTATTTGAGGGTTTTGATCTTGCGCATTGTGTTCATGGGATCGCCGCAGGAAGTCGTCGCGCCGTTGCAGCAACTGCTGGCCGCCGACGGTGATTTTAACGTGATTGCCGTGGTTAGCCAGCCGGCTCGTCCCGTGGGGCGATCGGGAAAGTTGCAGGACCCGCCGCTGGCAGAATTTGCCAAGGCCAAGGGGCTTTTGACCCTGCAGCCTGAGTCGGCACGTGATCCTGAATTCCTTGACCAACTTGACGGTCTCAATGTCGATGTCATTGTGACGGCTGCATATGGGCAAATCCTGTCAAAAAAATTTCTCGCCATCCCCAAACGTGCGACGATCAACATTCATCCCTCGTTGCTGCCCAAATACAGGGGCGCGACGCCTGTGCCAGCGGCCCTTCTCGGGGGAGAATCAACAACAGGTGTGTCAGTCCTCTTTACGGTGAAGGCCTTGGATGCCGGTGCCATCATTTGTGCCGGGGAGTCTCCCATCGCCCCCGATGAAACCGCCGGCACCTTAACGCAACGAATGTTCGATTTTAGTGGTCCGCTTTTAATTCAGGCCCTTGAAAGGCTTCGCGACCCAAATTTTGTGGGACAGCCGCAAGACGATCGCGCCGCAACGTATTGCAGCAAGATTGAAAAATCAGATGGTGCGGTGGACTGGGCTTTGCCGGCTGACGTCAACTTGAATCGCTACCGCGCCTTTCAGCCCTGGCCGGGTTTGTTTACTTTTTTTAATGGCAAGCGCGTCGGCTTGCTGGAGGTTCGTCAAGCGTCAGCGACCGATCTCGCGAATGGTGCTGGTTCTGGCGGCCAGTCACTTTTGGCTGGCGCGTTTGTTTTTTCGAAACCCGCCAAGGCGATTCTGGTCCGCTGCAGCGACGGCTTTCTCGCGGTGACAAAACTGCAAAGCGAAGGTGGCAAGCCAGTGGATGCTGCGGCTTTTTGGAATGGGATCAAGGACCGCTCTGATTGTCGTTTTGCGGCCGGAGGATAATTGAACAACGTCATGGATCCAGATGGTTTTATTGCGGCCCTCGCCAAATGGCGTGCAATCCGTGACCGCTATGCCGGCATGGGGGGAGTTCTTGGTGAGGCGCTTCCGTACGCTATGGATGGTGCCGGTAAGATGGTCCGGCCAAGGATTTGTTTGATTTCTGCCTCAGCGGTTTTACCGGACTGGTCTTCAGATCATTCCGCCGTTTCACCGTGGAGGAGGGAGCTGTTGATTGCCGCGGCCAATGCGGTGGAAATGGTTCATAACTACAGCCTCATTCACGACGATTTGCCATGCATGGACAACGACGATTTTCGGCGAGGCCGGCCGACCCTGCATAAAGTTTATGGCGAAGCGACGGCTTTGCTTGCTGGTGATGCGTTGCTCACCGATTCCTTTGCTCTCATCGCAGCCGTACCTGTTCCGCCCGAGCATTCGGCGGATGCAATGGCTTGCATTCTGGAACTCGCCGCCGCCGCTGGCAGCCAGGGCATGGTTTTTGGTCAGGCGCTGGACTTGGCCAATGCTGCGGGAAGGCTGCAAGCCAGTGGATCAGCCCTAAAAACCCTTGAACAGATCCACCGCCACAAAACCGGGGCATTGCTCGGCGCAGCTTGTGCCTTGGGGGCCGCGGCGGCTGGTGGCTCCAAGAAGGCAATCGACGCCTTTCGGTTTGCCGGGGCGCAGATCGGGGTCGCCTTCCAGGTGATGGATGACCTTCTTGATGATTCCTCTAACACCGGGAAAACAAAGGGAAAAGATGCGGTGGACGGAAAGCAGACGTACCTTAGTCTGCTGGGTCGGCCCGCCGGCCTTGAACTCGTTCAGGGCTTGACCGCCGGGGCATTGCAGGGTTTGAAGGAGGTGGGGATTCTGACACCCGCTTTTGAAGAGTTCGCCGCGGCCCTGTGCCGGAGGAAATTTTAGTATGAGTTCTGCTGCGCCAACGCCGGAAAATGGTTGGAAGATCACCGGTGAAAATTTTGAGTACAAGATCCTTCAATTCCGCGAACGCCAGGCTGGAATTGGTCTCGTGTTCGATCCCGAATCAAATACCTACAGTTACAATGCCTATTGCATCGAGACGAAGCTTCTCACCGAGCTGTTCTCGTGCGAGTATGAATTTCTTGATGACGCATTGGAAGTGATCAACAGCGAATTCGGGGCGTGGGAACTTGTCGATCTTTCCGCCAAACAAGGTTGTGGCAGCTGTGTGGCCAAGGGCAACTGAGCCGCGCTGGGTTGCCCCTGTCAGCCGCCTGGTTCAATGCGCGTCATTGGTAGTCATGCTGTCCAGTGGTCGCACTCCTTCGGTCGTTCTTGCCGCCACACCCGACAGAATTGAAAAGTCATCTCCAAAGAAGTCCTGTCAAGTACTGACGGTTTCTCCCGCTGGAAAGCTGGTCGATCGCTTGCCAGTCCAAGATGATTCAAAAGTTGATGATTCGAAAAGTTTTGAAAAGGCGGTGGAGTCCCTTGTCATTGCCATGCGCAAGGGCGACAGCCAGGCCTTAGCCACCATGTTCCATCCTCGCTTGAAGATGACGGCATCCGTCGTGGCAAATCAGTTGGCCGAGTTGCGTGCCCGTTATGTTGAGCCGGTGGATATTTCGCCCCTGAAACTTCTGTGGCTCGACACGGTGGATGGGGATCCGGCGGCGATCCCATGTAATTTTGATGGAGCGATGGTGAACCCGCTCTATGGTTATAAGAATCAGGCCACTTTTTTGTTTCAGGCATCGGGGCAACTCGATATTGCCCGAATCATGATTGGGCTGGTGCCGATGCCGGATCGTGACAACAAAGTCAGTGCAGTATGGAAGATCGGATACTTTCATTCTCAGCAGTGGACTCACGCCGGAAAGGATCCTTTGGCCTGGATTCAAAGTGCCCGCACCGCGCTCAATCAGAAACATCCTTACGCGTCTTGGGTTCAATTTGATGTTGCTGAAAAACTTTTACGCAGCAACGGTTTTGCATCATATGCCGCACATGAAGCCGTGATTGCCGAACGAGACAGCATCATGAGTGCAAAGGAATGGCTTGCAGAGACTGGAAAATATTCTGAAGGCCTGCGACTGGAAGATGCGGTCTCCTTGCTGGTCCCGCGGGGTGCCGGAGTTCTGTTTAAACTTCGCCTGATGAAGGAATTATCGACGGTGGAAATCCAGAGCCACTGCAAAGGCATCGCCAAAGTTTTGACACAGTCCAAGTTGTCAGAAGGCCTTTCAGGAATCCGGTGTTCATACTACCGGCCTGGTGAGACTCTTGCCAAAGATAGCGTCACCGGCGGTCTATTCGTCCCTTTTTAATTTCCTGCCAATTTCATTCCGATATTTCTGTTGTAAATCTGACTGGCGAAAGCGAGCTAGGCAGCCGTTTTTCAGGTTAAAATGGCTTAAACGCCATAACCCAGAAGAGGGCGGCAATGAGGAAGGTCACTGCGGCCCGCCAGCTGCAGAAGCTTCATGAGTCCTTGTACCGGCGTGCCCACGCCGATGCGAATGCATTGGGTGCTGGTCCAAGCGGAAAGCTTCTCCGTTATGCCCAGGATTTCGATCGCAGCCTTCCATCATCCTTTGCCCGTGTCGACAACTTTCATCTGATTGAAACAATACTGCGGCGACGCATTGTCCTTTTTGGTGACTTCCATACCTTCAAGCAAACGCAACGCGCGCTCCTTCGTCTTTTACGCGACATCCTTTCCTTGACCCCGCGCCCGAAGATTGTCTTGGCTCTTGAATTGCTGAAGAACCGTTACCAGAAGCAGCTGGAATCATACATGGCGGGCGAGACCTCGGAGGAGCAGTTCCTCCAGTCCGTTAATTACAGTCGCGAGTGGGGCTTTCCTTGGGCCCATTACAAGCCTTTGATTGAACTGGCCCGGGATCATATGATTCCTGTTGTTTGCGTCAATAGCGACCACCCTGGTCCCAGGAGCCTGGAGTTGCGTGACCAGACGTGTGCCAAGTTACTTGCCAATGCCAGCGAAGAACATCCCGATCACATCGTCTTTTGTCTGATCGGAGAATACCATCTGGCCGACAACCACTTGCCCGCCACCCTGTGGAATGAGTTGGCCCGTCGTGACTCTGATGCTGCAACCCCGTTGATGCGAATCCTTTGCAACGTCGACCGCTACTACTTCGATCTCGAATCCGTTGGGAAATCCCTGGCGTCCACCGAAGTTCTGCGTCTGAAGCGTGACTTTTATTGCATCCTGAATTCTCCGCCATGGATGAAATGGCAGTCGTTTGCGCTATGGGAAGAAATGCGCACGGGGTTCCCCGGCTCTTTGGAGCATGCGGAAACTGGTCTGGAGGGTGATGATGATCACGCCGATGACGATACTTTCGATCTTGATTTTCAGTTTCTCGGTTTAACGCAAACCTTGTCTTCCTTTTTGGGGCTGGATATTTCGAAAAAGGAACTCGCGAAATTTCACTCCCAGTTTTCGCCCACGGCCGAATTTGCAACGGGGGGCTTGCGCTCTGCCGGCTATTCGAAAAGTGATATTGATCTGATGGTGGAACACGCAGCCCTCGAGGGATACTACTTTGATTGCAAAACCAAGACGCTGCTAATCACGACTGTGTCGATCAACAATCTGGCTGAAGCAGCTGGTCAGTATTTGCTTGCCAGGAGTTGTGGTTTTGTTGAATGGCGAGGGTCTGCCGCAGAGCAATTTGCGCGTAATGCCATGAAACATGCGGCAGGTATCATCGGGTCAAAAATCCTGAACCCCCGACGCAAAACAAAGGACCATGCGTTTCACGTCAATTACATTGAACAAACGGTTCGACGCCGCCTTCTTGGATACGCACGCATCCGGCGGCTGGTCAGTCGCGAGGTCTTGAACGCCCTCTCTTCGTTTGAATCCCTGTTGGGTGTCTGGGAGTCAGGTCGTCCGTCCCGCGAGGTATCGTCTCTGGTGAAAACGGAAAACATGTCCCGGGGTGAAGTCAGTGCTGACTTTGGTCGATTGTTGGGCGCTGGGCTGTACGCGGGCGTCATGCGCAACCGGATTCCTGCAGATTGGATCAAGAGGCTTTTTCTTTGGGGTTTTTCTGAAACGCTGCCAACAACAGCGTTTCTTTGTGATTTTGTCAGGGTTGTGAACACCTTGCTTCTTGCCGGACACAAGGATGCTCGCGAATCGCGTGAAATCAATCGTTCGCAGAAGTTTCCAGCGGCATCCTGACGGGTTCTGCGAGGCCAGTTGCTATTTTTGAAACCTCAACCATCCGCTCAATAATCAAGTCCAGCGAATGTGCAATGTTGCAGGCATTGGTAAGGGCTTCAGTCGTGTCTTGGACTGCAACCTCAATTTGCTCCAGTTCAATCCTTCTTTTTTCTTCTGAATCGGCGCCGGTTTCGGTGATGTGTTTGAGCCGGTTCATTCCCTCGGATAATTCCTCTGATGTTCGGGCAAGACGCTGTTCTAATCTGGTTTCCTGTGCCTTCAAACCGTTGACCAGACCTGCAAGGGCGTTTGTATTATCCTCGATTTGGCGGCGCGTCTTTTCGAGATCCGGTGCAAACGGTCCGGAAAAATTCAGCAGCTTTTTCAATCCGGCAGAGACATTCGCCATCTCTTCGTCAAGGCTGTCCAACGCGTCGGTGTCTGCGGGGCGATCCTTCAACAAGCGCGCATTCATGGATGCGACCCTGGCCTGATCCGCGATCTCTTCAAGGCGGTTTTTCAGCGAGAGAAATCCGGTGCAAATTCCGTCAATTGAATCCGGCGGACTGATATCCAGCATGCCCAAAGGAGGCTGGCTGTCCTTGGCCGCCCTTTCGAAGGTGTCCGTGCATTGCGCAAGAAGTTCTTTCAGCTGAAGGACGGATTTGTTTCCGATGGCACCCTCGTTAAGGCTGGTGAGGGAGATCGAATGAAACAGGTTAAGGCAGCGTTGCAGGCTGTGTGTGACCTGATTTAAGCCAGACCTGAACTCCCCAAGCGAAGCCTGCTGGGCTTGAATCCAAAGGTCGCGCTGCCGGATGCTTTGGGCTGCCTCGCGTCCGCCTTGCAACAGATTTGGCGGGCCTTTGCTGGAATGATTGGGTTCGATTGGCGTGGTTCGTCGCAGCAATTCAATCCTGTCCGCCAGGAGTTCTCCGTGTTTCTTTTTGGTTTCACGGAGCTCACTTTCGAGGGCTTGTACGCGCATGGATTCCACTTGGAGGCGACTTTGCAGCATCGAGCTATCAGCACTTTGGGCTGGATCGACTTCAGGCGGACTTGGCGGGATCTTGTTTTGTGCCTCGTGCAGGCTCCGGCGAAGTGACGCCATTGAAATCCACGCAACGGCGATCGCGATGCATCCAGATAATGTGCTCAGTAATGCCGGAGCATCAACCCATGGTCCAACGGTTGCGGCGACGGCGGCGGCTAAAAAAATGATGAGGCTAGGCAATGGATCATCTCCGTTTTGGCAGTCTTATTTCCAGATCTTTTCAAATTCGGTTGCATTTGGATCCAGTCTGGATTTTGCGAATGTCACTTCGGGACTGCGCGAGTCTCCCTTGGCGACGATAAATTTCCATAGTTCCTTTGCGGCAGCGGGAGCAGCCGACGGGGTTTTGTGGGAAAGGTTCTCCGAGACCGACCATGCGTGGGTTACGGTTTCCGGCGTTGCCTTCCACTCTTTTCTCTCCAGGTAACGTTTTGCAAGGGTCTCGGGTTTGCGCGCCATCAGATTGTATTCCATGTCGAGCAGGGTGGCGGCGCAAGATGGATCGTCATCCTGCAGGTCAGGCATATAGTCGTCGATGGCCAACGTGATCCGCTCATCCAGCTTCATGGCTTTTTTTGCTTTTTCAGACAGCGCCGCGGCTTTGGTCAGCAGGGAAAGCTGCATATCGCAGATGAGCGACTCGTCTGCCGTTGCCCAGTGTTCATAAAGCGGCAGGAGCCAAGGCAAGGCAGTGCGTTCCATGTTGGATTCGATGATCCGGGTCGCCAGTTGGTCTGCTGCAGGTGTGCGTTCGATCTTCCAGGCACGTTTGATCAATTGCGCATTGAAGCGCGACATTCTCTTGGCGTCTTTTGTCTCGGCCAAGACGGTCGCGATGCGGAGCACGTCGAGGTCGCTCGTCGCTCTAACAGATGCCGTTTCGTTCTTTTCAGCAAGGATTGAGGAAAGAAATTCCTTGGCCTTCGCCGATTTTCCAATGTCGCTGTACGAGCGAAATAGTTCGGTGGCAATCTTGGGCGGGACGCCTTTTGTGAACAGCCGTTTGCGGTTTTCCTCAAAAAAGGCGACAGCTCCGTAGTCGTCGTCATTGGTAAAGAATTTTTCAATCGACATGGCTTGGGTTTGACGCACCGGTTCGACCATGGCTTTGAGAAACCGTGATTCCGGGTACGCCTTCGCAAATGCCCGAACCTTGTCCAGCATCTGAGGTGTCCGTTCCCTGGTCGCAAAGGATGCCGTGTGGCACGCCCAGGCCAGCTCTTTTGCCTGCGGCGGCAGGTCTGGATCCACTCGCAGCTGTTCAAGTTCAGCTCTGGCGTGGTTGATATTGTTGCCCTCGTAATACGGCAATTCCAGACAGGCCAATCTGATCTTGGCGACCTTTGCCGCAGGGAATCCCCGGAATTCACGATCCATTTTGAAATACGCCAGTTTGGCTTTCGCCGGGTCATTGAGTGCAAGGTGAATGTCGGCAAATCGAAGGCTTGCCCATGATGCGGTGGCCGGTGACGGTGGATTTTTTTCCTTCCGGAAGGAAACGCCTTCGATCGCATTGTTCAGGAACAATTGGGCTTCGCGGTAACGTTTCAGCCAGAACAGGGATTCTGCGCGCAGCATCAGTTGGGCTGGGCTGATTTGCCGCAGTGATTCATCTGCCCTGGCCCCCAGCTCATAGGCCTCCTCTGCCAGCTCATAATTGTTCAAGTTGAAATAGATGTCCCCGGCGCGGTGCATGATCGCTGCCGCTTCCACCTTGTTGTAGTCTTGGCGCAGGGCTTGATCCAGTTCCTGGATGGCCTCCAGAAAAGTTCCGTTTTTGATGTAGTTTTCTGCATTGATCCGGCGGAATGACATGCGAAAGTCCGCCCGGCCGTTTGCTCGCAGAAAATCCAAGCCAAGTTCTGCGGCGGCAAATGATGCTGCGAACCGGTCATAACGGAAATAAATTGCGGCCAGGTTGTAGAGCCCCTTCGGAGTCGCCCGGTCCACGAGAGGATCAGGGATGTCTTTTTTCAAGTTGAAGGCCCAACTGAGAAAGGTTGCAGCATTGCTGAAATTTCCTTTCGTCTTGGGATCGTCAAGTGAGACGCGCCTTTTTGCCATTCCGGCAAAGCCCTCTTTCATGAACACATAGGCTAGAAAATAGTCCGTCCGGCGGTGAAATGGATATTCCTTGCCATAGCGGGCCTTCGCCGAGAGCAGGCTTTTGCGGGCCGATTCAAAGTCGCCGTCGATAAACTCCTGGCGGGCGTTATTGAGGTGCTGGACCGCCCGACCCTCTCCGATGGTGCGCGGCATCTCTGCCTCAAGGTCAGTGAAATCCGGCTCAATTGGGAATTCAACCTTTGGCAATTCCAATGGATAGCGCCAGAAGAGTTCATTCGATATTTCGCGCTCAGGTTCCTTCGGACTGAAATCCGCAACGAAGCGGAATTCCCGGATGGACTGCTCGACGCTTTTCGGTTCGGCTGGTTTGGCCTTGGTTTTGGATTTTAAAGAGGTCTTGGTGGCGGCCAGGGACGGCAAGGTGATGGCTAACGCGGTGACAAGGACAACTGCAAGTGCCCCCAAGAGTGGCACGCCACGCCGTGAAAAGACTAATTGCCGGCTGCGAGTCACGATGGCCGCTCCTGCTCCCTCGCGGGGGTCTTAGGGGGTTTTAAAGATTTTTCTCTTTAATTCTAGCACGCTGGATTCAATCTGCTCCAGAGACTCGCGGACAATCACGCTGTCCCCGTTGAGAAAACGCAGGACCGTATCGGGTACGGACTCTGCATACTTGATCGTTTCCAGGTTGATCAGGATTGAGCTGTTATCAAGTTTCGTCAGCTTGATCATCGGTTTACCTCCCCGCTGAATTCTGTTAGACCAATTGAACCATGGATTTGCACTCTATCTCCAGCGAAGCTAAAGATCAGCGCGTCAAATTTGAACGCGTATGGGGGTTTCTTTGACGTCGCCAACAAAAAGCGACGCCTCGAAGACCTTGAAATCCAAATTGAAGTCACCCCTGACTTCTGGGCTCGCCCCGATTTAGCGACACCGATCATTAAAGAAAAGCGGCTTCTCGAAATCAGCCTTGCAACGGCAGACCGGCTGAAGCGGGCCATCGATGATCTCGATGCCGCCATTGAGCTTGCTGGGGACGGTGATGACGACTACCGCGTCGAGGCGGAAACCTTGCTGACCGGGCTCAAGAAGGAACTCACTGCCGTCGAGGCCCAGAGCCTGCTTAGTGGCGAGCTGGATAACAACGCGGCCATTGTTTCCATCAACGCCGGGGCCGGCGGGACGGAGTCCTGTGATTGGGCTCAAATGCTCCTGCGGATGTACTTGCGCTATGCAGAACGCAAGGGTTGGAAGACAGAATTATATGACATCCTGAGCGGTGACACGGCCGGGATTCGCAATGCGACCTTTGAGGTTCAAGGTGACTTCGCCTTCGGACTTTTAAAGTGTGAAAGTGGCGTGCACCGCCTTGTGCGGATCAGTCCTTATGATTCCAATGCCCGGCGTCATACCAGTTTTGCTTCGGTATCCGTAACCCCTGTGGTGGATGACTCCATTGTCATCGAGATCAATCCAGCGGATCTGCGGGTGGACACCTACCGGTCCAGCGGTGCCGGTGGCCAGCACGTCAACAAGACAGACTCTGCCATCCGGATCACCCACATCCCCACCGGTGTCGTGGTGGCCTGCCAGACCCAACGGTCGCAGCACCAAAACCGTGACCAGGCCATGAAACTGTTGCGCAGTGCACTTTACGAACGTGAACTAGCCGAACGGCGTAAGATCCAAGATGCGCAAGAGGCAGCTAAAAGTGACATCTCATTTGGCCATCAGATCCGCAGTTACGTCCTGCACCCCTACCAGCTGGTAAAGGACCACCGGACAGACTTTGAGTCCCATACCCCGTCTGAAGTTCTTGATGGTGACCTCGATTCTTTCATTAATCGCTATCTGGAAGAGTCCTTTAAGCAAGGGCAAGAGCCAGTTAAATAGCAGATTTTCCAACCCGCATTTTATCTTTTCGCAAACCCTGCCAACATCCACGAGTTCCGGTTTTAGAGTTGCGCCCACTCAAATACGGGCATTTATGCCCGGAATGCCTTAAAATCAAAAGCGAGGCGCCGGGTTTTGCCGGAGGCTCACGCACACAGGTCCAATCGCCGCATTGAAGGGGTTATTATGAACGGCAAGCGACTGATGGATGTCATCAACAATGCAGACTTCGACCGCCAGTATGCAGAACTGAACTGGTCCGGAACATTCGAAGATTACCTCGACATGGTCGTGGAACGCCCGGCCATCGCACGCACCGCCTTTCAGCGAATCTACGACATGATTGCAAGCTACGGTTCGTACAATTACACCGAATACAAAAAGCAGATCACTCACTTCAAATTTTTTGACGATCCAATCGACAATGGTCGCGATGCGATCTTTGGTCTGGACGTCCAGTTGATGAAACTAGTCAACGTTCTGAAGGCAGCGGCCTACCGTTACGGGCCGGAAAAACGCGTGCTTTTGCTGCATGGTCCCGTAGGGTCTTCGAAATCCACCATTGCACGCTTGTTGAAAAAGGGCGTCGAAGCCTATTCCAAAACGCCGCAAGGTCCGCTCTACACATACACTTGGACCAACCTGCGCGAAATCCTTCGTATGGACGACACCATGCCGTGTCCAATCCACGAAGAGCCGTTGCATCTCGTTCCACCGGAGCGCCGTGAGGCGTTGTTAAAAACCATCAATGATGGCCGTGACCATTCGGAGGCGGTCCATATCGAAGGTGATGTTTGTCCGGCATGTCGTTATGTGTTTCGCGAATTGATGCACCATTACCGGGGAAACTGGGAAATGATGGTCAAGAATCACATTCAAACCAGGCGCCTGATCTTGTCAGAGCGGGACCGGATCGGTATCGGAACCTTTCAGCCAAAGGACGAGAAGAATCAGGACTCAACCGAACTTACCGGTGACATCAACTACCGGAAGATTGCCGAGTACGGATCCGATTCAGACCCGCGGGCCTTCAACTTTGATGGCGAGTTTAACGTCGCAAACCGCGGCATGATTGAATTCATCGAAGTCTTGAAACTCGACGTTGCGTTCCTTTACGATTTGCTGACGGCCAGCCAAGAGCACAAGATCAAACCAAAGAAGTTTGCCCAGACCGACATCGATGAGGTCATCCTCGGCCACACGAACGAGCCGGAATACCGCAAGCTCCAAAGCAACGAGTTTATGGAGGCGTTGCGCGACCGGACCGTGAAAATTGATATTCCTTACATCACCAAGTTGGGCGAGGAGATCAAGATTTACGAGAAGGACTTTAACGCCCATTCCGTTCCGCACATTCACATCGCTCCCCATACCCTTGAGATGGCTGCAATGTGGGGTATCATGACGCGCCTTGAAGAGCCCAAGAAGGCCAATCTGACGCTGATGCAGAAGATGAAACTCTACAACGGCAAGACCATGGCCCAGTTTACTGAGGACAACATCAAAGAGCTGCGCAAAGAGGCGGTCCGTGAAGGGATGGACGGGATCAGCCCCCGTTACATTCAAGACAAGATTTCCCAATCACTCGTTTTGGACAAGGGCGAAGGTTGCATCAATCCCTTCATCGTCCTCAACGAGCTGGATTCTGGGCTCAAGACGCACTCGCTCATTAATGATGAGGAATTGCGGAAGCGCTACCGGGAGATCCTTGCCGAGGTCCGTCGCGAATACGAAGACATCGTGAAACACGAAGTTCAGCGAGCCGTGTCTGCAGATGAAGGGGCCATTCAAAAGCTGTGTGGAAACTACATTGATAGTTTGAAAGCATACGTTCAGCGCGAAAAGGTCCGCAATCCATTTACTGGTGCGGACGAGGAGCCAGATGAGCGTCTGCTTCGTTCGATCGAGGAAAAAATTGATATTGCCGAGAGCCGCAAGGATGACTTCCGCAGGGAGTTGATGAATTACATCGGGGCGCTGGCCATCGAAGGCAAGTCGTTTGATTTCAGAACCAACGAGAGGCTGCATAAAGCCCTCGAGCTCAAGCTGTTTGAAGATCAGAAGGACACCATCAAGTTGACCACCCTGGTGTCGAATGTTGTGGACCGTGAGACCCAGGCCAAGATCGATATCGTAAAGAATCGTCTGATCAAGAATTACGGATACTGTGAAATCTGCGCAAATGACGCCCTTGGTTTTGTTGCAAGCATCTTTGCGCGAGGAGACATTGTGAAGAGTGACAAGGAGAAGCACTAATGAAGATGGAATCGGACCTGAACCGATTCCGCAAAATCGTTCGCGGCAAGATCAAGCAAGAACTCCGTCGTTTCATCGCGAACGGAGACTTGCTTGGCAGACAGGGGAAGAAGGTTGTTACCATCCCCTTGCCGCGGATTGAGATTCCTCATTTTCAATTTGGCGGTCAGGAGCAAGGCGGCGTTGGCCAGGGCAAGGGCGAGGTCGGTGACTCGGTGCAGCCAGGTCAAGGCGAGCCAGGTGAGGGGGAAGCCGGAAACCAGGAGGGGCAACATAGCCTTGAGGTGGATGTTCCCCTTCAGGAGCTGGCACAAATTCTGGGTGAGGAACTTGCCCTTCCAAATATCGAGAACAAGGGCAAGAAGAACATCAAAGACCGGCAGTACAAGTACACCGGCATTTTACGCCAAGGCCCTGAATCGCTGCGGCACTTCAAGAAAACATACCGCGAGGCATTGAAGCGTTCGATTTCTTCGGGGACCTATAATCCGGAAAATCCGATCATTATCCCGGTCAAGGATGACAAGCGATACCGGTCGTACAAAGTCGTCAACCTGCCAGTTGCCAACGCCGTGATCCTTTACATGATGGACGTCTCGGGATCGATGGGTGATGAGCAAAAAGAAATCGTCCGGTTGACCAGTTTCTGGCTCGATACGTGGCTGCAGACGCAATACGAAGGCCTTGAGCGGCGCTATATCATCCATGACGCGACGGCCCGGGAAGTCGATCAGGATACGTTTTACCGTACGAAGGAATCCGGGGGTACGCTGATCAGCTCAGCATACAGGCTCGCTGCGAAATTGATCGAAGACCATTTTCCCCCGGCAGAATGGAATATTTATCTGTTTCATTTCTCTGATGGTGACAACTGGTCAGGGAATGACACTGCGGAATGTATGAAGATCCTGGAGGGGAACCTGCTCAACGTCTCAAATCTGTTTTGCTATGGGCAGGTTGAGTCCCGTTATGGTTCGGGTCAGTTTCTCAGGGACCTGCAGAAGCATTTTGGAGAGAAGAGTGATCGGGTGACGATCGCACAGATCAAGGACCGTGATGCCATCATTGATGCCATCAAGGTTTTTCTGGGCAAGGGGAAATGACATGGAGTTTAAAACTCAATTAACCCCTGAACTGCGGGATGTGGCCGGAAAGCTTGCCGATGTGGCGAGGACTGCTGGACTTGATTTTTTTCCAACCATTTTCGAACTGATCGACTATCAGCAACTCAACGAAATCGCGGCTTATGGCGGTTTTCCGACAAGATATCCCCACTGGCGTTTTGGCATGGAATACGACCGGCTTTCGAAAAGCTACACGTATGGCCTGTCAACGATTTATGAAATGGTGATCAACACCAACCCTTGCTACGCTTATCTGCTGCGTGCAAATAGCCTCGCGTTTCAAAAAACGGTGATGGCGCACGTCTATGCCCACTGCGATTTTTTCAAGAATAATTACTGGTTCAGCAAGACAAACCGAAAAATGCTGGATCAAATGGCGAATCATGCGGCGTACATCAGGTCTGTGATCAATGATGTCGGCCACGATGAAGTGGAATCCTTCATCGATGTCTGTTTATCGATCGAAAACCTGATTGATATTCACGCGCCTTTCCGCCCCGCACTTAAAAAATCTGAAGTTGGCGACGAGGCTGCCCGGCCAAAAGGCGTGCCCAAGATCAGGGCAAAGTCCTACATGGACCGCTATGTCAATCCAAAGGAATTCCTTGATGCCCAGGCTCAAAAGCAGGTGCAGGCTGCGGAAAAACAGCGTGGGTTTCCCGAGAATCCAGAGCGGGATGTCCTGAAATTCCTGATCGATCATGCGCCATTCGATCATTGGCAGAAGCGGATTCTCGAGATCATTCGCGATGAATCCTACTATTTTGCTCCGCAAGGTCAGACAAAAATCATGAACGAAGGCTGGGCCACATACTGGCACAGCGAGATGATGACCAAACTTGCCCCGCTGACGGAAAGCGAGATTGTTGATTATTGCGAACAGTATGCGGGAATCGTGGCTGCCCAGCCAGGTCAATTAAACCCGTACAAACTGGGCGTTGAGCTCCTGCGACACGTGGAGCGCCGCTGGGACAAAGGGCGATTTGGCAAGGATTACACAGACTGCGATGATCCGAAAAAGCGTTCTGAATGGGACACCAGGGCCAATCAAGGGCGCGCCAAGCTTTTTGAAATCCGTAGGATTCACAATGACATTACCTTCATTGATGAATTTCTGGATGAGGATTTCTGTCATGAAAGCAAAATGTTTATTTATGATTTTGACCGCCGCAGCGGTCAGCATGTCATTTCGGGACGGGACTTTTCTGAGATCAAACAGCGTCTCCTTCAGCAGCTGACCAACTTCGGGCAGCCTGTCATCGCGGTAAAAGACGGCAATTTCAAGAATCGCGGAGAACTCCTGCTACTTCATCAGCACGAGGGCGTCGACCTGAAACATGATTTCGCACTGGAAACACTCAAGAATATTTTTAAAATATGGCGCAGGCCAGTGCATATTGAGACGATGGTCGAAGATTCAAGGCGTCGGGTTACCTTTGATGGATCGAACCACCAGGTGGAAAAGATCTAGGTTAATTGATGCCGGCGTGCATGTCGCAAGCAGGGGAGCGCATTATGTCCAGGAAATTGATCAGGGTTCTTTCTCTTCAACTGGCAATGCTGGCTGCATGTGCGGCGTTTGCTGAGGGTAATGTTCTCGCCGCGGCAGATATGCCTCGGCTGGAGCGCGCCGTCGTTTTCCCCCCTGTTTTTTCACAATCCATCCTTTCGAACCCGCGCATGGCGGATTTTCGCTCGGGGGTTCAACGTATTTTTCCCGAGGCGGTAAAGTCCTCGGGCCGGTTCAGGGTGATTGATGCTGAATTGACCAGAAATGCCCGGACCGACGAAAAAATCCGCGCCGACTTGATTGAACAGTTCGAGGTTGATGGGTTTGTCTCGTTGGACATTCTGGACCGGACCGATACGGTTGACTTTGTGGTTCGTCTTTTTGACCGGAAACTAGAGCCTTTGCTGCAAGAGTCAGATTCTGTGGATGTTGCAAGGATCGATTCTGCCGGCGAGGCAGGCATTAAAAACAGCATTGAGGGCTTGGTCTACCGCCTCTTTAACCGTGTTCCATATGATGCCAAGATCCTGTCAATGCAGGGGCGTTTCCTCGTGGTTTCCGGTGGTCTTGAGCAGGGGGTTCAAGTCGGGGATGAAATCAAAATCAGCCGTGTTGCCGTCACGTCTCGTCATCCGGCAACCGGCGCATGGAATAAATTTTCCGTAGAGGCCCTCGGCAGTGCGCAGGTGGCCGAAGTGAAGGACAGGACTTCGATTGCGCGCATGACAGGGCAAATCAAGCCTGGCGCAGTCCGGGTTGGCGATGGCGTGAAATTGCTGCGAATCGCTTCCCGTGCACGGTTTGCCCGCGAGGCCGCGGTGCCGTCCTATGGTCCCGAGGTCCTTGGCTCGGGCACGCGCCCAATTCCAGTGGAACCGTTGACACCGCAGTTGACGGCCGGGAATCCGGAAAAAGTTGTTCAGACAAACGAAAAGCCGGCGGTCGTGAATCCCGTTCCAGCAGCTCCCGCGGCGGTTTCTCCGTTAGACCCTCCTGTGGCCACGGAAGAGCAAGTGACGCCCGCGGCTTCCGTTGCCGAAGAAGAGGGTGGTGTTGGTGGAGGACGCAAGGAATCCTGGTTTGGTTCTGTCGCAGCCGGAATTTTCTCTGAAGGAGAGCTTGGACTGGGACTGCGGTCTTGGTCTGTGACTGGACCCGTGTCGGCATCGACGGCGGCGCCTTATACGTTGGTGAACAACATTGGGCTGCGTGGGACCCGTCGCCTCAGTCGCGAGGCCTTTGCAGACATGGAAGCTGATTTTTCGTTTGGCTCAAGCTTGAACGGAAGTTTCACTGGATACGATCTGCGGGGAAATGGCTACTTGGAGTATCCCGTGGAACGCGAATCGCAAGGCGCAGGGATCCAGTTTCATCGCTGGCGTTATGGTGGCGTCGGCCGTTTGGTCGGGCTCAGCGTGTCGGGCGAAAAGTTTGGAGGCCTCGACGCCTTTTTCTTTGGTGGATTCGTCGGCGGTCGTGGGGATTTAAATGTTGGTGATAAAAACCGGAAACTGGGAATCCAAGGTGACGTTTTTCTGTATCCGTTGACGGTCGGCAGTTATGGGTACAAGGGAGTCAAGCAATCGATCGACTCGGCCCTTGGTACCGGGATCGAGGTCAAACTGTTTCGTCCCGCAGATGCAAAGGGCGCTGCAGAATATGGCCTGACCTGGCAATATGAATCGCATTCGTTTCAACTTGGAAACAGCAAAACTGCAGTCTACGATTCTTCGAAGTTTTACCTTGGGATCAGGTCTGAGCTATAAGCGCAGGCGAAAAAGTCATTGGATTTCCGGTTCCGGTGGCGAATCCCCGGTGAAAGGTCTTGCCGTCAAACATCAAGACGTTCGGCTTATCCCAGGAGTTCATGCATAGCATGAGGCTCTCTGTAGAGCCTTCGCTGGTTTTATCGCGCAACGGTTCGGCCCAAGGTATATGAAAGTGTCCGAACAGCAAGTGATCGGCTTCTTTTTCCACTGCAAATTTCCGTGCGTCATCAAGGATCGCACCTTCATTTATGACACGGTAAGGATCGCGGGAACGAGATGCGCGGGCATGGCGCAACGCGTATGCATCCATCAATGGTCCTGGGATCATCGACACCGCAAATAAACTTGGCCGTGATTTGATCAGTTTTCGAAATACCAGGTAGCTGTCCGGTGCATAAAAAAGATCGCCATGGGTCATGAGGATTTTTTTTCCCGAAGCGCTTCGCCAGGTCATCCCGCGTTCGCGCTCGGATTCGCTGACAACCTCGACACCGCGCCAACCCATTTTTATCATGTCGAATTCGTGATTGCCCTCAATGAACACGACGCGAGTGCCGCTTGCGGCCAGTGCCTCCAGTCGTTCGCCGACGGCAGCAAATTTTTTTGAGAAGTAACCTGTCCCGCCAAGGCAAAAGTCAAAAATATCACCGAGGAGGGCAAAGCACTGCACGTTGGCCGTAATACAGGCATCGATGACCTCCAAAAGAACCTGACCCCGGTCGTCGCCGGGATGTTCCAGGTGGATGTCTGAGACCGCCACAAATTCGGCATTGGCAAACATGCAAAGACCCCAAAATTAGCCCACTGTTTACTGAAACCTGCCCGAACCGCGTGCAATTCGGCTTTTTCCTTCGTCTTTCCTTCGCCACCCGTCCGGGCTCCAGTGCGGCCCAAGGATGCCGAAGACTCTATCATGTTCCCTATCAGAAAAATTTCGCCGGGACCACGACGGAGCCTTGGACGGGCAATGCACTGGATCATGGTGCTTGCCATGGCTTTCCTTGTCACCGGCGTCACTCCTGCATCTGCCGGGACGTTCTCGCATCAACGCAACTTGCTGCCTGGTCCACGAGCCGCAGCGATGGGAGGGGCCTTTGTTGCTGTTGCCGATGACCCGTCTGCGGTCTACTGGAATCCTGCGGGCTACAGCCTGATCGATCGTCCGGAAGTTTCCGTCTCAGGGATCGGCCTGATCCAGTCGTCAACTTCCTTTGATCAGACCATCGGTGACGAACCTTTTGTCGAACGGGCACAGTCATTGTCGCCGGGATTTTTCGGAGCAAGTTTGCGCGAGGGGCGGTTCGGCGTGGGCTATGGTTTTGCGTCCTTGGATGAACGGAACGTCAACCAGAATGATTCCTTTCTGGACGTGGAATTGGTCTCTGGTGAGTCGGTGGATTACTACCGGACCTATCAGGAGGCATCGACGCTTTCATCTGCTGGTGCCGGCGTGTCCTATTTGATGACCGACTGGATGTCTCTCGGTGTCTCCGGAGCCTATTACCGTCGCCAGTCGGCAGTTTCAAATTTTCAAATCATGTCGGGGACAGGCGGCGCATTCACCACGCGAAACCTCAAGTATGAAACTTTGAATGAGGGACTGCTTGGAACCGCAGGCGTCTTGGTCGTGGCAGGGCGTATGCGCCTTGGTTTCAGTCTGCGGTATCCGTTTCCTCTGAGCAACAACACGTCTGTCTCAGACTATCAGGCTGAAAGCCCTGGTACAGCTGCATTACCTGGCAGCGAGAATCAGATTTCGTCCACCGAAGGCAAATCCAGCGAAATGGATGAACCTGGAATTCGAACCTACCAGTTTGGCTTGGCATGGCGCGAGCCTGGACGCTTGCTGGTGGCTGCGGATCTGGTCAAGCATGCGACCGGACCTGCCGAAGAAGCCCGCGGCTTGCAAACGACCTACAACTACTCGGTTGGAGTCGAAGCCACTTTCGGGGGACTTGTCCTGCGCGGGGGTGCCTTTTCCAATGCCAGCTTGTTTCCCGCACCCAGATCAGGACTGGCCAATCAGCCAACAGCCATCGATTACTCGGGCCTGACGTGGGGCGTCGGGTTGATTCAAAAATCACGTGAGATTTCAGTTAGTTATGTGTCGCAGAAGGGCTCAGGGCGGGCCCAGTTGGTGGCTGATTCGTATGCAACCCAGTCCGTGACCGGTGCCTTGGAGAATCTTTTATTGTCCTCCCGCATTTTTTTCTGAATCCCTCCTAGCAAAGCGCCTTGCTAAAAACTCCTGATTTTGATTCCATTTCCGGCATCGAGTGTCGGGCATGACCGCCTGAAGATCATTTTGAGGAGTTGCAAGAATGTCCGCTTCCGTTGAGGAAAAAGTAAAACAAATCGTGGTGAGCCAACTTGGTGTGGAAGAGTCCGCAGTGACCACCAATGCAAAGTTCATCGAAGACCTTGGTGCCGATTCCTTGGACATCGTGGAACTCGTCATGGCAATGGAAGAGGCTTTCGGCGTTGATATCCCCGATGAAGAAGCCGAAAACATTCGCACCGTGAACGATGCGATTGCATTTATCAAGAAGACTGAAGAAGCCTGATTGCCGCTACCGGCAAGTGGATTCACAGGGGTATCAAGTGGCAACTTGCCTGATGCCCCTGTTTTTTTTCCATGCCTGATCCGGAGGACAAGACGTTTATGATCATCGGACTTGCGGCAGACCATGCCGGCAAAGAACTCAAGGATGCGATGCTCGACCTCGTGAAGGCCCTCGGCCATGAGGCTGTCGACTACGGTGTTGCGGTTGCCAATGAGCAATCTGTTGATTACCCCGACTACGCCGCGCTGCTAGCCCAGGATATTTCTAGCGGAAAGATCGAGGCAGGGGTTGCCATCTGTGGCACCGGCACTGGTATGGCGATCACCGGCAACAAGTTTTCCGGTGTCCGCGCCGCCGTCGTCTGGGATGAATATAGCGCACGGATGTCCCGCGCCCACAATGATGCCAACATGATCTGCCTTGGCGCCAGAACCACGAACTTGCACCGGGCTGCGGATTTCTTGAAAATTTGGCTTGAGACCGCGTTCGAGGGTGGGCGGCACAAAATGCGCCGCGACAAGATTCGCGAAATTGAAAAAAAGAATTTCAAGGTTCGCCTCGAGCCTTGATGCCACGGAAGGGAAGTACTGATGAGCCACCGCGAATCGCCTTGGGCAATCCTGCAACAGTCTGACCCGGATATTTTTAATTTGATTCAAGAAGAGTTAGGGCGCCAGCGACACGGGCTCGAACTCATTGCTTCGGAAAATTTTGCGTCCCCCGCAGTTTTGTCTGCCGCCGCAAATCCGCTGACCAACAAGTACGCGGAAGGACTTCCCGGGAAACGCTATTACGGCGGCTGTGAGGTTGTGGATCAAGTCGAAGCCCTGGCCATCAGCCGCGCTTGCACTCTGTTTGAAGCCCGTCACGCCAACGTCCAGCCCCACTCTGGCGCCCAAGCCAACGCCGCCGTTTACCTTGGCTTGTTAAAGCCTGGCGACAAAATCCTTGGTCTAGACCTCGCACACGGTGGGCATTTGACCCATGGTTCCAAAGTCAATTTCTCCGGGATTCTTTACGAATCGCATTTCTACGGTGTCGATCCCGTCACAGAAACCATCAACTACGATGCCGTTCGTGAAAAAGCCCTTGAGGTCCGTCCCCGGATGATTTTGGCTGGCGCCAGCGCCTATTCACGAGTCATTGATTTTGCAAAATTCCGCGCCATTGCCGACGAAGTCGGGGCGTATCTATTGGTCGACATGGCGCACATTGCAGGCCTGGTTGCTGCCGGGGTTCATCCAAGTCCCGTTCCCCATGCGCATGTTGTAACGACCACAACGCACAAGACCCTGCGCGGGCCGCGCGGTGGTTTGATCCTTACGAATGACGACGACCTTGCGATCAAACTCAACAAGGCAATGTTTCCGGGCATCCAGGGTGGACCTTTGGAGCACATCATTGCGGCGAAGGCCGTTTGTTTTCGTGAGGCGCTGCGCCCTGAATTCCGCACCTATCAGCAGCAGGTCGTCACAAATGCCGCGGTCTTGGCAAAAGCTTTGATGGATGTGGATTTCAAAATCGTGTCCGGCGGGACGGATAATCACCTTTTGCTGATCGATCTTTCTCCGGTATCGGTGAGCGGCAAACAACTGGAAGAAGCCTTGGGCAAGGCCGCCATCACGGTCAATAAAAACACGGTTCCGAATGAGAAGCGTTCACCATTTGTGACCAGTGGAATTCGCATGGGGACTCCAGCCCTGACCACTCGTGGCATGGGCCCTGATGAGATGGTGTTGATTGCGCGGTTCACGCGAACGGCATTTGAACATGTGAAGAACGATGAAAAGCTGGCCATCTTGCGCCGTGATGTGATGGATCTTGCGGGTCGTTATCCGCTTTACAAGATTTGGACTTGATGGGGTTTCTGTGAAATGTCCGCAGTGCGCGTTTGAAGATACCAAGGTTCTGGAAAGCCGGCTGTCACACGAGGGCCGAAGCGTTCGCAGGCGGCGCTCTTGCGTCCAGTGCAATCACAGGTTTACGACCTATGAGAAGGAAGAAGAATTCAGCTTTCAGATCATCAAAAAAGATGGGCGGGTCGAGCCCTACCTTAGGGCAAAGGCCACCATGTCGTTGCAGATTGCCTGCAGCAAGCGTCCAATATCCATGGTTCAAATCGAGGAGATGCTCGACCGCCTGGAGCGCGCCATTCAGGAACTCGGCGAACGGACGGTTCCCAGTCAGAAGTTGGGCGACATGATCATGGAAAAACTGCACGAGATGGACAAAGTGGCCTACGTGCGGTTCGCCTCTGTTTATAAGGATTTCAAGGATCCCGACGAATTTCTCGCAGAACTTAAGGGCCTGAGCTGAATGTTTACTGGACTGGTGGAAAGAACAGGAACGTTGGTGGAGGTGGTTCAGCCAAAGGGCGTGGCACCCTATCGATTTTGGATAGATGTTGGTCCGGATTTCGAAGCTGCAGATGGCGATAGCATTGCTGTTAATGGTTGCTGCTTGACGGTTGTCGGGCGCAGGAATCACCAATTTGCGTTTGATGTGACCAGCGAGACCATGGCGTGCACTTCCTTTGGCCGTCATGGTGCGCAAGGGTCAACGGTCAATCTCGAACGCGCCCTCAAGGTTGGCGACCGCCTCGGTGGCCATCTCGTATCCGGTCATGTGGATGGCAAGGGACGTGTTCTGCTGGTTGAGAAAAACAACTTGGGGTGGGTCTTTAAAATCCATTTGGAAAAACCCATGGGTCGCTTTGTGATTTCCAAGGGATCGATCTGCATTGACGGCGTCAGCCTGACGGTCAATTCGGTAACCGATCAACCGGACGGGACGACAGTCGAAGTCATGCTGATTCCTGCCACCATTCAGATTACCAACCTGTCTGAGCGCAAAGCCGGAGATCATGTGAACATCGAACTCGACATGATTGCCAAGTTTTCGGCCCGGCAGATGGAGACTTCCGTCTGGTCGTGAGACAATTATAAACTGCTCTACATGGCTGCGCCTGGCGGGGCTACCGCCAGCACACCAAGCGGCCAGATCTTCCGCACCCTGCTATCAGGTCCATTACGTCAAGATCACGGACGCCACATTATTCTGTATTCGAGCCGTCGGTTAGTCGAGGGCGTCACTAAAAAAGTGATAGCAAGTCTACCGAAGCTGTAACTATTGACAAAGGTCTTTCGGCGGCAATCGAGTGTTCACCACGCAAGCGAAAGATTGATCTAAAGGCAGATAGCTCCATTCCAGCCATTGTTGAATATTTTTGCTTTTTTTCTTCGCTTCTTTCCACCATGCGTGGACCGACAAAAGCTCCTACCGAGAAATTAAACTCCGGCAGAGGCAGATTAAATCCGACTGTGAAAGAGCCAGTGCTGACGCTATTATTGCAACCCCACGATGCACCAATAGATATCCTGTCATGAGCGCGCCACTCAAGGTGATATTCTTGGATATCCTTTTTTGCTGATGACTCTTTTAAATCGTTTATTTTTCCGATCGACATAGTACCGGCTGCCGGAATGTACAGATACCATGTGTTTTTGGCGTCCATCCAGGTTATTGGTGTTTGTTTTTTTTTGATACTGCTACAGCATTTGCCACTGAGTCTGGCTGCGACAGAATCGCTACGTTTCCGATTCGCGCACCTATATATTTTTGTGAAACGACAGCAAGAATTTTTCCCTCTGATGTCAACACCGGTCCGCCAGAATTGCCGGGACTTATAGACATGTCTGTGACCATATTGTCTTTGTTTATTTTCGAGATTAGTCCAGCCGATATAGAAAAGGCTAAGTTTGCTTTTTCATCGCGCGACATCGGGTGACCGATAGTACAAATGGACGATGTCATGGTCTTCGTCTTTGTAAATCGTGACAGCATCCCTCTCATCGGCTTTGTCCGTAGCTTTCCACTTCACTTTAATGGGTCGTATCAAGTCAACACAATGCCACGCGGTTAAAATCCGATCCTCTTAGACCAGCACACCAGAACAGGTCGCACCGGCGGAGTAGATAAAAGGGATAGATTCCACGGAAGATTGATAAACTCCACGCCAGTCGTTCGCGAGCATTATATGCGGATAAAGAAAAATCAAAGCAGCGACAAAAATACGCATCCGACGACTCCTTGCCCGAAAAAAAACGGATATTTTTTGAAGCCCTAAGGTAAGCATACCTGCCCTTTTTTGGAAGCCGTTAGCAAACATCCATCAGATTGTAGGAAACTTAAGCACACTTCACGATCTATCCCGCCGCCGTTCCCGCAACCGTTTTCGCACCACAAACCTCTAGCTGCGTGAAATCTGGCCGGTAAGACCGACCAATATCTCACCTTCCGCCCCACCTTCCTTGCGTTTTCCTTCCCCACCCCGTTTTTTGAGTACACCTCACCACCGCGTCCATTTTCATGGCGCCGCCTGCAACACATCTATGCTTGATTTAGTCCGAGCTGGGGTCCGTCGCCTGCATCGTTAAGTCCGTCGTCAGGTGGGTGTTACGTCCGAGACCGGATCCACCGCAGGATATGCCGTGTCAAACTCCAGCATCACGGATTCGCACCTGGGCGGAGCACGAGAAAGAAGCCACGCCCAACTCGAATGTCCGGTTCAAACGGGGGCCATTTCAATCACGAACCCGCGATACCTGTTTCTTGTAACCTCTCTACCGCATCTCCCACCCTACTGTTATTCCATAGGACAGCGCTGCAAATTCCGAATTTATATTGTTTCTTCGCTCAGAAACGTTGAAGTAACGACTTTCAATACCAAGTTGGAGACCACTATCGAGAGTATATGCGGTCGACAAATTGAGAATAGTGCTTCCATATGTCTGATCATTTCCGTCTTTATCTCGTATTGCGATGGCACCTACTCCGCCGCCAAAGCAAGGTTTTAGAGAGCGACTCAGCAACGGAAAGCACACACCAACCGCGGGAAAAATCACTGAAGCCACCGTTAGCGAGCGGTCGTCACTAAATGGAAATCCATCAGCCTTGCTAGTAGCACCGCTGATATCACTAACGTCCATGCCAATGTATGCCATTAGGGGAGAGTTCGTGCGTTGGAAAAAGCTGACCAACGCGAAGCCATCGTAATATGCTTTTTTATTTGCTGTAAGGTCGCCACTAAAAACGGTAGCTCCCCCTTTGACGGTCACTGCGAAACTCGAATAGGGCGCTTCACTTGGAGACGATGTTGGCTCCGCTACGATTTGCGCAATTGAGCGCTGCGAGGCGAACAACAAGATGCCCGTAAGAAAAATTAACCGTTTTTGCCACATGAGCTGATCCCTTCTAAGTAACTGATTATCAGTGCCATTCGATACCAACCTGATGGTATCTATTCCAGACAATTCGTTTAATGTCCTTAAGGCATAAGAACCACCGATTTTGCAACGGGAAAATCTGGGAAGGCCTGGCGGTAGGGGACCAGCGGCAGCACGTCGTCCACCAGATGATCAGCGGCTTCAGTTTTGCGTTTGGCGCAACACGATGGACACCAGCCTCGTTTCTTACAACTAAACGCTACAACTTTTTCTTGATCACAACCCTCACACGTCATGCGAAGAAATCCATCAAGGCCCATGGTGTGAAGTGACATCATTGGTCATCCAGTGAGAGACGGCCAGTGTCTGGTATCAAGACAAAGTTGGAAAGGATCAAGGACGTGTCGCTTGCCGCCGATCATGCAGTTGAATTCGAGGCGTTGGCATGGGATAACTTTGCAAAATGTTGACCCAAACGTGTGACGAGGCTCCTGTGAAAGCAAACGCGGCGAACACCGTCCTCCCGAAGGACGCTTCAGGCGTCCTTCTTGTTTTTGGCAACCAGCTGTTCCCCGTGAAGCACCTGCCTCCTCGGCAAAGTGTCACGATCTTCATGGCCGAGGACCCAGAACTTTGTACCTATTACAAGTTCCATAAACACAAGATCATCCTGTTCCTCGCCGCGATGAGGAGCTGGGCCGATGCAGCGCGCGACGCAGGCTACCAGGTCCATTACGTCAAGATCACGGACGCCACCGCGCGCAGAAAGACCTTCGAAGAAAAACTGGGCGCGTTTTTAAAGGCACATCCAGGCAAGGGCCTTGTCCACTTCGAGATCGAGGACAAGTTTATGGAGCAAAGGATCCATGAACTCGCCGCGCGCATGAACCTGCCTCAATTCACCATGAAGAGTCCCATGTTCCTCACGGGGCGCGACGAGTTCCAGGCCTATTTGAAGCGCACGAAAAAGCCCTTCATGAAGACCTTCTACGAACAGCGCCGCAAGGAATCGGGGATCCTCGTTACAAAGACCGGCGAGCCTGTCGGCGGCAAGTGGAGTTTTGACACGGAAAACCGTGAGCGCCTGGATCCCGATGTGAAAATTCCGTCCCTGCCAAAGATAAAAGCCAACTCCCATGTCCGTGAAGTCAGTGCCGCCGTGGACGAGTTGTTTCCGGACCATCCTGGATCATCTGCTGACTTCTGGTTGCCTGTGACGCTCGATCAAGCCGATGTGTGGCTCGACGATTTCCTCGAAAAACGCCTCGCGAACTTCGGACGTTTTGAGGACGCCATCACCCCACACCACTTCAGCTTGTTCCACTCGGTCCTTTCGCCGGCGATGAACCTCGGGTTGTTGACCCCGGAAGGCATCGTAAAAAAGACGCTGGAGCACGCGGAAGCCTACAAGACCCCCATGAACAGCCTTGAGGGCTTCATCCGCCAAGTGATCGGCTGGCGCGAATTCATCCGGGGGATCTACCAGAACTTCAGCGAGAAAGAGGATACGACCAATTTTTTCAAGCACACGCGCCGCCTGGGCCCCCAGTGGTACGAAGCCTCAACCGGAATCCCGCCCCTAGATGACGCGCTCGCCAAATCCATCAAGTACGGATGGGCCCACCACATCGAGCGCCTCATGGTGATCAACGGCCTCATGCTCCTGTGCGAAGTTCATCCACAGGATGTCCACCGTTGGTTCATGGAGATGTATGTCGATTCGTCTGATTGGGTCATGGGCCCCAACGTGTATGGGATGGGCCAGTTCAGCGATGGCGGCATTTTTGCGACAAAACCGTATATTTGCGGGTCAAATTACATCCTGAAAATGAGCGACTGGAAAAAGGGCCCTTGGTGCGAGGTGTGGGATGGGCTGTACTGGAAATTCGTTTCCGAAAAGTTCCAGTACCTGCAAAAAAACCCACGCCTGTCGATGATGGTCGCGATGTGGAACAAGAAGACTCCCGCACAGCAGAAGGCGCTTTTGGCTTCTGCCGACGCGTTCATCAGCAAGGTGACCCAGTAAACTCCAGCTAAGGATCCTTTTCTTAAATTTCAACGATCCCCGCACTGTCACCTGATCCCATCAGATGTCCGCGTTCAAATTGAAAATCTTGTTGTAAGGTTCCGTTGGATCAGCGGAGTAGGCGATATGAATTTGCAACAAATTATTATCGGACGGGCACCGGACTTTATTCTGAAGTCAGGTCAGACGATCTACCATCACAAGGTAGTTCTAGAAATCACCCCGACAGGAAAAACAACCTACAAGATGACGATGGATCATGTGAGTATGCATGAGTTGATTCGGGGCGTGAAAGAGGTGTTGGAAGTCATTGGTTGGGGGTTAGAGGATCCGCTTAATTGGAATGAGAAAATTGAATTTGTTGGATCAGTGACCGCGAAATGTGGCGTGGCGGTGATCAAGTATCGCTTGCCTGATTCTCTTCTAGTTCGGAACCGTCAGTTCCTAGGCAGCTGTTTCTATGGGAATTTTAGAACTAAATAATGATTGATATGAAACGCAAATGATTTGTGCCACTAACTGCCTGTCCCCAAGGTCCGATGGAGATTTAGGGAGAGCAAGCATGGACTTCAAATCAAGAAATGATGTTGCGCCAAGATGGACGAGTGATCAAATTGGTTGTACGCGGCGTCCAGAACCCTACGACCGAAACCACCAAGCCGTACTTCATGAAATTGATTCCCCCGACAAATCGTCTGTTTTTCTAGTCGCCGTTGGCGGTTTAGATGAGGAACATGGGGAATTTACGCTTTACGGAATCGAGGCTCCTGGGGGCTGTCCCATGAGGGAGGCGTTTGAATGGGGTGAGATTTCCTGGGTAGATTTTTGGTCCCATAAAAACTGGCTTCTCCAGATCAACGTTCCTTTGGGTGCTGGTGATCCAATTTCAAATTATATTTCGTGGGCCCAAGTCAATCTTGCGACACGGTCCAAATTTGAATTTTTAAGCTACCGAGGTCCCTATCATCTAAAACTTCAGCAACTCGAGCTGTCGTGCGAACATTCATCTTGGGACGGTAGTGATCCTATTGCTGCGGATCGTAATTACCGTAATTTCATGATTCGTCACGGGCATCGTTTCGCGCGCAATGCGGCGTGATCTAAGAAAGCCCTCCCAATGCACTGTCACCTGATCCCATCAGATGCCCGCGATCAATTTGAAAAATGTCCGAAATATCGCGTGATTCAGATGACCTGCACACTGGGCAATTCGTACCCATCGCAACGTCGGTTTCCCCGTTGGTACGCTTGAAGCTGCGGAGAAATATTCCCGCTGATTCTTTTTTCGTTTCTCAAGACGTGGATGGGGGAACTCATGTTTTTACTTGATGGTGTTCGTCGTCGTCTTTCGCTGGTCTCGCTGTTTGTTTTTGGCTCGGTCGCAGGCTGCGGCGGATCGTCCAATCACATTGGCACATCGCTCAAGGGGCTTGCCCACAGCGACGCTGGAAAAAACGTTGCCGTGTTGATGGGCTCTCCGAATGGATTGCCGGGCGTTCCCACGGACATCCAAGAGTTGGATTTGTTGTTTCGCAACACGCAGGTCGATCTTGGATTTGACGAAGTGGTGAAGGACAACGAGGCGACCACCGACGATATTTTTTCTGCCACCGCAGATGCAGCCTCTGATGCCGATACCTTGTTCTGGTATTTTTCCGGCCACGGCAATACTGGCATCATGTTGGCTGAAGACCGGTCCTTCACGTTTTCCGAAGTTGCCACAGCCGTCATGACGGCTCGCAACAACCGTCCTCTCGCACGCCTGGTCGTCATGATCGACTCTTGCTACAGCGGATCCTTTGTCGACGGCCGCACGCCGATCATTCCGTCGAGTGAGGGAAATGGCATTCGCAGCAAGTGTATTCCTATGGCTGGTGCTTTGAGCAGCTCTGAAGATGCAATGGCAGAGATTGGGAAATTTCAGGGGACCCTCTTCAACCAGGCCTTCGTTTTGACCTCTTCGACCAAGAACGAGACCTCGGCAGATCTGGGCCGGACCCGTGGCGGGGCCTTTACCTGGTCCTTACGGGGCGTCATCAATGAATCCAGCGCATCCGACCGTGATGCGACGATCCTCGAAATTGCTCAAAGAACTCGCCGGGATACGGAAGACGTCGGTGGCCATACCCCGGTTTGGAGCGCGTTTCCGTCGGCTCAAATTCTGGGCGAAAAGTTCTTCCTTTACGAATAATCATCCGGACCTGTAGAAGCTCCCTCTATGACAAGTGAATCTCAAGAAAAAGCCATCACCAGAGTCCTGCACGCGATCGATGCGATCCGTGCGGGACAAATGGTCATCATGGTCGACGACGAGGACCGCGAGAACGAGGGCGACCTTGTTTTTGCGGCAGAACACGTTGCAGCAGACAAGATCAACTTCATGGTGCGCGAGGCACGTGGTCTTGTTTGCCTGTCCGTCGCTCCGGCATTGATTGACCGCCTTCAGTTGCCAATGATGGGCGACAACGCCAAACAGGGTAGCTCCAGATCGACAGCATTCACGGTTTCCATCGAGGCACGTCACGGCGTCTCAACGGGGATCAGTGCTGCGGATCGCGCGGAGACGATCCGCGTCGCCATTGATGACAAATCGACGCCTGACGACATCGTGGTGCCTGGTCACGTTTTTCCGTTGAAGGCAAAGCATGGCGGCGTGCTTGAACGGTCTGGCCACACCGAAGGATCGGTCGACTTGATCCGCTTGGCTGGAATGAAACCGGCCGCCGTCATCTGTGAAATTATGAAAGACGATGGCACCATGGCCCGGATGCCCGACCTGGAGCATTTTTCAAAACGCCATAATATGCCGCTCGTGTCGATTGCCGACCTGATTGAATTTCGACTTTTGCGTGACTCTTTGGTCGTCCAAATTGCCATGGAGCCCGTTCAAACGCCGAATGGGGTCTT
>CANJZQ010000001.1 GCA_947479535.1 Oligoflexales bacterium | reverse complement strand
CGGCCACGACCCCAAGATCATGAGTTATCAGTAGGATTGAAGTTCCGAGATCGCGTTGCAGGGATGACATTAAATCCAAAATCTGCGCCTGAATCGTCACATCAAGGGCCGTTGTTGGCTCGTCAGCAATGAGGAGCTCCGGACGGCATGCAAGTGCCATCGCAATCATCACCCTCTGACGCATACCCCCCGACAATTGATGGGGGTATTCGTCAACCCTGGCCTCCGGCGCTGAAATACGGACCATTTTCAACATCTCAATCGACTTGTCCCGGGCGTCTTTGCGATTGAGTCCCTGATGAATTTTAAAAACCTCGCCGACCTGATCACCGATAGTAAAAACAGGATTCAGACTTGTCATGGGTTCTTGAAAGATCATACTGATCCGGTTGCCACGAAAATGACGCATCTCGGCTTCGGACACTTTGGTAATATCGGAACCGCCAATCATGATCTCGCCAGAGACAATCCGGCCGGGGGAACCAATCAACCTCATAATCGACAGTGATGTGACACTTTTGCCACATCCTGATTCTCCAACCAAACCAAGGGTCCCACCCCTTCGAATGCTAAAGGAAATGTCATCAACGGCTCTGATAAGACCATCATCTGTAGCAAATTCAGTTGTCAGCCCACGGACCACCAGAAGGTCATCTTTTTGAGTCGAAAGAGATGAAGAATCCATTTCCATACTCCGGAACATTCAGAATGATTCGCGAGAATCTTTTAAAACAGATTTTCCAGCCAACGTCTCCCAGAAGTGGGGAACGATACTGCTAACGGGGAAGTGCCGATCTATGGCCTCAATCACGTCAGTATGTTCGCCCACACACCACTCGACCTTCAACTGAACCAAATCCTCAACCATCTGCCGGGACTGAAAGTCCCACGGGTCAGAAATCGCAACACGAATCCTTGAATAACCGCCGGAATCGTCACTCCCGAGCACGACACAGGCCCGGCTACGTGCAAAATGAAATGGTAAAAGCTCAAGGTATTTTTGTTCGAACGAATTTGATTTGATATTGGTGACGCGAGGGAGATTTAGAATATCCGCGGCCTGATCGGCATAATCAGACTCAGAAATAATATTTGCCTCGATCAGGGCATGAAAAATAGAACAGTTCCACCGGTTACAAAAACCAGCAATCGTGATTCGCTGATCATCTGTAATAAGTCCACGATCCATTAGGGCTGAAATTGTATCCATCATCACACTCCGGCCAAGTCATACTTCGACCCACTTCATTGAAATTCCATGTGGCCCTATCAATCTGCCTTGCAAGGCCCTACCTGCAGAATTACCAGTTATTATTACATGGATTGATTCCGTGGAAAACCAAGTGGGTGACCAGCTCACATCAACCTCAAGGCCACCATCAGAAAAAGCATTAAAACGCACGGTCCTGTCCCCATGATCCAGAACAAATCTTCGCGTTGAGCGATCCCAGAGTACTTGATTAAAATCAAGCCAAGCGACTGGTAAAAGCCCCCCGGCAAGGCATGCAATTTCGCCAGGACCCACCCCGATGGAATGTCCGTCAATCAACACCCGATCGGAAAAACCTTTGATGCGGTGTTGACCAAAAACAGCCTCCAAGACCCCTGATGGACTCATGTTTTGATTGAAATTCCACACCAGTAACTCTTGCATCCCCTCACTTCGCACAATCAAGGACGGGCCGCCCGTAACTTGCACTCCCTCTTCAAGATCGAAGCTGCCAAAAAAATCCGTGCCCCGGAATACCGAGACCCTGAATATTCTGTCTTTCCCACGTCGAGCACATGAAAAATTTTGGAAGGAGTTGAATTGCAATTCCTGCTGCGGTCCTGGGATCGATGTTGTGACGCATGCGGAGAACAGCGAAGCAAAGATGAGGACAAAGCAAAAAACAAATTTCATTTCTTTCGCCTCGCCTCCTCTAGGCGGACTTCAATTCTTTTCCGGTCGCGCGGCTCAAGCTTCTGCTCAATGGCTTTCTCAAACCAACTAACTGCAGCAGTGGCCTCACCTCGTTTAAGAGCCAACTCCCCGAGATGCTCCATGATGACTCCCTCATCCGGAGACCTCTTGATCGCCCGAAGGAGCAATTCTTCGGCCTTGGCGATATCGCCAGCCTTGAAATAACACCAGCCAAGCGAATCCAAATAGGCCCCGTCCTCTGGCCGGATTTCAAGAGCCCTTTCAATCAATTTTTTTGCCTCAGAAAGATCCTCTCCCTGCTCCACCATTAGGAATCCCAGAAAATTAAGGGCTGTGCTGTTATCCGGTTCAAGCTTGAGTAGTGCCCGGATGGTACTCATCGCGTCCCGAAATTTTTCCGCCTTTTCCTGGTATGCAGCGACTAGAAAAAGGAATCTGGTCTGCTCAGGATATCGAACGCTTCCTGCCCGGGCATATTCGATCGCGTCTTCGCTTCGACCTGCAGTCGATGCAACTTCCGCCGCAAGCACAAAAAACTCCCAGCCGGGATCGGGTTGGTTGAGATAATCTTTGATCAGTGCGTCGGCTTCATTGAGCTTGCCTTGCTCTTTTAATATCAAACAACGGCGAACACCCACTTCCTTGTAGAGCGGGAATTCCTTCGTCACTTTGGAGTATGCCTTGATCGCATCGTCCATTCGCTTCGCCCGCTCATAGGCGTAACCCAACAAAGTGGCCACCAACTCCGGTCGCTGATCCCCCTTCGAAAGACGCTCCAAGATGACAAGAGCCTCCCCATCCCGCTTTAACTCCCACAGGATGGCTACCTTTTGAATTTCCATTCCCACCGAAGGGGCCACTCCAGAAGAGCGCTGCAGGTCAGAGAGGACGCGAAGGGCTTCCTCAAGGTCACCGACCTGCCGGTACAGGTCGACTAGTTTTCCGGTCAGTTTTTCTGAAGAATCGGCGGATTTATAGGCGACCTCGTAAACACCGAGAGCCTCTTTTGCTTTGCCATTCAACTCGAGCGCAAGGGCAAAAAGAATTGCATTATCCGGAGATGGCTGAAGTTTATAAGCGCGGTTTGCCGATGCCAGCATCCCTTTTTTATCACCATCAAGCAGATTCAGACGTGCCATCATTGACCAACCAATCGGGGACTGCGGCCTGACTTTTGTGAGCTTCAATGCACATTCGCGAGCCTTTTTACGATTTCCGGCCCTCGCAGACAGCTCAATGAGCATCACATAGGGAAGCTCTTCCTTGGGCTGGCTCTTGATCACGGACTCAAGCTGGACGATGGCCTCAGAAAATTGCCCTTTCCGCACCAAGAGTTGCGCATAAATAACCTTCGCGTCCATGTCACGAGGGTAGAGGAGCACCAAACGCTCGGCTTCCTTGGAAGCTTCTTCCAAAGAATCAGCCTCAGCCTTTGCGATAATGGCTCGCGTCCCAAGGAAAGGGGAAGCGTCGAGAGCATATGCAGAGGAAAGCATGGTGGAGGCATCCTGCACATTTCCACGCTGGAGCAACATTTCTCCAAGCAGGTAATGATAGCCACTCTGAGCTTGTCTTTGATCGGGTGACCACTGAATGTTGGGATCAATCTGGGTTTCTGGTTCAGCTTTCAACCCCGGCACCGCTGGTTCAGAATTAACGGTTTCACGTTTGGGAGAAACAGCTTCTTGAGCTTTTTTTTGAGTACCAAGGCGACAGGATGCGGCGAAAAAAGCCAGCATTGGAATAAGAATAAGTCTGACCGTCTTGCTCAAGAAAGACTCCCATTGGAACGTGGGCTGGAACCATTGGGTAAAGTATGACCTATAATGTGGTTACAACGCCACCTTGAAGCCCTTGCCAGCGCGATGCACTACGTCCCGGAGCAGGGTAATTTGAGAAAAATCTATATGAACCAAGGCAAGCCCCGGAGCAGGTGCAGTTCGGCCGGCTTTAGTCCTGTCCCGCAAAGAGAGCACCCCAGCCATGTCGGAGGCAGAAGAAAGCTTCCCCAAATCCAAATCAACAAGTGTTCCAACGATATTGCGAATCATTTGTTTTAAAAAACCAGACCCTTGAATCCAAACGTCGATCAAGTCGTCCGACACTTCCATATGGACGTCCATGATCGTCCTTTCTCTCGTTTTTGCGGAAGAATCAGCAGCGCAAAAACTGGAAAAATCATGGGTCCCACACACAGCAGCGAGATTTTGTAAAAAAACAGCTGGGTCCTGAAGCCTTCGTATTTTCCAGACATAATCAGCAAGAAAAGGGTTGGACCAATCCGCAGTCCACAGGCGGTAACGATATACCTTTGCAACGGACTGGTAGACTGGATGAAAATCCGGGGCTGCAACGGCAATGGAGCGGATGCCGATGTTTTTCGGAAGAAGTGCGTTCAGGCTACGCTGCAATTTCAACAGATCAGGGATTGGATCCGAAACTTCCACAGCCACGACCTGCATTTCCGCATGAACCCCGGCATCAGTGCGGGAAGCAGCCACGAGCCAAGGGTCACTAACCCTGAGGGCAGTTTCCAATGCCTTACGAAAGTGGTCCTGGACCGCAGTGCCATCTGGTTGGGACTGCCAGCCGCTGAACCCAGCCCCAATATATGCGATCTCAAACCTCAAACGGGGCAATGGGGAATCCAATCACTTGACGGTTTCAAAGGTAAAACCAATTCCGCTCGAGCTGCGACCAAAGGACACCCTGTCCCTGTCCAGATAAGTAATCTTTTCCTGAAACAACGTCAGATACACAAACCCAAGTCCGAGGCTGTGCACCATTGATCGAACCGAAGTTTCATCGAGAGGATTCATCAGGATGCTGACAGCGGCACCAACAACGTTCCCTGAAAGCCAGCCTTTGTTTGTCAGGGCGTTATCACCAACAATTCCTGACTTTGGACTACCAACAAGCATCGACGAACTGGAACTTACGTTCCGGATTTCCTGAAAATACATCCGCTCTCGCCCAGCGTATCCTTCAAGGACCAGCCATTTCTTCGAAAACGGCGTAAATCTTGCGACGGCAAGAAACTGGAATGGGATGAGGGTCAACGTCGTCTTTCCGTTTTCATCCAACGTAACTTCGCCTGTGGACGATGATATTTCGGAGGCAGCGTTCCCCCGATCCGAAAACATGCCACTGCGAAATCCAAACCCAAAATTCACAAACCAACCCCATGGGGTGTAATCCGCCCCAAGCATCCCGTAACGGGGAGTCTTTCCGTAGAGGTCGTCGTAATATTTCAGGCCATCATCAAATTCTGGATGATCGTGAAAATTGAGTTGAATATGGTAACGCCCAAAAACGGGATCCGCCCAGGATTTTTCATCGCCTTTGGCTTCTAACTTGAGTTCTTTCTTCAGCCTTGGTTCCGGCGAAACCACTCCTGCTTCACCCGTGACGGAGGTGGAAGCGCCGTCGGATTCACTCAAAGCCTGCTCATCGGAAGATAAATCTGCGGACGCATCATTCGCCATGCCCATGGACGAGGAAAACCATGCGCAGAATATTAGAGAGGCAACAATGCGAATGACCATGATCTTCATCTGCCCCCGGCAGCAATAAGGTTTAGAATTTGGACGGCGTTTGTGGCTGCACCCTTTTTCAGATTATCAGCAATCACCCAGAATTGCAGCCATTCCGACTCCCTTGCATCCAAGGGTAGACGGGCCCGAGACACCCAGATTCCACGATCACCTGCGACCATCCGCGGCGTCGGTAAATCCGCAATATCCATTGAGTCAATAAATGAAATGCCTTTAGCGGCACGAAAAACTGCCTTGACCTGCTCAAGGCTCACCTTGCGATCGAGACGGACCGAAACTGCCTCGCCGTGGCAATGGAAAGTCGGTGTGCGAATCGTCGTGGCAAGTACCTGCAGGTCAGGCATATCCAAAATTCTGCGGGTCTCACGAATGATCTTTTCCTCTTCAAAGCAATGCCCGAAGGCGTCGATCTTGTCGATTGCCGGAAGAAGGTTAAACGCAATGGGCTGACGATAAACCTGAGGCTCAGGTTCCCTGAAAGAAAAATGCCCCTGAACTTGCCCAGCCAGCTCTGAAATCCCTTTCTGTCCGGTACCTGAAACCGACTGATAAGTAGCGACCTGAACTTGTTGGAGGCCAAATGCATCACGAAGGGCTGCCAACGGCACTACCAACTGAATCGTTGAACAGTTTGGATTTGCAATAATTCCCTTCGTCATAAGGGCTGGTGCAAGGGCCGATGGATTAACTTCAGGAACCACCAATGGCACCGACAGGTCCATGCGCCATGCGCTACTGTTGTCGATAACCGTGGAACCCGTCTGGACGATTCCGGCCGCTTCTGAGCGAGAAAAATCACCACCAGCACTCATCAACGTGAATCTGCATCCCTTGACGAGGTCCACCGAAAAGGCGCGAACCTTGAGAGATTTTCCGCGAAAATCAACAACGGCACCATCCGACCGGGCGCTCGCCAAAGGGATCAGTTCAACCTCAAGATTGGAGTCACCCAAGTCGCCAATCATCTCGCGACCAACAGCTCCTGTTGCTCCAATTATGGCAACTTTCAATTGCGATCCCCCCCCAAGGGCCTTGAGTCATCCTCGCGGCCATCGTAGGCATGGTCCTCATGGGAAGACTGAAAAATCTCATCATCTTCAATTGGCTTGCGCCACCCGGCTATTCCCTCGATCAAACCGCTCAGAGCATAGCCAAACGCCAAAATAAAAACGACAAGCTCAGTCTGATAGGCCAAAAATCCGATCAACCCTGTGATCAAAACAAGCAATCTAAAAGGCCTAATTCCCCTGATCTTCAACGACTTGTGCGAGCGATAAGCGAAATTACTGACCATTGCGATTCCGAGAGCAGGCGCCAAGAAAAGCATGAAAATATTGCGCAAACCCTGATCGCCCACGAACTCAAGGACTCCTGCCGGCAGCCAGTCATATCCACCTGTTGGGGAGTCAATCGCGTCCATCAAAAGAATCCATGACGCCACGGCCGCCGCTGCCATCGGGATCGGGAGACCCGTAAAATCTCCGCCCGCTTTTCCAATCGAAGATTGAACATTGAAGCGCGCAAGGCGAAGGGTGCCGCAGGCCAGATACATGAAACAAGCCGCCCATCCAAGACGGCCGACATCGAATAAACCAAACTGATACATCATGAAAGCAGGAGCAACACCGAACGAAACAGCGTCGCAAAGCGAATCGTACTGGACACCAAATTCGCTGGTCCCCTTGGTGATCCGCGCCACGCGCCCATCGAGCATGTCGAAAAGGGCCGCAATGAAGATCGCAACTGCGGCCCAAGCAAACTGGCCATCCAAAGAGCGGATCATACAGAGAAAACCAAAGAATAAATTACCCGACGTCAATAAATTAGGGAGAACATAGACTGCACCGCCCAACATCGACTTGCCTGACTTAGTTTGCACCGCTTCCTCCTTTTTCTTCGACTGAACTGCGGCGCAAGTAAATCGGCTGCAATCCAATCGCATCATCCAACTTTCGGCCACTCGCTGCCAGGCGACACATTGCCAAGCAACATGCATCCGCAACATCGGACGAATTTTCAACCCGGTATGGTCTTCCAATACGATCAAATGCTTCACAAAGCCCTGACCAGGTTCCGACTATCAACACAGTAAAATTGTCAGCAACAGCACCTGATTCCGCAGAAAATGCATCAAGCAAAAATGGCCGCAAGCTTACGTTATCGGGAGATTCAGCAATGGCAACATAACCAGCACTCCGCGTCGCAGGCAAATACACAGCCACAGGCCCCCCGAGGCGTGCGGCCTCAAAGGCTGCATACAATCCCAGTGAAGCACAACCTTCCGGCCCCTTTTCCCTGCCTGCAAACAAGCCGCGAGCAAACGCAATTCCAACCCGAATTCCCGTGAACGAGCCGGGACCACATGAAACAAGCGCTCGATCAATTTCACTAATTTGCCGTGACGTCGCTCTTAGTCCGTCAGTCACGATTCCAGCAAGGCGGGCCGCGGATCCCTGAGTCTCATCAATTCCGCCCCGCCACGTGGGCACCTCTTCGCCTGGAGAAACAAGTGCAAGGCGCAGCCCACAAATTGAGGTGTCGATGACAACGGTCAACCCATCAATTTTTGATGATTTCATTGCTCACCCACAAGAGCCATCAGCATCGATTTCCAGAACCGACTAAGGTCATTGTAAGTCGCAAGCAAAACTAGAGCGGCAACGAAGATGAAACCCAGTTTGTGAAAAAACTCCATTGCTCGATCATTGAGGGGCCGCCGCAACATCGCCTCGATTGAAAAGAGCACCATCTGACCACCATCGAGGACAGGAATCGGAAAAAGGTTGACCAGACCGAGATTCACGCTGATCAAAGCCAGAGAGGTCAAAAATGATTGCCAGCCCATTTTTGCAGAGTCGCCAGCAACCTTGGCAATCATGATTGGGCCCCCAAGGGCCTTGATTGGAATCTCTCCCGAAACAAGGTGCGCAAGGGCCCCGGCGATTACGACCATCTGCCTGCCGCACTCTTCAAAACCGTAAGTCAGCGAAGGAAAAAAGCCACTGTATTTTTCAATCACAGGAGCAGGCTCTTCTGGCTGCCCAAGCAATGAAACCGGGAGCGTATAAACGGTCACTCGGCCTTTCGCCTGTTGAGAGTCGACAGCTTTCAACGGCAAATCCAGTTCAATTTCGCGAAAATCCCGAATCACCCCAATTTTAACTACTGGACTCTGGTTCTCAATGACGAGATCACGCAGCCCAAAAACTCCCTCAAACTGTTTTCCCGCAAAACGGACCAATCGGTCACCCCGCAGAAAAACACTTAACTCCTTTGGGTCAGGCCAGACGATAAGTTGAGCATCTTCAACTCCGAGGCTAGCGGCAAACTCGCGAACCTTCGAAAAAACAAATCGATTGCTGTTATCGATGCTTCCAAGACCACGATCAACTTTAGCCCCAATTATGTTTATCGAAACTCCATCACGGACGACTTCAATATTTATTGACGTATCACAGACCGAAATCAATTCCCGAAGTCCGACGACAAAAGAACCAAATCCAGGGGTAGCTCGCGTGACACCCAATCCAGGGCATTCAACTGACTTTACAAGGTCACCAGTCCGGATCCCCGAGCGATAGGCCCAGCCATCTTTTTTCGAGGTGTATAAATAAGCGGGAACTATCCCAAGGGAAACACCCGCACGCCCAATCTGCACCCTGCGGCCCAAGGCATTTTCAACTTCTACTGCGGCGGGCTTTAAATCAATCTGGATCACCTGCCCGTTGCGTTCCACAGTCCATTTCATGACACGGTCCGCAGACTTGCTTACTAACGCTTCAAGCTCCCGCCAGCGGGAGACCGGAACGCCGTCAATTGCCACAAGCTTGTCACCGGGAAAAACGCCCGCAAGCTCCGCCGGAGCACCGGGAAGAACATCGCCGATCATTGCGGGCGGATGTGAGATTCCCGAAAGACCGAGAACTGCAAACGCGATTGCAGCAAGTAGAAAATTAGCCCCCGGACCAGCGGCAATGGTGGCCATGCGGCGCCAATAATTTGCGCGAAAGAATTCTCGCCCCTCTACCCCGACAGGAACAACCTCGGCCGGAGATGCACCATAAAATTTGACGTATCCGCCAAGAGGAATGGCGCTAAGCCGGTACTCAGTATTTCCGCGGCGGTAGCTAAAAAGCTTTGCCCCAAAACCAATGGAGAAAATTTCCACGGCAATGCCACAAGCACGCCCGACAAGAAAATGACCAAGCTCGTGAACAAACACGAGCGCACCTAGAAGTGCGACGACGGCAATCAGAGGGTGTGAAAAAAAGGATGCCAAAGGAATTTCACTCCGGTTGAACAGGCTGACTTATTGGGCCCTCGCCAACAATTGCACATTCTGCAAAAGGGCGAACAATAACCACAGGCCAGGCGCTGCAACCAGCAGACCGTCCACGCGATCAAGAAAACCGCCATGCCCGGGAAACACGGCACCGGAATCCTTTACCCTGGCAAAACGCTTGATAACGGACTCAACGAGATCCCCGAGTTGCCCGAGACTACCGCACAGCGCCCCGGCAACCACGGCCTGAGACAAGCCACCCAATGGGTATTTAAAGTAAATTTCCACCACCATGGCCGCGATAATACTGGTCCCCATACCCGCAATAGCACCTTCCCAAGTCTTCTTGGGAGATTTCTGAGGAGACAATTTGTGCCGACCGAAGAATCGTCCACCAAAATAAGCGCCCGTATCTCCCCCCCAAACTATGGCCAAGAGCAGGAACACCAAGGCAGCGTCTGGTCTCAACTCATAGAGATTCCAGATTAAGATCCACGGCAATCCCGCATAAACGACAGTAACAAGGACTCCGGACATGCGGGATACTTCAGCGTCAATTCCCCTGGTCAAAAAAATGCTAAATAGGATGACGATAGCAAGTGCTGAAATGACGATTCCAAGCCCGGCCTGAGGCTGAACACCCGCCACGGCGAAGCAAAGCACCAACATGCCCAATCCGCAAAGCAAAGCAGCGCGGCGATAAGAGGATTTAGAAAATTCTACTTGAGGTTTAACGCCGCGCTCCCTTGAATCATCCTTGGCCTGGACGATCACCGGGTGAAGGGCGAACAAACGATCGAACTCAGGCAATACCATGAGGGCTGCCTCATAGACGGCAATTGCGCTGCAACAACAAAAAAAACAAAGGACCGAGGCACGAGAACCACGAGTGAGAAGCGCCATCAAAAGCGGCAGACCCACAACAGCGGTAAGCACACGCAAAATCAACATGAAATTTCACCAGCACCAGGATCTGTTGTGATGGTCAAATTGTTGATGACTTGATCAACAAGACCGAAGCGGCGCTGCCTTGAACTAAATTCATGAACCGCCTTGTCAAAATCTGAAGCGCTAAAATCTGGCCACTGAACTTTGGTGAAGTGAAGCTCCGCATAAGAAGACTGCCACAGCATGAAATTTGAAAGCCTTTGCTCTCCACTCGTTCGAATGACCAGATCAAGATCCGGCAAGCCTGCTGTCGCCAGATGTGATGCAAAAAGGTCTTCGTCAACATGTTCCGGATCAATCACCCCTTCGCGGATCTGCTGGGCGATATTGCGAACGGCCTCCGTGATCTCGGCCCGGGCGCCGTAACTTACCGCAAGGTTCAGCACCATGCCTGTGCACGACGAAAGTTCTTCGCAACCTTGAATCAACAGTTTTTTAGTCCGTACTGGCAAACGATCGAGGTTCCCCATGACGCGCAATTTGATATTTTGTCGCATGAGTTCACTGATTTCATGGCTCAAATAGTGATCGAACAAGCCCATCAAGGCATTTACTTCTTCAACCGGTCGCCCCCAGTTCTCATCACTGAAGGCAAAAAGGCTGAGGACCTGCACGCCCGATGATGATGCAGCCTTCACCACCTCACGAACACTGTTCGCGCCACGTTTATGGCCCCAGATCCGAGGCATGAAGCGACTTCGTGCCCAACGACCATTGCCATCCATGATGATTCCAACATGGCGCGGAATGACGCGACTCGCCTGATCTGGTCCCTGCAGCATAGACGTCAAATGCAAGACCTTGTTCAAATTTGCCAACCAGCGCAGCCGGTTATGGACGTTCTTTAATTCCAACTAGATTCTTTGTGATTAACACACGCTCTGGCGACGCGTCTATCCTCTTTGCGGATGCGCAAAAAGGATGTAACTACCAGAATTCGCAAGACTAACGCGGGAGATGCGACGAATGGAAAAGCTCAAGGGACGCCTCATCATGGCAAGCCACTCTATTGGCGAGGCCCAAGACATTCCCCTCAGAAGCCTCGAGGCCTTAAGGACCGCAGATCTTCTCATTTTTGAGGAGGATCGCGGAGCTCGCTCTGCCCTCAAATCCGCGGGAATTCACCGAGAATACCTCCGCTACAACGAGCATGACCAGAAACAGACCCTGGAAATCCTGACGGAATCCTTCAGAAATGGAAAGACGGCGGTTTACATGAGTGACCAAGGCTGCCCAGGTCTCGCTGACCCCGGCAGGGAAATCGTTCGAGTGGCCGTCAGGGAAAAAGCGGAAATCCGTGTGGTCCCGGGTCCCAGCTCTTTAACCGCAGCCATTGCCGCATGCCCATTTGACATGGCGGAATTCCACTTCTGCGGGTTTGCCCCAAGAGAAAATGAAGCACGGGAAAGACAACTGATGGAATGGAATACGCTCGGCGTTCCACTTGCTCTAATGGATACACCCTATCGTTTGGCCGCACTCCTCGAGTCGTGCAAAAAGGTGTTCGGTGAGAACCACATGGCTACCCTGGCATTGGATCTTAGTGGAACGGAGGAGGTAATCTGGAACGACTCCCTCCGTGCCATCCACGAAGGGACCAAGGAATTAGGTAAACTAAATTTTGTCCTTATTCTGGACGCAGGAACGGGCAGACGGTCATTGCCCTCTACCAGACCAGCGACGCCCCATCGGTCCCATGCGACTCAAAAGCCGGCGTTGCGTTCTCCAGGAAAATGGCGCCGCAGATGATTGCCGACCGTCCGTTGAGTAGATTCCAGATGACAAGTAATACGGTAAAAGCTCACCCAAGAGGGCTTTGAATATTGCCGCCACAGGAATGGCAAAGATTACCCCCCAGATTCCGAAGGCTTTTCCAAACGCCAAGACCGTCCCAATGACCACCGCTGGATGCAAACCCGCACGGCCGCCTACAAGGCGTGGCGTTAGGAACAAACCATCTAACATCTGAATACCCAGGACACCGACCCCTAAACCGGCCAAACCAGATAATCCACCGTCATGCATCGAAATGGAAATAGCACCGAGAGACAAAGCGGTGATGGCATCAAGATAGGGCACGAGACGACACAATCCGGCAGCAACCCCCAAAACAACGCCACCATCAACTGCCAACGAAGTCATCAATGCCACATAAAGGCAGCTGTCCACGGCTATTAAAATCAACTGTCCCCTAAGCACCGCACGGAGCGCATCTGCAGTTGAAAGGAGCACCCCGTCAAAAACATCAGCAACATCCTCTGGTAAAATTTTGAGGAACAATCGATGAAGCCGATCGCGATCCTTGACGAGAAAAAAAGCGAAAAACGGGACGAGGGCGGCATCAACAAAACCACTCAGAACCATCGCACTGGTTGTCCAAATACCCATCAAACCGGCTTCAACCCTGCCAAGCAAATTGGAAAGTATTTGAGCCTTGCTCCCAGCCATCGTGGAAACCTCCCTCGAGGAGAACCCCAACGATCGCAGGAACGCATTCAGTTGTGTCGTCACCGATGCATACAGGGACGAAAAGACATCAGGGCCGCGTGAAAGCATGTACGAAACCTGATCAACTGCGGAGGGCACAAAACCACCAATCAGCGCCATGGCAATGAGGCCCGCGAGAGACAAGCAGAAAAAGGTCGCGAGGGAACGCGGGATGCGTCTCTGCTCCATGTGGTCGACGCCCGGCGCAATCAAAAGGCCAAGCATCGCGGCAACAGCAATCGAAACAAGGAGAGGCCGAAAAAGAATAACGAAAACAGCCCCAACTGAAATCAGGGCCAAAGTGACTAGTCCAATTTTTTTGTTCTTTGTCATCGGGCGGAAACCAGGTTGTTCGGGCACAATCAGCGTGGATTGACTGCAATCACATTTCGCGGATGGCGCGCATAGTCTAATTCTACGCGAACCGACGCCCAGCCGTTAGACTCAAAGAGTCTTTTGACGGAATCTCCCTGCTGAAATCCGATTTCCAGGAATATCTTGCCTTGTTCCACCATGGAGCGCCGGGCAAATTGTGCCAACCGCTGGTAAAAATACAGACCATCAGGATAACCCCACAATGCCAGGCGGGGCTCAAAATCTTTCACTCCCGGGCTTAGCTGGGAGAATTCCTCGTCGCCGATATACGGCGGATTGGAAACCACAAAATCCCATGAATAATCTTTTGAGTACGATTCCGGAGCCAGCATGTCTGACTTGTTAAACCGCACCAGATCGCCCGTGCCGTGGCGCATTGAATTGGTCTCAGCCACCGCCAATGCGTCCTCGCTGACGTCCCATGCATCAATTAAAAGACTCGCTCCAGAAGGAGCTGTGCCGCTGGGTGCAACTTTTTCCAGCCACCATTTTGCGATGGAAATGGCGACACAGCCGCTACCGGTTCCGGCATCAAGGATACGAATTTTTCGAGTTGGACATTCATTCACAGCAATTTGAACGGCATCGATGACATGCTCAACAAGCAGCTCAGTCTCTGGGCGAGGAATCAAAACTGCCGGAGAGACCTGAAAATCACGTCCAGCGAAACCTTTCTCACCAAGGATATAAGCCACCGGTTCGCCTGACGCACGGCGGCGAATAAAATTACGGTACTTTTCTCGTTCCACATCGTTCAAGGGGCGGTCGAAGTTTGTATAAAGTTCGACCCTCCGAAACCCAAGAACCGAAGAAAGCAACCATTCAGCATCAACGCGCGGAGTTTCAGATCCCTTTGTTTTTAAAAAATCGGCAGACCACTGAAGGGCACTCATCAAGGTCCAGATCATAGGGATGGCTCAAGCTCCTGCTTGAGAAGTTCAGTCTGGTGATGAGTCCCAAGGGCATCCAGAACCTCATCCATCTTGCCGTTCACGAATTCTGGAAGCGCATATAAGGTCAAGTTGATCCGGTGATCCGTGACCCGACCCTGAGGATAATTGTATGTACGAATCCTCTCGCTGCGATCACCGCTTCCCACGAGGCTCTTGCGAGTCGCGCTGATCTGGGCATGCTGCTCCGCCTGAGCCTTCTCGAGAATGCGAGCTTTGAGAATCTTGAGGGCACGATCTTTATTTTTTAACTGCGAACGCTCATCCTGACATTCGACGACAATCCCCGTCGGACGATGGACAATGCGAACCGCCGAGTCTGCCGTATTGACGCTCTGTCCGCCGGCTCCAGAAGAACGAAATACCGATATATCGAGATCTCCCGGGTTTACCGTAACTTCGACTTCGTCGGCTTCTGGCAGTACCGCTACGGTCACAGCACTGGTGTGAATTCTGCCCTGAGCTTCGGTAGCCGGGACCCGCTGAACCCGATGCACACCACTCTCGAATTTGAGTCGGCTGAAAACTTTCTGCCCTTCGATCATCATGATGACCTCCCTGAGCCCCCCGGCAGACGCAGGGGTTGAGCTGAGGACTTCCAGGCGCCAACCACGGGCATCAGCATAACGGGTGTACATGCGAAGCATGTCTGCGACAAAAAGAGCCGCTTCTTCGCCTCCCGTGCCAGCGCGAATTTCAACAATACAGTTTTTAGAATCGTTAGGATCACTTGGAAGGGTCAATAGCACCAGATCCCGCTCGGCGGCTTCGAGCATCGGACGGAGCTCATCGAGCTCGGACTTCGCCATGGCGCGAAGTTCTGGATCGGATTCGTTCAAAAGTTCCCTGGCATCCAGTTCGCGCCTATCCAGACCCTTGAAACGACGAAAGGCCTCAACGATTTCCGCGATATTGGCCCGCTCTTTTGAAAGACGGGTCAATTCACGGCCGTCAAGGCCTTCTCTTGATAGCGAATGCTCGAGCTCGTCGTATCGACGCTCCACGGCTTCGAGTTTTTCAACCATCGAGCTGAGCATAGTTCACTAACGTTCGGCGTATCGAACAGACGAATCAGTTCTTGCCGTACTTTTTCTTGAATTTCTCGATGCGGCCAGCCGTATCCATCAGCCTCTGCTTGCCCGTAAAAAACGGGTGACAGGCACTGCAGATTTCAACTTCGATTTCTTTGCGAGCGGAACCAGTCGTAAACTTGTTGCCACACGCACACTTGACTTCAACCTGGTGGTATTCCGGGTGAATTCCTTCTCTCATGGCCCATATCCTTCGATCAAGATTGATCAAAATCGATCAAAAATTCGACCACAAATGGTCGACTGTTAATTACCTGCATTGCAGGGACCTTGCGTATTACAATGTCCCGGCACAATTCGTCAACTACCCGTTCATCGATTGGATGAAATCCTGGTTGGTTTTGGTCTTTTCGATCTTATCCAACAAGAACTCCATCGCATCCACCGTGTTGAGGGGGGCAAGCAGCTTCCGGAGAATCCACATCCGGTTAAGAACTTCCTTCGGCAGCAGCAGGTCTTCCTTACGCGTTCCGGACTTGTTGATATCGATAGCCGGGAAAACCCGTTTATCGGATAGCTTGCGGTCCAGGTGGAGTTCCATATTACCGGTACCCTTGAACTCCTCGAAAATCACTTCGTCCATCCGCGATCCCGTGTCGATGAGGGCTGTCGCGATGATCGTCAAAGAGCCACCTTCTTCGATGTTGCGGGCAGCACCGAAGAAACGCTTTGGCTTGTGCAGGGCGTTCGAGTCAACACCACCAGACAGGATCTTGCCCGAAGGAGGCACCACCGAGTTGTAAGCTCGGGCCAACCGGGTGATTGAGTCCAACAGAATGATCACATCGTGCTTGTGTTCCACCAGGCGTTTCGCTTTTTCGATAACCATCTCAGCCACTTGGACGTGGCGCTGGGCCGGCTCATCGAAAGTCGAGCTGATCACCTCACCCTTGACCGACCGCTGCATGTCCGTCACTTCCTCTGGACGTTCGTCGATCAGGAGCACAATCAAAATTGCTTCCGGGTGATTTTTGGCAAGAGCCGTTGCAATATTTTGCATGAGCACCGTTTTACCGGTCCGCGGCGGAGCGACAATCAGAGACCGCTGGCCTTTGCCAATCGGACACATCAGATCGATCACGCGGGTCGCGTAGTTATCCGTCGCATACTCCATCTTGAACTTCTGCATCGGATAAAGCGGCGTCAAATTGTCGAAAATGATCTTTTCGAACTCGAGTTCAGGACCTGCGCCATTGACCCGTTCAACTTTAAGCAGAGCGAAATAACGCTCGCTGTCTTTGGGGGGGCGGATTTGACCGGAAATGGTGTCACCAGTCCGCAGGTTGAACCGACGGATTTGGGATGGGGACACGTAAATATCATCTGGACCTGGGAGGTAGTTGTAATCCGGAGCCCTTAGAAAGCCAAAACCGTCCGGCAAGGTCTCAAGAACACCTTCACCGTAAACGACACCGCCGCGCTCGGATTGAGCCTGAAGCAGAGCGAAAATAAGCTCCTGCTTCCGCATGCTGTTCGCACCCTCGACTCCGAGGTCTTTCGCCAAACGGCTGAGATCCGCAATCTTGCGTTCTTTCAGTTCCTTGAGGTTGATTTCAGGAACTTCCTGGACGCCCTGCTGCACATGTGCCGGCTGATCGGTGCCAACCGGAGCTGCACCGCGGCTTGGCTCGGGAGCGACAGAGGACTGGGCTGGAGCCTGACCTTCGCTCACGTCCTGAGGGTTGACAGCGTTAGCAGGGTTAATATTTGCCTGCTGATTGGACGGCCTGCTCATGCGTTTTTTGGTGGGAGTGTCTGTAGACATTTCGCCTCTCTTATAGCCTTTCTTGTAGCCTCTATTGGCAAAACTCGATTCACGGATTGAAAAAAGAGTTTTAAGTTTTCAGTCTGGCAAAGAATTGATGGTTTCAGATGAGTTCTGAGGTGTGGTCCGACTTCGAACCGGGGGTAATTTGTAACAAAACGCAGGAGCAGATACAATCAATTAATCACGGAGGCCTCAAGAAATGTTCCGATTTTCAACTCCGAATTCCCGCAAAATTGCTTTTTGTGTCTTCGCAAGCTTGGGCTGGCTGCATTTTGCTGGGACCGCTCGCGCCAGTGTCGACACGGATGAGAAATTCGAAACGGTATTTACGAGCGCTGGATACTCAACTGCGCTCGGAGCAGGAATTGGGGCTGCACTGCTGGCCTTCACCGCAAATCCGAAGGAAAAGTTTCATTACATCACCACCGGGGCTTCGGTCGGCTTTCTTGGGGGAGCAGCACTCGGCGGATATCTCGTCCTGGTTGTCGATTCAGGACACGGGCGTGACCGCCTCGACCCCAGACAAAAAGCTGTCGACCTCACGCCAAGCGGCCGCAATGGACTACGCCTGGACTGGACACTCGCCCAATTCTGAACCAATACGAGAATCAGAGGTGCTTCCTTCCATCACCTCGCCAACAAGGTCGTATTCGAAGGCATCTGAAATGCGAACCCTCTGAATTTCACCCTTCCTGACCGCGCCGTCGTTAATGAGGACTACACCGTCTACTTCAGGGGCCTGCACAGACATTCGCCCCTGCCAGAGCAAGTCTGACTCATCGCTCGGCCCTTCAATGAGAACTTCGACTTCCTGCCCAACATATTTCAACAAATTAGTCCGTGAAATTTCCTTTTGCAGGCGCATGATTTCATCCAACCGGCGTGCCTTGGTTTCCTCGTCGATTTGGTCCTTCATACGCCCTGCGACGGTGCCATCTTCCTGGGAGTAGGAAAAACACCCCAGGTGATCAAATTTTTGATCGCGAACGAATTGCTTTAGTTCCTGAAAGTCCTCTTCGGTCTCTCCAGGGAAGCCCACCATCACTGAAGTGCGGATCGCGATTCCAGGAACCCGTTCGCGCAACTTTGCAAATGCCTCCGAAAGTCCCGCTCGCGTCACACCACGGTTCATGGCAGCTAAAATCCTGTCGCTGCCGTGCTGCACTGGAACGTCCAGGTACTTAACCAGTTTGGGCTCCGTTGCCAAAAGCTCCAGAAACTCATCGCTGATATTTTCCGGGTACATGTACAAGCAGCGGATCCATTCGATGCCATCGACCAATGCCAGGACGCGCAGCAGCGGCAACAGGGCATCTTCACCACGTTCACGTCCGTATGCAGCAAGATCCTGTGCAATCAGGTTTATTTCCTTTACGCCGTCCCGGGCCAGCTGCTCAACTTCGGAGACCACGCTAGTCAGGGGGCGCGAACGAAGACGCCCGCGGATGGCTGGAATGATGCAAAAGGCACAGTTGTGCTGGCAACCTTCAGCAACCTTCACGTAGGCCGAGTGACGCGCCAATGTGTTAACACGGGGCATGGCCTCGTTGTAAAGGTAGTGGGTCCTCCGGGCAAAAACGGAACCGGATGGGAGCTCAGCTGCGAGAAGTTCAGGCAAACGCGGAAATTCGTCAGTGCCAATGAACAAGTCGACTTCAGGAAGACCCTTGGCCAACTGAGACTTGTAGCGCTGGGTCAGACAACCTGCGACCACCACCTTCAGTCCTGGACGATCTTTTTTAAGGGCTGCCGCGGAAAGGATCTGATCGATACTTTCTTCCTTGGCAGACTGGATGAAACCGCAGGTATTGATGATAATGGCATCAGAGCCCTCGGATTCTTGTGAGATTTGCCACCCGGTTTTGAGGAGCGAGCCGAGCATGACTTCCGAATCGACGCGGTTGCGAGCGCAACCAAGCGAAATCATGTGAACTTTTGGAGCTTGCTGGGCTGAATTTTGCGACATGGGCATTCCAAGTAATATTAATAGAAATAGCGCGGATTTCTAACATTTCAATGAAACAAAATCAACATCCTCAACACACATCCGTCAGTAAAAAAACTGAATTTTTCTCAATTAACGGACAACCCGTCGAAGGTCCATGGAGCATTTCCGCCCTCGACCGCGGTTTTTTATACGGAGAATGTGCCTTTGAATCTATGAGCGCTTTTGGAGATTGCATCGTAAATCTTGATAAACACCTGTCACGACTGGAATTTTCCTGCTCCTACCTCGGTATTGATCTGCCTTGGACTCTGGAACGCATTGGCATTGCCACTCGTTCGCTGGTTGCAGCCGCCGGCCTGCCCAAGTCATTCGTCCGCATTTACATCACGACCGGAACTGGCTGGGGAATGCCAAACACCCCAGAAAACAAACCCATCTGGTACGCATTTGTGACGCCACCCCCAGCAGGATGGTGCGAAACCCAAACACAGGCTGGCCTGCTTGGGATTGCGCTTCAACCGACAGACCTGGGCTACACCCGTCGCGACCCTCCCCCGAAACTGGCGGCTTATGGCAACGCAGCGCTACCACTTCAAAGGGCGCGGAGCAATGGATTCGACGACATCCTGTGGATCAATCAGGATCGGGAAGTCGTCGAAACCTCGGCGGCAAATATCTTTTTCATTGGGCGCCAGGGTGACCAGCTGGAGATTGTGACCCCATCAGGAAAAAGCGGCGGACTCGAGGGAATCATGCGGAGCTGGATGATAGAACTTTTGATGGCCGCAGGAATTCGTGCCGAAATTTCTACTGTGCAGATCGATGAACTACCGAGATTCGACGAGGCGTTTATAACCTCGAGCCTGCGCGGCATCACGCCCGTCAACAGGATTGGACGCCAAAAGCTTCAAACAAGCAGAAGCGGCAGTTTCTTCCGTGAATTTGAACGGCTGTTTCAGGCAGGAATAACACGCGCCATCGGATCCCAAGTTGATTGGAATACGGGCGCGTGATGTACAGAAAGAAGAATCAGGCGATGATAATCAGCGTTTCTTGGTGGACTTGCTCTTCGTCGAAGTTGAACCACCAGCTGCTTCCTTGACCGAGTTCGCGGCTTCTACTTTTGCGCTGTCAATGACCTGCTGGGCCTGGCTCGCATCAATTTCTGCAGCCCGCTTCTTCAATTCTTCCATCACATTGTGACGGGTTGAATAAGCAGGGTTGTTCAGAATCAGTTGCTTTCCCAGACGGTTCTTCAAATTGAAGACAAGGGGAGCCTTGAGATTAGCCGTCATATTCTGGGGATTGGAAGGCATGGTCACGATCACGGAAATCACTGCATCGTCTTCGGAACCAAGCTGCAGATCTGAAACTTCCGCCTCAGAGACTTCCACCGTGTAGTCAGGATTGAAAAGCAGAGGGTTGATCAGAACAAAGGCGATCCCACCGTCCTGCAAGGATTGAAGCCACTTGAATGGGGACTCCTTGTCGTGATCAAGGAGAACGTATTTCGTTAACTCCGGAAATCCAATCAAGCCGCTTGGCAGCTCAATCACGTCGGAATCCCGAACCTCAATATCGCCGAATCGAGTTGTTTTGACCTGAATCAAGGCAAGCTCCTCTCGCGTCGAGCGACAGCCCAAAGTCTGAAACAAATTTATCTTATTGCCTAATCAACATAGTAACGCACGCCACCATAAAAGTTCAAGCTTTTATCCAGAGCCCATCCGAGTTCTCACTCGTCTGATGCCTTTGGCGGCCGAACATGGCGTCGCAGCGGACTTCTAACCACGCCCTGATCGGGAGTTCCGATCAGCTGGGAAGCCTGACTGACAGCGCTTTCATCAGAAGTAGAGGCCCTGCGATTCTCATCCTGGATCCGCTGGTAAATCTCTTCTCGATGAACAATTGTCGAGGCTCCAGCCTTGATACCAAGCCGGACCTGCTTGCCTTTGATCTGCATGACCACGATTTTGACATCGTCGCCAATGGCGATTCCTTCGCCAACTTTTCTGGTCAGTACCAGCACGCCCACCCTCCCTGGTTTTCCTGACGCTCCAGGTCAATCCCCGGAGTGTTCAGAAAGGCGCTATGTCTTATTTTATTCTACTTCATTGCCGCTCTGGAACCAAAGCCCCACCAATGACTGCAGTCAATGCCTACTGAAGAAAATTCAACAGCGAGGGCTGAAGGAGCTTTGTTGAGGCCAGAAGCGTACTCTGCAGAACGGCCTCGCTCCGCCGGAAATCCGATGACGCCTCGAAGATGTCCGCGTCAAACACCGAGGACAATGTTGTCTTGTCCATGTCAACATTCCGGGACGCCCTCTCCGTGGCTCCGTTCAATCCTGTCACGACGCTTCCAACCTTGGCCTGAAACGAGGCCGCCTTGTCCAACTGAAAGTCCAATTCCCCGATCGCAAACCGGATGCTGTCTTTCGAATTGTTTTGCAATCCGGAGAGGAGTTCTTCGACGGTGTCGATCATGTTGGAGTGACCCGCGGCGCGCTCATCACTAGTCGATTCAAACAGGTCTCTGGATTGAATGCTGATCTGCTGAAACTGACTCTCCCCCACTTGCAACATTACGGCACCGTCATCACCCAAAAATTTACCGTCCATGCTGATTGCAGGGGTATTACTGCGGAATCCGGAGAATACATAACGGTTGTTGAAGGTTGTGTTACCAAGCTGCACTATTTCCTTCAGGATCTCCTTCACCTCAGCCGATGCCGCCAGTCGACTCGAATGGTCGTAAGTTTCGTTGGCCATCCCGATCGCCAACTCTTTAAGGCGCATTAAATTTTCCTGCATGCCGCCCAGAGCTGTTTCACTGCGCTCGAGCATGCCCTTCGAAAATTCAACGTTTTTCTGAAACTGTATATTTGACGCGATCCGGTCTTTGATGTTGATCCCGGCCGCAACGCCCGTTGGATCGTCCGAAACTTTGTTAATCCGGCGCAATGTTGAAAGGGTCTCAAGGTCTTTGGCGTTTTGTGCCTTGGAGCCTTCCACACGGCTTCCAACAATGTCATAGCGGTGTCTGTCCGTCACCCTCACCGTTCACCTCAACGCTTCATGCTTAAGACGGTATCCAGCATTTCATCAACTGTCGTAATTAATTTCGAAGATGCCGCAAAATTAGCCTGCCAGCGCATCAGATTGGTAGCCTCCTCATCCAGAGACACACCACTGACAGATTCACGACGGTCTTGCAGATCCTTTACCAGGATCTCTTCTGCCTCGTTGACGTGTTCTGCCCGGACCACCTGAGAGCCAAAGCCCCCAACCATGTCAGAGTAAAACTGCGTGAAACTGGCACGACCATCCAGGATTTTACTCTCCTTCAAGCCCACAAGTTGGTTGCCAACGATATTATCGCCAACTGCCATTGGGGTACTTGCAAACGAAATAGCGTCTGTTGAAGCCTCAATCGCATCGTCCAGAGTCATCTCTGCAGCAGCACGATCCAGATTGCCCGGTTCCTTGAAGAGGTTTCGCCCCGCAACCTCCTGAAACCCCCTGAGGCCGAAACCCTGCCGATGAACCTCGTTAATGCTTTGAGTCATTGAGGCCGCGAGCTGATTGTTTTTTTTGGTTAAACCAGGAATTACCTTGTCGCGCACTTCCATCATTGCGCTGATTTCACCGTTGTCCAAGTGGCGGGTGAGATTAAAATCCATTCCACCCTCTGCACCCTCGATCATGACATCGTGAAGCCCACCGTTTTCAGAAGAAGGCTGGACATAAAGGTGCGTGGCCATAACGCCATCAACGAGCATACTGTCACCAGGCCCACGCACACACAGCATTCCATTCTGGTTTTCGTAATAATGGATATCAATCTTTCTGGTCATATCACGGAGGAGGCGGTCTCGCTGGTCACGCAAATCGTTCGCGTGCGACCCAGGTGTGGATTCTTGTTCGCGGATTTGCAAGTTCAGTCGTGCAATTTGCTGCATTGAATCATCGATTGCAGCAACCTCGAACGCCACTTTCTGGTTTAAATCCAGACGCTCACGTTCGAGACCTGAATCGACCCGCTTAAACGATTGGGTTAACCCCTTGGCTGATTCACGAAACGACGTTCGGACCGTAACATCGTCGGGGAAATTAGAAAGATCCTGTGCAGCATTAAAAAAGTTTGTAATCTCGACATCGACTCCGGCCTGCAAATCCGGACTAAACAACCCCTCGATCGACTTCAAAGCCGAAAGCCGCGCAGCACTGGCACCCGCAGACTGATTTGCGCGATTTAGTTGCTTTTCATTCCATTGGTCATGCGCCCGGTCAATACTGTCCGCGTAGGCACCAGCACCAAGTAGAACACCACCCTTTTGATGTGGCTCACGAGCCTTGACGTTGACTCGTTGCCGGGAATATCCCTCGACTTGTGCATTGGCAATGTTATGTCCAGCCGTGTCTACACCCATACGGGTGACTGACAATGACTCACTGCCGATATTCAATGTACGAAAAAGACCCGACATAAGGGCGCTCATCAAGAAACAGGTTACTAAGCTTTGATCTGGATTCCCGATGCCACAGAAGAAAACCGCTGAACACCACGGGCATCATATGGAGCCTGTGTTTCAGCAGCCATTTCAACCCAAAACCGATAACTATCCTGATAACTTTTAGCCAGTTTCTGCAGAAGGATCCGGTTGGCCTCAATGCGGGGCTTCACAGCCGCTGCGACATCGAGAAAAAACTCCAAACTTGAAGTGCTCCCAGCCAAAAGCCTCTGCAACATGTCTCGGGTCATCGACTGGACTGTGCCGCCGCTGTTTTCCTGGGTAACTGCCTCAGCCAAATCAACAAGTCTGCTCAAGGCCGCGGAGAGTGTTGCTGGCTGTGCGCAGAACTGGCCGGTCACGGCCTCCGAAATCCCAGGTAAACGCCTGGACAGTTCAAGGAGGGCTTCATGAGACGTCGTAATTTGATCACAGACCTGCATTTTTGCATCCGATGCCTGGCGGATCAAATTGAAGTTTCCAGATATAACCGCATCGTGCTCCGCAGCAATCAGATCCGGTAATTGTCCGTACAAGCTTGCAAGCGCGCCAAGCTCGTGGCGGAAGCTGGTGATAAAATCCACCAGGCTCTCCACACCCCTTGAATTTATCTGAAATTGGTTCACAGACTGGCTCATGACGAATCAACCTCACGCGTTAATCCACAAAAAAATCTGGAAAAACTAAAGCCCGGCCTTGCCGTCAGATTCTGCCATGAATTCGAGAAGAGCCTCACGTGCGATACCGTCAGCAATCTTTCCTGGATCCACTTGATAAGTCCCAGCTTGGAGCTGGCGCTTGATATCCGCCACACGGTTCTCCCTGATATCAGGAGTACCCTTTGCAATTTCAAAAGCGCGCTTGCGCGCATCTACAAGTTCGCGTGCCTTGGGCGACACGGCAACATTGATTCCCGACTTTGCATCCGGACTGTTTAAAGTTGCTGATGATCCCGCAGCCGACGAAGGCACTTTTCCGGCTTGCGAAGTCTGTCCAGCACCCCTGTTTCCAGCGACATCTGATGGCGTATGGCTGCCTGAAATTTTGCGCGTATCCATGATGTCCACCTCTCTTTCTGTTTTATTGTCCCCTGTTTTGGCACCTGAAACAATCACACCGGGAACATGACCAGGCTCAAGTCTGTTTCACTTGAAGCCAATTCAGGGGATTTGTCCTTTCGAAACGGACTGATAGCCAGCCAAACCTTGCATCTTCGCTGCACGTAGAGCTGCAGGATCTTCCTTGAAACCAGCCGATGCCAACAATTGCTTCTCAATATTTTCTGCAATTCCAGTCATGCTCTGGGCTGACATCTGCTTCGCATACTCTGAATCAAGCATCGACTCATACATTTTCTCGGCATTGCCGCCGTCGATCAGTCCACTCTTTTGAACACTGTCTCGCATTGATTTGAGCATGGTCTCAAGGAAAATCGCTTCAAATTCCTGCGCAGACTCACGAATCTTTGCCCGTTCTTTCTTGGTGCCGACATTCTCTTGCGGACCCGGTTGCCCAACTGCCAAGCTTATTTTTTCCATCACATCACCCTCAAATCTGCCTTGAGCGCACCAGCAACTTTCAGTGACTGGAGGATGCTGACAAGATCCTCCGGTTTCACACCCATGGCATTTAGCGATTTTATCAAAGACGCGACTGTCGTCCCGGGCATTTCTACGATGCCTTGTCTGACGCCTGGATCCTTCGAATTGCCACCACCCACCTGGATGGCAAGGTCGCCATGCGAGATAGAGACTGGACTCACCAGGACATCCCCACCCATCACGACCGTTCCTGTTCGCTCATTCAGAACGACAACGGAAGGGCGATCAGCAACGACTTTTAAGGATTCCAACTCAGAAACAAATTCCACGATTTTTCCATCGTATGCAGGGGGAATTTTGAGTTTGATCGCGGACAAGTCGCCGGCTTCAGCATAAAAACCGCGAAAATGCGAATTTATTGCGTCACAGATACGCTGGCTTGTGGTGAAATCAGGTTCCTTCAGCACCAGAACCAAGCTGCTCCCCCGAGCGAAATCAGTTGAGGTTTCCCGCTCAACAACGCCACCGTCAGGAATCATCGCCACAGTCTGGACCTGAACCCCAGTTCCCGTCGCCTTCCCAATAACGATACCGCCCTGAGCCACTGCATAAATTTGACTATCGGCGGCACGCAAAGGGGCTACCATCAAGTTACCCCCGGCAAGAGATTTAGCGTCACCCACCGTCGACACCTTGACGTTGATTTTACTTCCGTTCCGCGAAAAAGGCGGAAGGTCCGCAGTCACCATCACGACCGCCATTGTCCCAGGGACAATTTCATCCTCTTTCATTTGCATCCCGAGCCGCGAAAGCATATTTGCAGCAGCACGGTTGGTCGCGAGTGATTTTTTTGAATCACCACTTCCACTAAGTCCAACAACCAGTCCAAGCCCGTAAATTTGATTGGTACGGACTCCCCGAATCTGGGTCAAGTCTTTCAGCCGGACTTCTTGCCCAAGAGCCTTACCAGCGACCACAGAGAAAAAAAGTACAGCGCCGATCAATCCAGGAAAGAAATTACTTCTTCTGCGCATTCGAGCCTCCATTCGCTGCTTGAGCTCCCGCTGGCGGTGCTGGAGGCACTGGTGATGTTGCTGGAGCGCCATTGGTCAGGGCTGCGGCCGCACCCTTCTGGAGCTCGGAGATTTTGGCCTCAGCCTCTCGAAGTTTCTGCTGCAATTCATCCCGCTGTTTTGCCGACCGGGCACGCTCGTCGGTCATCCTTCGCGTTTCCTCCGAAACCTTGTCCTTTTCAATTTGAACCTGGCGACGCCCCTCCTCCACGGCAAGAGCTTCTTTTGACCTTAATTCCTCAAAACCGCTGAGGCGCAGCGAATATTCGTCCTCCCAAGCCGTGGAATGACGCTCCGTGGTTTGGGACCCATCAAAATCCATCCACGCAACATCAAATAAATTCGACGTGCTCAACTCTGCCCCGGGAATCATTTGTTCTGCCGGAATCCTGGCCTTGGCATAGACTTCATGAAAGTCCCCGGTCCGACTGGAGCGCCGGGTAACCGACACCATCCCATCGCCGTTTGGAAGGATTGAGTCTAATCGCATTTTGAACGACTTTAGAGGCCCCGCCCCGGCGACCGTCGGCTCAAGTTTCGGCAATGCGGCAGATAAACCTTCGGATCCGGCCCCCACATCCCCGGTCTTGCTTGACCCCCTCTGAGCCTTCGACTGGTCTCCAGCAGCCGGCGAACGCGATGTTAAGACTTTAATATCGAGCAGCATTCCCGCACGCAATGGACTGTGAACAATGAGGTTGCTACGCGAGTCGTCCAGGGAAAAAAGAGACCCGGTTTGATCGGGATCACGTGGCGCCTCAGAGATAACGGTACGATGTTCGCGAAGAAAGACATCCTGCCTCTCCGGAACTGGAGCCCCCGGTCCGTGAGGGACCAGATTCTGATCCTGAACACCAGCGATAACTGGATCCACTGGGCGTTCAGAAATAACGTGAGAGGTCTGACAGCCAGCACCCAAAGCCGCCGTAAACAGCAGAAACGGATGAAGGAATTTAATTGGGAAAAACTTCACATTGCCTCCACAGCGCTGTTCGACCGAACAACCGCCCGGAGGCGCTTTTTCGTTGCAGTTGTTTGAACTTCAATGCGTTCACCAATTGCACCCTGGGTTATCACAATTGCGTTCCCAGAGATGGTTAGTTCGCCAGACTTCTGCATCAGCTGAACGCTATCACCACGCCGGACGGCAAGAGGCCTTTCGAAATCATTGAACATCAGCATCTGACCGGCCTGCACCTGTCGAAGCAGGGACATGCCTGCCAACGAGCTTGCATCACGGAGTGCGCGCCCAGCACTCCGCGTCCAGGGAACCCAACCCAGCACGGAATCCTCAACCGCAAAAACTGTCTTGGCCGCAAGATCCCTGCGGGCTAATGGCATCTGCCGCTCTACAATAATCCTTGGCGAAAACTGCACGTAGAACTGGGCCTCACCTACCTCAGTGCCTGGCTGCATGCACTGCGCATTGAACTGCGCGCCATTGTGAATTCGCGTCAGAAGACTCTCGAGATCTGATTCAATTGACGCACCCGATGGCTCTGCCATCCTGCGCTTTAAAAGGTCCAGCTGTGCGAAGCGGCAACTAATGGATCCTGGACGGACTTGGGGCCGCGATTCAATACGAACTCCAGAAACCTGGATCCGAAAGTCCGCAGCACCCGAAAACAACTCATCGATTTGTTCACGAAAAGGAACTGCGAGGGCCTCATCAGCCAGAGAAATTCCGCGTGAACTTACAAATGAACTTTCAGGCCCGAGGACTTCGACCCTTGTGCCGGGGAACTCATTGGTCAGAATTTCCAAAATCCCTGCCCGGCTAATTCTTGCAGTCTTTCCAGGCGCTGGCGCTGGACCAGCATCAACAGCGAGAATCTCAGCGCAATCATGATGCCTGGTTCGCGCGGGGACGCAGAAGGCGATCTGATCAAGCATCACCCTCGACGACTCAATTTCGACACGAGGACGGAATTCCAGTCCGATTGATTTTTCATCCGACACAGGCAAATGGTCCGTCGATGTTGCCGAACTTTTCTCAATATCACCACGCGAAGATGCTGGCTGCAAAGGCGCGGACTTGATAACCGCCGCAAGAACTGCCCCAAATTCAAAAAGAAAAATGCCGGCCGTGAACAAAGCCACAGCCCGCATTATTCGAATGGTTCTTCTCGCGCATCTCATCGACGATGCCCTGTCAATTCAAAGTCAGGTTTGATCACCGGACGTTATTGGTTGTCTGCAACATCTGATCACTGGTTGATATAACCTTGGAGTTGATTTCATAGGCTCGCTGCCCGGTGATCATGTTCACCATTTCTTCCACAATGTTCACGTTGGAGTTTTCCAATTGATACTGCGCAATCCGTCCAACGCCCCCCTGATTGGGATTGCCAACCACCGGCTCACCGCTGGCGCGCGTCGGGCTGTATAAGTTACGCCCTGCTGACTGAAGGCCAGCAGGATTAATAAATGTTGCAACCTGAACTTGGCCAAGCTCTTGAGTCTCTCCATCCACCTTTACCGTAACAATCCCATCCATTCCGACATTGAGATCCGTCGCGTTTTGCGGAATGGTAATCTCTGGAACAAGAGGAAACCCGTCCGAGGTCACTAGACGCCCGGTATTGTCTTTGTCCAGGTGACCGTCACGCGTGTACCCAATCGTCCCGTCATCTTTTTGAATGCGGAAAAAGCCTTGCCCTTCGATCATAAAATCGAGGTTCCGCTCCGTTACCTTGATGCCACCCTCCGTGAAAAGCTTGTCTACGGAGGCAAGCCTTGAACCCGCGCCAATCTGAATTCCACTTGGCACCACTGTGCCCGTGGTCGCGCTTTGACCCGCCGCACGTACCGTCTGATACAGAAGATCGTGGAAGTTTGCGCGTGAGCGCTTGAACGCATTGGTATTCACGTTGGCCAAGTTGTTGGCGATCGTGTCAATGTTTGTTTGCTGCGATTCCATACCAGTTGCAGCAGTCAACAATGAGCGCATCATAATCGATACCTCCATCACCCCGTCGCGGGGCCGTCACAGATTCAATGAATCAGAATTGCCCTTGAAATCACGCCCTGACTTCACCAATTGAATTCGAGCCTTTTTCCAGCATCTTGTCGTAATTCGAAATCGCTTTCTGATAAGCCTCATAAGAGCGATGAGCGATGATCATCGCTGCGAGATTCTTCATCGCGTTTACGTTTGATCCTTCAAGATAGCCCTGCCGGACCGTCGAATTTTCCGCAACCGTCCGGTCAGAATCAGGCCCACCAAAAACAAAGTAATTGTCGCCGGTGCGTTCCAGCTGTTTCTGATCGGCGAACTCGAAGACTTTCACCCGGTCAACCAACTCACCATCCTGGTAGATTTCTCCGCGGGGGTTCACTTCGAAAGAATTCGATCGGATAAAGATATTTCCACGCTCACCCATAACGGGATGACCCGAAGACGTCATCAACACACCATCTGGACTGATTTTAAAATCACCGCTGCGGGTGTAACGCACACCATCCTGGGTCTGGACCGCAAAGAGTCCTTCGCCGTCGATCATTAAATCCGTGGGATCCTTTGTTTCGACGGCCGGACCCTGACTGACGTCCCGGTCGATATCAGCAACTCCGACGAAAGCGATCTCATTGCCCCTGAATGGCATGTACTCTTCAAGGTTTACTTTGAAGTTTGCCGGCGGAAGAGGGCTCGCATAATTTCTTTCCGGCTCACTCTCAAGCAACTTGAAGGAGATATTATCTCCTTTAAAGGCATTGGTATTCACGTTCGCCAGGTTGTTGGCGATGACTTCCAGCACACGCTCCTGCGCCAGGGCACCGGAAAGTGGCGTGTAAATCCCGTGAAGCATCGGATGACCTCTATCAGTGGCGTTCTTTGGCAATCAGGTTTAACCGTTCAACCTGTTAAAGCAAAGTCCAGGCCAAGTCCCTGGCGCCGGGTGCTCGCACTGGGAAAGTGACAAAAAGCGCGCCGCAACGACTGCTGATTTTTGGGAAAAAAAATATTTTACCAACTGTGGCGGCAGAATATTGACAGCGTCCGTCAGATTACGGATTGGGCAATTTTGTCCCAGTGTCAAAATGCAAGCGGCGGCTTTTTGACGAGCGACCTCAGTTAACTGGATTAATTGACGGAAGCAATCCGGTAAATGTTACCACCGGAATAATCTGCGACATATATTTCACCAGCTGAATCCTTTGCAAACGTAGAGATCAGAACCGGCCATCTGCCGTGGTATCGAAGGTTCTTACCAGAGAGCGGGCGAACCGGAGTCTTTTCTGGCAACACAATGCTCCAGATCCTTCCTGTTGCAAAATCACCAAACAGGTATCTACCTTTCAGGGACGGCAACGATGAGCCACTGTATTCAAAGCCTCCGGTCACACTAACCCCCAACGCGTGATCGTATTCTGCGATGGGGCCAACTAGATTGCGGACGACTTTCTCACAATCTTGGGGCGGATCGTAACAATGGGACCCTTCGTAAATCCGCCAACCGAGATTTGCGCCCTTCTCTACGAAGGTTATCTCCTCCCATTTGTCTTGCCCAACATCACCGGCCACCAACCTGCCCTTGGAGTCAAATGAGTATTTCCATGGATTTCGAAGTCCAGACGCGAAGATCTCAGGGAGATATTTACCATCAATCGTTTGTTCGACATCAATCCTGAGCATCTTTCCCAACAAAGACCCGAAATCTTGCGCTCTATTTTCCGGGTCTCCCCTCCACCCCCCATCACCTAAACCAATGTAAAGCTTGCGGTCAGGTCCAAAAACCAAACTGCCGCCATTATGATTTTGGTATGGTTGTTTAACTTCAAATATGACCCGTTTTTCCTTGCAAGCAATCGTTGCTGGACTGCCACCTTCAGTCCACTCCCACTCAGTTACACGGGAAAGATCACTCTTCGGGTTGTAATGAACATAAAATTTCTTTGACTCGTAAAACGCTGGATGAAATGCAAATCCCAAAAGCCCTAGCTCGGATGTGGTGGCCACATTGAGGCTAAATAATTTTGCCCTCACACCATCCTTCAGGTTCACTAAAAACGCCGTGCCATTTTTTTGAAGAACCACAACCTGCATGGCCTGGCCCGGAAGAAACTGGACATCCGTAATGCCTTCAAATCCACCAGCAACGGGCTCCAGTTTGAGAGCGTGGCTTTTGTCATCGGGCATTTCGCTCGCAGACAAAACAGCCAACCCTGCATTCATTGAACTGGACGGGGGTTGTTCGGACGACAGAAGACTCACGGCTCCACGCCGCAGAATCTCGCAGGAGGCAAGGTGCAACGAAAAAGAAAGCATTAGAATGACGCTAAAAGCCTTCAATTGCCAATCTCCAGTAATTTTGCCGCATTGAACTTTATCATGCGTTTTTCGTACCACCAGCAAAATGCACCAACCATCGCCAAGCCGAATCCAATGAGCGCAAATGAGTGCACCGGGGAAAGAACGAGAAGGATCCCTGTAAACAGCAAGTAGCTCAAAGGTTGAGCTCCAGCAACATAGGCTTGAAGCTGGGCGAAAAATTTAGCCCTCGCAGATTCGGGCACGACAATTTGGAAGTAAGTGATTACTTTAACATTCACCAGGCCAGCGCTTATCCCACCGCATACCAGCACAACCGCCACCCAGACCACTGATGGATTAAGGGCAATACTACAGATCAGCGAACCAAAAAGAAAAAATAGAATCGCTGACATCTTCAAGAACCTGCCCTCAGCGTCAAGTCGCCAAGCCTGATTTGCGCCTGCTACCAATCCAAACCAAAAACAGGATTCAAGAAGACCCAAGACAATAACGCTACCTTGCAGCGAATCTTTCACAAAAAGTGGCAGAACAAGGAAAATAGGGAACATGAAAACATTTGCCGCACCAAATGCCTTTAGCAGTGGGCCAACCTGGTTGGCCCAACCATCCTGCGAACTCGGCACATTTGACAACCCACGTTCCGTAGATTCGTGATTCGCTGCAATGGAACTCGGACGGAATCGAGCACGCGATGTCATAAACGCTGACACCCCGTAACTGAGTGCGTTGATCGCGGTGGTCACTGAAAATCCGAGGATTCCACTTGCAATCGCACCGATTGCTGCACCAGAGAAATAGGCTAGCGCCTGGGTCGACGACTCAAGTCCAACTGCCGCCTCGATATCAGCTTCCTCGACCAGCTCCGGAACAACCTTCACGAGGGCTGGATCAACCAGCGCCTGGCACAGGGCAATCAAACCCGACAGACCGTAAACCCACCCGAGCGTGAGGTTCCCAGAGACGGACAGACCAAAAACCACCAACGACAACAGGGCTCCCGCCACTTCGCAAAAAACCATAATCTTCTGTGAAGAATAACGTTCAAGGACCCTCCCTATCCACCGAACCAAAAGAACCGAAGGCAAACCTAGAATAGTCAAAAGTATGCCGCTGGCCCAAGTCGAGGCAGACCCTCCACCACGAACCTCTGGCGCAGAACTGATAATCCACCACAGCAAATTAATAAAAAAGGCGCGGCTGCCCGCTTGACTTAAAACCTGACTGCACCAGACGAGCCGAAAGTCGCGATTGCGGATCAACAGGTTACTCGTTCGCGACATTGCAGGCTCCGTAGGAATATTGGATAATCAACTGTCACGCCGTGACCACGGAGAACACCACCGAATGACAACAAAGTTGCTGACACCAAACCTTCGTCTTGCAACTCCGCAGGATGCAACCGGCATCTCTGTTTTGTATCAATTGGTCTATGGTGGAAATTATACCAACCGCTTGATGCGAGATACAGGCCTCCTGACAAAATTCCTTGAAGACCCGGCTAATGTCTGGGTTATTGCCGAGGAACAAGGACAGATTGTTGGCTCCGTCGTATATGAAAGCGACAAGTTGCACCGCTTGGCCCGGGCATTTGGAGGGGCAGTGCTGTCGACGTACCGGGGCTACCGGATCCTTGAACGTGCGATGGTTTTTGCCCAAGAACACCTCACGAATACCCTTGGCATCGTAGACGTCATCTATGCGACCACACGAACTTCGAGCCCTGCCCCCCAAATCGTAACGGAACACCTTGGGTACAAAAAGCTTGGCATTTTCCCAAACGTTCACAAGACGGATGTTTATGAAACACATTGCCTGACTGCATTTTTTACGACCGAAGCACTTTGGGCCAGGTTCCAGGATTTCCGGTTGCATCCGGCAATCATAAATCTTTATGAAATCGTGCGTACAGAATGCACATTGGCGCGGCTCACTCCAGCCAATGAGGCGGATTTGGCGTTGAACGATTATCCAGACTCAATAAAGCTTGAACTGATCCAAGCGGAAAGGTTTGCAAGGTGCCGTTTTGAAGGGCAGCGGGATCAAGACCTTCTCCACGCCCACTTCTATCCATTCCACTCACCGAACATGGTGATCAGCTCACCATGCCAAACGGTGGAGATATTCGTCTACAAGTCTGAGGTTGATGATCATTGTGTGATCATGGGCGTAAAGAAGCCGCGGGAATATGACTTTGCAGACATCCTCGAGCAATCGGTCAAGCTCCTGAACACGATCGGGGTCCGGTACCTTGAAATCCTTGTCCGGGCTGACAAGGCAAAAACCATTGAACGGGTGCTTCGTGCCAGGTTTTTACCCTGCGCATACTTCCCCGCGTTTCAACTCAACGGCAGTCACCGGTATGATTTCGTTGTTCTCAGCAGGACATTTGAAATACTCGATTTCCGACATTTAAAACTGGCAGGTAAGAATCGAATCTACCTCGAGGAATATATCCGGAACATTCAAGAGCAATTCCTGAAGCCGCATCAGACCATGGAGCCCTAGCATGCCACCGGCAAAGCAAACATCAGACCAGATCCACTCTGGTATCGATCGATTGTTTTCAAGCAATCCATTCGACAATTCCAAAGAATCCCAGGCGTTTTTTCGTGAAAGTTTTGTAACGTGTGCTGAAGTTCACTACAAAGGAAACTCCTACTTCCGCGGCTTGTGGGATCTTGCAGGCATCAAGCCCGCCGATATTAAATCGGAACACGACTTGACTCGCGTACCACCCATCATGGTGAACCTTTTTAAAGAGCACGAACTCATCACGGGATCGCCTGCCGATGTCGTCCTGAATCTTACAAGTTCCGGAACAAGCGGACAGAAAAGCCAGATACTGCTCGATCACCAGTCGCTGCTTCGCGTAAAAAAACTGGCGTGGATGATCCATGACGCCCTGGGCATGACGTCCGAGGACGAAGTGAATTACCTTTGTTTTACTTACGATCCAAAGGTTGCCACTAACCTTGGCACAGCCTTCACGGATGAATTGCTCACAAGTTTCACAAAAAAAAACGAGGTCTACTATGCGATCCAATGGGATCAGGCCAAGAATGACTTCTCTTTAAACGTCAAGGGGGTCATCGAAACCCTTGAGCGCTACGCAGCCTCACCGAAGCCCGTCCGGATATTGGGGTTTCCTGCACACTTGTACAAAATCGTGCGCGACAACAATATCAAGTTGCGACTCCCCACCAACAGTTGGATTCAAACTGGAGGAGGATGGAAGGGATTTACCAACGAGGAGGTCCCAAAGGCGGATTTTCGAAACTTCATGACAGACAGGCTTGGGATTCCGGCATCCAACAACCGGGACATGTTTGGAATGGTAGAACACGGAATCCCTTATTGTGACTGCTCCAGAGGGCATCTTCACATACCGAATTATGCCAGGGTTTATATTCGCTCGCCGAAAGATTTTAGCGTGGTTTCAAACGGCGATACTGGCCTGATTCATTTCCTTTGCTCCTATGTAACCAGCTATCCAAGCATCAGCCTTTTGACGACGGATTATGGGCGCATCGGAGAATGTGACTGCGGCATTGGGGGAGCGACACTCGAAATCCTTGGACGTGCCGGCGTTCACAAACACAAAGGCTGTGCATTGACTGCTTCCAAGCTACTTGACGAAACTCCCGGAAGGATGTGAGCCATGTATCTCTTCGGAAATGAAACCCCACACGCTGTTTGCGATGAGGCGTTTCTGACAAAGGCCTTTCTTGATGCCCGCCTCCGCTGCCCCGCGATGGTTTCTCAACCGGTTCGGAAAATCGTGGATGTGCTGGATCGTCTGAGCAACGCCTGGGTGCATGGTTCGGACTATTGGTCCCGCGCCTTTGATTTGACCAGAAACGAAGTCCCGTTCAGTGATGACATGATCGCTCATTCATTGGACGTCATTCCTGAACTTCTGAATGCACGGAACATCGGCGCACGAATCAAAGCAGACTTTGGCGGACCGGATAAACTTGACGGATTCGTCAAAAGCCATGCGTTTGGCGGGATGGAGCGTGCATTCCCTCTCGGGATTTTATTTCACGTTTCTGCCGGGAACGTATTCCTTGGAGCCATCGATTCACTCCTGATGGGCTTCCTGACAAAAAATGTGTCGCTCGTAAAACTCAGCTCACGCAACCTGTCTTTTCCCATGCTGTTTGCAGAGTCCATCAGGGATATCGATCACGAGGGGATTTTGAGTGACAAGTTCGCCCTGATTCACTTTCCCAGTGGGATACAGGCTGTGGAGTCCTTGATCAAAAGGGAATCCAACGGAATCATCGCCTGGGGTGGGGAGGAAATGATTCACTCCTACAAAAAGGGGCTCCCTTTAGGCGTCAAATTCATTGAGTACGGTCCCAAAATTTCATTTCAAACCATCACGCGCGATGCCCTTGAACGCCATGGTTTGGCTCAGGCCGGCGCCTGGGTCGCACAGGACATCGCCATGTGGGATCAGGCGGCATGTGCATCGCCCCAAAATCTGTTCATCGAGCGTGGAGCCGACATCGCAGGACTCATGAACCACACAGAAATTGCCCTGCAAAACTTCCAATACGCCCGCGGGCGCCTCTCGGACGATGAGCATGTCGAGATTTTGAAGGAACTCGCGAGAGCACAATACAACAAGATCGAAAATGGCGGCGATTTTCGCAACGGAAAAGACTATCTCCTGCACTACGATCCAAGTCCGGGACTTCGCACGTCACCACTAAACCGGAGTCTGATCTGCAAAACCTACGATTCACTTGATGATCTGAAAAAACAGCTCTCCCCATTTGCGCGCTATCTGCAATCATGCTCACTTCTCGCAACGGATGCCGAAAAGCAGACCATGATTGCCGCATTGGGCGCCATGGGTGTGATGCGATTTGCCCAGCTCGGTCAAGTCATGCAAGCGCCGATCGGAGCGCCACATGATGGAAAAATGACCCTCGTTGAGTTGACCAGAATCGTTCCGGAAGAACTCGACGGGACACTTGAAGGTTTGGCGAATGACGCCATTTCAAACGTTCCATTCTATCGTGAGTTGCGGGAAGGCAAGTTGGTAACCAAAATCACCGACATGCCACTGATCAAGGGGGCAGACCTCGACACTGCGAACGGGGAGAAACTGTCGCGATTCACCCACAAGGCGACTAATGATCTGGTGAGGGGTGGCTATATTTTCTCATCTGGTGGCACGTCGGGCGCTCCAAAATATGCAATCTACACACACGATGAATTCAGTCAGGTGGCAGAACTACTGGCGCTTGGATTTCGGGCTCAAGGCATAGTCCCGGGGATCGTAGTGGCGAATCTTTTTGTTGCAGGAAACCTTTGGTCGTCATTCATGGCAGTGGATCAAGCCATGGCAAAGATCGGCGCCACGGTTTTGCCCATTGGAGGTCTAGCAGACAAAGACCAAACGTTGACTTACCTTGAGCGATTCCAACCTCAGTTTGTCGTTGGCTTGCCAACACAGCTAGTGGAACTTGCACGGCACGCCAAGGAAACGGGACGCACCATTTCCATGCCGGCAGTGTTGTACGCGGGAGAACATCTCAGTGTCGTCGCAAGAAAATTTCTTGGTACAGTTGCAGGAACCACCTATTTTGGATCGGCAGGTTACGCCTCGGTCGACGCAGGTCCAATCGGCTATCAGTGTCGATTCAGCGTTGATGGAATTCATCATTTATTTTCAGACTGTGTTCATCTCGAAATCATAAACGGTGAAGGCGTTGTTACATCTCGCATCAAAAAGAAAATGCCCATCATCCGTCTCTGTACCGGAGACCTTTTGGAGTGGATTGCTGAGAAACATGGTGATTGCGAGTGCGGAAGCAGCGATGTCAGATTCCGTTTGCTCGGTAGATCAGACAGTCAATTCAATGTCTGGGCGTGTCGTCTTTTCATCAATGACTTTGAAAAAGCGCTGGCAGACTGCAATCTGGACGGGGCCATGTTTCAAATTATCCTGAAACAGGATGAGTCAGCCCGGGAAACCATCGAATTTCATGTTGAGCATGAGAACGCTGAACAATTGAAAGAGGGGTCTCTTGTCGACTTGGTTTACAGCCACTCAAAAGACCTGCAGGCGCAGCACCCCCGGGCCTGGGTGTCTCCACGACTCCTAGTCGTGGCGCACGCCAGCGGCGGCATCACACGGGTGAGCCGCACCGGCAAGTTAAAAGCCTTGATCGATCTGCGTTAAATTACTGAAGTAGCTTTAGTGCAATATTTGGCAACTGATTGGCCTGCGACAACACCGACACGCCAGCTTGCTGCAAAATACTCTGCTGCGCAAGTTCCGCTGATTCCATCGCAAAGTCGGCGTCTTTGATCCGTGAACGGGCGGCTGTCAATGCTTCAATTTGAATGCCAAGGTTACGGTCCGTACTCTGGAATCGATTCTGAGTCGCGCCTAAAGTGCCGCGATAGGAGGCAATCTTGTTCATCGCATTATCGATTACCATCATGGCGTTTTGCGCCGCGACCTTGTCATTCACCCGGGAGCCTTCAGAGTTCTGGGCACTGCCGAGGCCAAGGGAATCTTCGCCTTCCGTGGATGCGTTGAAATTACCAAGGTTCATCCGGATTATGTTAATCGGATTGGGAGTAGACAATGCGTCTGGCCCGGGAAAGTAATCCTTGCCGACCTGGACTTCGAGGGGGGAATAGTTGTGTTCCGATAGCAGCGAAGGATCGAGTTCCTTCTGTCCAGTCAATAAACGCGTACCGTTAAATTCAGTTGAGACCGCTATCCGGTCGATCTCGTCTTTGAGGGCCATGTACTCTTCGTTCAAGTAACCGCGCTCACGGGCTCCGATGGTATCAGAGGCAGCCTGGACTGAAAGCTCGCGCAAACGGATCATAATGTTATTGATCTCGTCGAGGCCGCCTTCCGCAACTTCCACGAGGGAGACAGCATCATTGGCGTTGCGACGAGCCTGGCCAAGAGCCCGAATATCACCCTTCAAACCCTCGGCGATTGCAAATCCAGCAGCATCATCGGCACCCTTGTTGATCCTGAATCCAGAGGAAAGTTTCTCCGTCTGGGCTGCAACACCCTTGGTGGACGTGCCAAAATGCCTTTGAGCCACCAATGACTGGACGTTGGTTCTGATTCTCAGACCCATGGTACTCCCTCGCCTGTTGCTGGCATCGCTTCAGCGACGCACTGGTTCCAGAGACGACTACATTTGAGGCGCTTTATGAACGGTATAATTTAAGAATAGCAGATCCCCGCTCCTGTTGGAAGTTTCCAGCCTGAAGAAGACGGGGTGTGAAAGCGGCGGTGCCAAAAGAGACGAGGCGTCGGGCGTCCCCAACATCAAGGGGCACAAGGTCAAGCACAGTTCATCAACGAGGCCCGCATCGTAAAACATACGATTGACGTGGCCTCCGCCAAACAACAAGACCCTTTCGAATCCAGCATCTTTTAAGTCTTTTGCAACTAGGATCGCGGGATTAACTGCCGGGGGCGTGACGATAAGGCGATTTCTCGCACCTGCGGGAATAACCAAATTTGGGTCCGGCGTGACAATCCACTTGTCCACTTCCGTCTGAGTCCAGAACCTGAGATCTGGATCCAGACCAGAACGGGTCAGAACAACCCAAGTGGCCAAACGGCCTTTGTGGTTCACCACCTGCCAAGCGCCCTGGCTGGCACGAAGTGAGTTGGCACCAGTCACCACAGCATCTGCCATGGTCAACTGGTGCCTCACGAAGTCTTGGTCTGCTTTGTTGGTAAATCCGTAATCACGGCGTTCCTGGTCACTCTCCAGGTGGTGACCTGCAATCTTGCCGTCGAGGCTGGCGGCCATGACATTGATGATGCGCAAGTCCGGTCCGCCTTTCGAGATCAGGCTAAGATCCCAAATCAGTTGGGGAGAAGCATACTGGACAACTCGGCCTGAACTTCCGACTCGTCTTTAGCCGTGGCCGCGCTGATTTCCGACACAATCATGCACAGGGCCTTGTCGAGCATTTTCTTTTCGCCGAAGGACAAGTCCTTGTCGCCCTTAAGGGAGGAGAGATCCCGAAGGACCTCTGCAATATCGACAACCGACCCAGTCCTGAGTTTGTCGTTGAACTCACGGAACCGGCGGTTCCATGTCGTCTGAGACACCCGACCCGGGCTTTTCAGGATGTCGTAAACGCGAGTAACTTCCGTGCGAGAGATGAGCTCGCGCATTCCGGCCTTTTCGCAGCCAGTCGTCGGCACCATGAGGGTTGCCCCGGACGATAGAATCTGAAGGACGTAAAAGTCCTGCTTGGCTCCACCGATGTCCCTTGACTCGATGCCTCTGATCACGCCGACTCCGTGAGCCGGGTAAACCGCTTTGTCACCGATTTTGAACTGCATATGGGACCTCGTTTCGTGTTTCTGGGGCCTACTTGAAAAGCCCAAAACTCCAACCCTTTTTATTAAAAACCTTTAATAAAGTCAATTTATAAATACAAATCGTTAAAAAATAAAACGAATCTGACCTGCAAATCTCTGATATCTCCATTAGAAGGGGGAAAGGATTAGAGATCGATGAGAAAGACAAAATGACAACAAATTGATTGCCAATATCCTTTCAATTCGTTAGTTTGCCGCCTCAAGTGGCGATACTGGCTTGGTTATTTCCGCGCAAGCCACTGATAAGATTGCATTATACTGATAAGTTTATAGATATTTTTAATATGAAGCTTATTATCTAAGTTTGAAGTTTTGGTCTGAAAGGTCCTTCATGCTCGAATCTACTGACAAAGCAGCCATCATCGAAAAGTTCGGTTCCCAATCCGGTGACTCCGGCTCGACCGAGGTTCAAATTGCCCTCATGACAGCTCGTCTTAACCAGCTGACCGGGCATTTCAAAACCCATACGAAAGATCATCATTCACGCCGCGGCCTGTTCAAGCTCGTTGGTCATCGGCGCCGGCTCCTGAAATACCTGCACCGCAAGAATCCCGATTCCTACCTGAAGCTGATTCAGGACTTGGAAATCCGCAAGTAACACAATCACGACAGCCGCCCCGGAACACCGAGGCGGCTGTGTCGCAGAACGGGTCCGCGTTTTTATTGGCTTCCTTTGCTGCCGACGCATCCCGACCATCCGCTCTCCCATCGACAGAGGTTCCCATGTCACTGATCCGTGAAGTTGAAATTGCCGGCAAGAAAATCAAATTTGAATTCAACAAGTTCGCAAAGCAAGCCAACGGATCCGTCTTGGTATCCTGTGGCGACACTCAAGTCCTCGTCACCGTTTGTTCTTCGGAAGAAGCCAAGGAAGGGCAGGACTTTTTCCCACTGACCGTGGATTACTTCGAACGCTTCTATGCAGCGGGTCGCATCCCGGGTGGATTTTTCAAACGCGAAAGCAGGCCAAGCGAACGCGAAGTCCTGACTGCCAGAACTATCGATCGTCCGCTCCGCCCGTGCTTCCCTGAGGCCTTCCTGAACGAAACCCAAGTGATCTGTATGGTTCTGTCCTACGATCCGAAGCATCAGCCGGCACCACTGGCCTGTATGGGCGCAAGTGTTGCGCTGATGATCAGCGACATCCCGTTCAACGGACCAGTCGCTGCACTGCGGGTTGGCATGAAAGACGGCAAATACATCGTCGACCCGACGCCTGAAGAAATAGGCGATCTCGATCTCAACATCGCCGCGAAGCCGGGAGCTGTGTTGATGGTTGAGGCTGGCGCGAATTTCCTGAGCGAAACTCAAATGCTCGATGCAATTAATTTTGCTCACAAGACGATGGAGCCGATTTTCGAACTCCAGCTTGAAGTTCAGCGCGCGATTGGCAAAGAAAAGCGTCAAGTTCCAGTCAATCAACTACACGAATCCCTGATGGGGCCAGTCAAGGCAGCATTGGGATCGGACGTCGCAAAGGCATTCCAGATTCGGGCAAAACAGGAGCGCCGCAAGGCACTCTCTGAGGCGACCAAAAAAGCGATCGCAACACTGAACCCTGAAGCAGATGCCGCTAAAACGCGCGCCATCAAAAAGATCTGTGAAGAAGTTCAATACGACGTCGTCCGCCATGAAATCCTGAAATCCCATTCCAGGATCGACGGCCGCGGCCTTGAGGACATCCGTCCGATCAGCTGTGAAGTCGACGTGCTGAAACGCCCTCATGGTTCCGCCCTTTTCCAGCGCGGCGAAACTCAGGCTCTCGCAACCGTGACCCTTGGCGCGGGCGACGATGAACAGCGCCTTGACACCATCGCCACTCCAGACGCGGTGAAAAGCTTCATGCTGCACTATAACTTCCCCGCCTTCTCTGTCGGCGAAGTAAAACCGCAGCGTGCACCAAGCCGTCGCGAAGTTGGTCACGGCAACCTTGCCGAACGCGCAATTCAGCAAGTCATTCCGAGCAAAGATAAATTTGGTTACACCATCCGGTTGGTGTCTGAGGTTCTCGAGTCAAACGGCAGCTCTTCCATGGCAACCGTGTGTGCCGGAACGATGGCATTGTTGAATGCCGGTGTGCCAATTACGGAACCCGTCGCCGGTATCGCCATGGGCCTCATCAAGGAAGGCAATGACTTCGCGATCCTGTCGGATATCCTCGGTGACGAAGATCACCTCGGCGACATGGACTTCAAAGTTTGCGGTGGCGCCAAGGGCATAACAGCCCTCCAGATGGACATCAAGATTGGTGGACTGACCGGCGAAATCATGTCGAAGGCTCTCGCCCAGGCAAATCGCGGCCGCATGCACATCCTCGGTAAGATGACCGGTACAATCAATCAGCCGGGCGAACTGTCTGAGCATGCACCGCGAATCTTCCAGATTAAGATCAAGCCAGACAAAGTGCGTGAACTGATCGGACCGGGGGGCAAGGTCATCAAAAAGATCGTGGCCCAGACTGGCGTCAAGATCGACATCGAAGATGACGGTATGGTTAATATCGTTTCTCCCGATGTAACCTCGGCAGAAGCTGCAAAGCAAATGATCCGCACCATCACATCCGAACCGGAAATCGGCGCCATTTACCTTGGCACTGTGAAGAAAATCATGGATTTCGGCGCATTCATTGAAATCAAGCCGGGTAGCGAAGGGCTGTGTCATATCTCTCAGCTGGCTAACAATCGTGTTGAGCGTGTGGAAGACATTTTAAAAGAAGGCGAAGAAGTCTTGGTGAAGATCCTGGAGATTGATCGTCAGGGTAAAATCAAGCTGAGTCGTAAAGACGCCCTCGGCAAGAAGCCAAACGCCACGGCTACCTGATTATGTTTAGTCTGCGCTTCCGCACTGGCTTTGAGCCAGCCTATATGACCGGAGCCAGTGCCGGCGCAGACTTGAAATCGACTGAATATCTCGTAATACCCCCGGGCCGCGTTGGACGCGTGCCAACGGGGGTTTTTATTGATCGTGTTGAATGGAATCAAGTGCCAGACGGATTCGTCCCTGAATTGCAAATCCGTGCGCGCTCCGGGCTGGCATTCAAAAAGCAGATTACCCTTGCCAATGGCGTCGGAACCATCGATGCCGATTATCCAGATGAGATTTGTGTCCTTCTGCTGAATCTTGGCACTGAGCCATTTCAGATCAATCCAGGCGACCGCATCGCCCAGCTCGTCGTCAATCTCGTTGGAAGATTGCAAATCGAGTCCGCAGTGACGACATCGGTGCGTACGGGCGGATTTGGATCCACAGGCCTTTAATCCACCACCAACCATCAATCCAGACGAACATCCAGGCTGACCATCGCTTTCGCTAGCGAGGGATGCTCGCCAACCACCTGAAGGACGTCAATCAAGGCTTTTGCGGCCACAGGTTTTTCTGGACACTCAAGAAGGACTTGAGAAAAGCGCGTCAATGCAGACTCGTCACCGGGCGTCGACAAAGCCGATTTCGCCAACCAATGCAGCGACTCATCATAAAGACGCAGACGACGGTAGACGTTTCCGATGCCCGCACAAGTGAGGGAATCTTGTGGTTCCAAGGCAAGGGCGCGCCGGTAGAGATCGAGTGCTTCTTGATGGGATTGAACCGCGGCTGCAACATTCCCCAGCCCCCGGTAACAGCTGGAAATCAATGAACGCGGCTGAGGCGAACTTTCTCCGTTTGGTACACCATGCATGGACAGCAATGCTGCGCGATAGGCATCGGTCGCTGCCTCGTAATTACCCGCTGCATACAGAGCAGACCCCTTGAACATATGGGCCCTTGCTGCGAGTGGAGGTGGTGGTTCACGCAACAGAAGATCTTCAACGGCATGCAACCTCTCATCGAGCGATGTACCGGCACCCATCGATTCAACTGTAGCAACTTGCTGCTCAAGATATTGATCTTTTGCCGTTGCGCTTTGAGAGGCTGATTTCACCGTTGAACGCTGAATCAAGTCTATGAAGTTTTGAGAATCAATCTGCCGATCAGCAGAGCTAATCACTTTGAGAAAGTTCTCACGCCGCTCCAACCTTGAATCACTGGTGGCCAAACCGTTTTTGATGGCCTTTGCGAGAGGAAGGCTGGTGTACTCAGAGACACTCAAGCACGGCATGTCAAGCCAACCGCCTGTCGTTTGTGAAACATTCAGAAGGGGACGAGCTCCGACCATACTGGAAATCGCTGCCAAGACGTGTGCTTCGCTTGACCGACCATGACAGGGTCCGACGACAAGATCGCTTCCATTCAACAAGTCCAAAGTAAATTCAGAGCTATTCTGATGAAGAAACCTGACGTGACTGGAGAGACGCCAATCGGAAATCATGTATTTTAAAGGTTCCGAACCCTCGCGTTGACCAGAAAACAAGACCACTAACCTTTCAAAGTCAGGGTTACCGGATGCCCGAAGTGCATGCAATGCCTTGACTAACTCCCCAGCAGCACCTTTGTGATCAAGCACATCCTGAAAAAGAACCACAAAAGAATCCCGGCTGATTCCAACATGGTCTCTGAACTTATTGCTGCGCAAAGCATCCAACGGGAAAGATTCCCCATCAAAAATAGCCGGCAAGTTGTGGATTCGCTGAAGCTCATACCCTTCAAATGTCAGGGCTTCAATGGACCGCTCGCCAGTCGTCCATATGATCTGGCAGCGATTCAAAACATCTTGGCGGATGGCCCGGATATTTACGAAATCATCAAATGGCTGGGGAACAAGATCAAATGAAATTACGTGGCAATGAATATTATTCTTCAAGGCAGAGCGCATTGCCTGAAACGAGGAGAGGTTCTCCGGCCCTGCCACGACAATTAGATCCGCGTCTGCAATTTGATCTTCCAATCCAGACATATAACCAGCCCTTGTCGGATCCGCTTCATAAAGGCTGAATGCGAACCCACAATTGCGCATGGAATCCGGTATGGAACCAAGAAAAGCGTGGATGCGAATCTCGTGAACTGAGGCCATGCGTGAAAACACATGCATCACAGGAACCTGTTCCAACTTTCCCGCAATCAAAGCAATCTTAGCCATGCTCGCCTCCCTGGCGTCACTGTAAAATTATTTCGGAAATTCATGTACCGTCTGACCAACACGACCAGCAATGGCCGACACCGGCAAAGTTATCTGTCGAACAACTGGAGACTCCATCTCCTTTGATTCAATTGAAATCCCAACATCAACTTCTTCCGAAGCGTGGTTTCCATGAAACACCAAAGGAATATCAAAGCTTTCGCTGCTGCCAGCTGTTATTGGTTTTTTTATGATCTCACCCTCCGCCACTGAGACACGCCCCCCGCTTAAGTTCACAAGATTGACTGACATTTCATTGACGCCAACCCTTCCTTGATTCGTGATCACCACATGAAGGTTGGCCCGTTCCCCCGCATCGAGGACTCCGTTTGCAACCCCACCCTTTTCGCTCACAATTGATGTGACAAAACTTAATATAGGGCGATCACGAGTCTCGACCTTCAATTGAAACTGTTTGACAAGTGACATCACCGGCCATGCATCCATTGCAAGGCCAACATCGATGTCCCAGGAGTCTTCAAGGGAGACGAATGGCGCCCTGCAACTGATGGGACCCGACTTGGATTCCCCTGGCTCAACCGATCCAACAAGAATTTCCTGAGTTTCACCGGTGACCCCGGAGCTACGAAGGTAGACAGATATCCTCCGCATGGGACGTGCGCCCATATTAGTGATGGTCCAAAGGAATCTTGACTCATCACCGGCGATCGCTTGCTTTCCGGACAGGGACTGAACTTTAAAATCGACCGTGCCACCTTGGGTTGCGAGGGACTTGAAATGTCCCCGCTCATTCGGCTGAGCCCATTCAATACCGAATCGGGACTTGATCCAAAGAGAAGCTTCCGCAGCCATTTTAGTGACGCTGGCATGCACAGCCCGATCACGAATCCATTCCCGCGCCTTGTCGACTCCCCAAGACACATGATTCCTTTCAGAAAGCATTGCATCGTGAGCCGCAAAAATGACTCTCTTGGCTGCATCAATCTCGTCATCTGCATCTTCCGCACCAGATTTTGACGCGATGAAATATGATTTCGAACAACAAGATTCGGACATTTGTTGATCGAGATCCATGATGCGCTGCCGTCCGTCTGATTTTTCATCCAAGCGGTGAACCAGAAATCCCTCGTTGCGGTATCTGGATGGACCAAAAAGATTCAGGTTTTCGTTTTTTTCAATAAGCGGCTGAAGCCATAAATCAGGAAGGATTCCGACATTTTGGATCGAACGGTTTAGCGGTGTGAAATATCGAGCGATGGTCAATTTGAGGGCAATATCGAACGGCAACTCAAAAACCGTTTGTACAGAGCCCTTGCCAAAACTAGGCTGCCCCAGGATGACAGCCCTGCCATGATCCTGCAGGGCGCCTGCAACGATCTCACTGGCTGAGGCGGACTCCTCATCGATCAGGACAACCATCGGGAATTCGACCTCATCGTATCCCTTTCCAGCAACTTCGATTTCTTCACGACGCCCTCGCGTCGAAACAATGACGCCCTCCTCAAGAAACAAGTCTGTCACTTGGACCGCTTGATCGAGGAGTCCACCTGGATTTGATCGTAAATCCAAAATCAAGCCATCGATCGCACCGCGATTTTTTTTAAAGGCTTTCATAGCAGAAAGGATTTCGCGTGATGTCTTTGCAGAAAATGTCTCGACGCTTATCCGTAAGATTCTTAGTTCACCGAATTCAACTGGATGAGATGTTACAGAATCAACCTGGATGACTTCCCGCTTGATGACAAGATCCATTGGGGAATGACTGCCCTCGCGCAGAATCCGCATCGTGACGTGAGTCCCCGGGCTGCCTCGCATGAAGTCCATCAGGTCTTCAAGAGCCATCCCGAACGTCGGCTGATTATTGATCCGTACAATACGGTCGCCACCCAACACCCCCGCTTGGGCGGCTGGACTATTTGGCAAAGGTTTGATCACCGTCAGCACACGGTTTCTAAGTCCGACCAGAACACCCAGCCCACCGAAGCTGCCTTCGGTGCCTTGACGAAGCTCATTATAGGAGGCTGGCGACAACACAGAAGAATGCGGATCAAGTTCTGAGACCATGAGATTCAGGATTTCCCGACATTTTTTTACCGGGCCACGATCCGTTTCATCGGAATGATCTGACACTTCATTTCTATCTTCGGCAGACAGAAGCACACTGCCCTCGGTAATTGCATCGACCAGCCCTGCCGTGGTCAAAGGAAAGGCGACTGATTTCTTCTGACTGCCGAGGATGATTGAATTTGAACTCAGGCTGACTGCGATTGCCGAGGATTTTCTTCTAAGAACCTTGACCAGGATTTCACCAAGTTTATTTTCAGAGACGCGTTCTGAATCCAGGTAAAAGTTTCGAACCGTTGCCATCACAGCCTGCGCCAGTTGCCGCGCCTGCGCTGAAGACTCCAATCCATTATTCCACGCCATCTTGCGTGCCTGCCGGTCCCGAAGGCGGTTTTGTCCGAGGCCAGGATCGTTTCCATTTGAAAGTGGGCTGGCAGAATTCGGCCAATCAGGAATCCCAACACGCGCCCTCAGGCCAGGAAGAAGCCGGAACCCGGCAATACCGACAAAGAGGCCGAAAATAGCAGCCACAACGGTTGCCATGACGAGCCTTTGACGGCTTTTGACATGAGCCTGGATTGTTTTAAAAATGCTCTTCATCGCCCCTCGCGCTTCAGCGCTTGGTATCGACAAAAAACCACATCTAGTGAGGGATGGACCAAAAGTGCGGGTGTTTGGCTGTTTTGGTCGAAGTCAGCCTGATTTTTAAACCATCAATTACATTAGCTTTTATTAAAAGTTACAGGCTTATTTTTAATTACTTCTAATAGAATATTAAAAGATCCCGATCCTATTAATATAAAAGTTAAAGGACGTGATTTATTTTACTCAGCAGGTCAAATATCGCTGCGGCGCTCCTGGTCGGCATGTCTGGTGGGATTTCCATCGCAAGCCCGAATCCGGCTACCCTCGAAGAACGAATTTGGACAGCAGACGACGAAACGTTGCCGTCGCTGGAGCGGGAGGGAGTTCGTCTGGTTCAAATCGACCCAGGATCTGCTTACTATCATTTTCTGCTGTCACACACTTATCTGCGGATGTTTGCCAACGACCAGCAGGACGTGGAGTCACTTCGTGCCGCAAGCGAGCTGGCGACCCAATCCCTTGAATTGGCTCCCGACCAGGAATTTGGGTATGTCGCGATGGCCGAAGTCCTGGAGGCTCTGGGGCAAAGCAATAAGGCGATGGCAATTCTACACGAAGGCCGTTCACGCACCACCGGATGGCGCCTTCAATTCAGCCAAGCACGTCTGTCAGCAGATCGTAGCAACGCGGAAGACACCGCAAAAGCTCTGCAGGCAGCCCTTAATTTCGAGGGAAGCCTGCGCAGAATCATTGCGCCCTATCTGGTGATCGTTACTGAATCAAGATTTTCGTCACCGCCGATGGTGCTTAGTGCCCTGGAGGAATGGGCATCCCAGTTCCCAGGATCTGGTTTTGACGAGGCGATCGCAGCCTGGCAATCAGAGCGTGGCCACTATGCTGAAGCGCATGAAATCTATCAAAGCCTTCACAAGGGAAGCACGGACCACAAGGAACTTTTGTTCAGCGACTCAGTGATCTCTTACCGAAAATTGGGAAAAACAAAGGAGGGGATTGCTGGTTTGACAGCGCTCAAGAATCGCCTTCGCAGCGACCCAGAATTCCTGAGCACCTCAAACAAGAAGTTTCCATCGATGATCGAGGCGCATCTGGGAGCAGCATATTTGCGCAAGGGTAATTTTCGGGCCGCGCACGATGCATTCGTAACTGCCCTGGACATGGCAGGAGACCGGCCAACGATGATTGAATTCTTGTTCAATGAGTATAAGTCCCTGCGAGCTGAAAAACATTTGATCAGCCTGTTGCAGGAGATAAGCGAGATCGGACCTGGTCAGGGCATTGTCCATGCTTACATGGCAGAGGCTTTGTCGGATCGTTTGGGACAGCAGGCAGCGGCGGCAGACGCATACCGGCGCGCCATTGTCCTTGAACCCACCCGAAGCGAATACCACAACGGCCTGGGCCTTGCCCTCTACCGGCAATCCGATTTAAACGCTGCGTTGATTGAGTTCACAAGAGCTACGGAGATCGATCCAGGAGACGCCTCTGCGCGCTACAACGAGGCGTGTGCATTGGCGCTACTTGGCCGAAAGGATGAGGCACTGTATTCTCTGCGCGAGGCAGTTCAACTTGAGCCACGCTTATCGGAACAAGCTCGGGTCGACAAGGACTTCGGGTCGATCAGCAAGCTCGTTGGTTTCCAAGAGATCATTGCTGCCGAAGCGAGCGATGAGCCAGCAGGTGCAACTGCAAGTACAGACTAACAGCATACTAGCCTAGGCCATCGGCCCGTGCTCACGTTCGTAAATTAAAATTTCCTGGGCCTCCTGGGCAAAATCTGCCAGCCCTTCGTGCCAGAAGGGATCCTCGATAGAGAAATCCTGACCCATAAATTTCTGGTCGGCCTGCTGTGATCCGATGATCAATTTCATGGGCAAGGTCACGAGATCGTATTCGTAGGGTGGATCCTTCCACGCGAAGGCACCATCTGAAAGCTCAATGCAGGCTCTGACCAAAGCCACGGCAAAATCAAAACTTCGCACTTTAGATGGATCAACAACGTGCACCTGCAATCCGTAGCAGACCTTCTTCATCCACTTTCCCGAAGTCGGCTCGAAGCTTGCTTCACGAAGAAAAATTCCGGGCGGATGCTGCCCCGTTTTCAATCCAAGCAATTGCCTCACACGTTCGATCAGGTCCGAAGAACGATTGATGTATGGTGCACCGGTGAACTGAAATGGCAAACCAGTTCCGCGACCTTCAGAAATATTGGTGCCTTCTAAAATCACGAGTCCTGGATAAACGTGAACGGGGTCGATCGTCGGCAAATTCGGCGATGTGAGAACCCACGGCCGGTTCAAATCTGCCCACAGCATCTGGGGGCGCCACCCCTCTAGCGCAACCACGTCCAGATTTGCCTTGATCTTCCGGTTGAAAAATCTTGCGGCCTCTCCGGCTGTGAGGCCGTGACGCATTGGAATCGGAAATTCTCCGACGAATGACGATGCGTCCATATCAAGAACACGCCCCTCAAGAACCTCTCCACCAACAGGATTGGGGCGATCAAGAATGACGACCCGCTTGCCTGACTTTGCAGCGGCGCGCAGACATGCCGCAATCGTCGCCTTCCACGTGTAGATCCGGCAACCGACAATTTGTAAATCGACGATCAGGGTGTCGATTCCTTCGAGCATTTCCGGAGTTGGTTCTCTGGTTTCGGAATAAAGGCTATAGATCGGAATTTTCAGATGTTCGTCGTGAACGTGACGCGTCTCGATCATGTTGTCTTGTGCAGTGCCGTAAAAGCCGTGTTGAGGACCCAACAATGCCTTTAACCGTGTGCCAAGCAACCGGTGTGCAACCTTCCAGGCCGGTTCAAAATCGCTGGTAACGGAAGCCTGATTGCACAGCAACGCGCAGTTGCCCCACGGATCAGCAATCCTGGGATTGCCGATCCAAGCCTCAAGCCCAGAACGAAAAGAGGGCATCGGTGCCACCTTTAAAAATTATTTAGGGATTACGATTCTGGACTCGCTCGATCAAAGCCGTCAAGCAGTCACTCAGGGAGCGGCCGCTCACGGATTCCACAAAACTGTTGCGATCCGTGGAATGTTCTCCGTGACCAGAGAACGTCCCATCAGAGAACTCATCAACTTCAAGGTGCCAGGAATGACCCTTGTTCATGAAAGTGAAATTGTGAGCCTTGAACAACTTTGATCCTGATGGCACTTTGACAGATTTCCATTCCATAATAAAATCTCCCAATCAGGTAATTCCTGATTCTAGCACAAAGTTTAAACTGAACTTTATCATGATTTTTCGCGCGAAGCCTGCCAACTAGGCAGCACCCTCTGAATTTCCAGAATCCGCCTTGATGGCCCGTTGCTGTTCGATAAAAACCTTGTCCAAGAAAGCCCGCAGGATATTTTCAGACTTGGCGTCTATTTGAACGATCTTGATCCCGATTCCCGTGCCGGTTTCCTTCGCAGCGGGATCACCAGAATTTACGACGCGAGCCACCTTGCCGTTGAAAAAAATACTCGCTCCATCCGGAAACTGCAGCCGGACTTCCAGAATGCTCGCAGCACTGAAAGGAAATCTTGAAGGGCGATCAAACTCGAGAAAAAAACCGGTTTGAGAGAGATTGCGTGTGGACGTCTCATAAACCACGGCGTCACCCATCGAGTTGATGGTGACCGACATCGGGTCCTTCAGCCGCATCCTGGCGGTCCTGCGATTCTCTTTTGGTTCAGACATGAAAAACCCCCGCGTCCTTAGCCACTCTCTTCGGCATCAAGACGCGGAGGTTTATTCTCAAAACAATAATCACTTTTGATTACAGATACTTACGCTATTTCTTTGCGTTTAACTCGTCTTCGATGACGCGACGGAACTCGTTAAACGCAACAGCTCCGGACAATCTCCTGCCATTGACGAAGAAAGCCGGCGTGCCATTGACACCGTAAGTCATCCCCGATTTCATGTTGGCGTCGATCTGCTCTTCGAGGCCTTTGGGGTCCTTCACGCAAGATTTCCAACGCTTCAAATCCACCCCTGCCGTTTTAGCGTGACTCTCAAGGTCCGCATCAGCCAGCTTTTGCTGGTTGTCGAAAATGGCTTTGTACATCTGCCAGTATTTGTTTTGTTGACCAGCGCAGGAGGCAGCAATGGCTGCGGGTTTGGCGCGATCGTGGAAGCTAAGAGGGAAATCGCGGACGACCCAGCGAACCTTTCCCTTGTACTCAGCCATCACTTGTTCGGCCGCGGGCAAAGTCCGCTTGCAGAACGGACACTGAAATTCAGAGTACTCGACAATGGTGATTGCGCAGTCGTTGCCGGAACAACCGACGGCAACCGTTGGATCGGTGCCGTCCTTGATTGCGGCATAACGGACCTTATCCGTGCTGTTGATCGCGATATTGAAAACAGGCTCTTTTGGAGCTGTTGCCAAAATAACGAGATCCTTCGACTTGCGCGCGGCGTCGAGAATCTTTTCGAGTGACTCCTCACCCTTGCGGCTCTTCAAGTATTCCTTGACCTGTTTTTCTTGCTCAGGCTTTGGCATTTTTGAAAGCTGGGGATGATCCTTGAACTGATCGAGGGTTGCCTTGACCTCATCGTCGGAGACCTTCCCGTTTTTTTCCATATAATCAGACTTGGCTGCCGCGACTGATTTACCGGAATCTTTGGCAAGCTTTTGCCAGTAATGCTCGAGGTATTTTTCGCGAGCTGCCTGTTCGATCAATCCGTAGCGCCGCTTTTCAAGTTCGAAGAACTCGCCTTCGTTGGCCTTCTTCACCTCTTTCATGGTCACAACCTTGCCGGCAACCTTAAAAGCCGCGTCGTTATCCGCCCCCATGGCCAGAGTGGCAGCAAAGCCAGACGCAAAAAATAAAAACCCAGCCGCAGCAGCAGGGACCATACGGAATTGAACCAATCGCTTCAGTGTCATCACCACAGCGCACTCCTGTTTGAAATCCGTCAAAATGAAGGGACAAGTTGGCATCTTATCAGGAGTTCTTGGCTAATCTAGTCCAAAAATCCAATTTTCGATTTAGCGAACCCTGCAGGACAAGAATCTGATCCCACAGGTACATTTAAATTTTTTTGAGTTTGTCCCAATTATTTTTTTCTAAATATAAAAATTGAGACCCCGAAGCCTTTCCCTGGGACGACGCGATTGTCCCGGGAGGTTTTAAATTGCAGGGTTCAAAAGCTTCAGATGGAATCAGGAATAGCTTGCTCAGCATGGGGTTGGTGGCATTGGCTGCAGCAACGCCGGGTGCGGCGTTTGCCGGAACCAACTGCACGGGAATTCCGTCAGATGACCCCGATCCAGCGGTCCAAGTCTGCGAGACTGACGAGGCGTATATTTTCAGGATCGATGAGACGACCACAAGTTTTCCAAAAGAGGCTTACCGGGACCGGATCAGGCACCTCGTCAGGACCTATGCTGGATCCATCGGACTGCATGAAAATGCTTTCGGCGATGGAGAAGTCACGTTCTGGCTGTCTGTTCCCGAGGCCTCCCCGCAGGATGCATGGGCCCGCGCAGTCATAAGGTCACCAAACCACCATTTCTTGGTGAACCTCCCAATTGATCTAAAAACCAGTGCGCTGAACTCATCCATGGTGGCAAACCTCGGGCAAAAAGATTATCCGGACTATCTGGGCCACCGGGTGGGAAACATTCTGGTAAAAAAAGCACCAAAATCCAGTGAAGAAGATTTTCACAAGGCGGTTCTCAGGGCAGGTGCCCGAGGGTGGAGCGACAGCGCCGGGGGTTGGACTAATTTTTTGACAACTGAATTCACAGAACTGTCCGTGATCCGGAATATTCAGCACGATCCTTCTGTAAAGATTCACGTCGCTGGCGCCCAAGTTAACGAGATTTTCGAATGGATTGCGTGGCGTGCGCCAGTTTTTCAATTCAACATCGATGAAAAGTAACGAACGGCATGGACAGGACAAACATGGAAAACGCCAGCAAAGAAAAAATACCGGGTGCTGAAACCTATGCACCTCTGATCTGGATCGACATGGAGATGAGCGGGCTCGAACCTGAAAAGGATGTCATCCTTGAGGTCGCGACCATCATCACCACAGGATCCCTGGAAATCATCGCAGAAGGCCCAGAACTCGTGATCCATCACGAGAAGGAACTTCTCGAGGGCATGGACGACTGGAACCGTGAACACCACAGGAAATCCGGACTATGGAGCGCCGTTCTTGATTCAACCTTAAGCCTCGATGAGGCCGAACGTCAGACCCTGGACTTCATCAAACAGCACAGCCAGCCACGCAAAAGTCCATTGTGCGGAAATTCGATCTGGCAGGACCGTCGGTTCATCGCAAAGTACATGAAACCGATCGATCAATACCTGCATTACCGGATGATTGACGTCAGCACGGTCAAGGAACTTGCCCGGAGGTGGCACCCTGGCATTCTTGATAAAAAGGCGAAAAAAAAGGGAAATCACCGCGCTCTCGATGACATACGCGAGAGCATCGAAGAGCTTAAGTTCTACAAAGATAATCTATTTGCTAAAATATAAAGAGGGGCTGGAAAATGCCCCATGGACCAAGGTCCAGGAGAGGAGGTGGTGCTCATGGTTCAAGGTTGTTGTACCAGTAGCACGGAGGTGACGGTCTTTTAAGACCGCTGCCACCAAGGCTGCAAGACTGGCCCCCCTCTTTCTGCAAGATTGTTTGCGGGGGCCGGTCTCCCCCCCTACCTACCCCCGGCCCTGCAGATTCCTGGCCTTCTGATCTTGAGTTTCCCTGCCTTCCCCTTGCCATATTGGATAAAAACAGCAAAAACAGGTGGATCAAAAAAGGCGGATCCCGTGACTAATATCAAATCAACTGACTCTTCTGAAATTGCTCCGATCAACTATCGCGCCAGGATGGAAAAATGCCTGCACCTGCTTAACGGTGGAGCCATGCTCGTCATCGCCCAACCGACGGCACTGCGAAACAGCAACGTCGAACATTCCTACCGCCAAGACAGCGTCATGCATTACCTGACGGGATGCGAAGAGCCCGAATCGGCGCTGCTTCTTTTGCCGAAGGCAGCTGAAGGCGAACAGATGATCTTGTTCGTACGCGAAAAAGATCCAGCGGTTGAGCTGTGGGAGGGTTTGCGCCTGGGCACAGCGGCAGCCGCCTCTCGAATCGGAGTCGACAAGGCCTTTCGGATCGACCAGTTGTGGACGATGCTCCCACAACTTCTGGGTCAGGCTGAAACCCTTTATTACCATTTTGGGACGAGCCCGCATGACGACGAGCAGGTCATCGCTGCCATTGGACGTCACAAGCGCCTGATCGGACGCACGCGAGGATGGCAGCTGCCGGTGTTGGATGCCTGGGGTATTGCCGGACAAATGCGCCTGCGCAAGTCAAGCGAGGAGGTGGACCGCATGCGTGCGGCCGCGGCAGTGACGCGAGCCACTTTTAAAAAAATCTACGATACGGTTCGCCCCGGCCAATCCGAGCGTGATGTCCACGGACTGATCCTCGGTGAATTCCTGCGCAACGGCGCCGAGATGGAAGCCTACGGTTCAATCGTGGCTGGCGGGGCAAATGCATGCGTCCTTCATTACCGCAGTAACAACATGAAACTCCGTGACGGTGATCTTCTGCTTGTTGATGCCGGTGCCCAGCGTGATTATTACGCCTCCGACGTCACACGGACTTTCCCCATTGGACGCAAGTTCACGCCTGAACAAAAAGCCCTTTATGAAATCGTTTTGTCGGCCCAGGAAGCCGCCATTGCGGTTGCACAACCAGGCAGCAATCTGCCCGCGATCCACGAGGCCGGACTAAACGTTCTGGTTGACGGGCTGCGTGAGATCAAACTGCTCCAAGGCTCGCGCGACGAAATAAAAGAAAATCAGACTTACAAAAGATTTTTTCCCCACAACACCAGCCATTGGATTGGCATGGATGTGCATGACGTGGGCGACTACACCGAAAACGAAAAACCCATCGCCCTGGCACCAGGAATGTACTTCAGCGTGGAACCCGGCCTTTATGTCGATCCCTCTGACGAAGTTGCACCGGCTGCATTTCGGGGAATCGGGATCCGGATCGAAGATGATGTCTTGATCACCGCATCAGGACACGAAATCATCACCGCAGGAATCGCAAAATCGGTTGCTGAGCTCGAGGATCGCTTTTGAGGGTTCGACCCAGCGCATGGCTCGTCTTGCTCGTGTCGATCACATGGCTCGCCTCGGCAGGACCCGCCTCTGCCCTGGTTTGCCAGACGATTCCAGAAAAGGCTCCCTCGCGGGCCCCTGGAACATTTACGGTCCCGGTTCGAGGCCTGCGCGCTTATCTGACGAACGGAAAAGTCTGGAAACGGGCTTCCATCCAAATTGATGAGCGTGACGGAAATGGTGACTATGTCCTTGAACACGGCCTGCCTTTCACTGCCGACGGTGGAGATAGCCGCTTCAACCACAAGGACGAACTGGTCATTGAACTGCCAGAAAATTTTTCCGAAGCTCAATCATTCACTGACCCAGCAGCCATGGCATGGTTAAGAAAACTACAAAAGGAAACAATCCGCGGCATTATTCCAGCTGAAAAAAGCATAAAGGCCTGGCGCGTCGATCTCACCGCAGGATCGAAAACGGCACAGGTTCTGTTTGTGACCGGATTGCCTGTTGTTGACCTGCCAGATGCTGTGGCCTTCAATCCTGAACTTCAGACCATTCAAACCGCTGCCTACCGATACCGGTTCAATGAGCAAAACCCCGCAGCGATGGGGCGACTTGAAATCCCGTCAGGGAGCGAAAAAAAAGATGACTTCATCACCATCCATCAGGAAGGCAGCTTTGCCATTTGGCTGAAGCCACCGTGGGGCTTCCCCGTCATTTCGAAATCCAACAAGGATCTTGCTGGCGCCATTGAAAGCTGGCGATCGGGGCCAATCAGAACCATTGTCGCCGTTGGCAGCAAATACAGTGCATTCTGGAGCCTCGTTAAAGCCCATCTCTTCAGCGAACTCGTGTTCTATCGCAGTCGTTTTCAAATTCCTTCTGTGGTGGATATCCCATTTTCACCGGACAAACTCTTGGGGTCAGGCAGTGGCTTTGCCTATGGGCTACAACTCTCGGGAAAGGTGACGCCGAAACTGGAAAGGACCGGCGATGGCCCAGCCCGGGTTTCGGTAGAGCATCCGGCAGGCCTCGTGCTGTCGGCCACCTTGGACCGGGATTTGGCCCGCAGCGGAACCTTGCCTCATGTCTGGCAGGCTGGAGAGCCAGACGACAAGTCCGGAATCCCGGGGGACGTAATCCGTTGGTTTAGAAAGAATGCCGTAACTACAGGTTTTTTTGTCGATATCAGTCGCATGGATCGGGGTCGCTATGATTTCTCGCTTGACTTGGAAAGTCGGGGTAAGGCAAACCAAGACCACACTGATTTCCTAGCGTGTAAGTCAGTCTGGACGCCGGTGGCTCCCACACAAACGGTCGGCCCAGCCAAGAAACAAAAGTAGAAGTGCATCGAAACAGATTGCGGCGCAAACAGCGTCAACACCCTGGATTACCTAAGGATTTTCATGCCCAACAAGCCGATCCCGGATGGCAACCGCGCCCTCCCCAAGAAACCTCGCGACACCCATTCAACGGAAGAGGATTCGATGCCTCACAACGAAGACTTCAATGAAGACTTCAACCAAGCTCAGGAAATCGGTAATACCCCGGCAAAAACCGCACACGGTCACGTTGAATCCGATTCCATGGCCGGCACTTCAGGTCTCAATCTTCAGGTGTCCAAGACCCTGAAAAAGCGTCTAGAGCAAAGTGCACGTGAAGAGGGCGTCAGCGTCGACGATCTCGCGTCGGAACTTCTCGCGGAAGGTCTGGTCCTTCGGGCGTGGGAGATCGTGGAGCGCAAAAGTGCCATGCGCGGCGGCGGCAGCCCGCAACAACAGCAACAACAACAGCAGCGCCAAGGTAACGTACGCCAAGGGCATTCCAACAAGCCAAGCGGGTACCAGGGTCAGGGTGGCGGTAACAACGCCAGCAGGCACGGCGGCGGTGGCGGCGGCGGTCGAATGAACAAGCGCCATGCAGCCCACGCAACGTCTCTCAACGTGATGGAAGACAAGGCTGCATTTCTGGAATACGTCCGCAATCAGGAACGTAAAAATCGCTGATCATTGCACTCTGATGAAATGAAAGAAGCCAGGCATTGCTGCCTGGCTTCTTTTTTAATTCCGTGTCTGAACGAAATTAGCGAACCACGACTAGTGGTTTGCTTTTTCCTTCAAGCTCTTCAACGGGCGGATTTTAACAACGTTGCGAGCCGGCTTGGCTTTGAACGTGGTCTCTTCGCCAGTGAACGGGTTGATGCCTTTGCGAGCCTTGGTGGCTGGCTTGTGAACGCGGGTGACCTTCATCATCCCTGGGATCACAAATGCGCCTGGGCCCTTCTTGCCGATATCCATACCCATCATTTCGCTGAGGGTATTGAACATGTTGCCAACATCTTTGCGGGTCAATCCGGTCTGAACCGAAATGATGCTCATGATGTCGCTCTTGGTGCGCGGACGTGAGGTGGACGGGATCGGGCCGACTTTAACCGGCTTCGCTACCGTCTTGGTGGCTTTCGCCTTCACCACTGTCTTGGTCGTCTTCTTCGTCGTCTTCTTTTTAGCCGCCATCTTTTTGCTCCTCCATGGATGTCAGATGTACGTGATCTAAAAAAGATAGGGTGCAACCATCTAAAAATCAAGGGTGAAACTGATTAATGTGCAGGTTTTCCTGATCGGGCACTTTGCCACGCCGACGGATGATCGACCATGTAGCGAATAATCCCGTGCCGCAAATGCTCTTCAAAAAGCACTGGGGCAAGCCTTTGCTCGATGTCGCAAATGATTTTTCGGCCATGCAAATCGAGAGATTCCAGATAACGTTGCTTGAGTTGTAAATATTGCCCAGAGTTGCCGGCTCTGATTTTTTGCAGTTCTTCAGCCGCTAAAAGGCGCATTTTGGATTGCCACCCATCATGAGCCACGTCCCGTTTTACCTCTGGCGCCTTCACTGACGGAATTCGCACTTCAGGAAGTTTCACCTCCGGAACGCTTAAAACAATGGCTTCAGGCAGAATGGCCCGCGATGGATGCAGCACCCACATCAAGCGCAATGAGCTGGATCCCTGATGAGGTTCAAATAAAACAGGAGCATCATCCAGCGCCAGCGCGAGCCATCCGTAGTCGACCAACTTCCGGCCAAGCGCAGCCAGAGGCTTTAGTGAATTCGCCAGCGCCTCATCGGCAGGTAAAATCATTTCTAATTCTACGCATCCATCTTCGCGGACCCACGAAAACTGCCAACGTGCTGCAGCCTCGACCACGATCAACCAGCCGCGCTCCAAAGCCGAAAGATCATCCCACAAGCGTCGCGGAACCACGATCGCCGGTAACGCCTGTCCGCCGCGGCCGAGCAGTTGTGACAGCATGCGGCTGCGCAAAAACAAAGTGCCCGCGTAGCTGCCAGACCCAAGGCTCTCAATGGTCTCGTTTTCAAAAAACGGTTCCGCCACACCAGAATTACCGGGCAGCAAACGCAATCCAAACAAACGCTGGCACAAATCATCAACCCGTTCCGAAAATTCCGGGGGGATGCGCTGCCGCAAAGACAGAGCATCAATCGAGAGGCTCGACCCTCCAAACGGATCTGCCCCCGAACCCTTGCCCTCAATTTGCACCGATTCAACTTGATTCAGCCATTCCGCCAAAACGTATGGCATCAGATCGAGATCGCCGGGCAATAAACCAACGGGAACTCCACACTGGATCGAATCGCCTGGCGCTGAGGACCGAAAGGCCCGGCTAAAATTCATTGCCGGACCGCTGCCACAGGATTGCACGAGCGCACCTGCCAGCCAGGCAGGCAGCACGACATTGCCCGGGCGGGCTATAAGGTTTTCAGAAAGGTCGATCATCGGGGCCTAGGGAAACACACCGGAGCGGTCGGGTCAACGGCTTGAAGGCTGTCCTGGCAAGGCTGTCAGAGCCTCGCCGCAACGTCTGGATTCTACTCCAGATTCACGGCGCAGGGTTTTGCCGGCGGCCGCCAGGGCGGCGTCATATTGCTCCCGCGGGAAGGTCACCAGCACGTGGATGTTGAAAACATGCCCCGCCCGGACGATCTTTTCATCGCCGGCTTCGGGGGCCTCTACCTTTTCATAATAGATGTCCGCCACGCGCATTGCCCCGCCAAACTCCCTTTTCACCGCATCGGCAACAGCCCCATCGATGCGCTCGACCGAACTGGCCTTTTCCGACTTTGCTGGCAGCTTGCAAACCTCACGAGCCCTGGTCCTTGCCGCATCGACAATCGCCATCTCACACAGCTGGGTTGCACCAAGTTGTGCCTTTTTCACCCCGAGCGGCAGGTCCATTTCGTCAAGCTGGACGGCATGGTACTGAAAACCATTTTCTTGCAGCATCAGTTGCGATGGCTTCACGGAAACCCAAGGAGGAGTCTGTTCCTTGCTCTTTTCCAGAACCTTTGGCCCATAAAAAGAACTGACAATGGCGCAACCCGTCGTCAACGCAAGAAGTGTCATCACTATCGGAGCTAAAATGAACTTCACCTGGACTTGCCCCTTCACAGTTTGCTCGCTTTGCGGATGGCCTTGATCTTGTCCAAAACACGCTGACGGAGTGCAGGATTCTCGTCAAGGATCAGTTTAATGATCTCAACATCATCCTCAGTTCCACGCTGTTTCTCCGCCAAAATTTTCTTTCCACCAGGAGCGGCTACCGACTTCCCCGTTTTTTTTTCTGCCATGTTCACGCGCCTCCATCAAAGCATGTGGTAAACAATGCCTGCCCCATACCATCGATCAAACCGTTCTATATCCGCATTGACGGCCTTGTCCCCTGCGTTTCGCGGTTTCCGGTAAAGCTGGTAGCGATCGTGTCCTTCGATCCGGATGGCGAAATTAATCGCCACGAAAATATCGAGGGCAGCCTGGGCATCGTAGGATTCCATGGTGATTGAAATCTGGGTTTCATCCTGGCCTTCGGCCAAGGCCCTTAAACCATCATAGCGCTCAAGATTGACACTGCCGGCCCCGAGGAGCCGGAACCTTGGGGATATGTTGTAGACAGCGCCGACGACCACCCCGGGATAGATCAGTGAAGTTGGCGGCTTGAGTGTGGCAACATCCGAAGTCCGGGTGTAGGTGGTCCCCAGACTGCTTCCCAGCAGGTAACCAAAGCCATCATAAATTTGCAGGTGGTAGGTGTATTCGCCCCGGGTCCAGAACCCGTCGTCGCCAATCTGCATGTTCGTCAAAGGTCCGAAGCTGCCGACCTGCCAACTGCCGCGCAGGTAGCCCCCCGTCACGCCAAAATGATGCTCACGACGAAATCCGCGAACCACGCGCTCCCAGCGGGTAAATTCCCGGGTTAAAGGCGCCGAAGCTTCAGGAGCCTCTATAGCCCCCGCAGGCGGCAAAGCCTCTGAGACCCCGGCCGGAACCTCGGCCAATGCCGTGCCACTGCCGAAGATCATGGCCATCACACAGCCTTTGACAATTTTCCCGGTCCAGAGCATTCAGTAAACCCGTAAGAAGTTCTCTTTGGACCAGTATAGCCGGAAAGTGGACACCATGCAGGCAAATGACCCATTCTCGACCCTGATTCAAGGCGATCCCTTCGTTGCCATCATGGTCGCCGTCTTTCTCCTGCTCTGCGCGATTCTTGTTGCTGGCCTGTTCATGCGCCAGGTCAAAAAGCGCCGCGACGAATCAGCGCTGAACGAAGCCCTTGCAGAATCGACCGCCACCCCAACCCCAGAACTGCCTCCACAACCCCCTGCACCCGAAACCTGGTCGGAGCGTTTGCAAACAGGCCTCTCGCGCACCAGGTCTGCCTTTGCCAGCACCTTGGGCAACCTCTTTGGATCCGGCACCAAGTTTGGCGATGAACTTCTGGAAAAAATCCACGAGGCCCTCTACCGCGCAGACATGGGCGTTCAGACGACAGACCTTTTGGTCGAACGCCTGCGTCAGAAATTCGCCGGCCAGCAGGATTTAACGTGGGATCAAGTCCGCCCCTTTCTTATCGGCGAAATGCAGTCGCTGTTCGTTGCGCCACAGACCGCCATGGCTGAAACTAAGCCCCACGTGATTCTGGTCGTCGGCGTCAACGGCGTCGGAAAAACCACAACCATCGGCAAACTGGCCGCCTGGTTTCAATCCCAGGGAAAAAAAGTCATTTTGGGCGCTGGCGACACCTTTCGCGCAGCGGCCATTGACCAATTGCAAACCTGGGCCGACCGCACCGGCGTCGACTTGATCAAGCAACAACCGGGGGCCGATCCCGCCGCCGTCGCCTTCGACACGGTAAAGGCTGGCAAGGCTCGCGGCGCGGATGTCATCATCATCGACACTGCCGGCCGACTGCACAGCAAAGAAGATTTGATGGCGGAACTGGCCAAAATCAACCGCAGCATCGCAAAAGAACTTCCCGGCGCGCCGCATGAAACCTTGCTCGTCATCGATTCCACAACGGGCCAAAATGCCGTGCAGCAAGTCCGCGCCTTCAGCGAAGTGGTCAAACTGACTGGCCTCGTCGCCACGAAACTGGATGGCACCGCCAAAGGCGGCGTCCTGGTCGGCATCGCCCACCAGTTCCGTCTGCCAATATCCTTTATTGGTGTCGGAGAAAAAGTTAATGATCTCAGGCCCTTCAACCCATCAGAATTCGTTTCGGCGATGGTTTAGGCAGAGTCCGAACCCCGCCTAAAATATTTTGTAAGAACCGCTAAAGCCTGCCCGCATCCAACCGATCTCCTTAGGGAACTGGGAGATTTGATGCGGTTTAACCTCACCACAATCGCCTGCCCCGCCGTTGCGATCCTTCTCGCGACGTGGACTTCGTCTTGCCTGAAAGGCCCGGGGTTTTTGAAGCAGGGCGAGACCGAGGCTTTGACCAGCCTGATTCAAACCACCGAAGAAGCCGGCGACGTCACGGGCAGCTATTCCGCGGCATCCAACCGCTACCAAACAATCCTGGCGTCCTCTAGTTCAGCCGTATCCGGCGCATCGGTGATCTTCCCCCCAGGATCTCTTTCCTTCAGTACGTCCATCATTTTGGGCGAAGGCTCTGACGCCGCGAGTGCTGATGTCCTGGCACAGCTTGGGCTGGATTCTTCTGCGGTGAGCGGCGTCGGATCGTCTCTCTACGTTTCTGCCTCTGACGCCACCGACCTTATTGTGCCGATGTCCCTGAGCCTGCCCTTGTTTTCTTCCAGCAGCCTGTTTCTGGACGCCGACACATCGCGTTACGCCGTGGCTTACGTTGGCATCAAACTGGAAACCAAAGAAACTTCCGTCGGTTTGATTCCCAACAAGGAAATCACTTTCAAGGACGGCAATGCCACATTCGAGACGTCGACTTGGGGAAGTTACCGGTTGGTGCAAATCAGCGAAGAAGTTGAGAAGCCTGTCGAACGCATGGTCAAACCCACCGCCGAAGCACCACCGAAACGCAACAACGAGGTCAAGGACCTGCCCAAAATGTTGGTCACTGGTCGCAAACCGTTTGTTGTGCAGCCCGTCGGAAAATTCACGGTCACGGGCGAAAATCTGATCGGGATGAGAGCCTTTATCAAAGACCGCAAACTGACCCTAAAAGAATCCAGCGACGGCAAGTCCGTTGAAATTCAGCTGCCCACCACCGAAGAATTGATCGCCACAACCAGTTCCGCAACCACTCGCGGACGCGGCCGCGGCATGTTCGTCATCGGCCTTGGCCAGGATGGATCTCCGGGCACAGACACCAACATCATGATCTTGGACACCGCTGCCACTGCCAGTGCCTTTGCCTTCAGCCTGAACTCCGAAGCCGTCTGCGCACGTCAGAATTTCATCGCCGGCGATGGCACCACTCGCACTGGAACTGGGACCAGAAACTGCACCGGCCGCCCGGCCGCTGAAACAGCGTGTACTGCTGGCAAATTATCGAAGTGCTTCACAACGGCAGCATGGCCTGCCGTTGAAGTTGCCCGCGTCCGCCCGGAATCACTGAAATCAGGCACAGTGCTGACCCTCGCAACCGGAACCGTCACAGGCGCGTTCCCCTCAAGCACCTCTAAATTGACGGTGCCAACGAACACGAATGCTGCCGACATCTCCGCGCACCCGGATTTCGCAAATCTTCCCGCGTTTGGCGCGTCCCCGACTGATACCCGGGCCATCACGCTTTTAACAGATGAAGGGGAAGGCGTGACGTTCAATCTTCGCAGCGCCGGGGCACAAACTTCGACGGCGGCCAACGCGCCACCACCCTTGCTGACACCAGGATTACTACCGATCGAACGCTCTGGAACGAAGACGCTTTACACGGGCTTCGAAATTGCCGGTACTGGTCTGAGGGCGGACATGATTGTCGCGGATAAGTCCATCTTCGGTGTAAAGGGCACGACCCCGCCGAGAAACTACTGGAGCAAGTCAGGCACGACGTGGATCGACGGAGCCACTGGCTACAACTGGTACCTGGTCAACAACAACGGAACACCTGAGCCAGCCACCTGCACGCAAGGCTCTCTGCCAAGCCCTCAGGATTTGTTCTGGGCCTGGTCGACCGGCATGACCAGCGGTCCCGGCGCGATGTTAACTCAATTTACGAGCCCAAACGGCACGACCCCCACGTCGATCAAATTGTGGACTCAGACCACCATCAACGGCACCGCGAATTACAAGATTTTTGAGTTTCCAAATGCCGGTGCGACATCCCAGGCGCGATCCGCAATCAACGCAGAATCCGCGTGGACCGCGTGCGTTTACAAGCCAGTTGGCTCTGCGGGGAACGGACCATGAAGAGCACATTCTTGAAAATCATCACGCTGTTCTTGCTGCTCGCGGCGCCGAAAATTTTTGCGCAATCGCGGACCACCAACTTTTTCGCAGCACCCCAGGACAGTCAGTCACCTCTTATCATCGCAACTGATGCTTCAAGCGTCTGTGTTGGTGTTACCTATGTCCATCCGGAAACGGGAGTGATTGTCACCGGGACTGCCGCAGCCGGGAATTCATGCCTCGGCAAACAACAAAACCAAAAACCGACATGCAACGCGGACGGGCAGCGGGATTGCGTCATCGCTGATGACGGTAAATTCTCCGCCGTCGATGCGACATCCGCGAACTCAAACCTGAACCCCGGTGTGATTCGACGGGGGCAAACCATTGGCGGCGTTCAAGGATCGTTCCCCAGCACTCTGTGGCCGCTGAATACCGGTAAGGACCCCTCGTCCCTTGACACCTCCGGCGTCACCAAGACCGCTCCACAAATCTTCACGCTGTTTGGAACAGACGGGAACCCTTACCAGTTCCGGGTCAGAAAAATCTCAGATGGCGACTTTGTCCCATTGCCAACGTCATCATTTTTCCTGTCGGCACCAACCAGTACGTCACCGACCACCTTGTACCTGCCGTTCAAGGTTTCTGGAAACTCCGAGCTAAGTTCGGACGATATCTTGATTCCAAACACGGTGCTGGGTGTCCAAGGGACTTCCCTTCCGCGCGATACTTTTAAGGCAGAATCGACGGGTCGGGAGGATGTCAAAAACTCGCAAGATGAGGTGATCGCGAAAGCAACGGTCTTTATTGACTATCCGACGCAAAACCGTTGGATCCTGATGCGCGAAGACACAACAACAGTCCCTCCCCCTCCCTTGGCTAGAACAGTTGCTGAGGCATTGGCCCTGTGCACAGTTGCAAAAGTCAAAGTAGGAAGTAACACCTACAGTTCCTCGACTGGAACGTGGGCACTTCCGACCAGCAACCAAGTGGCCTGGATGTTGAAAACGGGTGCAACGGGACCAGATGGCTTGATCACCAAGGAAGAAATCTTCGAATCGAAATTCTGGGTTTCCGACATCGGGACCTACAAGACCGCCTACTTTCCGAATCCGATCAGCAATCCTGTGACTGAACCTCCAGCTTCCAGCACCAGTACCGGAAACGTGATTTGCGTCTTCAAGTTCGCGACGACGGGAACGGGCAGTGGTACGGGAACAGGCACTGGTTCGAGCGGCTCGACGCCACCAAATCCGACAAACCTGACGGCATTTACGCAGGCGGCAAACAGCGTAACCTTGGGCTGGGTCACTGGCGGAGTGAACACCGCGGCTTTCTGGGTTGCATACCAGACAGGTCCGACGGCTCCGGATACCTGCTCTGCAGGGACCGCAGTTCCGGCGACTTCCATTAACTTGACTGGAGCCACGATTTCGGGGCTCTTATCGGGCACGGCTTACTCCTTCCGGGTCTGCGCCACCGACAACGGCACATCACCGCTGTTCTCCAGTGGCAGAACGATCACAGCCACGACCAGCGGAAGTGGCGGCCCGGACAGATGATCTGAGAGACATCAAGACTCGAAGGATTCAGTTTTGAATTGCTCGGGCACGACGCCTTTTGAGAGGGCATGGTTGCGGCCGAGGTCCATCATTTCCTGTGGGCCGCAGGACATAAATGTGACGTCGGCGTAGTCGCCGGCAATCGTATCGGCCAGCATCGACTCGTTGATGCGGCCGTAAAGGAAACCTTCCTTCTCGGCGTGTTCGCGGGACAGGCTGACGATGACGCGGCAGCCCGGGATATTGCGCAGCGCATTCAAATCTTCCCAGCAGATCAAGTCCTTTGTGGACCGGTAAGAGACAAGAAGGGTCATCTTTTCGGGAGATCCTTTTTTGCCAAGCGTGTTTGCGTGCTCGCGCATGATGCTGACAAATGGGGTCACGCCACTGCCGGCGGCAATCATGAACAAGTGTTTCTTGTCGTGGGCGGGATCGTAACAGAAGCGGCCAATGGGTCCGCGGGCGCGCAGGATGGAACCAGCACGGACGTTGTCGCAAAGCCAGTTGCTGATCAGGCCCTTTTCCACGCGCTTGACAGTGAAAGCCACCGTGTCGGGCTGGCACGGCGATGAGGACATTGTGTAACTGCGGACGACGGGCTTGTCGGCGACGTCGTCGAAACGAAAGGTCAGATACTGCCCAGCGATGTAATCAAAAGCACGCTTGTTCTCTTCGGCATCCACCATCAAAAAAGTGTCGGTGTCGGGAGTCTCGTGGATGACTTGAGCCACGCGAAGGTTCATCCACCCGCGCTTTACGCGGCGGTCGGGTGTTGGGGCGAAAATATTGACCACATCGGTTGTCATGGCAATTCCTGACTTAAAGCTTCGGGTGCAACTGAGCCACAGCGGCTGAATATTCTTTTTCAAGGCGGGCGACAAGCTCTGCGCAACTTGGAATGTCGCGGACAGCGGCACAAACCTGGCCGATTTCAAGCTCGCCGTTGGTCAAGTCACCATCCAGCATGCCGGACTTGGCGCGGCCTTTGCCGAGGTGGGCCGCAATTTCCTCGGACGGGGCGCAGCGGGCCTCGAGGGCTTTGATTTCTTCGTAAAAAGGATTCTTCAAAAGGCGAACAGGGACGAGCTGCTTCATCATTAAAAAAGTGGAATCAGGTTTGGAATGGATGATGGCATTTTTAAAGTTGTCGTGGGCACTGGATTCGACAGTGGCGGCAAAGCGCGTCCCAATCTGGACGCCAGAGGCACCCAAGGCCAGGGCAGCGGCAATGGCGCGCCCGTCGGCGATACCGCCAGCGGCGATGACCGGGATTTTTACGGCGTCGACCACCTGGGGGATCAAGACGAGGGTCGTGATTTCGTCACGGCCATTGTGACCACCGGCCTCGAATCCTTCGGCGACCACGGCGTCGCAGCCGGCGTCTTCGCATTTTTTGGCGAGGTCCGGCGAAGACGTGACGTGGACCACCGTGCAGCCGTGGCTTTTCAGAAAGGCGGTCAGTTTTTTAGGGCTGCCGGCTGAAGTGAAAAAGATGCGCACCCCGGCATCGAGGGCGACCTTGACCTGTTCGTCGACGCCCGAATAGAGCAGCGGCAAGTTAATTCCAAAGGGCTTTGAGGTCAGGGACTTCGCCAATTCAAGGTGATGTTTCAGGAGGTCGGGTTTCATGGAGCCGGCTCCGACAAGGCCAAGAGCGCCGGCATTGCTGGCGGCGGCGGCGAGTTTTCCGCCGGAAACCCAGACCATGCCAGCCTGGACAACGGGCAGGCGTGTGCCGAAAAGTCTGGTGAGCGCGCCCGGAGACGAAGGGGTAAAAGTCATCGTCGGAAATCCTCGCAATAGAAACCAATGAAATAGGCATAAAATGGTCGCAGCCCGATGGTCTATGCGATAATAAACAAACCGCTTTAGATGCGCCAATTAAAGGCCAAAAAAGGGCAGAGAAAATCTTGGAACACAAAATCCATAGTAAACCGGAAAATGCTTATAAATTGCTGGATTGCGGCAATTTCATGAAACTCGAACAGGTCGGACCCTGGCGGATTGCCAGACCGGCGGCGCAGGCGGTTTGGCGACCGAGGCTGCCCGATACCGAATGGCAAAGGGTCGATGCGAGCTTTGAGCGGTTCAAGGGCGGCGATGGCAAGTGGACCGTCCACAACCGGAAGTTACCCGGGAGTTGGGAACTGCCCTGCGGGCCAGTGACTTTGAACGTCAAGTTGACCGACTTCGGGCATTTGGGGATTTTCGCCGAACAAGACCGCAACTGGCCGCGCCTCGTGGAGCTGGTCGAAGGCGGCAAGGATCTCGTCAGGAAATCCGGGGAGGGGCAAGGCTCCGAAGGATTTCAGGTGCTAAACCTGTTTGCCTACACCGGCGGGTCAACTTTGGCTTGCGCCCGCGGTGGGGCCCACGTGGTCCACGTCGATGCGTCGAAGACGAGCGTGGCCTGGGCGCGAGAAAATGCCGAAGTTTCAAAGCTGGCAGACAAGCCAATCCGCTGGATCGTCGACGACGTCCGGAAATTTGTGCAGCGCGAAGTCAGGCGCGGAACGAAGTATCACGGAATTATTTTAGACCCGCCGACTTATGGACGCGGGGTAAAGGGCGAGATCTGGCAAATTGAAGATCACCTGTCGCCGCTTTTGGATGACCTTGAAAAAATTCTGGCCGAAGATTTTTCATTTATCATGCTGTGCGCCCATTCAAACGGCTACACGCCGCTGGCCCTGAAAAATCTTGTTAAAGACATGCTGCGCCCAAGGGCAAAAATCAAATGCGATCACTTGGCCGAAGAGATGGTCATTGTCGAAAATAGCGAAGGAAATCATATTAACGCAAATGGCGATCGCCTGTTGCCCAGTGGTGCCATGTGCCTGACCACCCGGAAATAATCACCAGCACCCAAAATGCGAAGTTGAAGGCCCTTCTCGCACTGAGAGACCGCAAGGAACGCGAGGCGACCGGCCTGTGCCTGGTTGAGGGTTTGCGCGAAATTCAGATGGCCATCGCAAATGGTTACGGCATCGAGACCCTGTATTTTTGTCGGGGCGAATTTTCAGGCGATGGCGAAAAATCCATGAGGGAGATGAAATCCCTGAGCGAGTCGGCCAAACAAGTGATTGAACTGGGCGACGTGGCTTTTGAAAAGGCTGCCGTTCGCGAAGGGCGCGACGGGCTCATTGCGACCGTAAAAATGCGGACGTGGACTTGGAAAGATATAAAGCCTTCGGCAATGCCATTGATTCTGGCGGCGCAAAATGTTGAAAAGCCGGGAAACCTGGGCGCCTTGCTGCGCACGGCAGAAGCAGCCGGAGCGACAGCTCTGGTCACCTTGGACGCCAAGGTCGACGTGTGGAATCCCAACGCAATCCGCTCAAGTTTAGGCTGCGTCTTTCGCGTTCCCGTCATCAATCAATCGTCGGAAGAATTTGCGGCGGAATGCAGGAACAGGGGAATCCGGACCGTAGCAGCGGCCTTGACGGAAAAAAGCCAGTCGCACGATGCCGTCGACATGACCGGGCCCACGGCCATTGTCATGGGGGGCGAAGCCTGGGGACTTACCGATTGGTGGCTGCACCACGCCGATGCCACCGCCATGATTCCCATGCACGGAAAAGTCGATTCGCTGAATGTTTCTGTCGCGGCAGGAATTCTGATGTTCGAAGCGCTGCGGCAGCGGGCAAGCCAATTACCGCGTTAGAAATTTCCCGGCAGCGACCCCTGAAAGCCAGGCACCCTCAATGCGTGGCCCACCGAATGCGTCTCCCGCCAAGACCGCCACAGGTTTCGAAGAAATCTGGAGGTAACGGTCCGGGTGTGGGTTTGCGGGAATTGCATAACGCCATCGTTTAAGTTGCCAACGGGTGGGATCACCCAAGGTAGCGGTTGATAATCCAGCCGCAACAACCATCTCGTGGGCCACCACAAGGTCATCGGCAGCGAAATTCACGCGACTAAATTCAGGGCAACCATGCAGGGTCACCGAGCCAGCCACGGGAGAAATCCCCTTGCAGTGATTATCGGCGCCCCAAGACAGTACAGGACCATCAAAACGTCGGCCGCCTGGCGCAGGAAATGAAGCCGCCGCCTCTGAAGGCCCGGCTAAAATCATCAAGGCGAGGCAAGGATCGAATTGAACATCATGGGCAATCATACGGCATGATTCCGCCAAGGCATCGTCACTGAAAAAAGCTGGTGCTTGTGGTGCCGGAGCCGTAACCAAGACGGCTTTGGCACGCACAGAAGGGCGATTCTCAACGTCGAGGCACCAGTGATCGCCTTGGGGCGAAATTTTTGTGATTTTATGATCGACAAGAATTGAGTCCGGCGGCAGATCCGACGACAGATGTTTCACAATCCCTGTCATCCCATTGGGGCAAAAATATCGAACATGCCCGTCCTCGCCAGTGGCCTCACCAACGGACGAAGGAAATCCATGGCACCAAGGAGCAACGACGCCGGAGGCTTGCCATTGGAGAACCGTCGTTGCAAAGCCATCGTCACGCACCGTAAAGAATTGAGCACCGTGATCGAACACGGCTGCGCCGATCCGACGCGTGGCAATTCGTCCGCCCGGTGCACGACCTTTGTCAAACACGGCGACAGACTTGCCCGAGGCCCGAACCACCTGGGCCGCGGCAAGCCCGCTGATTCCAGCGCCGACAATGGCAACGTCCATAAGCATTTGTTACGATCCTTCTGCCATTAAACACCAATAGGAACATCTTCCATGCAAGTTTACGATCTGTCGAGTCGCGTCTACATCATCACGGGAGCAGGCGGCGGCATTGGCTCGGTACTGGCAGAGCATTTACACCACTGCGGGGCGAAGCTCGTCCTGGGCGGACGCGATCAAGAAAAGTTGCACCGCATCGCTGAGAAAACGGGGGGAATTGCCCTGCCTTTTGAAGGATCCGATTTTGCCTCTGCGGAACGTCTGGCCGCAGCAGCAACCGAGCATTTTGGAAGAATCGACGGCGCTGTGTGTTGTTCAGGATCCGTGATTTTGAAGCCCGCACATCTGACCACACAACAGGAATTTGAAGACACGATCGCAGCCAATGCGAGCGCGGCTTTTGGGCTGGTCCGGGCCGTCGCCAAGCCGATGATGGAAAACGGCGGGTCGATTGTTCTTTTTGCATCTGCGGCCTCGGTCACGGGACTGGCAAACCATGAAGCCATTGCCGCAGGCAAAGGTGCCGTGATGGGACTGGCGGGATCGGCGGCAGCAACTTATGCCCGCTATAAAATTCGCGTCAACTGCATTGCCCCGGGACTGGTCGAGACGCCCCTGACGTCGAGAATCACTGGCAACGAGGCATCCCTCAAGGCATCCGTTGCTATGCATGCCATGGGGCGTATTGGTCAGCCTGAAGATGTTGCGGCCGCCGCAGCGTGGCTGTTGTCGGACGACAGTTCATGGATGTCGGGAAATACCATGAGCATCGACGGTGGCCTTGCCACCATGAGGGCTCGGTGATGAAAACAAAAAAAATATTAATCACTGGCGCATCGGATGGAATTGGCAGGGTGACTGCCAGAGAACTGGCGGCGCGTGGACACCACGTGATTATCGTGGGGCGCGACGAGGGGAAAACCAAGCGTGTCGCCGCAGAGACCACGGGCAAAGTCGATTGGATGATCGCCGACCTTTCGCGGCCGGCACAAGTGAAGCAACTGGCCCACGATTATCAAAGCCGGTTTGAATGCCTCGATGTCCTCGTAAATAATGCGGGAGCTTTCTTTTCAAAATTTGGAACAACTCCCGACGGCATCGAGCAAACTTTCGCGCTAAATCATTTGAATTATTTCTTTTTGACCGACCTTTTATTGCCGCTTCTTGTCGCGTCCAACGGAGGTCGAATCGTCAACGTGGCGAGCGAGGCCCACCGCGGATGCGAACTGGATTTCGACAACCTCAACGGCAAAAACAGATACAGTGGTTGGCGCGCTTACCAAAGGTCAAAACTGGCGAACATTTTGTTCACGCGAGAGCTCGCGAAAAAGCTGAAAGGCACCAAGGTCACAGCCAACACGCTGCACCCCGGATTTGTCGCCAGTAAATTTGGCCACAACAACGCCGGCCTGTGGGGACCAGCCGTAAGGCTCAGCCAAATTCTGTTTGCCATCAATGAGGATCGTGGAGCGAAAACGTCAATATTTTTGGCAGACGATACGTCGGTGGCCAACGTCAACGGTGAATATTTCGACAAGTGCAGGGTGCGAAAACCGTCGCTGGCTGCCCTGAATGATGATGCAGCCGTCAGGCTTTGGCAGGTCAGCGAAAAAATATTGACTCGGTTCAGATGAGATTCTTCGCCAACATTGCTGCGGCAATCCAGCCTTTGTACAACCAGGCAAAAGTACGCAGCCAGTTGGTCCAAACGAGACGCTTGATGATGGCTTGGTCGAAGCCCTGCGCAAGGGCTGCATGGCATGGAATGCTAAAAACTGCCGTCACCGCCAAAATCATCAGTTCGATACCAACATTTAGAAACACGGTAGATCCATCGAGGCGCGCAGAGCCCTCTGGCGTTGACAGCCAAATCATAAAAACTGTTGCGAGCAGGGCTTCCGCAATCATTGGAACCCCGACGACCCAAGTTGTCAGAATCTGATGCCGGTTTGCATAGTGAGAAAACCCGTCGCGCCCAATGTTTGAGAACAGGGGGTAGTGGACGATTTGGACAAAGACAATGACACCAGCCATGAACCAGGTGGCGGCAAAATTTCCCAAAAGGCTGATGCAAATCCACTGGGGCGTGGCAAACATTTGGATCATTGATTCTGACATAGTGGCGCGTAACCTTCGCGATAGGTCGGATAGGTGAATTCAAACCCCGTCGAGACCAAAAAATTGTTGGCAATTCGCTTGTTGGATTCTGGCAAACCATTGGCGGACGCAACAGGAACGCCGTCCCGGTGAAAGTGGATCGAAGGGTTGGGCAAGCCCAGTTGGTGCCTCAGCCAAAATAAAATTTCAATTTGGGCCGCAGGATCGTGGTCCGTTACGCAATATAGATGGCCGGGACATTCGATGGTTGCCAGATGAATTAGTGCACGGGCTCCATCGACAACATGGATCCGATTGGTCCAAGCGATCTCCTCGATTATCAACGGATCTGGCAGACTGCGCGCCATGGTCAGCAGGCGCGTGCGCCCAGGCCCATAAATTCCAGAAAGGCGAGCCACGACCGCACCATCGCGGGCAGTGACCAGAGTCTCGCCTTCTAAAATGGCCCGCTGCGCAGCCGGAAGACGGTCTGGGTCGATCTGATGGAATTCGTCAAGCCATTGCCCCTCGTCTTCTGGATAAACCCCGGTGCTCGAAACGAAGATAAATCGGGGTAAAGCCACGTCAGATTTTTGAACGGTGGCTCCGAAAACTGAATCAAGGGCAGCCAAAACGTTGGAAACGCCATGGCGATAAGCATCGTGATAGGCCTCGACGGAACCCGCGCCAGCAGAAACGCAATAGATCACGGAATCGATCCGCGCCACTCCCGCAATAATCCCGATCACGTCACGAACCTGCACGGGATCCAAGACGTCCATTGCGTGCCAATGAACCAGAGGCAAGGCGGAAGACTCATCGGACGAAGGTTGCGAGCGGCGGGCCGCAAAAACCTGATGGCCGGCATCCGACGCGATCCGGCAAACGACTTTGCCAAGGTAGCCAGCACCGATGACTAGGATTGTTGGCTTGTGGCTCAAGGTGAGACTTCTTCTGCCTGAAGGCAGGCCGAAATCGCCTTTTCGAGTAATGGCCTGCCGTCAATGCGCGCGCCGAGGTGGGACAAGAAAATAAAAACACCACCAAGCTTCCGGTCGAGAAAAAGTAGTTCACGAGGCGGCGATGGCAACCGTTCATCGACCACAAGTTTCACACCCATTCGGGTTGCGCGCTGCGGCAAATCACTTTTACCCCAGTCGTAAACTCCATGATTGAACGGTTCGATCACCAGGTTGCACAGCTCAACAAAAATTCTGGTCATCGAAGCCGACGCATTCCTGGGAAGAATCCCGATGTCTTTGCCGGCTGCCGCCATCGCAGCTTCATCACCATCTAAAGCTGCGCGCACCATTTGCGCGTAACGACGGACAAAGGAAGGGGGAAACCTTCGCACTGCCCCGAAATCAAGCAGGACAAGGCGATCTGGCTCATCGCCTGACCCAAGCCGAACCCGGTAGTTACCAAAATGAGGATCGGTCTGGACCAGATTCCAGGAAAAAAACTCGGCGAGAAATAATTCAAGAAAGCTTTGCGCCAGAGCCTTGCGTCGGGATTCCGTCATGGATTTCACGGCGACGTCTTCGATCTCAACGCTGTCAATCCAAGTCGTTGCCAAAATGCGAGGGCCGGAATATTCGTCGATCACTTCCGGGACAAGAAACCGTGGATCGCCGGCGACGAGGGCGGAATATTCGCGAGTGGATTCTTTTTCCTGAACATAATCCACCTCGCGCCGGAGCATTGTCCGGACTTCGGCGAAGATCGGGCCGTCATCAATCTTGATGGGCAATGCCCCCATGAATTTTAAAATCACCCGCAGGTTGCGAAGGTCGCCTTCGATGGCTTTAGCGACACCAGGATACTGAATTTTGATGCAAATTTTCTGGTCGGTGGCCAAGACATTTGCACGATGCACCTGGCCTAGACTTGCAGCCGCCCAGGGATCTTCATCAATGACAAGTTTTGCCATGCGTTCACGGCCAAGGCGGCGAACCAAGGCCTTTTCAATCACCGGCCATGCCACGGGGTCAGACTGGGCATTGAGGGTCCGCAGGATTGCGTTAACTTCCTTCGGAAAAAAATGCTCACCCACGAGACCGAGCAATTGCCCGGCCTTCATCATGCTGCCCTTCATCTCGCCCATCATCTTCGCAAGGGCCTCTGCCTGCTGAATGGCGGTGCGTGTTTTGGCGATGGCTGAAATTCCAGTTTTGATGCCAAAACCGAAAACACGGAGCGATCGCTCTATCGCGGACCCCGGAATCCGTTGGATGGTTTTCTTGCTTTTAACGGCCATTTTACCGCGAATATAAAAGAGATTTTGACATCTTGGCTTTAACTTGCTGGCTATGATCGCTCGTACGGACAATGACGGCAACCACTGTCACAGCAAAAGCCGCGGGCAGCAAGATAATGTGCTGTAAAGACCATGAATCCCGTTTCGGGATCCGTATAATAGTCCCGCTCGGGCTCCGGTTTGGATCGCACGGGGATTTCAGTCACGCGTGTAGTGCTCATAACGTTCTGGCTCCGCTTGCCAAGGACTGTACTCCCACTCCTCGGTCGGGGGAATCATTAACGTTGCAAGGGCAACAACAGCGACGACAGGCAGTATCGCAAGCCAATTATTTATCAAGCCAGCCGTTACGGGAAAAAGGACGACCGCGAGCAACACGCCGGCTCCAATGCACCAACTCATCAATGAGGCCCTTCTGGCCAAGTAAACCACCATATGGGCGTAACGCAGCTTCGGATCGATCTCTTTTTTGCTGCCTTCAGGTTTTTTTGCGGCCATCAGACGATACCTCCTTTTTGGAACCTGAGTCAGATTTGGAATGGACAAGAACCTGCTGAAGTTGGCCCTTCATGTGCCAACGGAGAGTGGCCATGGCACCGGTGAGTCCGCAAAAACAGAACGAATAAAATAACCCCTGTTTACTCTGCCAAATCATCGGCACTGCGATCACGCCAATGACGCCAACGAGGATCATCACCAAGGCGTAATTCCAACCTCCATAAGAATCGCTTTGATCGCTGCCCGTCATTGGCATCCACAGGGCAATCAACAACCCCAAAAAGCCAACCCCAACGGCAACGGCCAGACCAAGGTCAAAGGCCATCACGAAATCCATCGCCGATTTAAGAAATGTTGGCACTTTGATCCACCCCCCTGGATGATGAATCGGCAAATTCAATCCCCACTGAAGTGGGCAAATTTTGCCGGTAAATCAGCGGGTTCCAACCAAGGGTCCGAAGGTCCCCCCAAATTCCCTCGAAATTTCCCTTCCGGCGTCGGCACGGGCCGGTATAAGATGACGGAATTCTTGGCAATTCAAAACGCAACGGTGAGGAAGTCCATGCGCAACCAGACCTTGTTCGCAGCTCTGGCGTTTTTCTCGGCGACCCTGCCCCTGCATGGTCTGACCGCCAACGCCATGCCGAAACAGCCGAGCGATACGGCAACAGAAATGGACGAAGAGGACGCTGGCACCGAAACCACCGAAGAAGAGCGCGCCGAAAGCGAAAAGGACTCCGTGCTCCGAGTTGCCCGGCAGGTGCATCTTGGTCAAATTCGTTTTGACGAAAACTCGTTCGACTTTGGACGCGTCAAGCGGGGCGAAAAGCTCGGCCACAGGTTCACATTCAAGAACATAGGCAAAGGTCCACTGAAAGTTCACGGCGTTCACGCTTCGTGCGGCTGTACGGCTGCCGAGGTGAAGACCGACAAGGAATACTCTCCCCAGGAATCCGGTGCGATTGACATCACTTTTGACACGACGGACTTCACGGGAAGTGTGGTCAAAACGGTGACCGTGATGACCAACGAACGCCACGTACCAGACAGGACGTTATCCATCCGCGCGACGGTCGTGAGTGAATTCGAGGTCACTCCTCCGCTGGCAGACTTCGGTCAGACCTTGACGCAAAATGGCGGTGCCCAGCAGGTCGTGATCAAGCCGCAAGCGGGTTACAAAGTTAATATTGAAAAAATCAGATTCAACGCTGAAGTCTTGCAGGTTTCTTCGAGCACCAAAGACGGAAATTATGTCCTGAATATTGAACTCAAAAAAAATATTGCGCCGGGCTTCATGAAGGAAACCATCTACGTAAAGAATAACTCAAAATCGTTACCCGAATTACGGATACCAGTCCGGGCAACGATTCGCGGCAATATCGAGATCGAACCACGATACCTAGAGTTCGGTGCCATTTCCCCGACCGACAAAAGCAGTCGCTCGGTCACAGTGACTGGACTGCAGGATTTCGAAGTCAAGAATGTCAGGATGGACCTGAACCTGAATGGCTCGAAGATCAAAGACACGTCGACGCTGTTGAAGGTGAACCCCGTCAGCACAGACAAATTGAAAAAGTTGATCGCGATCGACTTGGTAAACAAGACCGAAAAGGCTGGCAGCGTTCACGGCAGGCTATTTATCGAGACCACGGATCCTCAGCAGAAGGAAATCCCGGTCGATTTTTACGCCTTTTTCAGGTGATCGAAATGAACGATAAACAGATGGTGTTGATGTTAATACTGTACGGAATTTCCGGACTCATGTTCGTGGGCGGAACCCTGATGTTCTGGATCACCAACAACGATTCCAATGAGGGCAGTTTTGTTGCCTCCGGTAATGAGGACGGGGCGACAATCCCCGACCAGATACCCGGCTGACTCGACTTTAACCAACCTGAAATGCTCCGTCCGGCCGTAAAATACGCCCGGATTTTTTTTGCTGCGATAAAGAAACAGTACGTTCTGAATGGTTCCGCAATCGGCCTCGGCCTGGCGCATGGTGATTGAATCCTGCAACGCATTGAGGCGCGCAAGCCTCTCGTCCATGACGGCTTCTGAAATCTGGCCAGGCATCCTGGCTGCCGCCGTGCCTTTTCTCGGAGAATATTTAAAGGCAAAGATGAAGCTATACTGAACCTCTTCCACCAGCTTCAGCGTGTCTTCAAACTCTGCCTCCGTTTCACCAGGAAAACCCACAATCAGATCAGTCGAGATTGCCATGTCGGGAACGGCATCACGCAACCACCGGATCCGTTCGCGGTATTCCGCAACGGTAACTTTGCGACGCATGACCTCTAAAACATGGTCATTGCCACTCTGGACGGGCAGGTGCATGTATTTGCCCATGCGGGAATCATCAGCAAACAACTGGGCCAGCGGCTGGGTGAAATCGTGCGGGTTGCTGGTCGTGAAGCGCAAGCGCTTCAGTCCGGGCAAGGTAACCACCTGACGCAAAAGTTCTACGAATGGGCCGTCTTCACCAGCAGAAAGTTTCCTGGAATCAAGAAGGTCCAAACCATAAGAGTTGACGTTTTGTCCGAGAAGCATGATTTCACTGGCGCCGTTTGCGAGCAACAAACGGCATTCATCAAGAATCTCGGCTGGCTTGCGCGAAATTTCACGGCCACGGGTGAAAGGAACGATGCAGAAGGTACAGAAGTTGTTGCACCCTTGCGTGATGTTCACAAATCGGGTGACTTCGTTCTTGCCGGTTAAAGTCGGCGGAACAACATCTGGGCCATGGCCACGTTTTTTTTCCTCGCCAGGTTTATTGAAGCCCAGCGCCATCGCAGCAGTTCCGTTGCTGGTCGACCGCGAAAGAAGATCCGGAAGTTCCTCTATTTTTCCTGGCCCCAGAAGAATATCGATCTGAGGAGCAGCTTTCAGAAGCTTTGCACCCTCCGCCTGGGCGACGCAGCCTGCCACCGCAATCTGGACACCCGGGCGCTTTTCCTTGAGGTCACGCAGGACTCCCAGACGGCTCAACACTTTATGTTTCGCTTTTTCGCGGATGTGGCAGGTGTTGAGCAAAAACAGGTCGGCTTCTGATTCATTCTCCGTCAAGGCGTAGTCCATACCATGAAGCAGGCTCAGCATCTTTTCGCTGTCCGCCACGTTCATTTGGCATCCCCAAGTCTCGACGTGAACTTTTTTCATTTGCGATTTTTCTTTCTCGCCGTTTTTGCGGCCTTGCGCATCTTGCGGAGCTTGTCCCGGTCAACCGGTCGCGCTGCCTTGGCTTCGGCTTCAGCGCCCCCCCCACCAAAGAGCCCGCCCATAGCACCGAAATCTGGCATGCCGCCACCAAAACCTGGAATGCCGCCGCCCAACCCGGCCTGTTTGGCCATGTTTCGCAATTGGTTGAGCTGCCCCAGGGCCTTGCCACCCGGGATTTTCCCAAGAAGTCCCATGCCTTGGCCAAACATTCCCATCATCTGCCGCATCTGCTTGAAGCGTTTGATCAGGTCCGAAACCTCTTTCGGCTGACGCCCAGAACCACGGGCGACACGCTTGATCCGGCTATCGTTCAAACAATTTGGATCGATTCGCTCTTTTTCCGTCATGGAGTCGATCATCGCTTTGACCTTGGTCAGTTCACGATCATCAAGATTGACGTCCTTCGGGATCATGCCTTGCATCGGCAGTTTGGCCATGACCTCCTTCAACGATCCCATTTTCTGGATGCTGGAAAGCTGATCGTAGAAATCCCGGAAGTTGAATTGCCCTTTGAGCATCTTCATGGCTTCGGCTTCGCGGTCGCCATCCGACACACGATCGAAATCCTTCATCAAACCGACAATATCGCCCATGCCAAGGATCCGGCTGGCCAGACCCTCCGGACGAAATTCCTCGAGGCGATCGAGATCTTCGCCCATACCGAGGAATTTAATTGGCTTGCCTGTAACTTCTTTGATGCTTAGCGCTGCACCACCGCGGGCATCGCCGTCCAATTTAGTGATGACCACACCGTCGACGCCAATGCGGCTATCGAAAGCCTTTGCCGTGGTTACTGCGTCCTGACCCATCATTGCATCGCAAACGAGCAAGATGTTGTCGGGATGCGCCATGCGCTTGATGTTTTCCAGCTCAGTCATGAGGCCATCGTCGATCGTTAAACGACCGGCGGTGTCGAAAATCACGACGTCGGCCCCAAGGCCAGAGGCGGCGGCTAAAGCCTGGCGACAGATTTCAACGGGCTCGGCGCCCGGCAGTGAAAAAACAGGAGCGCCAAGGCGCTGGCCCAGGACTTTCAATTGTTCGATCGCGGCGGGGCGGTAAATGTCGGCCGCAACGAGCATCGGTTTGCGTCCAGCCTTCTGCAGGTATCGCGCAATTTTTCCCGTGGTCGTCGTTTTGCCACTGCCTTGCAAACCGATCATCATCACGGTCGCCGGGCGGTTGGAAGGCAGATTGAGGCTGATGTCGACTGGGCCCATCAGGCTTTCAAGTTCCTGACGGCAAATGTCCACAAAGTGGTCGCCAGGACGGACCTTCATCCGTGAATCGCCACTGCCGGCGCGAACTTGAACGGAGCGTCCGAGGGCTCCATCTTGCACGCGCTTCAAAAATGACTTGGCGACACCGTATTCAACGTCGGCATCGAGCAAACTTTGCCGGACTGCGTTGAGGGCACCGTTGAGATTGTCTTCCGTCAGCGTAGAGACGCCCTTGAGCGTGTCCCGTGCCTGCTTGAAACCATTCGATAGGATATCGAGCATTGTTATACACCCCGTTCTGATAACGGGATCTATAGATCAAAATCAGTCGGCTGTCGCCGTTTCCTTGATCACCGGGCGCGGCTTCGCGGAGAGCCATTCTATCTTACCTGCGGCAATGGGGGCCGCCGGCATCGCAGAATCTTCGATCGACGAAGGAACCTGCTGCAGGACTTGGACCGTATAGGAATAGGTCCCAGCGGGAAGGCGCAGGATTTTTGTTTCGCCGTTGGTCACTAGAAACTCGGTATCGCTGGTGATGCTCTCGGCAACATAGCGTTGGGGCGTCCAGGTCACATCCTCGATACCACCGCTGCCCGGACCTTCGCGCCCGACGCAAGCGGGCTGGCTTGGGGTGCCGACAAGACCAAGTTCCTGGGCGATCAGCAGGCGTTGGTGGCTGGAATCGAAAAAGGGCTGCCAGCAAGCGTATCCAAGAACCGAACCCGGGTCTTGGGCAACGTCGTTGGCCAAGCCAGGCCGGGCTTCCATTTCAGCTGAAGCCCGCAGGCGAAGCCCTCCGAAATGGGCGTTCTGCCGCTGGATCAGCATGGCCTGGGTGAATTTTGCCAGACCGATGACCACATCTTCCTCGGGTTTCAAAGTCACCAGGAAGGTGGAAACCGAAGAATCAGGCGGTGGAATTTTGACCGTCAGCGCACCAGTTTTACTTGTATTTTCAAATATGTAGCGCAGGGATTCCACCTCTGCGGCGATTTTCGATGCGACGGCAGTTGCCATCGCCCTGGCTGCTTCCGGCTTGGCCATCCCGCCGCAGAAGGTATCCACGATCCGAGGATCGTCCAAAACGAGGGGCAACTCAGCGCGCAGGGAACGGCGAATCACGGAGCAGGCATTCTTGAGCGCCGGCCTTGGATCCTCTTGAGTCAGTGAATCACGAACAGCCTCGGCAAGGTTGATCCCAATCGCAACGCGTCGGGCCAAAAGGTAGGGCTGACGGGTCCAACCAGAAATCATGGTCTGGCGCGTCCTGTCGAGTCCGAAAAGGGTGCTGGAAATATCAGGTGTCGTCGGTTGACACCTCCAACCGGTGATTTCTGCTGAATCCGGCTGCAAGGTCGCGTTGCAATCTGGTGCAAACCCGGCCAGCCATTGTCCGATAACCTCAACGACTTCTTTTGAAGCCACGATTGGACCATCAGATGGCGAAAGTGCCTTGGCACATGCTGCCAACATCCATTCATCCGGGATCGCGACTGAGGAGATAAACTCCGTTGATTCTTCGCCGATGAAACCCCGCACGAGAACCTTGACCCCAAAACGACTTACCGTGAAACGAACGGGGCGGGTTCCAAATGGCGTGTCCAGATCGAGTTCCCAGCGCGAAAGAAACGACGCTGAACCACCGGCCGGGTTGCGGCAACTGGAGACCATTAGCCGGCTAACTTCCCTCTTGCTGGTTGCGTCGCCCACGACATCGACGGTTGGCTCGGGCTTGAACCACTGGACAGAAGTCTCACGCGAGGACGAAAGCCCAGCCTTCGCAATAGCCACACCAGAGGTCAATTCAGATGTTTTTTTTGAAGTGCTGCGACATCCAACAGTCGTCAGGGATGTCACAAACAAAGTCGCGCACAAGAGAACCTGAGGCCTAGTCAACCTGAACTCCCTGGACGGCAAGTTCGATACGCTCGTGGAACCCTCCAGAGGAGAGGGCTGCAGCTTCAACTGACCAAGAAACCGGCTGACAGGACCTGAGGACAAAGCGAGAGACTTCATCGCCGTCGCGGTTTTCCATCACGAGATGGATGTCCTTAAGACCGGATCGTTCCTTCATCGTGTTCTTTGCCCAGAGGTAAAGGGAAGGATCTGTCACAAAATCGCGCTGAAGAACAACCCGGCGAACCTGCCCGGAATTGAGTGATGTGCCCGATTCCTCATCAATGCCAACCACGCCGTCAAAGGCACCGAAGTCTGTGCCGTCGATTTCTACATGGGTACGGGTAACTTGCCGCGAGAATCCCGCTGGCAATTCTGGTGAAGCTACCAAATAGACCAACATCGCCGGCACAGCGAACATCGCTGCAGCGCGAGCCTTGGTTGCCAGTGAGCTGGCCAGGATTTTTGCACCGAAACCCATCATCAGGTCCCTGATCGCAATATAAAACTATTGACTTTCCTTGAGGTTACCATGGTCAAGATGACCACAACAACCCCCAATTTCGAATTCGGATCATTGGGCCCCAAGGTTTACAGTCGCCTCAATCTCAACCTTGACGTCTCTCGGCAGACGGCTGACCTCTACGGTTGCGCGAGCCGGAAATGGGGCTTCAAAAAAGGTCCCGTAGATTTCATTGACCTTCGCAAAATCATCCATGCTTTTCAGGAAAATAGTCGTTTTCACAACTTCAGACAGGCTTGCACCAGCTGCTTCCACGATGGCCCTCAAATTTTTGAGGACCTGAACCGTTTGTTCCTCAATATTTTGCCCAACCAGCTGGCCGCTGGCAGGGTCGAGGGGGATTTGACCCGAAACGAACAGGAATCCGCCAGCCTGAACGGCCTGGGAATAAGGACCAATGGCAGCGGGGGCTGCGTTCGTTTGGATGGCTTTCTTAGTTGAGTTCATTTTTTGCTCCCACCATTGTTACTGGTTTTGAGTGATTCAGGGACAACGAAGCGGATTCTTCTATTTCCGCCAGCAGCGCAGGGACGACCGTATCGATCACGCTGGCTGGAACACCTTTCGCGTTGAGCAGGGTATTCACGCTCTCGCGCGCTTCCTCCAATTGTTCGGTAGCGATTTGGGATTGAACAAGATGAAGCTGCAATTTCCAAGAAAAAGGCTTGCTGGCAAGGGCTGCTTTTGCCCGCCAAATCACCGGCGCGATCCTGTCATACAAACCGCACTGGCCAAGAACAGCGGTGTATTCAACAAGAAATTCCTCGGATGGATCACCCTCGTTGTATATGCCCTCCAAAAACATGAGCTTCCGCTCTGGCTCCTCCGGAGCGACGAGGTCAGCGACCAGCGAAAGTCCCGCCCATGAATTTCGTTCACGAGCCATTTTTTCAAGTGACTTGGGGTGATCCGGAATCTCCTGCTGTTGAAATACCCAAGCCAGTATCTCCCACAAACCACAGTGATTGGCATCGACTGCCAATCCTGCCTCGATCCAGTGCTGTGCTTCATCAAACCGCTGATCGTGAATCAAAATCTGGGCCATATTCACGTAAGGAGCTGTTTCGGCGGGCACCAACTTCTGGGCTTCAGTGAAAGCATGCTCCGCAATGACCAAGCTCCCTGCCAGCATGGCCGCATTACCCAGGTGAAACTGCGCACGAAAATCGTTCACCGGAAAAATATCAGGATGTGCCTCGTGCAGAGCCAAAGCGGCCCCGGGCATGTCCATTGTCACTAGCTCTTCGAGAAGGTTTACCAGTGCGGCGCCATCCGTGACCGGATGATCCGCGGCATATTCGATCAACGCCTGGGCAAAACGAACCGCCGCTTCATCATTAACCTTGGCGACCAGATCACCACGGTATTCAGATTTGATTCCAAGATACTGGCGCAGGGACGGACCCATTGGAAACGATCTGAAGTCAAAGGATCCGAAAACACGGGATTCAAAACCAGAGAGGTGGACATCTGTATCTGAGTGGTTATTCAAGTCGGTTGACCCTTATGTGTAAATCACGGAGCTGATCCAGGGAAACTTCGCCTGGCGCACCTGTCATCAAACAGGTTCCCTTCTGAGTTTTAGGAAACACAATGACGTCACGGATGGCATCGCAACCGGTCAAGATCATCGTCAAGCGGTCCAGTCCGAAGGCAATGCCACCGTGAGGCGGGGCCCCGAACTTGAGTGCCTCGAGAAGAAAACCAAACTTGGCCTGTGCCTCTTCGTCGGAAAGACCAATGGTTGCGAAAAGCTTTCTCTGAACCTCGGGGTCGTGGATGCGAATCGATCCGCCAGCCACTTCGTTGCCATTCAACACAAGGTCGTAAGCTGAAGCCTTGACGTTCCCAGGATCTGTGTCGAGCTTCGCGATGTCTTCCGGCCGGGGTGAAGTGAATGGATGATGCTTTGCGATCCAACGACCGGTGCCAGAGTCTTTTTCGAGCAACGGAAATTCTTGAACCCAAAGAAAGTTTAGCTGCGCAGGATCGTAAAGTTTAAGCCGCGCACCCAGATGATTTCGCAGCGCCCCCAAGGAAGCCTTGGTCAAATCGTAGCCACCGGCACCAAACAGGATCAGATCTCCTGCATTCAATCCCAACGCGCGATCTAGGGCATCCACCGTCTCGTCCGAAAGAAACTTTGCGATTGGAGACTGCCATCCGGCCAGACCCGTGCCCGCACCTTTCTTGGCCCAAGCGAGGCCTTTGGCGCCATATTGCCGAACGAATTCGGTGACTTCGTCAATATCTTTGCGACTGAAAGCCTCGGCCTGACCCTTGACCACCAGCGCATTGACGATGCCGCCAGTGCTGATCGCCTCTGCAAAAACCTTGAACCCGCAAGATGCCACCAGTTGCGACACATCGTGAAGTTTCAACTCAAAACGCGTGTCCGGTTTGTCGACACCGTAATGCTCCATCGCATGATCGTAAGTCATGCGCGGAAAGGCAGGAATTTCACGACCGTCAAAAAATTCAGTCACTGCCTGCCGGATGATGGATTCGAATGTTGAAAGGATGGCTTCCTCGTCAACAAACGACATCTCACAGTCAACCTGCGTGAACTCTGGCTGACGGTCAGCACGCAAGTCCTCATCACGGAAACACTTGACCACCTGATAATAACGGTCAAATCCAGAAACCATCAGCACTTGCTTGAACAGCTGTGGACTCTGCGGCAAAGCGTAAAAATGAGCCGGGTGAACGCGCGATGGAACCAGAAATTCCCGGGCGCCCTCTGGAGTTGACTTGTAAAGAAACGGAGTTTCGATGTCGAGGAAGGCATGGCTTTCGAGCGCCCTGCGCATGGCTTTCACAAACTTTACACGCTTGAGAATATTGTCCCTGAGGCGCGGACGGCGCAAATCAAGGTAGCGGTATTTTAATCGCAGGGTTTCGCTGGTCTCCCCATCATCGCTGACCGGAAACGGCAGCACGTCACACGCATTCAGGATGCGCAGTTCACTGACTGCAACTTCGATCGTCCCTGTCGGCAGGGCCTTGTTGATCATGCCATCGGGACGCTTTTGCACAAGGCCCTTTACGGCAATCACAAATTCATTACGGATCGCTGAGGCCGGATCCAAAAGCTGTGGTGCGACCGACGGATCCATCACCACTTGTGTCAAGCCAAACCGGTCACGCAGGTCGATAAAAATGAGCTGGCCGTGATCGCGACGACGGTGAACCCATCCCATGAGGATGACCTCTTTGCCAGCATGGTTGGCATTGAGTTCACCGAGGTTATGGGTCCTCTGCCAGCGGGAGGCTCCAATGCCAAGGCCTCGGCCGCCAGTTGAAGTGCCGATTGGATTCGTTGAAGTCGTTGATGGCGTTGAGTTCATGTCAGCCTCCGGGGCCAATCGGGTATACACCGCTCCCTCTGACATGGGTGGCGGTTTTTTTGGTAAGATCTTGGATATCTCTGCGATCAGTAGGATCATCGAGACCAAGTGCCTCCATGAACCGGTGGGGATTAAAACAAAATACCGACATGAAGTCGAACACCCTTTCACATGAAAAAAATCCTGCCGGACTGGCCGTCGTTGTTGCCACGGGGCTAGCCGGCCTTTTGGTCCTACCGCGCACCGTCACCGATATGGACGGCGCCGAATTTGCCCTGATTGCAGCGCGGGGTGGAATCGCCCATCCACCGGGTTACCCGCTTTACAGCGCCATGCTGCGCGGTTGGCATGAGGCGTTTGCAAAGTGGTTTGCCCCGGGGGCAGAGGTGACCTCGCCAACGGCGCTTGCGATTCTTTCCGTGATGCTGTCAATGGCAACGGCCTGGCTGATTTGGGCGGGGATCTCGACTTGGCAGAATCGTCCAGGGGCTCCAGAACGCCCCACCGCAGCATCCCCTTGGCTGGCAGCTGCCGCGACGGTCGCGGTCATGGTTGCAGCACCGGTCTGGCGAGCCAGCACTGGCCTGGAACCCTTTGCCCTGAATGATCTTATGGCTGCCGGCCTGATCTTCTTCGCCGCCAAAATCATGTCCCAGCCAAATCCCCCGCGAGAGGGCCATGCAACCCTGACCGGCCTGATTTTCGGCTTGGCCTTCTGCAATCACCATTCGTTGGCGTTCGCAGCCCCATTGGCCCTACCCCTACTAACGCGGGGGCAAATGCGACCGATGCTCCGGGGTGCGACCGGCGGATTTATCGCAGGGCTCCTTCCAATGCTTTGGTTTGCGATCGAACGCCGGGCCGATACGGGATTCGTCTGGGGCGATTGGAGCGACTTCATGCCGGCCCTGGAGAACCACGTTTTACGCCGCAGTTACGGCACGTTAAGCCTCAAAACAAATTCCCTTGGGACTTGGGCCGACGGCCCTCTGTTCATGGCTCAGGTTTATACCGAAGGCATGTCAGGATTTTGGTTGCTGCTTGCTGCGTTCGGCACCATGAGTGCGATATCAAAAAAACAAAGGTTCGAATGGCTCTGCCTTGCAGCATTCGCCACCACAGGGATTGCCATGCCAATCCTGTTTCGCATGGCGCCCAGCGGAGATGGCCCCGAAATCATGGCCAGGTTCGGCGCCCTGCCGCTGCTCACCCTAGCTCCACTCATTGCCAGTGGCCTCGTCTCGCTGAACCGCCAGATTCGCCCTCGCTGGCATCATTGGGCAGCCGCGGGATTAATCGCGGCCCTTGGCCTCCATGCTGCAGCACAACTCCCATCAAGCAACCGCCGGCTTGAAACCATCTCAAACACCCACCTCGAGGCTTCCCTTGCCGCAACACCCCCCGGACCCGATGAGCCGAAACGACGGGCAACATGGATCGTGACCAATTCAGACCTGGACTTCTTCGGATTCACTTATAAAACGGCGGGTTTGACCCCTCGCCCGGTGATTATTCAGTCAGGGCTCTGGCCGAGCCTCTGGTACCGGCGTCAAACACTAATAGAATTGACCAGATCAGGAGTTGAAATACCGCTGACAACCATAAAAAATTTGTCTGAAGGCATCACGGTTCAGGAATCGTTCATTGGATTGTCCCAAATCATCAATCACGCAAAGGCCAAGGATGCCATTTTTCTGAGCACAGGATCGTTTCCAGGGATTGCTCGCCTAGCAGCTGACAGCTACCCAACCGGGAGCTTCATTCGCCTTACCTCCGCAGGATCAACCGACTTTCCCCCAAACAGCACCTTGGTCAGACAAAACGAATTATTAGTCCAACCCTTGATCGACGCCCTTTCAGGCACCAAATGCTGCCGCACAGCATGGGAATCGTTCTCCCTGGACGGGTGGCGCCGCACTTGGGCTGCCCTCGCCGCGACCTCTAAAGCCATGGGAGACCTGCGGTCGCTTAATATTTGCACAGAAATATTAAAAAAATTGGGTCCATCCATCCCCGATAGCCCGAGGCAAATTCCCTAGATAACAGGCACTTGCCGTGATAACGTTTTGACCCTAACAGGCCAAGCTGCCACCGGGGAGAACGGAATCCATGCCGGCTACGCACGACGCAAACAATCGCAGTTTCTTTGAAACCCTCGCGCGCGATATTGGCTCGAGAATTCCAGAATCCAAAATCACGCACACCGTGAATCCAGCCCACGATGACGAAGACGTCTTTGTGGTCGACTCCAAAAGCGTTCCGGAAGTCACGCGCGAGATTAAAAAACACTTCCCGTACCTGCTGGACGTGGCCGGAGTTGATTACCCGGAGCGCGACCGACGGTTTGACGTTGTTTATCATTATATGAACCCGGACACGAAGCGCCGCCTGCGGGTCAAGGCTCCGGTTGCCGAAGGTGAATCTGTCGCCTCCGTGACCAACATTTACCGTTCTGCGAATTGGTTCGAGCGCGAGGCATTTGACCTCTTTGGCATCAATTTCTCGGGCCACCCGAATTTGCGCCGGATCCTCTGCCACGAAGATTTCGTGGGTAGTCCCATGCGCAAGGATTATCCTGCGGACGGCAATCAAGAACTTCGGACGCCACTGGCGCATTCTTTTGAAAAAGACCGTGCGCGAATGATGGCCGAGGAAGAAGACCACCTCTCCGACCGTGTCTGGATCAACATCGGACCAGCGCACCCAGCGACCCACGGCACCCTGCGCTTGATGGCAGTGCTCTCCGGCGAAACCATTGAAAAAATGGACATCGAGATTGGCTACCTGCACCGCTGCTTTGAAAAAATGTGCGAAACGCACAACTACAACCAGATCATTCCCTACACGGATCGCCTGAACTACTGCTCGGCTCCGATGAACAATCACGCATGGTGTCGCACGGTAGAAAAAATGCTGGGGATTCAAGTTCCCGCAAAAGCTCAAACCATGCGCGTCATTTTGGACGAATTTTCGCGAATCATCGATCACTTCGTTTGCATCTGTACAAATGCCGTTGACCTCGGAGCCCTCACAAACTTTTGGCTGGGCTTTCAAGCCCGTGAAAAAGTTTACGACCTCTTTGAAAAGCTCTGCGGAGCTCGCCTGACGGTATCTCTTGCACGTGTTGGCGGAATGGGTTTTGACTTTCCCGACGGTTGGATCGCCCAGGCAAAAGAAACCCTCAAGGTGATCGAACAAGCCCACGCGGAAGTGGACACCTTACTGACGAAGAACAGAATTTTTGTGAAGCGCATGGTTGGCGCGGGAGCCATCAGCAAGGAAAATGCAATCGATTGGGGCTTCACGGGGCCGTGCTTGCGCGCCACTGGTGTGCCACTCGACATGCGTCAGTACAATCCCTACTACGGTTACGACCAACTCGAATTTGATATTCCGATTGGTGACCGCGGCGATTCCTATGATCGCTACATGGTCAGGATGGAAGAAATCCGCCAGTCTGTCCGCATCCTGAAACAGTGTTTGAACAACGTTCCGTCCGGCCCTATCGACGTGGACGATCCCAGGATCACTTTGCCGGCAAAACAAAATGTCTATGGCAATATCGAAGGCCTGATGAACCAGTTCATGCTGGTCATCAACGGGGTTCAGCCGCCAGCGGGTGAAATCTACAGCGGTTACGAAGCAGCCAACGGAGAGCTTGGTTTTTATGTGGTCAGCGACGGCAGCGGCAAGCCCTACCGGGTGAAGTGTCGTCCGCCATGCTTCGCGATCTTCCAGGCGTTCTCTGAAATGATGGAAGGCCAAATGCTGGCTGACGCCATCGCAGCGCTGGGAAGCATCAACGTCATCGCAGGCGAGTTGGACCGCTAAGATAAAGCGCGAGCCGGATCAAGTTTTTTTGGAGCAGAACGTAATGAGCGAGCACAACCACAATACGAAATCAAACGACCCTGCGCCGGCCTTTACGCCAGCCTTGCGCAAACAAATCGAAGGATTCCTGACGCGCTATGAAACCAAGCGGTCGGCTATTTTACCTGCTCTGCATGCGATCCAGGACGAACTTGGCTGGATTGCCGACGAACATGTCGAAATCCTCGACAAGGAATTCGGACTGCACCGCGTTCAAGTCCGTGAGGCTCTAACTTTCTACTCGGCATACCGCCAAAAGAAACCACGCCAGTTCAACATCCAGTTCTGCAACAACATTGTCTGCTGCATGCTGGGAGCCAACGACGTCATCGGTAAGATCAAGGGTCACATCAAGAAATTTGAAGAGAAGGGAAAAGAATCCCCCTTCAGCGTCGAGGGCGTGCCATGCATGTGCGTTTGTGACGGCGCTCCGGCAATGCTGGTGAACAAAGACCGGCACCTGAATGTAACCAAAGAAAACATCGACTCGATCCTGGAAAAATACGCCTCACTGAAATCTGGCGTTTAAAAAAAAGAGAGGGCGTCTTCATGGGCGACACACTCACCAAGGTAAAAATCACGACGGCGTTCGAGGGTAAACCAAATGCCCGTGCGCTCAAGACGTACGTTGATAACGGTGGATATGCCGGGCTCAAAAAAGCATTCACGATGCAGCCCGGACAAATTATTGACGAGGTAAAGGCCGCCGGCCTGCGTGGGCGTGGTGGTGCTGGATTTCCAACCGGAATGAAATGGAGCTTTGTCCCCAAGGATGACAAGGGGCCAAAATACATCATTTGCAACAACGACGAGAGCGAGCCGGGAACATTCAAAGATCGTTACATCGTCGAGTGTAATCCCCACATGATCCTCGAGGGCATGATCATTGCTGGTTTCGCGATCGGCGCGAACAAGGGCTACATCTACACACGCTATGATTTCTTTGAAGAGATCAAATGGCTTGAAACCGCAATCCGCGAAGCCTATGACGCCGGGTTTCTTGGGGACAACATCCTGGGCACTGGCTTCAAATTCGACATCGATCACTACGCCGGGGCTGGGGCTTACATTTGCGGAGAAGAAACGGGGCTGCTGTCTTCCCTGGAAGGCAAAAAAGGCCAACCGAAGCTAAAACCGCCGTTTCCGGCAATTTCTGGCTACTTGCACCGCCCGACCATCGTCAACAACACCGAGACCCTGGCCGCCGTCCCTTGGATCATCAACCATGGCGCAGCAGCACACAAAACCATGGGAACCGAGAAATCACCTGGAACAAAACTCTTCTGCCTGTCGGGGCGCGTCAAGAGGCCGGGCGTTTACGAACTTCCACTCGGTTACCCGATTGAAAAACTGATCAATGAAGATGCGGGTGGAATGCTGCCCGGATACACCATCAAGGCTTGCATTCCGGGTGGCTCCTCGGCTCCCATCCTCACGGCAGAGGAACTCAAGGGGCTGACTTTGGATTACGAAGCCATCACGGCAAAAGGATCCATGCTGGGCTCCGGCGCGATCATGATTATCGACGATTCGATGAGCATGGTGGAGTTGCTCAAGGTGACGGTGGATTTCTACCATCACGAGAGCTGCGGCCAGTGCACACCATGCCGTGAGGGCACTGGTTGGCTCGCCAACATCATGACCGGCATCATGGCGGGTGAAGGCAAAAAGGAAGACTTGCAGCGCATGTTTGAGATTTCCCGCAACATGGAAGGCAAGACCATTTGCGCCCTCAGCGATGCCGCCGCAATGCCAACCAAATCGATTGTGACCAAGTTCGGCGCTGAGATCGCCGATTTCATCGAGAGAGGAAAAAGGGCGTGAGCGAGACGGTAACTTTCAAGCTGAACGGCAAAGACGTCACGGTTCCCAAGGGAACCACCGTGATGGAGGCTGCGCGCCGCGAGAATGTCGATATTCCTCACTTCTGCTGGCACCCAGGACTCTCCGTGGCAGGCGTGTGTCGTTTCTGCATGGTAAAAGTCGAGGGCCGTCCAAAGTTGGAGATTGCCTGCAATTTGCAAGCAACCAACGGCATGGACGTGAAAACAGATACAGATGAAGCAAAATCAGCGCATAAATGGGCGCTTGAATTTCATCTGATAAACCACCCTTTGGATTGCCCAATCTGCGATCAGGCCGGAGAATGCGGCCTGCAAGATTATTATATGTCTGTGGGCAAATACCAAAGCCAGATGACCCGCCCAAAAGTTTTAAAACCAAAGATGCTGGATGTTGGGCGCGATCTCGTTCTGGATACAGAGCGCTGCATCCTTTGCTCACGCTGCGTGCGTTTTGAAGAGGAAGTTACAAAGACTGGCGCGCTCGGTATTTTCGACCGCGGGGACAGGGCCATCATCGGGACCTATCCCGGCGAGAAAATTGAGCACAACTATCAGACCAACCTGGTCGACATTTGCCCAGTCGGAGCCTTTACCTCACGGGATTTCCGATTCAAGCAACGAGTCTGGTTCTTGAAGGACAAGCCGGCCGTATGCCCAGGCTGCTCAACTGGCTGCAGCGTTGACGTCTACGGCAAGCCAGAAACTCGCAGCTACTTCCGGCTGAAACCCCGTAAAGGCGAGGCCAACGGGCATTGGATGTGCGACAAGGGCCGCCATATGTACAGCCACCTGAATCAGGATGTTCGACTCCGTACAGCCTTGACGACGGATGCACAGGGACGGCGCAAAGATACCAACTTTGCGGGAGCGATCGAAGATCTGGGCAAGCGAATTGCGGCGGTGAATCCAGCCACTGATGTGGCCTTGCTTGTTTCGGCACAGCACACCAGTGAAGAGTACAAGTCCCTATTCGACTTCTTCGTGGGTGAGCTTGGCATCAAAAAGGTCTTCCAGTGGCGCGAACCTACCGAGAAGATCGATGCCTTTGACGGCCTGCTCTATCGTGGCGATCACAATGCCAACACGCGCGGACTTCTGAACGCCCTTAAAGAAGCCGGCCTCGCAGCAAATTTGAAAAATGAATTTGATGCCGCCGCCAGTTCCGCAGCAAAGGTCGTTATCGCCATAACTCCAGAAGTGCCAACGACATTCCCGAGTTTTGAGCAGCAACTGGAACACCTGAGGGAGCTGGATTTCGTGTCCTTCTGGACGCTCGCCGGTTCAGTCGCTGACAACAAGAAAACAAAGCACGCGATTCCAATGAAGGGCTTCCCTGAAAAGAAAGGCACCTTCATCAATCACGAAGGCAAGGCAGGAAAGTTGGACAGTCCATTCCCATGCCCTGTGGCCGATGGCAGGGATTTGACTGAAATTGTTGCCGCCCTCAAACAATGGAGGCACTCACATGGCAGTCGTTAAGGTTCCGCCCCCACCACTGGACTCGAATGTATTTACCGCTGCCTGGGGATACATAACGACCATTGGGACAGGAATGTGGAAGACTCTGACCATCTTCATCCTGCAGCTGGTCAAGATCGAAAAGACCAACACACTTGAATGGCCAGAACAACCGGCAACTTACAGCGACCGGTTCAAAGGGAAGCACTTTTTAACCCTGCGCGATGATGGTGAAGTCCGTTGCACGGCGTGTTTCCTTTGTGCAACCAATTGCCCCGCAGATTGCATCCACATTGAAGCCGGCAATCATCCGGACAATGAGTTGGAAAAGTTTCCGGTTCGCTTTGAGATCGACATTCTGCGTTGCGTCTTCTGCGGCTATTGCGAAGAGGCTTGTCCCGTTGATGCCATCCGGCTTGGGCCGGAATATGCCATGGTCGGGACCAATGGCGGAAAATGGGTCTACACCAAGGAATACCTGGCAGAGCGCAAACAGCTTTCCGGTGGAGTGGTCAGCGTGAAGGATGAAAACGAAAAGCATCCAATCGTTGAAGCCCCTAAAGAGAGCCGCAACGCCAAGCAGATCAAGAGCTACGCCCGGCACGGGATCCACTGAACAAACTGAGGGCCAGATCCATAATCGATCTGGCTCCAGTGGCTTTATCGACAAAAAGCCGGACGCATTTTGGCCACTTTCGCTGCTGAGCATGAATGTCTGGCCGGCTGCTCACGATGACCACAGGGATGTCAGAAAAAAAGACATCAACGTATTCGGCAATCTCACCGCCAGTGAATTTTTCAAGAAAGTAGTCCAAAATAGCCAAATCGTAATCGCCTACCCTGCCGACCCGACCTAGTGATTCAAGGGATGGTACCCAGTCACATTGGATGCCACGCGCTGCAGCAAGGGCTTTCATGATCTGGCCAAAGGCAGGATCATCATCGATCACCAGCATTTTACCTGGTTCCGCCTTTGCCACGGGGACCTCCACAATAGACAAGCTCCCGCTGCAGTTTTCCTGCCAAGGCAGTATTCTTGACAGCGCAAACCAGCAGGGATAGGAACGCAGCATGAAATTTGATGTTTTTCATTCCATCGGGCGCATCGACTCGCTGCCCATAAAACTCTCAGACCGCGAGGTCTTTGAAGGCTTTTTTGAGCAGCTGCGTTTGGCTGATACCCTTGGCTACGGAACAATTTGGGTCGCGGAATCCCACTTCTCCAGCGAAGTCCAAAAACGCCACCAAATGCCTGTTATTCCTCATTATCAGGGCGAAGTTGGACTCAACTGTGACTCGGCTCAACTTGCCCAAATCATCATATCGAAAACCAAACAAATCGCTTTCGGAACTGCCATCTACAATATCGTTGGCGGAAATGGCGGACCCATCGCCGCCGCAGACCGAATTCGGTCGCTGGCATTTTTGAACCAGTTCGCAGACCGGCCGCGCAGCCTCAACATTGGTATCGCTTCGGGTCGCTTCCCATTCATCAATCGTCCTTTTGGAATCACCCCCCGAAACGACCTTGAGGCGAAACATTGGCAAACATACTCGCGGTTGATCCTGTGCGAGGCGTCCGAGATTTTCTTGCGCCTCTTCCAAGGACAGACCATCAGTTCGATGGACATCACCCGACGCACAATCGATGATGCTGGCACACCTTACGCACCCAGGTGGCAGTTTGACGAAATGATGCTGGTCCCAAAACTATCGGACCAAGACTTGCTTCGAACAACCTTTGTCCTTGGTTCCCACGATCCCCTGGCGCAAGACACTGCCCTTCAATGGGCGGATTGCGACATTTTCAATTTGAGTTTCACGGCCCCGGACCAGATTGATGCCGTGCATGACGCCATGCACCGCCGCTACGAAAACACAGACCGAAGTTGGCACCGCAGCCGCATGCCCCGCACGTTGCTCACGTTTATTGATGAATCCAGCCAACGCGCCCATGAACGCGCAAGCCAATGCTTTGACACCTATATCGAGGCAATGCGCGGAACAGCCGCCGTTCCTGACAAAGCTGTCCTTATGTCCCGTGCACTAATTGGTGACCCACACGAAATCAGGGAACAGCTTTCGCCAGAAAATCCCCGCCGCCTCCACCACGATGACCGGCTCATGTTATGGTTTGAATTCAACCAGTCGGACTCGGCTGCTGTTTGCCAACAGATGCGCATTTTCAGCGAGAAGGTCGCTCCCTATTTTTCCGGCAACAACCAGTAAACCGCCCAACAAGGGATCGCATAATCCATGCTTCACCGACTTCCTACACTCTTCATGTTTGCTCGCAGTGGCGTGCCGGAAGTCTCTGTGCAAGGCATGGTCGCACTGCGAGAGTCGGGCGGCGCCACGTTCTCCAATGCATCAACGAACATGCAATTTGTAACAAGATCCCTGCTCAAACCATGGCAATTTCTTGCCGCTGACATAGGCTCCCGGGACGCCTTCTGGGCCATGGGGTTTGCCAGCCATTCTGCCGAACCAGCCCATATCGATGCGCTCAAGACACTCTCTGAACGGTCTGGTGCCGGAGAGGCTGATCTTATTTGCCCACGCTCGTGGCCCTTGGATCCAGTGGCTTCGGTGGCAATGAGAATGCGCGGCGAGTCTCAGACTAGGTTGCTGCATCCTTGTTCAGGCAAGCACCTCATGATGCTTGCTGCGTGCCGCCAGCACGACTTTCCACTCGATACCTACTTCAGCCCGGACCATCCACTGCAGAAGAAGGTCTATAACCTTGTCGGCCGTGAGGCGGGCGAACGACTGGAATGGTTTACCGACAGTTGTGGCCTGCCCGTGGCAGCCATGTCGGTGGATGGGTACCTTGGCCTTTGGGAAAAAATGGCGCGATCCAACGATCCGCGCGTTGGCGACCTGAAAGCCCTTTGGCTGGCAAATCCGCGCTTGATCGGGGGAATCAAGCGTCTCGATTCGGACCTCATGGAAGCGCTCCCTGGACGGCTCCTGGCCAAAGAAGGTGCCGATGGCCTTTTGGCAGTTCACACGCTCCCGGATGGATCATCCGGCGAGGTTTCTGCCACCTGCTTCGTGAAGGTTACCGCTGGATACAACCCCGCCCATCTGGGCTTGGCCTTATTCAGCCTGCTACAGCAAAAAGCGCGTAGTGGAGCTCTGACCAAGACTCTGAACGACCTCTGTGATTATTTGAAATCACGTCAGGAAGAGTGGGTGCCGCGCGATCAGGCTCTCATGCTCCCACCCTTTGCATGAAACTTCGAAAAACATGAATATCCATCGTTTCAAGGTAAAAGATGATTTCGCCGGCATGCGCCTTGATCAATTCATTGCCCTTCAGGGGGTTGAATTATCCAAACGCAAAATAAGAGAGGTTATTGATGCCGGTGGCGTTTACATCAATCGCAAACGCGCAAGAATTGCCTCTCGTCCAGTGAATCCGGGCGACACCATCGAGATGCAATACAGCCTGGAAAATCTCAAGCGCATCAAAAAGCGCGAACACGAGATCCAGCCATCAGACCTTCTGTTTGATCATCATCACGTCATTGCAATAAACAAGCCGCCAGGCCTGCCAACCCAGGCCACGCGAGACCAGTCTGTCGTCCACCTCGAAGCCGCAGTAAAGAAATACCTGGCTACCAAGGGCCAACCAAATGCAAAAGTTTTTTTGGTTCACCGGCTGGACAAGGAAACCAGCGGCGTCGTGTTGCTGGCCACAGCCGCGGAGTCCGTCACTTTTCTAACGGACCAGTTCCGTAGTCGTACGGTGGAAAAAGAGTATCTGGCTTTGTGTTCTGGAATACCGCACGAGAAAAAATTCACGGTGGAATGCTTTCTTTCACCAATCGACAAAAGAACCGGCAACGTCACCGTGGTGCGCTCGGGAGGCAAGCCATCAAAAACTGCCTTTGAAGTCATCGAATCAAACAAGGCCCTAGGGTTATCCTTGATCCGATGTCGCCCGGAGACTGGACGGAGTCACCAGATACGAGTGCACCTGGCGAGCAAGGGATTCCCAATCATTGGGGATAAAAAATATCAGCCTGGTAAAATACCCATGCCGCCGGCCCTGGAATCACTTGCGGCAGTACATCATTTTCTGCACGCTTTTCGCCTCACGTTTATCCCGGCCAACAAAGAAAAACCAGTGAAGCTAGAGGCTCCCCTGCCAATCAACTTTCTGGAATTCCTGAAGGCGGCGAATTTTTCATCAAGATCCTGAGCACGTCGTCATCCTGAGCGCGTCGTCATCCTGAGGCCGTCGTCATCCTGAGCGCGTCGTCATCCTGAGCGCGTCGTCATCCTGAGCGCCAGCGAAGGATCTTCCCAGCCATCTAAAATGGATTCACGGCGCGCCGCAGTTGAGCCACTCACGGAACAGTGCCCGTTCATCTTTCAGAATGGTGACTCCAGGAGGCATGCTCCCGTCATCTGCCGCAGCAGATCGTATCATTTCAATACGAAGGGAAACGGCATCAGCTGCAGAATCAAAGTTAACAGAATCGGGTGCTCCCTGACGATCCGCAGCAGTCAGATTGCTTGAATGACAACCGCTGCAGTAACGACGAAGAAACTGCGCACCAAAGTTTTCGTAGGAGAGGTTTGTTCCCGCAGGGCAATTAAGAGACGTTGGCACGGGAAGTGGTTTATTTGGGTTCATTGCGGTCGGATCATCGGGATCTGGTGCGCTGGCGCCACCACAGGAAACGATCAGTTGAACGAACATACCGATCGCTGTGGTTAATATCGATGCGGGAATTAATTTGAGTTTAAATTTATTCCACAGGGTCATTGATTTCCCCCAAGCAAACCTGAAACAGGCAACGCGGACGTCCACTTTTTGTAGTTTGCTCCAGCGTGAAAAAGCATCGAGGCATACGCATTTTGAAAATTCAGCGAAATTGTGTCACCTGTTGTCGTTCCGAAACGGGGATCAATCTTGATGCCACGCCCCACATCATCAGTGCCGCCGGTGACGCCACTGCGAAGGCCATTGCCCCAGAACATCATGCTTGATACCGGCCAAGGATCCTTTCCACCCGCCGCATTCAACCAAGGCGTCCTGCCATAAGCCCCGGACACAACAAGAACCAGTTTCGTTTGCAGTCCGCTGCCATAGGCGTGATTCAGAATTTCATCGAGGCCATCGAATAGATTCTCAATAGCGGCCGACTGAGTCAAAAAATGGGACGAGGACGAAGCCCAAGAGGACCTGCCGCCAACCCTCACCATTGCAGCCAAGCTCTTTCCGGAAGAAAACATTTCCAAGGCGACTTTCGCCTGATTCACGAAATCGGGCTGAGCCGCGTTGTGAACCGAGTTGACATATCCGGGAATGCTGGCCTCAAAGACCTGCTGCATCCGAAATTGTTTATCATAACCTCTGACTTTGATCGCATCCCCGCTGCCAGACCGAATCAACGATGCCAGGGAAGTGTAATCGACCCTGAGATCACGAAATAACCGTTCTCGTACAGATCCCGGGAAACTCGATGCAGCCGGACTTGTCGTCAAGAGGTTCGCTGGAACTCGTCCAATCAGCGCCAGTTCTTCTGGTGATGCCTCCAGCCTGATTCCAGGAAACGCGATAACGGGCGCAGGCCTTCCTTTTCCAAAATCTTCGGCATAGGTTGAAAGCCAGACTTTTCTTTTTCCCGACAACTCCAACTCGAGTGCCGACCCGTAGACGGCATGCGCACCAAGATCAGACGTACCGACTCCGTTCAAAACGGCCGACTTGTTTCCCCATTGATCAAAAAAACTGTCGACCGATGGCCGGGCAGGATGTGAAACATGAACAAGGCCAGAGAGAGACGTTCGCTTTATGGATCCTGGCTCGGCTGCAAATGAATTGCTGCCTGCGCCCTTCCATTCAAAAACCATTGCCGGATCGATTCCACCATCGCAAATCAGATGCAAAAAAACCTTTGGCCCGGAATCGCCCGATGCACTCTCAGCAGCAAAAATAACAGCCATCGCGAGGGTGAACGAAATCGCCAAGCCGTGAATCGATCGACCGTAGCTCATGATTTTTTTTTGGATCATCACAAGCTCCCTTCAATAAGACAAAAAATAGGGACTGATTAGAATCGATGCAAGAACTGCGGCCATCCCATCTTTTGTGCGACCGGCTGCGCTGCCGGAAACAGACGCCCCAACAGATAGATCGTAAAGATCTCTGAGGGACGATATTCGTTCATCAGACGGCTGTTCGCCGGTCCATTCTTTCCAAATGCGCGCTGATTCTGCCTCTGCTTCATCTGAGGTAAAATTCGCAGCATCTGCCACACCACTGAACACAGATCTTTGACTTTGCCCGACACCAGCAGCAAATTCGCGGGCTACGATGGCAACGACCGCCGCTTCAGCAACTCCAGTAATCTGAGCTGCGTAGCCCAAGGGTAGAACAAACCGGCCTGTTGCTCCATGGCCAGGAAATTCCTCAGGATCAAGCTCGGAGGCAATCGTGTTCATGTCTGATGCTGCCAAGGGCGCAGCCTCTGCCAAGGCATCAAGCATCTTTCGTGGATCGATCCAGCGAGCCTTCGCAACGAGTCCCTCAAGCTGGGAAACTTTGCTGGTTCTGAGGGTCGGGCCTGACGTCGTCGCCGGAGATTGAAGGATTGCCAGCAACCAATCAGTGAGCTTGAATCCCGTCGATGCGAGTGTCGAAGCAACCATCGACATACGTGGAATATCGCGCCCGTAGTTTGCAGGACGCTGGGCAATCGCCTCAAAAACCCTCTGGGTCACGCAACTTTGAACGGCCTCATCACCTGAAATAGCAGAGGAAAGCGAGTTCCAAGACGAGACGCTCCGGCCAAACCATGTTGATGGCCACGTGGCACCAGCGGATTCGTCATAAGTTTTGTATTGATTGATTCCGCCCCGATTGCCAAGGCCAAGCAAGGAAATTCCTGCAGATTTGATGCCTGAATGGCATGCGGCGCATGCCGAAGAGCTACTTTGCAGCCCAGCCAAACCACTGGCGGAGACCAGACTTCCGTCCACGACGCTGAAGTCATGAGCTCCAGGGTTGTTCCATGACATGCATCGCAGTCGCTCGATCACGTTGGTTCCGGGACGAGAGTCAGGATGGTCAACCGAACCACCGAGCCGTGCGGACGATGCCAGAAAAGACTGGGACGACACTAGCCCCAGTCGAGGACGATTGTCAGAATACGATGTGTAAAGTTCTGGCCGTCCCGACCAGGCCGGAGAGCCCGTCAACCCCCACAAGGTGGCCGCCGCGGGATCCATCACGGTTGCGTTTCCTGAGAACAGATCACCAAAGGTTGACGCGGAGTTGCCGAGCAACCGTTCCACAGAAAGTGCCGGCTCTCCAGCAATGGCAAACCGCATTTGATTATTCAAAGAAGCCGACAGCATCGCATCCGATCCAGCCATCACATCGAGGTCATACAAAGCAGCGGCATCGACCCCAAATGCCCGCCCGACATATACCGAGGCAGCACCGTGAAACCTTGTTGAAGCCACTGCTGCGTCGACCCCTGCAACGATTCCCTCGGAGGCGATTGCAGATTCAATGCTGGTAAAATTCAAAGAGTTATTGAGCTCAATCGCTAGGCGACGCGCGAGCTTGTTGCTTTCCATAACGTCAAGGGTTGCGTAGGCAGGAAGGACCACCGGCTGCAATTGTGGGTTATCGGGGGGCGATGGAGCCACAGGTGCTTGACCTGATCCACCGCAGGAAACGATAAAAAATGAAAAAAGTGTGCCCATCAGGCGCAACGCTCTGATCAAAGAAACGCGGCGTTGAGACCGCAATTCACTCATCCGACTCCTTGCAACCGTTGCCAGCCCCTTTTCCCTGCACAGGCCTGGCCGCTGAGGACACGGTGGAGCCTCTCGGTTTTGCAAACTTGATCTCAATTCGTTTTGGGGCAGTCTTCACCAAGCCTTGAGGCGTGCAGAGCAGGTAACTGAAACCTTTTTCACGGCCTGGTCGTCCACCGGGAACCGATGGTTTACCAACCACGACTTGGGACTGCTCACTTAAAGACGGAGACATTTTTGGCAACTGTCGCGCAAACTCAGGAGACGCCAGGGCAAATATCGCTGAATTTATTTTGTTGTGTGCGATGCCAGTATCCTCTTCGAGCTTCATGTACTCTTCAGGTTTTCGCCAGCCGCCTTCACTGAAGCACCAGTCACGAACACCACCTTCTGCGTTCAGCATTGGGCAGGCCCGGGCCCCAGTCGGGCACGGATAGATTGCAACCCAACCCGCAGCACACAACTGATCTCGCAGAGCCATTGCATCCCAAGCAAATTCATCCGTTGCAGGTTCAGCCAGCAATAAAAGGGCATTGCGCTTCCCCGTGCGGCAGGCATCAAGCCGGGCTAAAATGCGGTTTCTTCCGGCCCGGTCATCGATCAATTCGTTCCAAACATAACCAAGAATATAAACATCAAGGCTCTTGTCTGGAGTCTCATTTCGTTGCAGCTGATTATCTTTCTGAGCCTCTTTGGGAGCATCGAACTGTGCGAAATCAATCTGACCAATTTCCTTGGCCACTGTCTCGACGTATAGCGCCGCGTCCCGTCCCATGCTGGCACGAACATGCGCGATTCCCTTCGCCGCCATTTCCAGCAACGACGGACTCGTATCGATCAAATGCACAGCGTTGCGCTTCAGGCGTACCTCTGACAACCACACCTGAGACCAGGCACCAGAGCCGCAACCAAGATCAAAAATGCGCTGATGGTTGAAATACTTGCCCAGCCAGTCGCCAAGGCGCACTCCAGAACCGACGCCTGGCTTTGCACCTGGGGCGATGCCGACGCGTTGCGCAATGCGCCGGCACAACAAAGCCGCCCGGGCTGCGTTGGGAAGATGAAACCCTGTGATATAGGCTTCTGCCGCACCTGGATCCTGCAGAAGTTCTGGCGAAATCCGTTCCCGGCCGCTAGTAAAGATGCGCCAGAGCTGACGAAATTTGGCAGCATTGACGGCTGCTTTGGCGGGGTCTCGAATCCCGGAAAGTTCCTGCCAGGCGCGCAAAACGGGGGCAGGAACATCCACACTCCCCCCGCCGACCGTGCGGCGCGTGACTTTTCCGGGGCGTTTTTCGGGTTTAACCGACTGTTTTTTAAACGTTTTTTTGATTTTCGTCATGACTGGACCTGCCCCGGCGTTAGTGCTAACACGTTGAGTCGACTATTAGTTTACCAAGTTCTCGAGAGGTTCGCCGTGTCTGACCAGGAACCCCTTCATATTGCCAAGCCTGCTTGGCTGAAAACCCCAATTCCATCTGGGGAAACCTACTTCAATATCAAACGCGACCTGCGCGACCGCAAACTGTACACCGTTTGCGAAGAAGCGAAGTGTCCTAATATCGCGCAATGTTGGAATACCAACACAGCGACTTTCATGGTGCTTGGCGATACTTGCACACGAGGATGCCGCTTTTGCAATATAAAGACGGGCAACCCAAACGGATGGCTTGATCCGAAAGAGCCAGATCAGGTGGCGGAAAGTGCCCGTCTGATGAAGCTCAAGTATGTGGTCATCACGATGGTTGATCGCGACGACCTTGCCGATGGCGGTGCCGCACACGTCAAGCAAGTTGTTCAAACCGTCCATGAAGCCAATCCAGGCATCAAGATTGAACTCCTTGCCGGCGACTTTAGAGGCAGCGACGAAGCCCTGATGAAAATCCTCAGTGCCAATCCTGAAGTATACGCGCACAACATCGAAACCATTGAACGCCTCACCCCTCGTGTGCGCGATGCACGCGCGGGATACCGACAGTCTCTTTCCGTCCTGAAGCGTACCAAGGAACTTGCCACCTATAACATCCTGACCAAAAGTGCTTTGATGTTAGGCTTGGGTGAGGAAATTCCGGAAGTAGAAGCCGCACTCAGGGATTTGCGCGAACACGATGTCGACCTTGTCACGATCGGCCAATACATGCGCCCGACCAAAAAGCACCTGTCGATCAAACGTTGGGTCACCCCCGAGGAATTTGAACACTTGGGGCAGTACGCGAAATCGATTGGCTTCAAGGCTGCCGTATCCGGTCCCCTCGTCCGCAGTTCGTTTCGTGCTCGTGAGTTTTACGAGGAAGCCACTGGATCGCGCAGTACTGGCAACGACAAGGTTTAAAGTGACCATCATGATCGCAGTGCTATTCCGAATTTTAGTGCACATTTTGGCGATCCTTCCAGATTCCATCACTGAAATCCTCGCAACAGGTGTTGCCTGGGTTTCAGGAAATTTGCGTTCGCGGCGCCTGCGCCTCATTCGAATGAATGTCGACAAGATCCTTGGATTGCCTCCACACACCTCATTTGCAAAGGCATTTTACCGCCAGGTCTTCGGATCTCAAGTCCGTTGCCTGGTTGAAACCTGCAGGGAGGTTGTTGCCCCTGGAACGATAATTCTTGAAGGCGAACAAGAGTGGCGTCGTTTGGTTCAAGGCATCGAAGAAAACGGGCGTTCGATCATTTTTGCCGCAGCACACATTGGCTCTTGGGAAATTACGGGGGCCTTGATCGCTCGCACTTGCGGTAAGCGGGTCCACGCCTTGGCGAAACGACCAAAGGTGCGAGGTGGGGGAGCTGCCCTTGAATGGCTGCGCCAGCGCCTCGGTTTATCCGTCCTGTGGAGCCATAAAAAGTCGTTGGTACGGGACATGATGTCTTCATTGCGACGGGGCGAGCATTTAGCAATGGTGATCGATCAAAAGCCCGAAGGGCGGGTCGGGGACACCGTTCAATTTATCGGAAAGCCCGTCGCCTTCGTGGGAGGACCTGCGGCCATGAGCCTCCGGTGCAATTCCCCAATTGTTTCGGTCGCTACCGTTCGAACTGGGCCAAGGCAATTCAAAGTCCTTGGCGGACTTGTTTTCGATCCGGTTGTTGCACACGGGTCTATTTCAGAGGCCCAAGTGTCGCAGATGTGTGCTGCAGAGATTGAGCGATGGATCCACTTGTACCCGGAGCAGTGGACGTGGGAATATAAGCGTTGGGTCTTTGGCCCCTGAAGTCCTGCGAAAACAACCGACACAGCAGACGTGGTACGATCATCCACCATGCACATTCTCCGTCAAATTTCAGAACGTTTCCGTCCCAGGCTCAGCCCTGAAGTTCTGGCCATCTCCCTCGCCCTGCTGTCCGTTGCGGTCACCCGGCCTGGCCCACAGTTGTGGCCAAGGCTCCTGGGTCTTATGGTTATGGTTACTGTACTTTTATTCCGTGTGCTGACCGACTGCACGGAAAACGTATCCAAAGCAAACGAAGCCATGCGATGCCAACAACCCAATGCGGCAATGGCATTCACCTTCTCCACCGGCTGTTTGATCGCGAGTGGACGGCCAGGATTCGCGATTGGCGCCTTGTTGGTTATGACTGTTTACTTCCAAATTTGGCGCCTTGCCCAAGCCACTTCTGCACCAAACCTCGACCTATACATCACTTATCTACCAGACCCCATAAGCCTCGCATCGTTTGTTCAGGAACAAATCCCTGCAATCCTGCGCCGAAAGAAAAAATTACATTTGCCTCATTCCGGCCATCAATTTTTACGATGGTTCATTCCAATCACACTGATTGTCTTCTTGCTGCTGAAAATGGGATAATGAACCATGAAGTGGCCTTGTAATTATTTGCACGACAAGGAGTCGAACATGCGAGCCCTTATTTCTTCCATCATCATCAGTGCCGGCCTTTTTTCTTCGAATGCATTCGCGGCAAAAATTGCACCAACTTCCTTTCCATGGATGAATGCCAAGCAGGCTGATACCACCTACAATATGGCAGATCACCCGAATGCGGTTTTTGTTTTCGAAGCCTTCAGCTTGAGCTGCAGCTGGTGCAACAAGAACGCATCCAACGTCGATGCACTGGCAACCAAATTCAAAGGCAACGACCGGGTGCAGGTCATTGACCTCGGCCTTGACAGTTCCGACAGCAATTTCACCCGCTGGATCCAGACCCACAACCCGAACCACCCGGTGGTGAAGGACGTTGGCCGCAAGGTTTACAACGCCCTGCAGGTTGAAAATGGCATTCCGCAGGTTTTCATCGTGAACTGCCGTGGCGAGCGCGAAGATGTCGTGGTCGGATACTGGGAATCCGCTGAAAAAGCTCAGATCGAACGCGCGATCAACAAGGCACTGCAAACGACCTGCACCCTTTAAAAAAACGAGCCCATTCCCAGCGCTCAGGATGACGATCCAAAAGTCATTCTGGGCGCTTCTTGCATTTGCAACTTCTGGCACATGAAGTTTTCTCCGTAATCCAGCCACTGGAGCCAGTCATGCCAAAGACTTCAATGATCGAATTCGCTTCCTCGGACGGACACATCGTCCAGGGCTACCTTGCGGAACCGGATTCAAGATCCCATGCGCCTGCTGTCGTGGTGATCCACGAATGGTGGGGCCTTCAAGAACAGATCAAGAAAATCTGTGATCGCTATGCCGAAGCAGGGTTCCGCGCCCTCGGGGTTGATCTATACGGCGGAGAGGTTGCTAAAAATGCAAAACGGGCCGGCGAACTGATGGGGAGCCTGGATTTCAAAGAAGCCGCAATCAGCATTGTTGGTGGCGCCGTACGCTTCCTAAAAAAAGGATCCGGGCGCGTCGGCGTCACGGGCTACTGCATGGGTGGGGCCGTCACCGTACTTTCAGCCGCGTGCGTTGAAGGCGTCGATGCAGCCGTTGCCTTTTATGGACTTCCCGACCCAAAGTCCTATGACAGTCACAAAATAGCCATGCCGTTTATGGCCCATTTCGCCAACCGGGATGAATGGTGCACCCCGGAAAAGGCGAAGGCCTTCATCAAGGCGTTAAAGTCTTTCAACACGAATGGTCAGGGTTGGTTTTATGAAGCCGATCATGCCTTTTGCAATGATCGTCGCCCCGAGGTGTACAGCCCCGAGGCAGCGGCGCAAGCCTGGGAGCGCACCATCACCTTCTTCAAGGATCACCTGACGTGAAAGTTCACACGGGCGCCATTAGCGGTCACTTTTTAATTTTATGACCAGCCCGGTTTCCCAGCCCGTCATATGCAGCGTACTTGTATAGATCATGAAGGGTTGGATAATTAAAGACGGTCGCGAGCAAGTCATTCAAGCTGCGATTGTCCTGCACGAGCAGCAAGCCATAATGAATAATCTCGGTAGCCAGGGGCCCGATGATGTGTACGCCCAAAACCTGCAAGGTCTGCCGGTCAAAGACCAGCTTCAAAAATCCGTCCGTGATTCCCATGATGCGCCCGCGATGCATGTCTGCGTAACGCGATATCCCAGTGCAAATATCGACACCTTTTTCTTTAGCTTCCTGTTCTGTCATTCCAACCATTGAGGCTTCAGGAATCGTATAAATCCCGTACGGAAAGGTACGCGTCACGTTATCCAAGTCGGTAAGACCGAACATGTGCGATACCGCAACCCGACCCTGGTCCATACTCGTTGCGGCCAGAGCAGGAAATCCAATCACGTCACCGGCCGCGAAAATATTTGGGACCGATGTCCTGAAGTCTCCATCGACCTCAACAATCTCGCGTTTGCCCAGCTTCACCCCGGCTGCGCCACAATTCAAACTGGCCGTAGTGCCACTACGCCCTGCAGCAAACAGGAACATGTCCGTGTTGAGTTCGCGGCCGTCGTCGAAGACCGTGGTCACACCATTGGCGCCGTCCTTGGTATTTGATCGCTTCGACACGCTCTTTATTGCCGTGTTAAACAAAATATCAATCCCACTTTTACGCATATGGTCGACAAGAGAACTGGAAATCTCGTGATCAAGAAATGGCATGATCTTGTCACGGTCGTTGACTAAATGAACCTTCGTCCCCATCGTCGCAAAGATCGTCGCATATTCGCATCCGATGACTCCAGCTCCGACCACCACCAGGCTTTCGGGAATGCGTTTCAATCGCAAAATTGTGTCTGAATCGTGAACGGACAACGCGTCAAATGGAATATCGGCTGGATGGAATGGGTAACTGCCTGTGGCGATCAAAATGAATTCGCCGCGAACCGTCACATCTGAAAAACCATCCCGCTTGATTGAAACGTGATGCGAATCAACAAACGATGCCGTGCCGTGAATCAAATCAACTTTGTGAATTTCAAGGTTCTTCCGGACTTCACCTTCCACTGCCGTCTGGACAACACGTTCACGAAAAAAAAAGTCATCAATCGTCGTTTTCTCTTCCAGTTTTTTTTCGATTCCGTAGAGGCCATGCTCGTATTTTCCGGAAAAAAAGAGCGCTGACTCCTTGAGGGTCTTGGACGGCAAAGTCCCAGTGTTGACGCCAGCCCCGCCAACGACTGGTTGGCATTCGATGACGGCGACTTTTTTACCGAAATAGGCTGCCTTTACCGCAGCCTTTTCACCGGCTGGACCACTTCCGATCACGATCAGATCGTAGGTTTTCTCGCTTCCGGCCGCTGGCATACCTATCCTTTTTCAGTAAATATTCTGATAACTTAGGGCTCAGCCAAGCTTTGCCGTTGACTACAGATTTCCAGAGGGCTATGACCACGGTTCGCTTGTGCGGGCGTAGCTCAGTTGGTTAGAGCGCTACGTTGACATCGTAGAGGTCCCCTGTTCGAGTCAGGGCGTCCGCACCATCATTTCACCAGCTACCAATGCCCCCTACAAGTTGGCGCCTACACCAAGTGCCACACCTGTTTCCTTCAAAACAGTCTCATTCGATCCAGATTTTATATTCAGATTGCGCCGATAGGTTTCAGCAGACAGACAAATCTCCTGAAACCGGCAATTCATGTATCCCACGGCGTATTGAGACATATTCCCGTCAGCCCGGCTGGCTGCCTGCAAATTACCGTACCAGACCGAGCCAAGGCGGATCAGCTGGGGTTGTATGCGCAGCCCAACAAACCCCTTGGGTTCAAAGTCAGTCGTCACCGGGACAGAAACAATCGAAAGCTGCGGTCCAATATGGACGGCGATTTCCTTCTGTTCGACATTCGGCAAAAATTTTGCAAAATCATAACCAACGCCAAGGCCAGCAAATATCTGTTTAATCACTTCAGGCGGCTCTCCACTCGCCGATCCCTCGTAATTTGCCTTCACTCCGTGCCATTCAAAATCAGCAAAAATACTGGCCGGATAAAACGAGACGTCCTCGATACGGATTGCTCCGCCGATTGACTTTGCGCCGGAGACTTTAAATTCCAGCTCACGCTTGATCGATAAATCTTCCATCAAATATTTGCCCAGAAACCGCACCGAACTAACTGTTTCGCGGGTTGGTTCGCGAGAATCAATGATGGCGCCAAACGGCCCAACGAATTCAGGGACTTCCTCTGCCCCTTTTGGGTAAAGATTTGACGTTGCCTGCCAAGCCTTTCCGCCCACTGAACTGGCCCGGGCAATGCGCATCCCAATAAACTGCCCGTCAACTTTCTTGGCCAGTGGATTCCCCACTGCCGGCAAGATCCTGTACATCCATGGTTTGGCTTGACCCGTTAACAGGACTGAACTGCCAGAGAAGAAAAATGTTTTTTCTACAGTTTCAGGACTGGGCTTCTTGGCGTGGATCTCGCTAGCGCGAATCTCCCAAGGGGAGCTGGGCGTCGCATCGACCCCGAAATCAATCCAAATTCCTTCGGACCCTGCTGGAACAATAACGATAAGGCCAGGATGCAACCTCACTTGAGATTTACGATCGCGCATCCGCCAAAACAAAACCTCTTTGTCGTCTACCAACGGAAACATCAGCGATGGAAGGGCATTGAAATCGGATATCTCCCGATTCAGATCAGACTCAATGGCAAAAAATATTTTTGTGAATGTCGGATCGCCAGAAACTTCCAAAGAACGTCCGGACGACAAGAGTTCCTTCCATACATTCGGAATGAATATCTGGTGGGATTTGGCCTGTGCCACCAATTCTCTGAATGGAGAAAAGGCGATGAAAACCAGAAAAAAAAAGCAAAAATTGAACCGCATAAGGTGCAACTGGCATCCCCCATATGTCCGATAACATTTGGGATTTTACCATGGATTGCAGCTTGGTCGAAGAAAAGGCCTTAAGCGTGCCCGGTAATCCTCATCAGCGTCGCTTGAGCGACCGGCTGATAACTGTCAAAGCGCATCGTATACGTCGCCCTCCCCTGAGATATTGACCGCAATTGGGTCGAATATCCAAACATGAGTTCAAGGGGCGCCGAGGCCTCCACCACCTGCAAGTGTCCCCTGAGGGACACGCTGTTGATCTGGGCACGGCGGCTGTTTAAATCCGTTATAATGTTGCTCAGATAATCTTCAGGTACGAGAACCTCGATCCACATCACCGGTTCCAGCAGCTGCGGTGAGGCCTGACGCAATGCCTGGCGCAGAGCCAGAGATGCTGCCACTTTAAATGAATTCTCGGTCGATATTTGTTGATCAAAAGCGCCGCCCAGGAGCTCTGCCGTGACACCAATCACGGGAAAGCCAGCCAACGCGCCAGCCTGCATTGATTCCATCAGGCCCTTGCGCACGCCCTCGACAAACTGGGGAAGAACCTCGACTGGAGAGGCCTTGTTGATAAAGATCAAGCCCCCTTGAGCCTCGGCTCCCGAGGAATGCTTGATCGCAATTCTAACTTTGGCGAATTGGGCAATCCCCCCGCCTTCGCGCGAGAAGGTTTCTTCGACCTCGGCCGCACCGGTAATGGTCTCACGGTAGGAAACCTGAGGTGAACCAACATTGGCATCAACCTTAAATTCCCGTTTCAACCGGTCCACGATAATCTCTAAATGGAGCTCGCCCATGCCGTTGATCAATGTCTGTCCAGTTTCAGCATTGTAGTTCACGCGGAAGGAGGGATCTTCATTCTCGAGTCGTTCCAACGACTTCATTAACTTATCCATGTCCGCTGTCGTTTTGGGCTCGATGGCAATCGAGATTACGGGTTCAGGGAAAACTACCGACTCAAAACGAATCGGATGTTTTTGGTCACAGATGGTGTCACCGGTGGCGATCTGCTTCAGCCCCGCCAAAGCACAAATATCACCAGCCTCGACCGTTTGAAGTTCTTCCCGCTGGTTGGCCTGCATGCGCAGGATCTTGGTGATCCTCTCGCGTTTGCCAGTCCGACTATTCATGACAACTTCACCAACAGACAACTTGCCCGAATACACGCGAGCAAACACAACATGTCCGACAAAATTATCGTTCATTATCTTGAAGGCGATACCTGAAAACGGCTCTGACACGTCTCGCTTCCGGACGATGACTGTCTCTTTATCGTCAGCACTAAAACCACTGACCGCAGTAACATCCAGAGGCGATGGCAAATAATCTATGATCGCATCCAAAAGGGGCTGAATGCCTTTGTTCTTGAATGCGCTTCCACAAAAAACCGGAACGATCTTGAACGAAATGGTTGCCCGCCGGGCTGCTGCAATGACGTCAGCCAACTCGGGTTCAATGCCCTCGAGGTATTTTTCAGCAATCGAGTCGTCAACGTCGGCGAGGGAGGAGATCAGGGTCTCGCGGGCCAGAAGCGCTTCTTCCTTCAATTCTGCAGGAATATCAGCCGATTCAAAATTCTCACCACGATCCTTGCCGGCGTCCGGCCAAAGGAGCGCCTTCATGCGGACCAGATCAATCACGCCCCGAAAGTTCTCCTCAGCACCAATGGGAATTTGAAAAGGAACCGGGTTGGAGGCCAAACGCGTACGGATCGACTCCACCGATGCAGGAAAATCAGCCCCGACGCGATCCAGCTTGTTGATAAAGGCTATTCGAGCAACTTTATATTTATCCGCCTGACGCCAGACGGTCTCCGACTGTGGCTCGACTCCGGAGACCCCGTCAAAAACGGCAACTGCCCCATCCAAAACCCGGAGGGATCGTTCCACCTCAATCGTGAAATCAACGTGTCCTGGAGTATCGATAAGATTGATCTGATGATTCCGCCAGCGGCAAGAAATAGCGGCGGCCGTGATGGTGATACCGCGCTCTTGCTCTTGGACCATCCAGTCGGTCGTCGCTGTGCCTTCGTGAACTTCGCCGATCTTGTGAATCTTGCCCGTGTAATAAAGGATGCGCTCTGTGGTCGTTGTCTTACCCGCATCAATGTGGGCCATGATACCGATATTACGCAGGGATGATTGATCGAGTGCCATCGACGTTGCACCTAGCAGAAGATCATAAAAAACCCAGACGCGCCAAAAAGGCTAACATCTGGGTCTGTATTGAGGCTGCGCGAGAGCGAACCCTGAACGCAACCTGTCTCGATTTTACCAGCGGAAGTGAGCGAAAGCCTTGTTGGCCTCTGCCATCTTGTGAACGTCTTCCCGACGCTTGATTGCTCCGCCACGCTTATTGGCAGCATCAATCAGCTCGTTTGCAAGACGCTCACCCATGCTTTTTCCTGCGCGGCTACGGGAGAACTCCACCAGCCAGCGGATCGCCAAAGCCTGACGGCGTTCAGGGCGAACCTCAACTGGCACCTGGTAGTTGGACCCACCAACGCGACGGGACTTCACTTCGAGCAGTGGACGAACATTGTCCACTGCTGCGCGGAAAAGTTCCAGCGTGCTTTTGTAGGTGCCAAGACCTTGTGGGCCACGGCCTTCGATCAAATCAAGGGCACCGTAAAACGCGCTCTCAGCAGCGGTCTTCTTGCCATCGTACATCATGCCGTTGATGAACTTGGTGACGAGGATATCTTTGTACTTCGGATCCGGAAGGATCACACGTTTTTCAATTTGCCGGCGGCGAGCCATGCGAGTCTCCCACTAATCTCAGTTAGCTGCTTTTGGTTTCTTGGCGCCGTACTTGCTGCGACCCTGACGGCGGGCATTTACGCCTGCACAGTCGAGCCCGCCACGGACACAGTGATAACGTACACCCGGCAAGTCTTTAACTTTGCCGCCGCGAACCATCACTACAGAGTGTTCCTGGAGGTTGTGGCCTTCACCGCCGATGTACGACGTGACTTCCACACCGTTGGTCAAACGAACACGGGCAACCTTACGGAGAGCCGAGTTAGGCTTCTTTGGGGTGGTCGTGTAAACACGGACGCAGACTCCGCGACGCATCGGCGAGCTCTTTAGAGCTGGCGATTTCGTCTTCGCCTTCTGAACTTGGCGTCCGTTTGCAATTAACTGGTTAATCGTTGGCATGTAACCCTATTCCTTAAACTTCTGGACCGGCGTCATGACCGTACGCGGGTTCCGTTTCCTACCAAAGCGCCGCCCTGATTGCAACAGTGAATCAGGGCCCTTGGCTACCCCCCAGCAATTACTGGTGGGCAACCTCCAACGCTTCATTTGCAGCGTGACCTGCGCGAGCATTTTCCTGTCCATGAACAACGGCCTTCAGATTCCGGTAGTACGACGCACCCGTACCGGCAGGAATCAAGCGACCCATGATCACGTTCTCTTTCAAGCCGCGCAAGTGATCGATTTTACTGTTGATACTCGCCTCCGTGAGCACCTTCGTCGTCTCCTGGAAGGAGGCAGCCGAAATGAAACTCTCGGTCGACAAAGAAGCTTTGGTGATACCCAGCAGCACTGGTTCCCACGTTGCCGGCTTCTTGCTATCGAGGACCAACTTCTTGTTTTCGTCATCGACTTCGACGCGCTCGACCTGCTCGTTTGGCAGGAACTGGCTATCACCAGGGTCGACAACCCTGACCCGCCGGAGCATCTGACGCACGATAACTTCGATATGCTTGTCGTTAATCTTCACACCCTGGAGGCGATAGACCTCCTGGATCTCGTCCACCAGGTACCGGGCCAAAGCAACTCGACCCAAAACCTCAAGGATTTCATGAGGATTCGCTGAACCATCGACTAAAAACTCACCCTTCCGGACGTAGTCGCCCTCAGTCACAATCACGTGGCGACCTTTTTGGATGGCGTAATCCTTGTCCGTTCCGTCGACACCTTTGATGATCAGCTTACGCTTACCCTTGGTGTCGGCTCCGAACTCAATTGTCCCATCCCGGTCAGCCATGATGGCCATGTCTTTTGGCTTACGGGCTTCAAAAAGCTCCGCTACCCGCGGCAAACCACCGGTAATATCCTTGGTCTTCGTCGTCTCACGCGGGATCTTGGCAATGATATCGCCAGGAGCCACAACCGAATTGTCTTCCATCGCCAACATCGCACCGACGGGTAAGCCGTAACGGATCGCGCGTTTGTCGCCTTCACCGATGATCTCGATGGCAGGCTTCAGGTTGGTGCCCTTTGCATCGGTCACTACCTTACGAGTCATGAACGTTACATCATCCGTACGCTCATCGAGAGACTGACCTTCCTTGAGGTCAGAGTAACGAATGCGACCGGCAAATTCGGAAACGATAGGCACTGCGAACGGATCCCATTCAGCCAGACGAGCACCTGCCGCTACTGATTGAGCCTCCTTCACAAGAAGGACTGAGCCATAAACGATCGGATATGTCTCTTTAACTTTTCCAGTTTCATCCAGAACCTGAATGTCCCCGTTACGAGTCAAAACTACCAATTGCCCTTCGCGACTTGTGACGTGGCGAATGTTGTTGAATTTGACGCGACCAGAGAATCGACTGTCAATTGTGCTCTTTTCAACCTTGTGCGTAATCGTTCCGCCGAAGTGGAACGTACGCATGGTGAGCTGGGTACCTGGTTCACCGATGGACTGAGCAGCAATAACGCCAACCGCCTCACCAGCATTAACCAAGCGTCCGGAGGCCAAATCACGCCCGTAACAAGCGCCGCAGGTTCCGCGTGCTGCCTGACAGGTCAGAACGGAGCGGATCTTCACCGTCTCAACGCCAGCTTCGTCAATTGCCTTGCACAGGTCTTCGTCGAGCAAAGTCCCCATCTTAGCGATGACCGTTTGGCTTTGCGGATTGATGATATCTTCCAAAATCACGCGACCAAGAACCCGTTCACCAAGGGATTCACGGACATCCGCACCTTCACGCAGCGGAGTGAGGCTGATCCCGTCAGTAGCACCGCAATCCGGCTCACTGATGATGGCATCCTGCGCCACATCCACGAGACGACGCGTGAGGTAACCCGAGCTTGCGGTCTTGAGGGCCGTATCGGCCAGACCTTTACGCGCACCGTGGGTCGATGTGAAATACTCAAGAACCGACAACCCTTCACGGAAGTTGGAAGTAATCGGAGTCTCAATAATCTCACCGGACGGCTTGGCCATCAAACCACGCATACCAGCCAACTGACGAATCTGCTGAGCAGAACCCCGGGCGCCTGAATCCGCCATCATAAAGATGGAGTTCACACTCGGGACGCGCTTGTTGACGCCCTTGTGGTCCTTGCGGTCCATGTGGGAAATATTGCTGAACATGTCTTCCGCAATATTTTCTGTAACTTTAGCCCAGATGTCGATGACCTTGTTGTAGCGTTCGCCTTCGGTCAAGAGACCTTCGGAGTACTGCTCTTTGATTTTTTTAACTTCTTCGTAAGCTTCGGCAAGCAGCTTCTGCTTTCCTGCAGGGATTACCATGTCGTTGATGGCGATCGAAAGACCAGCCTTCGTGGAATAACGGTATCCCATCGACCGAAGGGCATCGGCCAGCAACACAGTGCGCTTCGGCCCACAGATCCGGAACGTGATATTGACCAGATGCGCCAACTGCTTCTTGCCAAGAGTCTTGTTGATCATTTCAAACGGAACTTCGTCTGGAAGGATCTCAGAGAGAAGTCCACGACCGACCGTGGTTTCCATGCGCTGATTACGCAATCGAACCATAATTGGAGCCTGAAGATCCACTTCATTATGATCGTATGCCGCACGAACTTCCTCGATCGAGGAGAAGGTTTTGCCGGCACCTTTTGCACCAATATCTTCACGGGTCAGATAGTAGATCCCGAGAACAATGTCCTGCGTTGGCACGATCACCGGGGTACCGGATGCCGGGCTGAGGACGTTGTTCGTCGACATCATCAAAACACGGGCTTCCATCTGAGCTTCGACAGACAGTGGAACGTGGACGGCCATCTGGTCACCGTCAAAGTCTGCGTTGAACGCGAAGCAGACGAGAGGGTGCAGCTGAATGGCCTTGCCTTCGATCAATACCGGCTCAAACGCCTGAATACCGAGACGGTGCAGGGTCGGAGCGCGGTTGAGGAGCACTGGATGCTCTTTCGTCACTTCTTCCAAGCAGTCCCAAACTTCTGGACGCTCTTTTTCAACCAGCTTCTTGGCGCTCTTGATCGTCGATACGATGCCATGCTCTTCGAGCTTGTTGTAAAGGAATGGCTTGAACAGCTCGATCGCCATCTTTTTCGGCAAACCGCACTGGTGCAGACGCAAATCAGGGCCCACGACAATCACAGACCGACCGGAATAGTCGACACGCTTGCCGAGAAGGTTCTGACGGAAACGACCTTGCTTACCCTTCAGCATGTCTGACAGGGAGCGCAACGGACGCTTGTTCGGGCCTGTGAAAACCTTCCCGCGACGACCGTTGTCAAACAGGGCGTCCACCGACTCCTGGAGCATCCGCTTTTCGTTGCGAATGATAATGTCCGGAGCATTCAGTTCCATCAGGCGAATCAAGCGGTTGTTCCGGTTGATCACGCGACGGTAAAGATCGTTAAGATCGGACGTTGCAAAGCGACCGCCATCGAGAGGCACAAGAGGCCGCAAATCCGGAGGAAGTACAGGAATAACGCTCAGCATCATCCACTGTGGCTTGGCGTGAAACTCGCCGCTCTCGTCCTTTTGGTTAAAGGCGTCGATCACTTTCAGACGCTTCTGCAACTTCTTGCGACCGGCTTCTGATGTGCTGACAGCGAGGTCTTCCCGCAGTTCGCCCGCGAGATCTTCGATCCGAAGAGCTCCCAGGAGTTCCTGAATCGCTTCCGCCCCGACGCTCACACGGAACGCACCATTGCCCAATTCACTCAGAAGACGCTCGTACTCGTCATCACTGAGGATTTGGCCAACTTTTAGCGCAGTTTGATCGACGTTGCCGGGATCCAAAACCACATAGGATTCACTATAAAGCACCCGCTCCACGTCTTTTAGAGCCATATCTAAAATGGCGCCGATACGGGAAGGGAGCGACTTCAAGAACCAAATATGAGCAACGGGAGTTGCAAGGTTAATGTGACCAAGGCGTTCACGCCGAACTTTGGAGTGAATGACTTCGACACCACACTTGTCGCACACGATACCACGGTGCTTCATGCGCTTATACTTGCCGCAGATACACTCAAAGTCGCGCACTGGCCCGAAGATCTTGGCGCAAAAGAGACCATCACGTTCCGGCTTGAATGTCCGGTAATTGATGGTTTCTGGCTTTTTAACTTCGCCATACGACCAGCTACGGATCTTCTCTGGCGATGCCAAAGAAATCTTGATGGCCGTAAAGTTCAACGGATCGGTAGGCTTATCAAAAAAATTCAGTAAGTCTCTCAAGGTAATCGCCCCGCTTTCTTACTGCACTGGCTGTTGTTGAAGGAGACCATCGAGCGTCATTTCCTGACCATCTTTTTTCAGAAGATTGACATCGAGGCCCAAACTTTGCAGTTCCTTCACCAGAACGTTGAAGCTCTCGGGCAAGCCCGGGGTCATCATGTTCTGGCCCTTGACGATCGACTCGTACATGCGTGTACGACCAAGAACGTCATCGGATTTCACCGTCAGGAACTCCTGGAGCGTGTATGCCGCACCGTAAGCTTCCATGGCCCAGACTTCCATCTCCCCGAGACGCTGGCCACCAAACTGCGCCTTGCCACCCAGCGGCTGCTGAGTCACGAGCGAGTAAGGACCAATCGAACGGGCGTGAATCTTCTCGTCAACCAAATGGTGCAGCTTCAGCACGTACATGACGCCAACCGTGACCTTGTTGTCGAACTTATTACCGGTACGACCGTCATAAAGGTCGACCTGACCTTTAGCCGACACATCGCCCAACTCAAGGAGTCCGCGAATTTCAGCTTCGTTGGCACCATCAAACACCGGGTTCGCAAAATGCACACCTTCACGGTACTTGCGAACAAACCGGCGCAGATCATCGTCGGAGCTCGACTTCAGGAAAGACCGGACTTCCGCGTCGTCCCAAATGCCAAGAATCAACTTTTCAAGGTTTTCACGGCTATTGACTTCGTCAACGATGCGGTTGAGCTTTTCACCGATAGCTTTCGCTGCGGCGCCCAAGTGTACTTCCAGAATCTGACCGACGTTCATACGGGAAGGAACACCCAGCGGGTTCAAAACCACGTCAACCGGACGACCGTCTTCCTGGAACGGCATGTCTTCTTCCGGAAGAATCCGGGAAACAACACCCTTGTTACCGTGGCGACCGGCCATCTTGTCACCAACTGCAAGCTTCCGCTTGATGGCAACATAGACCTTTACCATTTTAATCACGCCCGGCGGCAGCTCATCGCCCTTGCGAACTTTCTTGATCTGCTCTTCGGTCATGTACTTGATCAGATTCACCTTCTCGCGAAGGTTTTCGAGTGCTTTGCGAAGGAGGCCGTTCTTCTCCGCGTTCTTGACGGCAAGATGATCCCAGTGGATGTAATCCAGCGTCGCGAAAAGAGACTCGTCAAGCGTCGCACCCTTTTTGGCGACGATTTCACCCGACTTGTCCTTAATGTCCGCAACAAGAGACTCGCCGGAAGAGATCTTGACGATCTTACCTGCAGCAGAATCCTTGATGATGGCAATCCGGTCCGCCTCGTCCTTGCGAAGTTTCGCAATTTCCTGCTCTTCGATTTGGAGGCTACGGTCATCCTTCTCTGCTCCTGCTCGTGCGAAGACTTTGGCGCCAATCACAGTACCAACGACTCCAGGGGGAACCCGCAGTGACGTATCGCGAACGTCGCCAGCCTTTTCACCGAAAATAGCCCGCAGGAGCTTCTCTTCAGGGGTCAATTGAGTCTCGCCCTTCGGCGTGATCTTACCGACCATCAGATCTCCGGGCTTAACTTCTGCACCGATCCGGATGATGCCGGACGTATCGAGATCTGCCAGAGCCTCTTCACCGACGTTTGGAATGTCACCCGTAATTTCCTCGGCACCGAGTTTGGTGTCACGGGAAATACATTCAAATTCCTGGATGTGAACACTGGTGAAAAGATCTTCCTTCACCACACGCTCACTGATCAAAATGGAGTCCTCGAAGTTGTATCCACTCCAAGGCATGAATGCCACGGTCACGTTCTGACCAAGAGCAAGCTCACCCATCTCGGTCGCGAATCCGTCAGCGATAATGTCGCCTTTCTTGACGGTTTCTCCCTTCACGACGATAGGTCGCTGGTTGATACAAGTATCCAAATTCGAACGCTTGTATTTCTGAAGGTTATAGATATCAACGTCCGCGCCGACTTCTGTGACGTCGCTGGCCGATTCTGCCTCAGTTGTCTTGACGACAATCCGCTCAGCATCCACCGCAACAACCACACCTTCACGACGCGCCACCACGGTGGCTCCCGAGTCGCGGGCAACGATACGCTCCAACCCAGTGCCCACAAGAGGAGCACGGGTCTTCATCAAAGGCACAGCCTGACGCTGCATGTTCGCACCCATGAGGGCACGGTTGGCATCGTCATTCTGAAGGAACGGAACCAGAGAGGCTGCAATCGAAACCAACTGGTTTGTTGCAACGTCCATCAAGTCCGCTTCTTCGGCGCGCACGATTTCGCTTTCGCCGCGGCGACGGGCCGCCATGAAATCATCCGGCTTGTGGGTTCCGGCCGGAGCCGCCTGCGCGATCACATGATCGCGATGCTCTTCCGATGCCGTGTAGTAACGGACAGCCTTCTTCGAATCTTTTTCCTTGAGATCGCGATAGGGCGTCTCAATAAAACCGTACTCATTGACGCGGGCATAGGAAGCCAACGATGCAATCAGTCCGATGTTCGGACCTTCAGGGGTCTCGACCGGGCAAATACGACCGTAGTGTGTCGGGTGCACGTCGCGGACTTCAAATCCCGCGCGCTCACGACTCAAACCACCGGGTCCAAGGGCCGAAAGGCGACGCTTGTGCGTCACTTCAGACAGCGGGTTGGTCTGATCCATAAACTGGCTCAGCTGCGAACTTCCGAAAAACTCCTTCACCACAGCCGATGCCGGCTTGTTGTTGATGAAGTCATGCGGAAGGAGGGTATCGACATCCTGCAATTGGAGGCGTTCCCGGATCGCACGCTCAATCCGGAGCAAGCCAATCCGGTACTGATTTTCAAGCAGTTCACCCACCGCGCGAACGCGGCGGTTGCCCAAGTGATCGATGTCGTCGATGTCGCCATCGCCGTTTTTCAGCTTAAGCAGATACTCAATCGTCCGGAGAATATCTTCCTTGGTAAGCGTGCGCTGTTCCAGCGGAAGATCTAAACCAAGACGTTCGTTCAACTTCAAACGACCGACAGCACTAAGGTCGTAGCGGTCAGCGTTAAAAAAGAGATTATCAAAGAGAGTCTGCGCAGGCTCGATCGATGGAGGATCACCAGGACGCAGGCGTTTATAGATCTCGAGGATCGCTTCTTGACGCCCCTTCTCACCGTTGGGAATCTTATCCGCCACAAGGGTGTTGCGGAATGAAGAGTCAACGTTGAGGTTGTCAATAAAGAGAATCTCGAAAGACTTGACACCGGCTTTAACGATTTCCAACATGCTTTCTTCGGTCAACTCACCGTTGAGCGGAACGAGCACTGTCTCATCTTTTGCCGTAATATTCTGCGCGGCAATTTTACCAACGAGATCTTCGGCGGCCAGAGTCTGATACTCAAGGCCCGCTTGTTGCATCTGCCGGATCGCGCCTACCGAGATGCGGCGGTTGCGCTTTACGAATACTTTACCCGACTCCGGGTCCACGATGTCCGAAGATGCACGCTGACCACGGAGGAGGTCAAAGTTCAGTTTCTTTTCAAACTGACCTTCACGGATGCGGACCGTTTCCTTGCTGTAGAAATAGTCAAGCATCTGCTCTTCGGTGAAACCGAGCGCGCGAAGGAGGATCGTCGCATGCAATTTACGACGCCGGTCAATGCGGACATACAGCATGTCTTTCGCATCGAATTCCAAGTCCAACCAACTACCGCGGTAAGGAATGACCCGAGCCGTGTAAAGTAGTTTGCCGGATGCGCTATTGCGTCCCTTGTCATGATCAAAGAACACGCCAGAAGAACGGTGAAGCTGAGAAACAACAACACGCTCGGTGCCGTTGATGATGAATGTACCATCGCTGGTCATCAGCGGAAGTTCACCAAAGTAAACTTCCTGCTCTTTCACGTCGCGAATGCTCTTCACAGCCGTATCTTTATCGACATCCCACACCACAAGGCGAATGATCACCTTGAGGGGAGCCGCAAAGCTCATCCCGCGCTGGCGACATTCGTCGACTGTGTATTTGGGCTCCTCAAATGAATAACTGACGAACTCAACCGAAGCCGTACCTGCAAAGTCCTGAATCGGAAATACAGAGCGAAACACTGACTCGAGGCCAACGTTTTTCCGCTTACCCGGTTCAATCTCAGCTTGGAGGAACTGGTTGTAACTCGTCTTTTGAATTTCAATTAAATATGGAAGATCGACCGAAGACGGGATCTTCGCAAAACTTTTTCTAGGCCGGGTGAAACTCGCAGCCAGGGAGGTCATCAGGCACTCCTTAGAACAGGGATCAAAAGAACATCAAGCGACGAGACCCCAACAAGCACCAGCTCGTGGGGTATTCTGTTAAGCAACCTTAGCCGTCCTGCGAGCAGGCCGCTGATGCTAAACTGGTTGATCGTGCTCGGGCAGCCATCACAACCACTCAACACCAGCGGCCGCGCCGCTGGGCGAAAGTTACTTAACTTCGACTTTTGCACCGGCTTTTTCAAGGACGTCCTTGATTTTAGCCGATTCTTCTTTGCTCACGCCTTCTTTCACAGTCTTCGGCGCGCCTTCAACGAGATCTTTGGCTTCTTTCAGACCAAGACCAGTAATCGTGCGAACTTCCTTGATCACGTTGATCTTGTTTGCGCCACAGTCCTTAAGAACAACCGTGAACTCGGTCTGTTCTTCAGCAGCAGCAGCAGCACCAGCTGGCATTGCAGCAACTGCCATCGGGGCAGAAGCACTAACGCCAAACTTGGTCTCGAGTTCTTTCACGAGCTCAGCAGCTTGGAGCAGCGTGAGGTTTTCCAGGAACTGGATTACTTGTTCTTTTGTTACGGCTGACATGGGTCTTCCTCCTAGAGCACTTCCGTCCTTTTAAGACCGGAAGATTAATTATGCGTTCTTCGTCTCTTTGATTGCATTGATCACTTGCACCAAGCTCCGTGGTACGCCGTTCAAAACAGTCAGCAGGCCACGATGTGGCGATACCAATGTTCCAACGATCCGCCCGAGAAGCACCCCTTTGCTTGGCAACTCTGAGATCGCCTTGAGATCGTCCGCCGTCACCCGCATAGCATCCATGACGCCAGCAGTGACCTTAAACTTCTCACCACGATCCTTGCCGAATTCCAGCAACGACTTCGTCGCTGCTGCAAAATCTCCGCTGATCAGGACCAAACCAATCGGACCCTTGATGTCCTTAAGGATGGCCGCTGTCTTCGGCGACTTGGCTTCAATTGCTTTTTTGGCGACCCGGTTCTTGAGAACCCTGAATTCCGCACCGGCAGCGCGAAGCTTCACGCGCAACTCGGTCAGGTCAGCCACCGTCAAGCCGCGGTACTCAGCAATAACTGCTCCGCTAGCTTTTTCAAAGCGCTCTGCGAGACTGTCTCTTAGCGCCGCTTTTTGTGCACGATCCATAGCCATGGTTCGATTCCCTTCCTCTTCCTATAGACCGATCAATCAACCACGGAATGGCGCCGGGTCAATTTTAATACCCGGGCTCATGGTCGAGGAAACGCTGATTTTTTTAAGGTACATACCCTTGGCAGTTGAAGGCTTCGCCTTTAACACTGCATCCAGCACAGCGCGAATGTTGTCCGCCAACTTGTCCACTGGAAACGCAGCCTTGCCCACCGGACAATGCGCGATGCCAGCCTTATCGACCCTAAACTCGGTACGACCAGCCTTCAACTCATTGATGGCTTTCGTTACTTCAAAAGTAACCGTACCTAATTTCGGGTTTGGCATCAGACCGCGAGGACCGAGGACCCGACCAAGCTTTCCAACCACGCCCATCATGTCCGGGGTAGCTACCACTTGATCAAATTCAAGCCAACCGCCGGCGATTTTGGAGGCAAGGTCATCACCACCAACATGCTCGATCCCAGCTGCCGATGCCTGAATGGCAGCGTCACCTTTTGCGAACACAACGATGCGGACGGTTTTACCAAGACCATGCGGGAGTGGCGTAGTGCCACGGACGTTTTGGTCTGCGTGACGGGGATCCACACCGAGATTAATGGCCAGATCTACCGTACCATCAAACTTCGCGTATGAAACTTCTTTGAGGAGTGCCACCGCTTCATCAAGGGGATACTGCTTGTTGCGATCCACTTTCTCGGCGACAAGGCGATACTTTTTGCCTCTGGTTGTCATATCATTCTCCGTAGTTCGACCGAGCAGACACCGATGTCCACTCTCCTACTATGTGTAAACGTTAATCGATTACCTGAAGACCCATGCTGCGAGCTGAGCCAAGGATCGTGTTAATCGCAGACTTCTCAGTGAACGCATTGAGATCTGCCATCTTCGCCTTAGCGACTTCTTTCACATTTGCCATCGTGACCGTTCCACAAGTCGCCTTGCTCGGCGTTGAGGAACCTTTCTCGATCTTGGCAGCCTTCTTCAACATGTCCGAAGCGGGTGGACTCTTCGTCATGAACGAAAATGACTTGTCCGCGTAGACCGTGATGATCGTCGGCAGATTGTCACCAACCTGCTTCTGAGTCCGGGCGTTAAATTCCTTGCAGAATGCCATGATGTTGACACCGCGCTGACCGAGAGCCGGGCCAACTGGAGGCGACGGGTTCGCCTTGCCTGCAGGGATTTGAAGCTTGATTAGTCCGACTACTTTCTTTGCCACTGATGCCTCCTAAAAACGGCTTCCCGTCTCTAGTCTTTATATGAAGAGCCCCATCGTGTACGGGAAACGCTTTCGCGTGTCAACGATTTTGAAGGGCTAATTTTTAAATTTCTACTTAACGCTTTTTTCGACCTGGATGTAGTCAAGCTCGACCGGGGTTTCCCTGCCGAAAATGCTAACCAGAATGCGGAGTTTCATCTTGTCAGGACGAACCTCATCCACCACACCATCAAAGTTCGTAAACGGTCCGTCCTTGACCTTGACCGTCTCACCTTTCTCAAATTCGATCTGAGATACAACCTTGCGAGCCGCTTCCGCCATCGCCTCAGGCGATGTCAGGCGCAGGACTTCTTGATCAGAAATCGGCCGCGGCGTCCTTGCATTACCAACAAAACCTGTGATTTTAGGGGTTTCCCGAACCAATAGGCTGGTGTCGTCGCCAAAAGTCATCTCGACCAGGATGTACCCGGGAAACGACGTCTTTTCGACGCGCTTTTTCTTTCCGCTCTTCAGCACCTGCTCGGTGGCTGTCCGCGGAACGAATATCTGGCCAAATTTTTCTTCCATCTTAAGCAGCTTGATTCTCTCGAGCAGACCCTGACGAGCCTTCTCTTCGAAACCAGAGTAAGTATGGACGACGTACCATTTTTTGGTAGCGGTCATGACATTCACCTTAAACGCCTCTTCTTCTATTCGACTCAATCTATACGATCAGCATTTTGAGCAAGCGCGCCCAAATCACATCAAACACCGTCAAGATGATTGAAAAAATCACCACAACAACGCAGACAATCATCGTCATCTTGCGCGTGTCATCCATACTCGGCCAAGACACCTTACGCAACTCCCCAATGCAACTCAGGAAGTATTCATTGCGCCCAGCGTCTGCGCGAAGCCACCAGACAGCGACTCCACCAACAAACAGGCTCCCGATCACGAGCGCTGCAGGCAACCATGCCTCAAATCGCTCCGTCCAACCGTAGCTCAAAGAAAGAGCGGTAAAACCCTTCCAGACGACAAGCGCAACACAAAGTCCAAAGCCAGCAAGAGCAATATTCAGCCAGGTTGAGTCGTCTTTTTGCACGTCGGCACCCTTAACTTGATGAAAACTGGCAGGCGAGGTGGGATTCGAACCCACAACCTACGGATTTGGAATCCGCCGCTCTACCGTTAGAGCTACTCGCCTTCCTTTGTGACCGAGACCCCGCCCTAACCTTTATAGCCAGGTCAGATGCGGGGTCCTTGAAACAAAAACATTAGATATTGTTGTTACTCGATGATCTCAGCAACAACACCGGCACCAACGGTACGGCCGCCTTCGCGGATTGCGAAGCGAAGCTCCGTATCCATAGCGATCGGCGTGAGAAGCTCAACTTCCACGGCGATGTTATCTCCCGGCATAACCATCTCGACATTGTCCGGCAGCTTGATCGAGCCGGTCACGTCAGTGGTACGGAAATAGAACTGAGGACGGTAACCCTTGAAGAACGGGGTATGACGACCGCCTTCTTCTTTGGTCAGAACGTAAACCTGAGCCTTGAACTTCTTGTGCGGGGTAATGGAACCCGGCTTTGCAAGAACCTGACCGCGAACAACTTCTTCACGCTTGGTGCCGCGCAAGAGGATACCGCAGTTGTCGCCAGCGCGACCGTCGTCCAGCAGTTTACGGAACATCTCGACGCCAGTACATACCGTCTTGGTGGTAGCTTTCACGCCGACAATCTCAATTTCGTCGCCAGCCTTGACGATCCCGCGCTCGATACGACCAGTCACAACCGTTCCACGACCAGAGATCGAGAACACGTCTTCGATCGGCATGAGGAACGGACGATCAACCGGGCGCTCTGGCAGCGGAATGTAGCTGTCGCAAGCTGCGATCAGCTCGACAATTTTAGAGCCCCACTCGCTGGTTGGGTCACCAGATTCGAGGGCTTTCAAAGCGGAACCACGGATGATCGGGGTTTCATCGCCTGGGAATTTGTAGGTGCTAAGCAGTTCGCGAACTTCCATTTCGACGAGATCGAGAAGCTCGGAATCGTCAACCATGTCACACTTGTTCATGAACACAACGATCCGCGGCACGCCAACCTGACGAGCCAACAGGATGTGCTCGCGTGTCTGTGGCATCGGTCCGTCCGCTGCGCTAACAACCAGAATCGCTCCGTCCATCTGAGCGGCGCCGGTGATCATGTTCTTCACATAGTCAGCGTGGCCCGGGCAGTCGACGTGAGCATAATGGCGCTCTTTGGATTCGTACTCGACGTGCGAGGTCGAAATGGTGATACCGCGCGCTTTTTCTTCCGGCGACTTGTCGATCTGGTCAAACGCCATGGCTGTGCCGCCGTGAGCAGCTGCCATCACTCTGGTGATCGCAGCGGTCAATGTGGTTTTGCCGTGGTCAACGTGACCGATGGTACCGATGTTGACGTGGGGCTTCTTACGCTGGAACTTTTCTTTTGCCATTTCTTCCTCCGGCTATGGCGCTCTGCTCGCAAATACGATTCAAGCAAAGGTTCTTTATTAAGGCGCAATCACAATCTAAACACAATGTACAAATTCATTCTGCAAGCAAGTTTACTGGAGCCCAGGACGGGATTCGAACCCGTGACCTCGTCCTTACCAAGGACGTGCTCTACCGACTGAGCTACCTGGGCATTCTGGAGCGGGAAACGGGATTCGAACCCGCGACCCTTAGCTTGGAAGGCTAATGCTCTACCAACTGAGCTACTCCCGCCCAACAACCAGAACCTACACTCACGCCACAACCGACTAAAAGACTTCTTCCCGAAGGAAGTGGTGGAGGGAGAAGGATTCGAACCTTCGAAGACTTGCGTCAACGGGTTTACAGCCCGTCCCCATTGGCCACTCGGGCACCCCTCCTGAATCTTCCACACGGTCATGGAGCCAGCTTTTTGGAGCTGGCGATGGGACTTGAACCCGCAACCTGCTGATTACAAATCAGCTGCTCTACCAATTGAGCTACGCCAGCGTAGGCTCCATCCTTCGTTCGTACTGACGCTGTTTTTGAAGACAGCGCACAGAATTTCCCCAAGAATGCTGTGGGGTGATACTAGAACTGCACAGATCAGTCAACGACTTGTACCCAGCTGTTGCATGAGGATTCCAGCCGCTACGGAAACGTTTAGGGACTCGAGCCCCCCCACCTTTCCAGCGATACTGACCATCCGGTCACACTTCGAGCGAATACCAGGCGCAAGGCCAGACTCCTCAGAACCCATGACCAGAACCACTTTCCCGTATTTTGAACCGCGTACGGCATCAATCGTCTCACCGCCCATATCGGCCCCGATGATCCAATAACCAAGTTCCTTCAATTCCTCGAGCGTCCGCCCAAGATTTACCACAACGACCAGATCGCAAAGGGCGAACCCCCCCTGAGCCGTGTTGACCGACGCATTTGCCAGCAGAGCCTGGCGACGCTCCGGAACCAAAACCTCCCGGATCCCAAAAAAAGCCGCCGTACGGACCATCGCCCCGACATTTCGTGGGTCCACCACGTGATCCAAGGCTAAAATCAGGTCTTCCTTTTGGCTTTCGCGCTGGCGGACCCTCGCAAAAAAATCGCCTTGATCCAGAGATTCAAGGGCTATCTCTGCCCAAACTGGAGAATTGCGACCCGCTGACGGAACCTCGTCCTTGGGTGGCACAAACCGCTTTGGAACCACGCCAAATTCCTGCAAGAGCGGAGCTGCCTCCCGCACCACTGCGTCCGTGCAATATACGGCCTTCACGATGGCTGGCTTATGCCGCAAGTACTCAAGAACTGAGGCAAGGCCATCGACGCGAAAAACATCGCTTGAACCAGAGCTGCGCGCTTTCATGATTCCAGCTTTACCTTCTTCATATCAACCCCCCAAATCTTGAGTTTTTTGTGCAGATGACTGCGTTCAATGCCGATCGCTTCGGCTGTTTTGCTTATGTTGCCTTGATTTTCATTAAGTCGATCCAGCACGAAAGACCGCTCAAAATCCAACTTTGCCTGACGCAGACTGGCGGTGGATCCCACCGCACCTGACGCCAACACAACTCGCGCCGCCGGCGACTCAGATTCCACGTGCCTCACCATCGCCTCAGGCAAGTCTATGGCATCGATTTCCTGACCGAAAACAATGATGCATAGACGTTCAAGCAGGTTTTTCAGCTCCCGAACATTGCCCGGCCAAGGATAATGCATGAGGATCTCAAACGCATCATCCGTCAGGATTTTACGGGGCTCCTTTAGCTCAAAGGACAACTGATCCAGGAAAAAGTCGACCAGATAGGGAACATCTTCACGCCGTTCGCGAAGTGGCGCAACATATACCGGGATCACGTTAATCCGGCGGTAAAGATCCTCACGGAAGCGGCCTGCCTTGATCTCGTTTAACAAGTCTTTGTTGGTGGCTGCCACAACGCGCACATCAACTTCCAGTGTTTTATTGTCACCGAGGCGCTCAAAACGTTGCTCCTGCAAAATACGCAGAATTTTTGCCTGGGTGCGCAGGGACATGTCGCCAATTTCATCTAAAAAAAGCGTCCCGGAGTGCGCGAGTTCAAATTTACCCTTCTTTGCCGCAAATGCACCGGTGAAAGCCCCTTTCGCATATCCGAACAACTCACTTTCAATCATTTCCTCGGGAATTGCGGCACAATTGACCGCAACAAAGGCCTTGTCTGAGCGTGAACTTCCATTGTGGATGCAACGCGCAACCACTTCCTTGCCAGTTCCGTTTTCACCCGTGATCAGGACCCAGCTATTGCGCGGCGCCACCATGTTAATCGTCCGCCGAATATTTTCAGTCGTCGGAGATACCCCGCGAAAGGCGGTCTCAACACCACGCTTTACGGAAACTGAACTGTCACTGACAAACACGGATGCCGTCCCTGCAGGATCTCCATCCGGCAGGGTGCCGTTGCGCCGCTTGTTCATTTGAACGGCATGATCGATCATGGGCAGTAGTTTTTCCATGGATAACGGCTTTTCCAAAAAATCAAACGCACCGAGTTTCGTGCATTTGACAGCCGTATCAATGGTTCCATGACCGCTCATGATGACAACGGGAATGTCATCACGCAGCTGCTTCAGGCGCTGCAACGTTTCAATTCCGTCAAGGCCAGGCATCCACACATCAAGCAGAACCAGATCTGGCGCGGATTTCTTGAACGCCTGGATTCCCTCGTGGCCAGAAATTGCGTAAACAGCGGACCAGCCTTCATCCGAAAATATGCCTGCGAGGGTCTGGCAAATACTGATTTCATCGTCGATGATCAATGCGACTGGCTTGGAATTCGCCTCACTCATTTCTTAGCTCCTCCTGACGGGTCAAGGCCAACTCGCGCCCCAGCGGCAACTCAATCACAATCGTGGTGCCGCGCGGGTCCGTGTTCTGAATCCTGACATAGCCGCCGTGATCAGACACGATCTGACTCACGATCGCAAGGCCCAGCCCGGTGCCACTTTCGCGCGTTGAATAATATGGCTCCAAAACCCGGTCCTTTATGGCATCCGGAATTCCACAACCATGGTCCGCCACGACAATCCGTACGGCATTCGCATGCTCGAGAAAATCAGAGGTAAATTCAATCCTTGGCTTTTCCGCAAGGCCTTCAAATGCCGCAATGGCATTTGTCATGAGATTAACAAACACCCGGTTCATCTGTTCGCGGTCAATCGGGACGTCCGGCAGCTCATTCAAACCTTCCGTCACCAGAATCACATCCGGATAGCTCATCCGGTAAAGATTGACGACATCCAGAACCACGGCATTGATGTTACCCATCCGGGGTTGAATCGAAGGCAATCTCGCAAATTTTGAGAATTCGTTCACGAGATCCCGCAAAGAATCCACCTGAACAACGATCGTATCGATGCAGGACTCAAAAACCTGCCGATCATCACCAGTGAATTTTTCATTGAACCGCCGGAGCAATCGCTGAGCGCTAAGTTTGATCGGTGTTACTGGATTTTTAATTTCGTGGGCGATACGGCGAGCCACCTCTCGCCAGGCAGCGACGCGCTGTGCCTTGACTTGTTCCGTGGCATCGTCGAAGACAACGATGGACCCACAATCTTCCCCGTTGTCGTCATAGACGCGCGTCGCCTCAGCCAGCAGTGTGACCGGCTTGCCAGCGGTATCCACCTCAAGTTGCCCGGAAAAAGTTGAATGCCTGCCTATGCGCGCCGCAACCGGGCGCCAAAAATCCTCGTACAAAAGTGGGCTGATGGCCTCGCGCGCAAGTTTTCCGATCGCCTTGGCCGACTCTACCCCGAGAATGCGCTCGGCCGCACGATTTACAATCGTGATCCGGTCTTCAGGGTCAACGGCGATAACGCCTGTGTTGACGTTTTTCAGGATCACCTCCATGTAACGTCGACGCTGGTCAATTTCCACATTGGCCCTGCTGAGAGTCGCCTGCGATGCTTCGACTTCTTGCTTGTGCCGTCGAAGGTCCCGGGCCATCTGATTAAAGGAGCGCACCAACTGGCCAATTTCATCATCATTCTTCGGCACAATCGAAATGGCATAATTCCCAAGGGCGATCTCGCGCGTGGCTTCAGCTAGATTTTGGATGGGTCCGGTGATGGTCCGGGCAACGTAAAATCCCAACCAGACGGCCGCGAAAGTAATCATCAGCACCATCATCACCATCAGAATCAGGAAGCTGACCCGGATGAGCTGCGCCCCCGGACGAAGGGCTGCAAATCCTGCAAGAATGGTCTCGATGCTATTCAGGATCTTGGTCTCGAAATATTCCTCGATGATGACAGCTCCGGCAAGTTCCCCGGTGTCCCGGTCACGAACCGGCGCCATTCCACGAACGATATCGCGACTTTCATCCGCCTCCACCATGCTGGTGGAAACCAAACCAGGCTCATCCACGAACCGGCTGAGGCTGTCGGAAATAAAAATATCAGGGGCCCGCAGCCTGGATTTACCGCTCACCTCGCGGAGCAGCGATGCCCCCGGATCAACTACGGTGACGGACTTGATTCCATACTCGCCTTCAAAACCATCGAGACGGTGCGTGTTGAGTTTCCAGGCCGGCATTCCAGCCACCCAACCCGCACGTTTCGCCTGCACCCTTTCAATGGCAATCCGGGCGAGGCCCTCCAGGCGCTTTTGATCCTGGCGGTAAATTTTGGCACCTGCTTCACGGGTTTCCTGCATGGTCGTGCGGACTCGCTCAGAAAACCACTCATCAAAACTTCGGGAGATGAATCCTGTAGAGACGTAAAAAAGAACAAGGGTTGGAGCCAAAGCGAAGAACGCAAGGATGGCAACCAGCTTGGTCTTGAGTTTAGACCCCAGAACACCCCGGCGCCGGTCGACCAGAAGTTTCACGACGTTGCGAAAAATAAGAAAACTAAGAACGAGGATCATCACCACGTTTATGTTGATAATCCCGAAGTAGATGACGGTGCTAATGAAGTGACGGCTACGGGAGAGATTTTCGCTGAGCTGGAAAAGCCTTGTTTCAAGACTCGCCGTCGCAATCAGAGTCAGCCCGGCAATGGCCATGGCTAGAACTTCAACAAACCTGCGCCGGCGCCCTGGTGCCATGAATCGTTTGCGGGTCTTTTTCAAAAATTTCCTCAACGGGCGCCAACTCCCGATCGCTTCAAAGGCAGACGGATTTCACCAAAAACCCGACCGCGATACTTGAATCGCAAAGCGCCTCCTCCCGAAGCCTCAACCTCAACCTTGGATGGATCCGGAATGTTTGAACGCACGCTTTCGAGCTTGATCTGGTCTGCCGCCTGCAAATCAAGTTTGCCGCCCGGCCCCACAGTCACAGGACTTCCATTCACCCGTATGACCGCATAATCAAACCGCGGATCCGCGACAACCAGTTTGATTTGCCCGATCAACCTGGCACCAGACCGGACCGCCACTTTGAATGACTTGCCCTGGAGGAGTCCGGTATTGATATCAATCCCCCGATCGTCCACACCCGGACCATCGATACTTCCAGGTTCTGCCTGGAAACCCTCCAAATCAATCGCAAGGGTCGATGGCTTGACCCCCGGCTCGCGGGACTCCGCCTGCACAAAAACAATGCTATCGCCCCGATATGTGCTCAAGGTTTGTTCGGCCTGAATTGCGGTCTTTTCACCGTTTACCATCACCGTGATGTGATTCAAACCGGGAGAAAATTTCGGCTTTGTGACGCCATAGGCCCAGCCACCCCAAATCGATAAGATCGTCAGGACGACGGTATACTTGCACAACATTCTCATGTTGACGGGCCCTCCCTGTCAGGCAACGATAGCGGAAGCATGGAAAATCAAACTAACAATGTAGCTGCAGACCCCACCGGCAAGCTAGCCTTTGCCGATTTCCCGGCAAACCTGAAACTGCGGGGCAAGCAACCCTCGACGGTTGAATCCTACACCCGGGATGCTAGCCGGTTCCTTGAATTCATGCATGAAAAGAAACTTCGCCTCGGGAATCTGGAACCGGATACCCTGTTGGCCTACGAAAACTATTTGCGCCATGATTGCGACGGGCGGACAAATTCCGTCCGACGTTCGATCATCGGCATTCGTCAGTACTTCCGTTTTCTTGTTGACCGCAAGGTCATCCGGGAATCCCCGTTTGATTTGGTCCCGCTTCCAGCAAGGGACGACGGACTCCCCGATCAACTGGACGAAGAAGATGTGGCCATGCTGATTGAAGCGGCTTCGGCCACCACACCGCCGATAAAAGCAGCCCGGGACCGGGCCATTGTGAGCCTTTTATCTTTCGAGGGACTGAAGGCAAGCGAATTGATCACCTTGGTCTGGACCGACTTGATGCTGGACGACAACTTGGCCGTCTGGGGTAGCCTGTCCATCCCCGGCGATCGCGGTCGCGCCATCATTCTGGGCCCGGAAAGCGCGGCCGCCTTGGACGCCTATCGAAATTTGTTCCGGGAGTGGTCGGCACAGCGCCCCGGGGTTATCAGCCGGATGTTCATCTCGTTCAAGGGTCGGGAATCGGCAGTTTCAACCCCGACCATGACGCGCCATGGACTCAAGTTTGTGATGTACGAACTGGGCGATAAAATTGGTGTTTCAGCCCTGAACTCGGAGCTGCTCCGCCACCATGCAATCCGCCACCAGCTAGCCCTGGGAAAAACCCCGGAAGAGCTCATGGGCCACCTCGGCCTGAGGCGCCTTGGGAACATCGCTCGCCACAATGCGTTGCCCGTGCTAGAACCCGCGCCAGCCAATGGTTTCACGGGAACTGAGGACTTAAATGACCACCGCAATGATGACTCACACGACATACATGACTGAGGCTCTGAGGCTGGCAGAATTCGCAGCAACCATCGGCGAAGTTCCCGTCGGGGCCGTCGTGGTGAAGGACGGCGAGATCATCGGCCGGGGCTACAACCGCAGGGAGATCGAAGGGCAAGCGACCCGCCACGCTGAAATTGTGGCCATGGAAGAGGCCTCCGACGCATTGGGAGCATGGCGCCTCTCGGGCTGCACCCTATACGTGACCCTCGAGCCATGCCTGATGTGCGCAGGTGCCATTTATCAATCCCGCGTCGATGAGGTTATTTTCGGCGCAATGGATGCCAAGGCGGGAGCCTGTGGAAGCCTCTACCGGATCCACGAAGACGCTCGCCTTAACCACCGTTTTTTGGTAAGTCACGGGGTTCTGGAATCGGAAAGTCGCGAAATGCTGCAAAAGTTTTTTCGCCGACGGCGCCAAAGGAGAGATGGCCGAGTGGCTGAAGGCGCTAGACTCGAAATCTAGTATACGTTAACGCGTATCGTGGGTTCGAATCCCACTCTCTCCGCCACTCCGAATCCTTGCATGCCCGATCACTCCCCGATCACTTATCGATCAGATCCACCCGCAGGGATTTCAGATTCCCTTGATAAACAAATGGTGATTCGTAGGTATCCGTAACGGGAGAACCAGAATCCTCGCCTACATCAAACGTATCCGCGATGCCAAAAGCCTTGGGCACCGTGCGCGGAATATTTGCCTCTCCCACCAGTTTGTCACCATAGAAGATCGCACCCTTTCCCTGATTTTCACCAGTCCGGATAAACTCGAACCGGACGGTGACAGAGCCTGCAGGGAGTTCCTCACTGGCACTGAAGCCGTACAGTGCCAGTCCCAAAAAATTATGCACGTAATGAACTCGCCTGCCCTGGACGTAAAGGGAATAGCCGCCAAACCGGCCACCGCAAGCCACGAGAACGCCGTCAGCATCACCCTCGGGGACGTTTAAGTCAGCGGTCACCGTGTGAGATTTATTTTTGACGGGTGGCGATGCCGCTTCGGAAATCCGAATGTCGCCCGGCTCGTACTTGAACTGCGTTACCCCGGCGACTAGATCGCGGTAGGTACTGGCAATGCGGTTGGACGTCGAATCATCCAGTGGGTAAACGTTATATTTTTTTGCTTCCCGATCAAAAATCACCTTCATTTCTTCGAGTTTTTCGGGAAATTTCGCAGCAAGATCGTTTACCTCTGAAAAATCTTCGGCGAGGTTAAAAAGTTCCCACTTGTCGCTCTGAAAATCAAGATTCGAGGTCACAGTGTTCCAAGGCATTCGCCCGTGAAATGCGGTTGCCTTCCATCCGTCGACCCAAACAGCCCTGTTGCCGAGCATTTCGAAATACTGAATCTTTTTTTCAACCAACGCGCTTCCATCATTTATCGATCGGACGAAACTCGTACCCTCAATCGGTGCCTGAAGAACACCCCGAACCGCCTCCGGCATTTTCACGCCAGTCAGTTCGAGCAAAGTTGGCGCAACATCTGTCACATGTGTGAATTGACTTCGAACCCCACCTGGCTCCTTGAACCGATTTGGCCAGGCAAGAATCATAGGATCGTGGACACCACCTTCATGGGTCGTCTGTTTCCAATATCGAAATGGCGTGTTACCCGCCAACGCCCACCCGGCCGGGTAATGATTATAAGTCGTTTTGGTTCCGATCTCGTCGATATGGGCTAGATTCCAATCAAGATCATCCGCCATGCCATTGAAGATAAAACTTTCGTTGATGCTGCCATGCAAGCCGCCTTCACCACTCGCCCCATTATCCGACGTAATTAAAATGATCGTGTTCGCCAAATCTCCTGCACGCTCAATCTCTGTGAGAACCCGGCCAAATTGAGCATCAGCATGCTCCAAATAGCCGGCAAACGTTTCCTGCATCCTAGAATAAAGGCGCTTTTCTTCTGAGCTCAAGCTGTCCCATTTTGCAATTTCTTTTGGTCGTTCGCTCAGCTGCGTTGACGGAGGGGCTACCCCCAATGCTTTTTGGCGCTCGAGGGTTTCTTCACGAACCCTGTCCCAGCCGTGATCAAACCGACCCTTGTATTTAGCGATGTACTCAGGAGGCGCATGAGCAGCCCCAGTTGCAAAATAAAGGAAAAATGGCTTCTCTTGATTTGCCTCCCGCTGCACGCCCAACCACCGGACCGCCTGATCAGCCATATCCACTGAAAAGTGATAATTTGTATTTTTCACATGCGACTCAATGGGGGTTGTGTCGTCCCAAAGGGTTGGTTCCCACTGGCTCACGTCCCCAGCCATGAATCCGTAGAAGTGTTCAAATCCAATGTCGGTCGGCCACTGGTCATGTCCGGCTCGCGGTCCCTTCAACTGATCCAAGGGCGTGTTATGCCACTTGCCAAAGGCAGCGGTGGAATAGCCGCTGTTTCGCAGAACCTCGACAATTGGAAATTTGTTTTTCGGAATATGACTCGTATAGCCAGGATCGCTGGTGGCGATTTCGGTGATCACTCCGTTACCGACTGAGTGATGGTTTCGCCCGGTGAGCAAGGCCGCCCGTGTCGGCGAACACAGGGATGTTGTGTGAAAATTATTGAAACGAAGGCCCATCTTTGCCACGCGATCAATGTTTGGTGTATTCACCGGGCCGCCAAAAGCTCCGATATGGCCAAATCCGACGTCATCGAGCAAGAAAATCAGCACATTCGGCGGTTTCACCCGAACCGGGCGTGAAGCCAATCCGGCAACCGCGAGCGAAATAACTGAAATCAAAGATCCGGCTGATATGAGGCGCATTTTTCTTGAAATCATCAATGCCTCCCTGATTTGGAACCTGAATCCGATTTGAAATCTTTGACACAACGAAAACCGGTATTGGACCCAGCGCTGTCTATGCCGCCCTTGCCCCGTGACCCAACCAGATAACGAGTGCAATAATGGTCGCTACAAAGGAAGGAACCTCCACGCTGAACTCGCTTCAAAGACCCTGGATCGAAAGGGTCATGGCTCGTGGACGGCCCCCGCGGATTGCGCACGATGCCAGCGGTCGCATCCAACCGATAGGTGTCTGGCCGATACCAATCAGAAGTCCATTGCCAGACGTTACCGCCCATGTCGTAAAGTCCGTACCCATTCGATGGAAACGCCCTCACCGGTGACGTTCCGGAATAGCCATCCTCGGCAAGATTCTTCCTGGGGAATTCCCCTTGCCAGATGTTCGCAGCCCATTTTCCCCGTGGTTTAAGCTCATCACCCCACGCGTATTTTTTTCCATCAAGGCCCCCGCGTGCTGCGTACTCAAATTCAGCCTCCGTCGGCAGTCGCATGCCAGTTTCTTCGCAATACGCTTGAGCGTCGGGGAAGGCGATATGAACGGCCGGATGATCCAGACGACCACCAATATTCGTCGCAGGCCCTTCAGGGTGACGCCAACTCGCACCTTCAACATATCTCCACCAAGCCAGAGCGTGATTCAGCGACACCGCAGACCCAGGCGGGGAGAAAACCGCAGACCCGGCCACAAGATACTCAGGTTGTACCGAGGGATAATCCGCTGGATTTGGTTTCGTCTGGGCCATGGTCAAATATTTTGAACGCCGGACGAAAGCGCCGAATTGAGCATTCGTAACCGGAGTCTGATCCATCCAAAAGGAGCTTAGTTCCACCTGATGCAGCGGTAGGGCATCTTCAAGATTGCAGTGTCTGCATCCCATCTCGAAACGGCCGCCTTTGATCAGCACTAAATTCGAGGATGCGAATCCGGTAAGTCCGTTCGCCCATAAAAACAGCGCGACCCAACCATCCAACCTCATGTCTATTCCCCCGCAGGACATACCGGCTTCTCCAGCCGATTCAACCTTGCGACATCAAAGCAAACATGAGACCAAGAATTGCAACAAGCGACGTTCAACAGGCCGGAGCACCAATGAATTTAACCAAAAAGTTTACGAACCTAAGATTCAAGGCTCCGACGATGGCCACAATTATGGCTACGATCTTTTTCGGAAGCTTCCTGCCGACACAGGCGCGTGCAGCAGAACCTGCTGCAAATGCCTCGCGGAATTCCACCATCCAATCGAACCGGAATGGACGCGTGATTGCTGCCAACACAGGAGTCGGGTTCGTCAATGGCATCGCAATGTTTGCTTCGGCTGGATATCACATCAACCCGGATTGGTTGATTGAGGCGTATTACGAGAAGTCTGACACCTTCTTTTTTGGAACGTCCAGGGCACGCGCGATCCGCTCGAAAAACTTTTGGAGTCCAACCCTTTACACCAACATTGGTGTGCTTCACCGTCAAACCTCAGGGCGCAATGAATTTCTTGACGTCCTGACATCAACCTTCACAGGAAAAGAAGCCCACTATGACATTGCTTACTGGGACATTGGTCCCGGATTTTCTATTGGCAATCAATGGCAGTGGAGCGCATTCAACGTCGGATGCGACTGGGTAGGTATTTATTGGCCTGTCTATGCGTCCTCAGCCAAAATCACGAAGACTGAAGATGGTATTATCACAAAGAAAACAGCCGATGATGATTTAAAGCCCGAAGCCTCAGCAAGGTTATTGCGCGTTTACTTTGGATTTTCGATTTAACACCAACCTTGAAATAAAATTCACCGGCATTTTTTTGACACCGCTGGCCATCAACGGTTTCATGGCATCAGATCTTTCTGATCCTATCGGCCTCATTGTCTATGCATGTTTGATTCCCGTAAAATAACGGAGTAACCCCAGACTTAAATTCCAACGCAAGGATTCATTTGATGAAGAACAAAAGAATGATTTTCAGCCTGACCTGCATTGCGGTCCTCGCACTTTGTGTAGCTCGTTGTGGAAGCAAGTCATCGTCAGACACGATCACCTCTTCACTTCCTTCAACGATCTCGTCGAGCGTCAAGTAACATTCATCTTTTAAAAAACCGGAGTACTTAAATGAGAACAGGCCTTCTGTTATCTGGTCTTATGGGATTGTCACTGACTCTAACTGACGCTGCTGTTTCAACGAGCGCCCTCGCGCAATCAGCGCCATCTGCGCCGCCATCAACTGGCGCAAGTGCCAAGCCAAGCGACGAATGCCACACTGCGTTTGAGGCTGTAATTTCGGCCGCTCCCCAGAGAGGCGACTATACAAACGCTGTTCTCGATCACCTCCACGCCGAACTTTACCGCTTCAACAAGATTGAAACGGCAGACATCGAAATGATTTTCTGTCGCCTCAGCAAAATCATGGGAGTCGACCCAGACCTGAGCAATCTCCCCCAGACGATCTCCAAAACTGATCCTCGCGGATCAACGATCGAGGTCACGATTTCTGCTCCCACCGAGGCCTGGGCTGTGACCGCCGGATACCTCGCCAAGGCCACCATTAGCAGCGATGCGACGACTTTTATGACGCTCTGGTGGGCAGGCAGTCAGGACTCTTCGAAAGGCTACGTCATCCAAGGCTCCAATCCAATGGCCAAAGACAGCATGAAGCGCCTTCGCTATGCACAGTGGGACCGCACCGGAACAACCCAAACGGTTAAAGTCTACGGTGCCAAGTTTGCAACCGCGTTCCTCGGTGCCGTTGCTGGCTCTTCAGATTCACAATCTGGTGGCGACAACGCACACTATGGCCGGGTGAGCTACAATACGGAGACCAAAGCCATCACCGCCCAGTCGATCGAAATCCGCGCCGGAAGAGACGATGCGACCGCATTTAAATGTGTCCGGACCAATTTCGACGGCACCATCGGCGGTACCATCAATGGCTACCGTCCGGCTCAAGGAACAGAAGAAGCGACTAGCGGGACCAACAAAGACGGCACTGGGATGGACGGAGAAATTGGCGTGGCAGATGCAACGACAACCGAAGATCATTCAGGCACACCATCGCCCGGCAGCGCTATGACAACAACGTTTGACTGGAGCTGCAACGACGTCAGTTCTGGCGGCACAGCCGATCATCCATTTGCCAGCAATGCCGTCAGCTTCACCGCTGACCCAAGCACAATTTTCCCGAACTAAACGGAAACCCGAGCCCCCAGTCATCCTGAGCACAGCAACGGATGACTGGGGAACCAGGAAATGGATCCCCAGAAAAAAGTCACTTATTGCTTCTGGCTTTATCTTTACTTTTATTTTGCCTGCCAATGATTTGAAGTGTCGCGCTCATCCCTTGATGCCTTTGACCTTCACTGACAAACCTTTCAGTCTTCTGAAAGACTTCAAGGTGCAGCGGAATCTCTTGCCGAATTTGATTGGGGTCATACAAGAGATCAATATCTGATGGACCACCCGTCGCAAAACGTAGTTGATCCGGCGTGTAGCCTTCCGCCACGTAAATCCCTCCCTCAGAAAGCCAAATCGAAAGCTTTGCATGAACTTCGCGCCGCAATGTCGTGGGAAGGTGACACCATACCGACACAACCGCATCCCAAGTTCCTGAAGGGAGCGTTTGGCTCAGGTCCATCAAAAGGTATTCGGCTGAAAAATTTTCTCGGGCAAACGACGCCAAAGCACGGTCCCGCGCAACCATAGAGGCATCCACGCAGGTGACTTGATGTCCCAGCCGCAGCAAGTGCAATGCATTGCGGCCTTCACCCTCACCGAGGCAAAGAATCCGAGACCCGGGTTTTAGCAGACCAGCAGTCAGGCGCACAAAATCATTTGGCTCTGTGCCGTACACGTTTACTTGATTTCTAAAAAGATCGTCCCATAAAGCTCCGGTCTGACTCGAATCAGTGGCCATCATGATCTCCCGATTTGGTGCAACGCCTTAAAAAAAGTAGAGCGTTGAACCCAAGGCTGCCACAGCTGGCAATAGAACCAAAGCAAAACTGAAATCGGACAGATCGAGCCGAGGGTACCGGACCTCGTGGCGTGGGGCTCCAAAATAAGCCTGAGACATCGCATTGATGATCAACAGCTGAATCAAGATGGCAATTGTTCCACCCAACACCGTCGCAACATGACTAATTTCAAAAGCTGCCTCAAGAACCTGATCTTCACCGCGGAATGCAGATGTGAAGGGAAATGTGACGACGGCCAGTGAACCCAGCAAAAATAAAACCGAGGCCCTGGGAAACGAGGCAGCAAATCCAAGGAATGTGGAATTGGCGACCGGGCGCTTGCGTGACTCCATAAAAACGAGGGCCAGATTCAACAAGATGATTCCGCCACCGGTCCCTGCAAGGGTCGACAGGCAATTTTGCGATTGCCCTTCGCCGCACATCCAAAATGCCGAGACCAACAGCAAGCCGAGTCCTTGAAAACCAGCATTCATCCGCCAGCCAACGGAGCGGGTTTCGTCCCCAAGCAGGACAAGAATGATCATCGGCACGATGATTGATGTGCTGCCAAATGCCGGACGCAAAATAGAATTAAAAGCCGGAAGCCGACTTAAAAAGAGTGCCGCAATGATAAATGAAAATCCAACCGATACAAGCCCAAGAAAGGACGTCCTCTGAATCATTCGCAGGCTCACAAAAGGGACCACAATTGCGATCGCGGTCAACGCAACGGCTGGCATTCCTGCCAAACCGGCACCATTGACCTCACCTGCAACACCAACCAGTGAAATTGCTGCGATTGGAATCAAGAGCCAAATTCTTTTACGGATCTGACCCAATCGCTGAACTAATGCGGAGGAAAAAAACCGGAATCTCGATACGACAAAACGGCCAAAAAAAAGATCAACATAAAACTCATTCATCGCTGCCAAATACAGCGCACTTGGCCACTTTCGTCGGCCAACTGCAGCAACACGATGGGACCGAAAATGAATCCCTTCACGAAAATGCTGCGCCACTACCGAGGGAGATGACAAGAGTTGGTAGCAGCGCAGCAATGCATGAACAACCATGTGAATCACGACAATAACATGCCATCCCAAGGCAAGCTCACAGAACATCAAGCCCACCTGAGCTGTCGATGCCCAGGCAATGTGACCCTTCACTGTCGGCTGAACAGAGGCCGTCATCTGCGCCAAAACAGCCGATAGAGCTCCCCACGCAAAAAGCATGTAGCGAGCAGACATTGACTGCCCCCAAATCGCCTCCGTCCTCAAAAGCAGATAAACGCCACAATGAACGGACAGCGAACCGTAAAACACTGCACTGGATGGAGTCGGCCCCTCCATGGCCCGGGGTAACCAACCAGAGAATGGAAACTGAGCCCCCTTGCCTGCTGCAGCCAGAAAAATCAAAAAGCTCAAAGACAGCAGCATCGGTGGAGTCACGTCGCCGGTGGCAATTGACCCGATGCTCCGCCCATCAATGACTTCAAACATACCCGAATGGTATAAGGCGTGAGCCAGGATCGCACCGATCAATAAACCAACATCACACAATCGATAGGTGAGAAAGGTCCGCAGGGCGTGCCGTGCTGCCTTAGGACGTTCCACATAAAATCCGACGAGCAGGAAGGACGCTAGTCCCACAATCTCCCATCCGACAAAGAGGGTATCGAGAGCGCCCCCTAAAATAATCAATGAAATGCCAAACAAAAAAATCATCAGGCAGAGGAAGAAACGCCGGTAGCCCGATTCCCGATGCATATAGCGTTCCGAATAAGAAACAACGATCCAGCCAATAAAACCGACGAGGGCCATATAGACTGCGGCTGTCCAGTCCAGAAACAGGGGAATTCCCGGAATTGAAAACAGATGAAACGGCTGAAATCTACGATCAATGAGTGCCGCGACGACTCCGAAAGATGCAGCCAATTGCAGGCCAGCAGCGTAACGGGAAACCTCTGAAATAAAAGATTCACTGATCTTTTTTCTAAAAAGACCGTCAAGCACAAGAATCACAAATCCAACTGCTGGAGACGCGACACAAAAGATCAACACGAACGACAGAATCGACCTGCCGGAGGTATGGATATCCGAAAGCACTGAAATCGGATTCATGGCAACACCTCGCCCGGATTCCACGGAACAATCCCCTGGGCATCCAGGAACGACACGTCGCCACTTTTCGGATCAATACAACAAACCCGCACCCACCGATGATCAACCCAGTTTTTCAAAAGTTGTGAATCATCAATCACCCTTCGAACGACAACTGGATTCTGGTCAATAATAAAAAGCAAACGAACGGGATCGTGGAGTTCGACCATTTGTGTAGGCAATCCGGTTTGAAGGTCATCATCAACACCGTTCGCGACACCGATCAGGCCGACCACATTATGGGACAGCTTGGAACCACTGCCGTATACCTGATTATCAACACGTGAGAAGAAGTAGTCCATATTGACGCCACCACACACCGGAATTGCCGCGCCAAGGATCCCCGCCAAAAAACGACCATCAGGATCTTGAAGAGGATCATACGATGTCAGGAAGGACCTCCGGTTGAGCGACAGGCCTGCAGTCATCTCACGGCGACCAACGACACAGGCAGCATTTGTGGCATGACCAAGTTCCGCGCGCGGTTCAAACAAAGCTGTCGCCCGAAGTCTAACCTCGCGCAGCGCCTTCCGAGGCGTCAAGTTTCTTGGAGCCTTCTCAAATCGTGCGCAGCGCTCAATTGCGTTCAGTCCGGCCGCCTTGCGCAGCAGCTTCCTTATACCAACCAGGGACAAGGCCGCGGGCGAGAGCGTTCGCTCAGACCTGGAAAGATCATCCACATCGTAGAACTGAAAATCGTCCTTGGCAGTATCATGAAAACAGGCAACGAACCTCGTCTCGTCCGGAATGATGATTCCCCGCACAGCGAGCAATTTCCTAACTTCTGGGTCATTTGCCATTCCAGCAAACACCCTGGCATTTGGAATTCCCTGACGTCCAGAACAAGCAGCGCAGTCATAGGCGGCAAAGTAGGGATTGTTCATCGCAGAAGATCCATGTGCCACAATCAAGATCGAGGGCGCGTATTCAACCGTCATGCCCATGGAACGAAGGGAAGACTCGATCCGGTCCGCCATTTCCTTGTGGGTGTAACCCAATTGGTAGCCAAGGAACTGCTCCAACCCGTCCGATCCTCCAGACCGCTTCGCAGGAATAGCTTGGAATTGAATCTTGGTCGGGGATGATTCTGCGGAAGCCCTCATTGTGTTCGCATGCCACCCTGGTGCCATCCAAACCTGAAAGAGCCGCAACGGCGCCAGGACAGCACGAAGCCTCGAACGCTTTTTCAGTTTGTTCAGCTTGCTGTGAGATAAATTGGACGCCCCGTCCTTGATTTTTTCTTCAACAGCGATGTGCTGAGGGACCATTGGAACGGGACAATATTTTTCAGGAAATTGGCGGCCAGCTCCCAAGAACATCATATCGATTCCAAAAAATCCAGGCACCCCATAAGTCCGGGCACCCGGCTCCAACTTTTCAATGTAACGGCGCATCGAGCATTCCCGGTCATCAAGGCAAAAAATCATTTGCACTGACATTGCCAGTCCATCTTTCGGGAGTGATGCAGAACTTGTTTTGGACTGATTTGCAGTGGCTTTAGCCCGCGGAACCACTACATCCAAGACCGAATGATAGTAGGTGGATTCGAAAGCCTCATGCGACATCCGCTCCAGCTCGATATCGGAAATACCTGTGCATATCCGAAAAACCGAATGCAACCAGTTAGCCTGGTCTGATCCCGAAAGCTTCTCGGGCATGGATCTCGCCACTTCAAAGAGATCAAACAACAAAACCAGCCTGGTTTCTTCCAAGGTCAACGGATCGTTGGTGGCAAACGGAACTTCTGGTAACGCCGAATCGGGACCACATAGAAGTGCTGAAACCCGATCTTTGATACCATAAACACCACGCACCATTGCATATTCAATAAGGAGAGAACATGCGACGAGATCACCAAGGTGAATCTTCCGGCGTTGACGCAAGCGCTCGCCCTTTCGGGCCAACTGCGCCACGAGGCTGCTCCAACCAGGACTCGCTAGTATTATTTCCCGCAAGTACCTGTGCCACAGAGATTTATCGCCGACAAGATCCGCCAGAATGGCAAGGATTGACTCGTGGGCGCTCAGTTTATTGAAATCTATACTCCCAGGATCGTGGATCATCCCACTAAAAAGCAGTTTTCTGGCAGCTTCAAAAAAGCTTTCTGAGGTCCCCGGCAATTCCCATGAGGCAATACCTTGATCCAGAAACCCAGCCAGCATCCGGTAAAACAGCGGATTTACCAGCCTGTCAATTCGTTCCCCAAGGCGTGCAGTCCACAGATCCCGTAAGGGGTTACGACCATCATCTGACAAGCGGGAAGATGCCTCGCGAAACCTCTTTGATTGAAAAATAGATTGTTGCGTGGATGCATTTTTAAAAAACGACACAGGAAATTCTTGATCGATATGATTCCAGACGGCGCGATCGCCAGCCTTAAGATCATGAACCGCGGCCATAACCTCACTTGGATCGTACAATCGGTGGGATATTTCAAGGGCGCTGGTCCATACTTCAGCAGAAATTCCGCCACCGATCCGTTTTGCAACAATCGTCTGCAGGACGTCCCTGGAGATCACGCCCTCTTTCATCTTGGAGCGATAGAAAGCGAGCGGCATGTATGGGCGGGCCCCGTAAATATTACGAGCCTGGAACAGGGCATCCTCAAAAGGGGATCCAAGAAACGCCTGCAACGTATTATAATGAATGAACTCGCCGATCGGCTCGACCACAGGCAGAGTCGCCGAATAATAAGTCAGCAAATCCCGCAGGGACTGGAGGCCGAAGCCTTCAGCCTCCCGCGAACCCTCATGCGCGTCTGGTTGCAAGTGCATGGGTTGACACGCTCCGAAGGTTATCCAATCCAACCAGCTCAATGGAACGATGGCCATTGGAGCGCTTCAGTCCATGAAGCCTTTCAAGAGTTGTGTGATCGACAAACATGGACTCAGAAAAATCGATGAGTATTCTGTCGACTTCCGTGGGAGCAACCTCAATCGCCTTTTGAAGCGCCAGGAAATTAGAGAAAACCGCTGACCCCCGGACGGTGATGGTCAACTTGTTACCCTCCGTATGTTCTTTGATGTCGGCACTGAAAAAATCCCGCAACCGGATTCCACGCGCAACATGAAGGAGCATCTTCAGAACAACACCTCCAATGACCCCAACCAGCAAGTCGACACAGACCGTCAACACCATGGTCACGACAAAGATCGCGAATTGATCAGAACCAATTTTAAAAACCTTCGCGAATTCTTTGGGAGAAGCCAGGCGGTATGCGGTCACCAGCAACATCGCCGAAAGCACCGTCAGAGGAATCGTATTGAGCAATCCCGGAATCAAGAACAACGCAGCAGCCAGAAAAGCACCATGAAAAAAGTTTGACCAAGACGTCTCGGCACCGTTGTCGATATTCGCCCGGCTCCGGACGATCTCTGAAATCATCGGAAGCCCGCCGCACAACCCGGCAAGCAAATTACCAACCCCGACCGCCATCAAGTCGGCATCGACATCTGATTTACGTTTCTTAGGATCAAGGGAATCCACGGCCTGAACCGTGAGAAGGGATTCAGCACTACCGATAAGCGCGAGCAACAGCACATACTTCCAGGTCGCAAGGTCAACCAAAGCACCCCAATCGGGACGAGAAAGCGAGCCAAGGATGCTGGCAGGCATTCGGACCAGGTATTCAGGTCCGACATGAACATGGGTTCCAGCGGCAATCAGGTTGTGTGCGTGAGAAAAATCAAGGAAAAGGGCAACCGGAACAGCAATGGCCAAGGCGACAAGCTGAGAGGGAACCTTCCTGGAAATCCGCGCGGGCAGGTAATTGAACCCAATGAGCACCCCCAACACCAAAAACCCGATCCCCGCCACAGCAGGGTTCAGGTTCATCATCGAATGAGGAATCTCCTGGATGAGCGCCATTGGTGACTTGGCCATTGGAGCAGCCCCGAGCAAGACGTGCGCTTGCTTGGCGAAAATAATAACGCCAATACCAGCCAGCATTCCATGGACGACGGAGGGCGGAATCAACGAGCTAAAACGCCCCATCCGGAGGGCACCAAAAGCGATCTGAAGCATGGCTGCCACTGCAATGGCGGTGAGCATCCTGGAGTAACCGAGCGAGGCCGAACCGCCTCCAAGCTCCATGACACCAGCCAAAACAATCACAATCAAGCCAGCAGCAGGCCCCTTGATGGTCAAAGGAGAACCGCCCAACCGACTCGCGACAAGTCCGCCAATGATCGCTGTCACGATTCCCGCTGCTGCGGGAAAGCCGCTAGCCATCGAAATTCCGAGGCACAGCGGGAGTGCGATGATGGAAACCAAAAACCCCGTGCGGATTTCATTCGAGAAATTAAATCGATTCATCAAGTGGAAGTCCTTTCCCAAAGGCATCTTGATTCGTTTCCGTCGCTTGATCTGACAAACGACAGACTTCAAAAACGAAGTGTAACGAGATCAGATGCGTGCAGGAGGACTGGTCGCGGAGTGGGCGCCGAAAATGGCGTCTGTTGCAAATTGCGGGAAAAAGGCCAATGCAAGTTCAAAAACCGGAACCAAGAACGGTGCACAATTGGACAGGACGTCTGAAACATAGCCAAAGTCAAAAGACTGAGACCCGGCAGCAGGGGAAGCCGAACGACTTTCAACCTTACTTCCCTCAGCACCCAGTCCTTCTGAAAAATCCTCCACAGCCTTTGCAGACCAATCCCATCCCTTCTCGGAAACCGATAAGGCAGACGCCGCAGAAACTCCGGCGATCCCCAAGGCGCAAATCAGCGCAACGAGGGAATTCCTGAGCTTGCTCAGGGGGATTTTCTTAAGGATTTCAGGACCATAAAGCATAAGCATATAATACTATCAAGTCGTTGAATTGTCTAGTCTTTCCGTTAAAATCATTTCAACAAAGGCATAGTTAAAATCAGGCGACCCGCAATCCCTGCGAGTGCTGGTCAGCTCCGGCGGCCGGTTGATCGAACACGCGAGTGGCCACATCCACCACGACATCCGGATCCAGGACAGAAATCACCCTGTTCTCAAGGATAATGCTGCCTTTGACGCATGCATAGCTCCGGTTCGTCTGGAGCAAATCCTCTTCAATGGTCAGAAAGTCCTTGATGCGATCCACGACGCAACCAAAGAACTGACCCGCCCTCGTTCGGAAAACCAAGACAAAGGCCCGCTCGCGATTTTGCATCGGAACTGGCTCGGGCTTGAAGCGCCCGTTGATCCCTGTTTTCAATACAACAGAAAGATCAACAAGGGGCATGGCCTGATCGCGGTATACGACAATGCTGCGATCAATAGAATTTCGTACCTGATCTGGGTCAAAATCCTCAAGACGGTACACTGAATCCATTGGAACTCCGAAATCCCCCGGGACATCGATATCCACCAAAAGAACGTCATTTTTGCGATTCACAGCCACAACCCTTGAGGATTTGCTGACGTCCGCAAACTTCAAGTGAACCTCCGACAATTCCGCGATTCCATCCACATTCAAGATCAGTCCGACCGTTCCATCACCCATGAATGTCGCGCCCGCGAAAGCTTTGCGCCCCTCAAGCTGAGCCCCTACCTTCTTCATGACAATCTCTTCAGAATCCAAAATCGCGTCCACGAGGCATGCGTACAACCCGCCCTCGGCCTGAATCACCACGAGGCTTGCAAGATCAAGCGCATTTGACTCGAGAGATGGCATTTTCTCGCGCAACTCAAGGACCGAACCGAGATCAACAACGGGAACCAGAACCCCGTGGAAATCGAGCACCACGCCACCCTCCACCGTTCGAACCATGCCCTGAGCAAGGGCGTCGGTGACTCGAATCAACCGGACAATCTTATCCTGAGGCACAGCAAATGCCTGCCGCTCCGCCTGGACAAGAAGGGAGCTGACAATCAGCACCGACTTCGGAATGGGCAAACGCAGCGTGAACGAGGTGCCAACCTTCCACTTGCTATCGATTTCGATGCGACCGCCTAATTTCTCTACTGAACTCTTCACCATATCCAGTCCAACACCGCGCCCCGAAATCCCCGTGACTTGCACTGCCGTGCTAAAACCAGGTTCGAAAATCGTGGAAAACAAACGAACATCACTGTAGCCAAGAATTTCTGCCTCTGGAATTTTGCCGGCAGCAAGCAACTGCTTTCTGATTTTTGCAGAATCAATACCCCAACCATCGTCACGAACCACCGCAAACACTTCCTCGCCATCCTCACGCAAGGAAACCTCCAAACTCCCTTTTGAATCTTTCCCGGAAGCTATCCGGTCTGCCGGGGTCTCAATCCCATGATCCATTGCATTCCGCACAAGGTGAACCAAACTTTCGCCAAGAACTTGTGCCACCGCCGTATCGAGGCGGAGCCCCTCACCATCAAGCTTTAGTTCGATCTGCTTACCCAGGGACTTACCCAATTCCCGGACGGCTCGCGGCAATGGCTTCAAGATGCGCCCAGCAGGAACCTTTCGCAGCTCTGTTAGTCGGCCTTGGACACTGCTATTGATCTTGTGCATCTCGTCAAGAAGTTCTCCCAAAAGCGAGACATTGCGATTTCCGGGCGTTTCCTTCTCAATGACCCGGACCAACTTGTTGACCATATTTCGAATGACCGTGATTTCACCGCTGAGTTCCATAAACTCATCCAGCATCTGCACCGGAACCTGGATCGCTTCCCTTGTCTTCGAATTTGCCTTTGGCTCATCGAATTCTCTTGGCGCGTCTGCGACGGCCTCCACTGGGTGGGCTGATTCGAGAACTTTATCGGATGGCACCTCCACTTCGAACATTTTAACGGCCTCCGAAAGTGTTCCATCCCAAGGAACATGACGACTCAAAGAATCCAGCATCTGACGGGTCACATCCAACGCTTTCAGCATGACGGTTACATTCGCTGGAGAAACAGGGGTCCTGCCAGATTTCATTTTAGACAAGACATCTTCAAACCCGTGCAAAAACTCAGGAATGGGATTTGAATCAAAAAATCCGCTGGAACCTTTAATGGTATGAATATTACGAAAAACAGTATTCAAAGCTTCCGCATTGCCTGGATTTTGCTCCAGCGACAAAATTAACGGTTCAATTTCTTCAACCAATGCATTGGCTTCCTCTATAAATGCCTGCTCCAATAAAACTCTCTCTTCAATCTGCGCGATGCGCTCCGAGATAACGCAAAGCGCCTCTGAAATAACAGCCGACGCTTCCATTGAGGGCGTCACAACGAGAACCGTGAGACCCGGCGTGGTGACACCTTCTGAAGAAAAATTCGCAACTAAATCATTATTCGCAACGACAACTACAAAAGGCGTCGATTTTTCTTGATCCTTTAGTTCGATCAAATCCCTCGCAAGGCCAACTGGATTTTTTTGGAACTGTTTGTTGTTCCGCAAGTCGAAGATGCAACCAACAACATCACCTGGATTGTCACGAATCAAAAGCGCCGTTTCCGGAAGGCTTTCAACTGCGACGGTGGCGCATTTTCCAGTACTAGAAAGATCCCCGGCCAGACCGCGCATTGACGGATCATCCGACCACACAGCCACTTTAAATATCGATGACATTCGCCACTCTCCGGGGGATCAATGGTTCAGGAAAACTGACTTCAACTTCACCATCGGAGTCAAAGGAAGAAGTATGAGCAGACACATCAGTGAGATTTCACAAAATCGTGGAAAAAAAGCGAACTCATCAAACTAAATTAACAAGCTCTACCGCGTAGATTTGCAAATTACGTTCGCGGGTGACTAGCATAGAGAACATTGAATCCAACAAATATTCTCTCCACACCGGAGTCCGCCCATGAATGCTGAGCATGAACTCTCGAATGACGGGGCACGGCAGCTCCGCCAAAATTTCCAGACGAAACAAACTCAATACACAACATTCATCGTGGGCGGACATCTTTACGGAGTACCCGTGATGCGAGTGCGCGAAGTGGTTCGCCCGCTCCCTCTCACCAGCGTGCCCCTTGCCATTCCTTTTGTTCATGGACTGCTGAACCTCAGGGGGCAGGTTGTGACCGCGATTGGAATTCATCGTCTGTTCAACATCGGTTGTCCGGACCCAATGGCATTGATGAACGTGATCTGCGAAAGCGGAAGCACCCTGATATCACTACAGGCGGATGAAATTGGTGACGTTCTTGAGATGGATGCGGCACAGATGGAGCACCCACCTGCAAATACCAGGGAAGCCGTTCGAAGTTACCTTGCGGGCGTTTACAAAATGCCCAAACAAATACTTTCGATCATCGATATCGATCATATCTTCGAAAAGGTCAACGCGACGAGTTCCCAATAACAAAAACCGTTTTCAACCCTCAATAAATGGAGCATCACATGTCAGATCACAAGAGATCAAATAGCGGACCGCTTTTGGGAGAGGGAACCACTGAGGGCTTGGCTGTCGTGGCCGAACAAATGCCACTCGCGCACTACGCACCAGTAAATCTCATGTTATGCGATCGTGATTTGATGATCACGTATGCGAATCCGTTTACGCTCAATACGTTCCGAAAGATGGAGGACCGGCTTGGACTCCGGGCCGACGACGTCGTCGGAACAAGCCTTGAAATTTTTGAGGCTCTTTCACCCGCAGACCGCAAGGGCCTCTCCAACTCAAAACAGATGCCTTACAAGACACGAATTGATGTGAAGGGTGAAAAGGTTGTCCTTCAGGCAAACCCAATCATCAACTCCGATGGGAAGCACATCAGCACGGTCATCACGATGGATGTGACAACCCAAAACGATTCAGCGCAGACCAAGCTCGCCGAAATGCTCTCGATGCTGGAAAATGCTCCAGTTAACATCATGAGCTGCGACATGAACCGGACCGTTACCTATATAAACCCCGCGAGTAAAGAGACGCTAAAACGACTCGAAAAATACCTGTCCATTTCTATCGACAAAATGTTGGGCGCTAAAATCGATGTTTTTCACAAGAATCCGGAGCACCAGGCCCGCATCATTTCGGACCGGCGAAACCTGCCACACCGGGCGATCATAAATGTTGGACCAGAGAAGCTCGACCTTCTCGCCTCTGCAACAATCGACGGGAACGGCAATCACACTGGGACGATGATCACTTGGGACATTGTCACAAAAAAGCTCGAAACCGAATCAGCCATGGTGAAGTTTTCCGCAATGGTGGAACTATCACCAGTTAACACATTACTTGCAGACCTTGATTTCAATCTTGTTTACATGAATCAGGCAAGCAGCCGGACGCTGAGGAAAATTGAGAACCTGTTGCCAAGGCCAGTAGATCGCCTGCTAGGTGAAAAGATTGACATCTTCCACAAGGACCCAAAGAGGATCCAGAAGATTGTTTCAGATCCAAAAAATTTGCCACACAAGGCTCAGATCAAACTTGCCACCGAAACCCTCCATCTCCTGGCAAGTCCAGTTTTCGACGCGGACAACAAATACATCGGCCCCATGGTCACATGGGATTTGATCACGGACCGCGTAACCTTGGTTTCGAATTTGAATGAGGCCTCATCCCAACTTGCAGCTGCTGCGGCAGAGCTTAATGCAACTGCAAGCGAAATGTCTTCTAATGCCGAGGAAACAAACCGGGAGGCGGTTTCCGCAGCAGGAGCCTCCGAAGAGATATCGAGGGGCGTGGATGCAGTTGCGACGAACAGCGAAGAAATGAACGCTGCGATCAAAGAGATCGCACGTAATGCGAGCGAAGCATCGGCCATGTCCAACGCGACCCTCAAGCAAGCCCACACGACAAACGATACGATTGCGCAACTCGGGCAGAGCAGCCAGGAAATTGGAAATGTCATCAAAGTCATCAGCTCCATCGCGCAGCAGACAAATCTTCTCGCCCTAAACGCAACGATTGAGGCGGCACGCGCCGGTGAAGCCGGGCGCGGATTCGCAGTGGTGGCCAACGAGGTCAAGGAGTTGGCGAAGCAGACGGCCAGGGCGACGGAGGAGATTACCGGCAAGATCAATGCGATCCAGCGGGATACTGGGGCTGCAGTCGAAGCCATTGCTGCAATAGCCATCAGCATCGAGAAACTGAACAATATTGCAGGGGCTATTGCGGCATCCGTCGAGGAGCAGCAGGCCACCACCACCGAGATGAGTCGCGTCGTTCAAGACTCCGCAAAAGGAGTCAGCAGCATCACGCGGAACATCAAGGCCGTATCTGAAGCTTCCAGCCAGACAAGTAGTGGGGCGTCACAGTGTATGACGGCCGCCAAGCAGTTGGCACAGCTGGCCGATAGCCTTCGTGAACTCGTACAAAAGGTTCAGGTGTAACTTTTGCGCCAGCTCAACACTCTTATCGCAGCTGCATCGGTTGAATTACGCGTCCGCGTCAGGGAGGCCCTCGAGGCAACCCTGCACGCGGAAACACCAAAAATAGCGGCTAGCGGCCGTCTGGCGCTTCAGATGCTGGAACACGGCAGCATCGATGTCATTGTGGCCGAAAGCAACCTTCCAGACATGACCGATAATGAATTGTTGGATGAACTTGACATGCGGGGCTTCAAGACCCACGTGATCGTTCTCTCTCATACGCCCATGGCGAATGCGAGATCAGCTATATCAAGGTTGAAAGAAGGTCGGCTGCATTTCCTCGAGTCACCCGGGATCACCGGAAAAAGTTCGGAAGATGAATTTAAACGGTTTATCCTTCAGGTTCGGCGGGTGCTGGAAAAGATTACGCTTCTCCGCCGAGTGAATGGTCCACAGGAACGAATCCCAACACCGGAAATGCCCAGACCTGCCTCGCCCGTGGTTTACCCTGCGACCAGGGTGAATTTGGATTCATTCAGGCCAAAGGTTATTTGCGTGGGATGCTCTACAGGAGGCCCTGCGGCTCTTGAAGTTGTATTCAGTCGCCTAAAGGGTAAAAGCGCTGTTCCAATTCTGATTGTCCAACACATGCCCCCGGGATTCACTGCATCTCTCGCCGCTCGAATTCAACTGGTGAGCGGATTAAAATCGGCTGAGGGACGACCCGGCGAACCCATAAAACCAGGACACGTTTATGTTGCGCCAGGCGATTATCACATGCGTCTCGCGCAGAATTCGGGTGATGTCGTCATACATCTCGACCACGGGCCAAAACGAAATTCGGTGCGTCCATCTGTGGATTTCATATTTGAAACTGCGGCTCATATTTACGGGAGGAACACCCTTGGGTTTGTCCTGACCGGAATGGGGGAAGACGGCCTTGCTGGAACACAGGCGATCAAGAAAGGTGGCGGCGCGGTCATCATCCAAGACAAGGAATCATCTGTCGTCTGGGGAATGCCAGGGGCTGTGCACTCAGCCGGTTCATTTGATGCCATGGTGGATCTGGAGCGCTGCGCAGACTTGCTCGCCCTCATGTCAAGTGGACGATGAGTCATCAATAATCACTAAAATTGGGAGAGGTAACGTGACGCTGTCTAAGGAAATGCTTGAATACGTTGCGACGTTAGTCGAAAAATCCCTGGGAATTCAGTATAGCAAGGAAAATCATTATCAACTGGAAAAGCGCATGAATGAAGTAGCGGCAGCCTTTGGGATGCGCGATGCCGAAGAGCTTTTTCATACGTTGCGGGAAAGAACCAACCAGAAGGCAATCAACGCACTTCTTGACGCATCGACCAACAATGAAACTTCTTTTTTTCGGGATCATGCCGTTTTTGATGCCTTTGCCAATGATCTCCTCAACAATCCAGATTTCAATGGTAATAAACAAAACTACATCAGGATCTGGAGTGCCGCATCAAGCACTGGACAAGAGGCCTACAGTCTGGCGATCCTGCTCCGTCAATGGCAGCTCCAGAAGCCCAACAGAAATTATGAAATCGTCGTCACGGACTTCTCTGACAGGGTCCTGCAACAGGCTAAAGAGGGAAAATATTCCGACCTTGAAGTTCAGAGGGGTCTGACACCTGAGTTTCTTAACAAGCACTTTGAAAAGACCACGGCGGATCCCAAATACTGGATGGTCCGGCCGGAACTCAAAAGGCAAATGTCATTCCGGAAGGTTAACCTGCTCGAAGACTGGAGTGATATCGGGTCATTTGATGTGGTCTTTTGTCGCAACGTCCTGATCTACCAGAACATGGAAAACAAGAAAAAGATCATCAGCCGCCTGGTCAATACCATCCTTCCAGAAGGCTATCTGGTTCTCGGTGCCGCCGAGACCCTGATTGGATTGTCTGAAAAATTTGAAATCAGGCGCCTTGGAAAGGCAGTTTATTATCAAAAGCTGCCAAAGGGCTAACATCAGTCAGGCCGAACTGCTAATGTCGGGCCATGGGAGCAGGCCGAAAAAATTTGATTGCTGGCCATGTTGCGATTGCCTGGATGGCACTTGGGACGATTGTCCGGCTATTCCTCGCGGCTGTGGTTCCCCTGGGCAATGATGAGGTCTATTACTGGGACTGGGGCAGAGACCCAAAGCTGTCCTACTTCGACCACCCTCCGGGCGTGTCCTGGCTCTCGGCCGGGGCTCAGCAAATCTTTGGCGCAGCCACTGGGGGACTTCAGGCGCGCGGCCTTGTACCTGTTTTCCACTTTGCTACCAGTCTGCTGTTGTTCAAAGTTTATCTTCAGCTCTCCGTTGGTCGCCGAACCAGAACCAGTGACCTCACATTTCTTGCCTTCACCCAGTTAATCCCTGCATTCGGTATAGGTGGGTTCTTGCTACTGCCTGACGCCGGCCTTCTTTTGTTCGCAACCGCAGGACTCCTCATCGCCCTGAGCCTTGCCAGCCGCCCCGACACCCCAAGCCTCGGAAGTGGCCTTGCCATTGGATTGGCTGCGGGATTTGCCGGTCTTTTCAAATACCATGCAGCGCCAATTTTTGCTGGAATCCTGCTTGCCCTCGCCTCCACGAGAAACTGGAGGTTCATTCAGGCAAAATCATTCTGGGCGATCGTAGTCCTTACCGGCGTCACCGCGACCCTCCCCGTCTGGATTTGGAATTATCAGCACGAAATGTCCTCCTTCGCATTTCAGGCGAGCCGGGGAATTTCTGGCGCACATGTGGATCTACCGCGTGCGTTTCGGACTTTGTCCGCAGAGTTGATTTTGTTGACCCCAGGATTCTTTGGCCTTCTGATCATCACCCTCGGAAGTCTTTGGCGGCACAAAAATCAGACTTCCGACCGGATTGTCTTCTGGGCCTGCCTTCCCCTACTCGCCCTGATCCATCTGACAATGACTTATAAGGAAGTTTTGCCTCATTGGGGCCTGCCAGCTTTTTGGCTTCTGATTCCAGAGGCTGCCATCCTGGCTGGACAGAAATGGAGCTCTCGAAAGTTGCACCTGCATCTGGCCATTGCTGGATTTATAACGGGAAGCATCATCACTGTGGCCACTGTGCCAATATTTCGCAATAAACTCGTGGCCCGCGCCAACGGCTATCCAGGCGCACTGGGTGAACTTACCTTTTGGCCAGATTTTTTTGACTCACCAGATGCCATTGAGTTGCGGGGCAATGTCGCAACAAGCTTGAAACTGAAAAACGCAGGCCGGCCAATTCCGCCCGGATGTCCCACGGAACCAATATTAGCCTCATTTAGATGGTTCACCGTTGCCCACATGGCATGGTCCCTCCCCGATCACCCTGTGGTCCGCTCTTTTGAAGCAGGCAAAAAATACTACTATTATGATCGGGACCGGGATGCCTCCAGCAAAGGTTGTGCTGTCTTTGTCCTGGGAGAAAAGGCTCATGCGAACAAAGAGCAAGTCCACAGCCTGATGGATGTTCAGATGAGCGGCGAAATGATTGACGCCAAGTACCTGGACCGGCCAGTTTCCTGGTTTGCTGGTTACCTGAAATGAACCGACCAAACCGAAAGATCAATGCCCGCCAGCGGCGTGTCATGCGCCTTGCGGCTGTCGGGTTTGGAATATTCTTCGGCCTGTGCCTGATGCTTTATGCCACCTGGAAAACCATCCACCCATTATGGCTCGCCCACCGAGAGCCTGTCACTCAACGGCAAACCTTTCGACCGGCCATGGCGACAAGCTGGCGGAAAATGGACTGGCGAGAAGCGCTCCATGCAGAACCAGCTTTTTTAGCGCCAGCTCTGCCCTGGTTTGATCCCCGTTTGCCTCCTGTAAACGAACCCAAAGATTTTCCATACCAGCGTGGCGCCGTGGGGAATTCCTGGTTTAAATACAGTGCCATGGATCCGGGAAGCCTCCTCCCATCGACAAGATTCAAATGGAAGCGCGGATTATCCATCACCGGCAGCGACTCAGAACCAATGATTGGCTGGCACGGAACTTTGCACTCTCATACAGGCTGGTCGGATGGAGCCGCAACCCCTGCGGAAGCCTTTGCCTTCGCAAGAGACATCGGAGGACTCGATTTTTTTGCTGTGACGGATCACCCTGAATCCTGGTTTTTCAATCCCGGGAGAAACTGGGAGACCCTCCAAAAAAACGCAGAGTCCGCAGGAGGTGCAAATTTTGTTGCACTTGCCGGATTTGAATACAGCAGTCCCATCTTCGGCCATTACATTGTCATCGGAAGCGATGGTGTATGTTCTGCCGTGAAATGCGCGGATCTCAATGATTTCTATGAGTGGCTTCTGCGCCCGGAAAATAAACATGCCCTGGTGGCCTTTGCCCACCCCTTGGTCCAACGAGACAACGCCGGGCGTTTTGAATTTCGTAAGATGCAATATTTGCCTGCCTTACAAAAACAGATGTTCGGAATGGAAGTCATCCACTGGAGCGGCCACGATCAATTCATGTTCGGCTTCAGTGGCAAAAAACCATTCATTGACGAAGCTTTAGCAATGGGCTGGCTACCAGGTCCTCTTGGGTCTCAAGATAATCACGGACCGAATTGGGGACTCGCAAATTCCAGGATCGGAATACTGACGAAGGCACTGGACCGGGAAAGCCTGATGGAGGCGCTTCGCTCCCGTAGATTCTATGCAACTTCGAGCCGGGATCTTGAATTGTCCTTTGAAATTCGCATGCCAGGGCAACCTTGGGTACAAATGGGCGGAACGATCGCCACCCCAAAACCTCGACTTGATTCCAAACACCAAACATCAAAAGATACCCAGCTGGAAACCAGGCTTAGGTTGTTTGAACCGGATGAATACAATGCACCACGTCGTATCGAATGGATTTTGGATGGCCAGATCGTCGGAAGATTGGATTTCGAAAACTTGCCCCACGAACTCTCGAGCCGCGCACTTGAAGAAAATTACTATTCCGGCGAGATTTTAGGGTCTCTCCCTGAATCAATGCTCAATGATGGCCAGCAGCATTATATTTATGTGCGAATGTTTATGGCCAATGACTTCGCAACTTATGCACAGTCATCACCAATTATTTTTACTCCGTAAATCTTTGATCAGAGGCTTCTCGCCGCCGCCCCGAGCTGATGCGCCAGCGAAATTGCCGCTCGTCAAAAACATTTGCAACCCAAGAAACAATCGAGACGATCAGTGAAGAAATGAAAGCTGACTTGAATGAATCAACATGAAAACCTGACACAAAAAATGGCGCCATTTGCATCATAAAAGCATTAAGGACAAATATAAAAAGGCCAAGACTCAAAACCGTCAAAGGTAGAGTCAGCAAGATCAAGATTGGCTTCAATACCACATTCATCACTGCGAGAACGGCCGCGACCGCCAAGGCCGTCCCAAAGCTCTCGACAGAAACACCACCCACCAGCTGCGGAATCGCCAGCAACGCAAGCGACATCACCAGCCATTTAAACAACATACGCTGCATCCGGAATTCTCCAAACTCGTCAATTTGAAATCTGAAACGCTTTCAGCAAAGGCCGTGCGAAGCCTGTGCCAAGCCAAAGCCACTTTACTTGATTGCCGTATCCATTCCCAATGCTATCATCTTTGGCATCAACCAGCGCCGGAGGTCCAATGAATTCCAAGTCCCACTTTATAACCACACTCGCATTTTTGGCTTGTATTAGCCTTGAACCGGTGCGGGCACTGGCAGCCGAAAGCTATCAAAAGTTGCACCGGATTCGCTGGATCCACGACCTCCAGACCAAGAAAAGTCACATCGTCAGCCATAAAACATTACAAACAACCATGGCTTTCTTGCCTGACGACGGAGTCCGCACCAGGACACTTCCCGCAGTGATTTTAGAACAACAGCCGTCTCCAGCCATAGAATGGCATGAAATCGAGGGCCATGATCTTTTGAAAATCGCAGACCACTTGCGCGCCAGAGGCATTCCATTCGACGCAGACCTCCTGGCTTCTGGAACCTTGGCGGACAACACCCAAGAGCACTTCGGAAGTGGTAGCGACGACGACGAGGTGCGTACCCTGATCAGCAGCGGCCCCCCTGCTAACCGCATCGATATTGTCTTCATGGGCGATGGTTACGCAATCGAAGAACGGGAAAAATTTTTTTCCGACATGAATCGTTTGGTCGATGACATGTTCCTGGGAGAGACCTTCACATCGTACCTCCCTGCATTCAATGTCCACGTGGTGTTCCGTGCGTCGGAACAATCAGGGATTGGCAAAGACCGGCCAGGGAAAACTGCATACGGGCTTTACCGCGAGGGTGACACGCTCCGCGCGATTTTTCCGGGAGATCCAGCCGCCCTTCGGGACTCCTGCGAACAAGCACCAGATTGTGACTATCCCGTCGTCATCGCCAACGACCCTTGGTACGGCGGCCTTGGTGGCGAATTCGCAATCTCAACCAGCTCCTCGAAGAGTGGAACGGTTGTGCTGCGCCATGAACTTGGCCACAATTTCGGACGAGTGGGCGAAGAGTATGATGGGGGCGGGTACTTCGGCGCCAACCACGCCGACGAAGTCACATCCGTCGACTGGAAGCACTGGATCAACGCCTCAAGTCCGAAGGTTCACGCTGAACCGATGATTGCCAGATTTCTCGCATGGCCCTGGCATGACTTCAAAGCAGGAGCTTTTGAAGCCTCCTTCAAATCCAATGGCAAATACGCACGAACCTCTATTCGTTTCAGCGCGTCCGGTTTCAGCGGTAAAGATGTTTCGAACGGACAGGGCCTTGAAGTCAAGCTTGATGATTTTCCCATTCAATTCACTGCGCCAGACTCTGAAGACCGGACCTTCATTAACATTGAATTGCCTCAAGGCCTTTCAGCTGGTGACCATCGACTTGTCTTTTCAGCACCTGCCAATGGGAGCCTCACCCCTCGCGGACAGTGGCTTTCCTCCCTCACAGTTCATGAATATGCGGCAGAATTTCCTGCGGAAATCGGGGCTGTCAGTGCATTTCCTGTCTTTGACCGGTTCCGTTCCGTCGCCGGCTACCGGCCAACCAATGAGGCCTGCCTCATGCGAGATATGACCCGTGATCATTTTTGTACGATCTGCCAGGAAAACAACTGGATGAAATTTCTCGACCGAATCAATTTGATTGACGAGGCTTCGGCACATAAAAACCAGGACGGTTTTTATGCCGCAGAGGTCTCTACCCTGGCTCTTGGTCAATACCGCACCCTTGGAACGGCTCCGACAGATGAGAGGATTGAAATCCTCTGGTTTGCCGACGGGAAAGAACTGGTCAACTATCGCGATATGAACCGGTGGGAAACAAAAAGTCCAATTGTGGCGAAAGGCCTGGAAGTCGAGGTGAAGTTTTTAACTTCGGAAATCAGAAGGGACCAGTTCGCAAGAACGACTCAGCGAATCAGCGTCCCTAACCAATAAGTCCAAGTAAAACGCGACTTGAAAATCCGGTCTGGCCAGATTTTATGGATCGTCCGCTTCGCAGCTTGACGCTTATGGATTCATCCATGCGGAAGGCAGCGCGAATTCCAGAAAGGATCAGATTCATTTCTTGCAATTCATGTAGGGATGTAATTTTAGGCGGGGCGTCTACGGAGGCTTGACCCGTCGCCATGACTTCGGCACCGCAAAGCAAGCGCACCGAGGCAGTGTGCCAGTATATAGCTGCACCACGCTTGAGCTTCCGGCGGATGCTGCGGAATACACATTCTGCGTCCCAAGGGAGCTCATCACGCTGTTCACCCCTCGGATCCTCAATCAGCTCGTCCCTGTCCTCACTGCGTCTACTGGCCCCTACAGCCTTTGCCAACCAAGCGCCCGGAGAATGGGCGGACTCCTCTAAAATTCTGAAAAAACCGATCGCCAACTTGATTCCAGCCTTGAGTTCCGTATCACCGGATCCCTCACCTTCAGTGAGGCCGGGAAACATTGCCTCCAAGGATTTTTCCGGCTCGGCCCCGCTGGCTAAAGCAGCGATAGAGCGGATATCTGAAAACACAGCCAATGAACCGACCGGACCGAACACCGGATGGTTTCCTGAAACTTCGGGCAAAAGCGAATCACGGGCCAACCAGTACGCCAAACCATCATCCTTTTTCATCGCGATATTATATGGCGGCGCCAACTCGACAATGCCACGAAACTCATCCAGCGCCGCATGCAGTGGCGAGTCGGCTTCCTGAATCTTGATCTGCTTGACTTGAGCCATCATCTCGCGTTTGCGTAAATCACCTCTAACACCACCACGAAAATAACTGTTCACTCGATGCTTCAACGAAGTCGCCTTGCCAATGTACAAAATTCTTCCACGGGCATCATAGAACCGGTAGGTCCCCGACTTGTCCGGCAAGGCAAGACGCTGGGCACGCAGTTCCTTGCCGGGTTTGCCATTGTCATCAGAACCATCAATGTCATGGAGCCCCCGCCAAACAACCAACGTGGCGCGGGTATGGGCACCTGCACGTTTCAAACGATCGCAGGGATCACCAAAATATCCTGCAACCGCTTTGAGGGAGTATGACTCCAGCTCCGGCAGACGCTCACGAGCAAGATCTCTCGTGCAGACCATCGGCACCGGAAAAGGTTCTCCTGGCCTGATAGTTTCCCAAAGTTGCAAGAGAAACGGGCGTTCGAACCCCGCGTAGTGAATCCAGATTTGGGAGGGACAATATCGCTCAATGTCGCGAACAAATGCCTCGGCAACGTCCGAATGGTCTGGAGCCTCCGCCAATTCCTTGGGGCGAATTCCACATAATTTTTCGACTTTGTGAAGGTTCCTTGGACTCAATATGCTCGATGGGCGGACAACCGTCTCAGTCCAGAGAAGCTCTGCCCCCTCCACGATCCCGGCAGAACCACCGATGCCAGAACTGGATTTCTGGATGGTCCAACAGATTTCAAATAGAACATCATGTCCCTTGGTCCCACAGGACTTCAGGCCCTGACAATCAACGAACATTATTGATTTAAGTTGCAGCTCCATCCCTGAACCATTATCACACCGGGTTGAGGCACGGATCTGTTTTTCCAGCCGCGCCTGACAGGGAACCGAAAGAGAGATCGTTTAACATGACTCGTTTTTTTAAAAATTTATCAATTTTTACGATGGCTTGCACCTTCGCAAAGAGACGACACGCCTTTATTGCCGTGCTTTTCATAACGATTCCGACCGCCCATGCTTCACCTGAAAACGGCCTGCATTGGCAATCCGATCTCTTCTGCGAGGGATGGGTGGCCACCATGCCAGGAATGTCGATCTGGATGCACGTTTTCGTCGAACCAAAAATTGTCTTGGTGGAGCTTGCCGGAACACACCAACGCCAAACGGTGATCGTCAATGCGGAGCCATACATCGTCCAGCAAGAGGTACGGGATTCTGATCCGATGACGGAATTATTCCGCATGGAATTTGACGGGGGAAGCCTTCAGCTTCCTTGGATCCCGGAAAACCAAATCTCGACAGCTATTTTGACCCTAAAAGGCCGTGCGGCCAAAAGCCTGGAGTCAGGGATTCCTGGTCCATTCAGAGTGTTGGTGCAATGCCACGCTCTTCAGGAACAAGAGCCTTCCCACGACTGATCAACCCTTCGGCCTCAATCTGTGCATCTGGATCCGCAAGGATCAGTACCGCGCCCAGAGCCTTCAGAATATTACTCCGGCGCGAACACTTGTGAGCCCCAGCCTCACACAGAAGCAATGCCCTGCGAAGGAACGTGACAGCCTCGTCCAGCTGAAGGGAGCCTTGAAGCAAGGCCGCCTGAGCCAACGCATAGTCGGCAAGGACATCAATCTCCCGGGTTCCCCCGATGATTTGATGAATCGAATCGTTGTCGCCGAGCGTCGCCAAAAAGGAACCGACCCAAATCAGCAGGCCTTCGTGCCCTGGATAACGTGTGATTGCGATCCGGTATTCCTGCAGGGCAGCGTCGGGCTTGGCGAGATCTTCCAGAATTTCAGCCTTAACCAAGGCAAGCCACGCCGCATCGTTTGGACCCATCACTAGCGGTGTCGCACCCAACACCTTTAATGCCTCGGATGTTGCCCCTGACGTGGCAAGCGTTCGGACCAAGCGAGATCTGGCTTCAACATCCAGGGAATCTTCGTCCAGTATCATTCGGAGCGAAGAAATCGTCTGATCCAGCCACCTCGAACGCTCCGAAGTTGTAACGTCATTTGACGAAGCCAGCCTGGCCCCAGCCCTCGCGATGCCGATCCTGATGTGCCGCTGAAAGGAACCACCGTCACCAAGTTCACTTTGAAGCGCAACGAATTTTTGTACAGCATCTTTATAATTGCCCCGAACAAGATCACCTTGTGCACGTAAATAGTTTGTCCGTAAAACCTCACGAGGAAACTCATCAAGGAGCAGTCTGGTCACCTGCTCGGCTTCATCAAAACGCCGCAACAAGATCAGAACAAGGGCCCGATGATAAAGGCAGTCAGCCCGAAGGGCTGCACCCTTTGCCAGAGCTTCGTAGAACCCCAAGGCCTCTTCAAAACGGCCGTCACGAAGCAAGGCGTTTCCCAAGTTTAATTGTGCACGCGCGCTTTCAGGATCGGTCACCAGAACGGACCGCCAGAGCGATTCCGAGCTTCGCCAAACCCTGTTGCGAAGTTCCGTCATTGATGCCAGCGCCACCATGCAAACCATAAGAACTGCAAAAAAAATGCGTCTATGACCCTGAACCCATGACGTTTCCAATACCGAAATCAAGCCTGCCGACAAAGCCCAACTCAAACCCGCAAAGGGCAAGTAAACACGGTGTTCCATCATCAAATCACGAATCGGAATCACCGAAGATTCCACCATCATCATCGCGAAAAACCATATCAGCCCAAAAGCAAAAACCCGTCGGACCGGAGTCGTGGTTTTATCGGACAAGACACGAAATGCCATCCAGGAAATACCTGCGATAAAACCCCACCCGACCAAGCCAAGGATTGAATCAAAAGACCAGAAATCCTTTACAAGGTAAACCACATGATCCACAGATTGCGCAGGAGGCCAGACCACCAACCATACGTACTTCCAGATCACGCGCCCCTGAGTCAAAAAATACTGCCACCAGCTCAAAGCAAAGGATCCATGATTTGCGATTCTTGCCGGCAGGGTTCCACTAGAAATCTGCATGAGCACGGGAATCACAATCAGCGGTAAAAAAAACAAGAATCCCTTGCGAAGGCTTTGCCGCTGAAAAAACCCGGCGGCCGAGAGGATCATCAACGGGAGCATTGCAGCATTTGGTTTGGATATGGCTGCAAAAAATAGAGCCAAAACCGAAAGCAACCGCAGCCAATCGAACCCGGTCAGCAACCAGCGCAAACACAAGAAAAATGACAGCAAACAGAAAAACGCGCACAATCCAGCCAGACGTTGATAGATGTAGGTAACGGCCTGAGTCTGCAGTGGGTGGGATGAAAAAATGCAGGTCGCGCACAGCACCAGAAGATAACGTTGAACCTGGCTTGGTGTGCCACCGCTGAGCTGAAACAACGCAAGGCAAATCAAACCAACAAGGGTCCCACTCAAGGCATGAAGGACAAGATTGACTATTCGAAATGCGCAAGGGTCTGGGCCCGCCGCCGCCCAAGACCAGGAAAAAGTAAGAAAAGTCAGTATGCGCTCCCCGGCAAAGGATAAGAGGGAACCAAATCCGCGACCGCCGCTGGCATAAAAATTCTTAACGGCATCGTTGTTGATGATCCCGGGAAAATCATCAAAAACAAAGGCATACTGGCAAGTTCCCCCGTAACCCCAAAACACAAGAAAACTTGAGGCAAGTAAAGCAACGAGCCCAGGAATTAAACAGCTCGTGAAAAAATCACTGACGTGTCTCTCAGAAGGTCGACTCATTCCCGCATCGCCAATATTTGCATAAGCTCTTTTGCACGCTGGGAAACTGCATTCAAAACGACACCAGTAGCCCCCGACATGATTCCCGCGAAGGCGAAAAACGCAGCCGCAACGGTGGCATCCGTATTCCACGCCGCCGATGCAAACACGAAATTGATCAATGCAATCGCGCCAAAGAATGTGAATGGCTTTGAATCCTTGAGCACACGGAAAATTGCAAATCCAATAATGAGACCGTCATGAAACGTTCTCAATTTTGAATGGCTGCCAGCAGGCCGGCATGCGTAACGTGTTGGAACCTCGGATACAGACCATTTCATTTCAACAGCTTTTAACGTCATTTCCGTCTCAATCTCGAATCCACTGGCTTCAACTGGCATTGTCTTGTACATGCGGCGCGAGAAAGCCCGGTATCCTGACAAAACATCACGCACCGGTAGCTTGAAAAAACCCCGCATCAACAAACCAAGTATTAAATTTCCAGCATGGTGCATGGGCCGAAAGGCTCCATCTTCGGACTGATCCAGGCGGCATCCGATCACCATGTCAGCGGCACCTGTCGAAATTGGTTCAACGAGAGATGCCCAAGCCTCGACGTCATTTGTGTTATCACCATCAATCATGATCACAACGTCAGAATTGCAATCTCTGAAGATCCTGCGAACCACGTTTCCCTTGCCACGACTGACCTCCTTCCGAATTTCGGCCCCTGCTGCACGGGCGACAACAATGGTGCCATCCGTGGACCCGTTGTCGAACACAATGATCCGCGCACTCGGGCAAGAAGCCTTGATCCTGGCAATCACATCTCCAATTGCAATCTCTTCGTTGAAGCAGGGAATCGCCCAGATGATTTCAAGGCTCTGGTTAGATTTCATCGTGGCGCTCCTGACTCTAAAATATTTTTGAAGGCCTGCATGTAGGCTTGAACAGATTTGTCCCAACTCCAATGTGCGATCGCAAAATCATGACGCCGCCGGCGCAATGCTGGCTCAAGTTCCTGATGGCGCCTTTGCAAGAAGGCCCGAACCGCCTGCTCGAATCCCGACACTGTGAGTTCGGCAACCATTAAAAAGTTTTGAGCACGAGGGTCACCGCTGGCTGTTTCCCGCGATACGAGAACGGGCAAACCACAGCTGATTGCCTCTTGAACAACCAACGGAAAGCCCTCGCCAACCGAAGGCAGGATGAGCAAGTCCGAATCGCGATAAAGTTGAGCCATCGCCTTACGCTCAAAACGTCCAACGACCTTTACATTTTTGAGGCCCCAACTGGAGGGATCGATCACACCCCATCCCGCAAATATCCAATCACATCCGGGAAGATTGACGGCTAGCTTGTGAATAATATCGAGGCCCTTCCTCTCAACGAAACGGCCGGCAAACAGGATCCTGGGGCGGGCGGAGAGGGTATTTCTTTCGTCGGGTTTAAATACATCCACATCCACTCCGTTACTGATGTGAATGGTGTTCTTCAGGAAGGGAAATTTTTCGTGAAAATAACGTTCGACTTTACGACTGCAAAACACAACCTGACTTGAACCTCGAAGGATCACTCGAGCGGACAACCTGTAACCAAACAGCATCAATGTGGTCATGATTTTTGAACGGTAAGGGATCTCATCAATGTGCTGCAGGAGCAAAATTTTTTTGCAACTTAAACGGGCAAAAGTCCACGCAATCCAACTTGAGGCATACAAGCAGTCATTGATAAAAACCAAATCGGCTTTACGAATTGCCTTGGCAAGCTCCCAGATCCCACCTGGATACCAAACCGGCATGGGAATACCGAATTTATCTTCTAGCCAGTTGCACGCAGAGACTTCATGGAACCTGAGTCTGGGAGGAGTAAGATCGGGTGGTGGTGATGGTGCTCCGGCAAACCAGTCTATGCTCATTCCGTCATGTGCCATCCGCGTCATCAATTCGCCGACCACGATTTCGAGGCCACCTTGATGGGCGGGAAAAAAATTGCTGACGGTGACACATTTCATTTGATTAGGTTAACTTACGGGAACCAAAAAGAAAAATCCCACCGGCTATGGCCGGCGGGATATTATTCACAGGCACGACTCCAAAAAGAGAGTTTCAACCCGCTTTCTTGTGTTGTGGCGGGGCATTTTTATGACCTTGGTCATCATGCTGATTTGGTCCTCCACCATCAGGATTAAAATGGTGGGTGTGAGATTGCCTTTCGGCATGCTTACGATTGACCTCCTCTTTATGCTGCTTTTTCAACTTTTCTTTTTGCTTTGGATTTTTGTCGCCCATGGATCCCTCCTCCTTTTCCAGATAGATCGGGAAAAATCGGACGGGCTTGAACTGAATTTGATAAACCACTGAAATAAATGGATATTGTTTAAGATTACGGCGCCTTAGGAACAGCCAAAGGTCAACTTTAGCGCCGATCACAAGTGCATGACGCACCCAAACTCAGCCATGCATATTTCGAGGCATTCATCCAACTGGCGGCTGCACTGGACTGAACAGTAACGCTCTGCTTCCCGGCAGTCCTCCCCCGAATCTCCGTTCGCCGCTGCAATTCTTGGCGCATACTTGCTTTCAACAATGCGCCAGCCGGCTAACGCAGCCGTTACCGCGACACAGAGCACGACCACCAACTCGACAACCAGCGTGCTTTTTCTGGATTCAATTCCCACCGTGAGCCTCCAGGATATTGCGGTTAGTGGTTTAATTTAGCGCGCAAGCCGCCAACTTCTGCCATGAATGCTGCAACCCGCCCAACGTCCACCGGCGCATCCAAAACTCCACCCACTTTGAAAGTGGTACCAACAATGAATCCGTAGGCATGTTTGGATATTTCACCAAGATTTTCAATTGAGGTGCCACTACCGATAAACACGGGGTGATTGCCTGCAGCGGCCCTGGTCGACTTCAAGGCGTCGATATCGACAGCCTTTCCGGTACCACTGCCACTTACAATGACACCGTCAGCCAGCGCGCGGTGGCACAAGTCATCCACATCCTGCGAAAGGAGTGTTCCGCCACCTAACGGGCTTGAATGCTTGACCTGAACGTCGGCAAGGATCGCGATGTGACCAGCTCCGATTTGATGACGGTACCGCAACAGCTCGTGAGCTCCCCCTTGAATGACACCCTGGTCCGTCACACGCGCGCCGGACAGGACGTTAACCCGGATGAATTGCGCATCCGATGCCAGCGCAATGGCCAAGGCAGAAACGCCGTCATTTCTTAGAACGTTGATTCCAATGGGCTTGCGGGTGCTCTGGCGGACTTTTGTGGCCATCGCAGTCATGAGGGTGGCGACATGGACCGGATTTACGCCAGGAAAAAAAGGTACGTCGCCAAAATTTTCGATCATGATGCCGTCAACACCACCGTCGGAAAGTGCCTTGGCATCAGCCATGACGACTCCCTCAATCCGGCTCCAGACATTGGCAAAACCAGCCTGCATTTCGCAGCCAGGCGACCCAGGCAGCGCAGGCAGATGGATCATTCCGATTACTGGCAGTTTTCCCGAAAAAATCTTCTTTATTCTGTGCAATTGGTCCGCCACCGGCTGCATGAATTCCATCCTGGCCTAGTTTGTTTACGAGCAAGCGATTATGATTTTACCACAATTCACTGCTGGTCATGAAATCGGCAACCCCATCGACTGAAGGAGTTAGAAAATGACGTCCAGAAATATTCGCAAAAATATCGTGGGAACATTATTTGTAGCTGCAATGGCAATCATTTCGCAGGGCGGCCATGCCAGCGACAAGAATGATGACCCGAATCATACCAAGAGCAGTGACAAGGCCACCCTGGCGCTCGACGTAAAGTTGGAAGGGGGAAAGAAAATATGGTGGCCCGCCGAAACCAAGGTTGAAGCCGGGAAACCATTGGAAATTACGGCTCATAATTCCCTGGGAGAGCCGCACGGCCTGACCATCCCCGGCTACTTGGAACCCCAAACGATTGGAGCCGGAGAAACCAAGAAATTCATGATCACACCAAAGAAAAGCGGCGATATTAAAGTCTCGTGCCATTTGCATCCAGCACACGTACCAGCAACCCTGAAGATCAAATAAAGCGAGAAACCAAACCGACCTTGCCAAGAAGTGAGGATTGCCCTCGTGAAGCTGACAGGGAAAAAAATAAAAATCGTATGTGCCGCACTCGGGGTTGTTGGGGCCGGCTGCGTCAGCCTTTCCCCTTTGATGCCAGCCTTTACGTACCGTTTTTTTCAGCCTCACGAGGGATCGCGCGAAGACCGGATTGCAAAAGCGCCAGCAGGTATGGTTGTTACAGCCCACCCCCTCGCCTCAGATGCTGGAATTGCAATGCTGAAAGCTGGTGGGAACGCAATCGATGCTGCCGTGGCAGCCTCTTTTGTCATCTCCGTTGTCAGGCCACAATCGACTGGTGTTGGCGGAGGTGGCTTCATGTTGGCCCATCAGGCCGCCCACCAACGCACCGAGGCATTTGACTTCCGGGAGAGGGCCCCAGCCAAGGCGACGGCAAAAATCTTTAGTGCATTGCCAGGCGAGGCAACTGTCGACGGCCCGATGGCGATTGCAACGCCTGGCCTGGTGACCGGATTGGGTGACATCCACCAAACCTCGGGGAGACTTCCTTGGAAAACCGTCTTGCAACCGGCGATCAAGATTGCAAAGGAGGGGTTTCCGGTTTACCCACAGCTGGCGTCGGCCCTCAAAGACCGGGCCAACGCGCTGAACAAATTTCCGTCCTCCACTGCAATTTTTTTTCGCAACGGTCGAACCCTTGAGCTAGGCGAAACGTTGATACAAAACGACCTCGCAGCAACATTGACCAGAGTTGCAGAGACAGGACCAAGAGACTTCAAGGATGGTGAGACGGCGCGCCGCATCATTGCCTCTGTTCAGTCCCGCGGTGGGCTCCTGCAAGCAAAAGACCTGGCGGATTACCGGATGATCCGTCGCCAGGCCGTCACAGGGTCATTTGGTGGACATCGCATCGTTTCCATGCCGCCGCCATCAAGTGGCGGTGTCCACGCCATTGAAATTCTCAATATTTTGCGCAACGACGTGAATCAGATCAAATCCCAAGGATTCGCTTCTCCACTGCACTGGCACCTGATGGCTGAAGCCATGCGCCGCGCCTTCGCCGACAGGGCCATGCACATGGGCGATCCAGATTTCACCAACGTCCCGGTCGCAAGACTTATAGGACTGGACCATGCTGATGCCTGGCGCAAATCCATCAACAACACTTCTGCAACGCCGTCGGCTAAACTGAACGTGAAATCGACTTCATTGTTCAAAGAATCTGATTCCACCACGCATATTTCAGTTATTGACCTAGATGGAAATGCCGCTGCCACAACACAGACGATCAACTATACATTCGGGTCCTGCATGGTGGCTGATGGCACTGGCATCGTCTTAAATGACGAAATGGATGATTTTGCACGAAGCAGCAGCCAACCAAACGCATATGGCCTCACAGGGGCTGCAGCCAACGAAATTGCACCATTAAAGACACCCCTTTCATCGATGACTCCCACCATAATTTTCAACGAATCAGGCAAGGTCGTCATGGTGCTGGGTTCACCTGGAGGTCCCCGCATCATTTCCGCAACACTGCAAACGATCTTCAACCGCCTTGCACTCCAGATGTCACCACCCGACGCAGTGCATGCGCCCAGGATCCATCATCAGTGGGAGCCCGATAAGCTTTTTGTTGAAAAGTCATTCGCTCCAGCAGGAACATTGAAGGCACTAGAATCGATGGGGCACAAAATTGTGGATGCCGATCGCATCGGAGACGTGCAGGCAATTTTTTGGTCGGAAGACACAATCCACGAAGGGACCGCAACCGCTGTAATTACAGGCGTATCCGACACCAGGTCCGAAGGACGTCCGCGTGGTTTAAATTAACGGAGGATGATCATGGCCAGTCATTTTCTGGCTGCGATGGTCCGGTCAGACTGGTCGACCCTGTTGAAAACCTGAAATTCCTGGGCTTCGATCACTGGACCAAGGCGCGGCCAGGGGGGCCAAAAAAGTTCTGCGTTACCATCCTTGATCCGTCCGACAACGGTGCGTCCGTCATCCAAACGCAAGGCGACACTACCGCTATAAAAATCGTAGGTTCCATCCTGAATCAGGCGACGTTTCTGCGAATCGCCTTTTTCACGGGCCGACCCAAACATACGAAGAGGGTAAAATTCGCGAGAATTTTCAGAAACATTTGCCGCAACCTTCAATTCAAATTGCCAATAGGCACCAGAATATTTCCCACTGAGGTTGTGCATCAAAAGTTTCTCATCGACCACCAATGGAGGCATGCTGTCTCTCGCAAAACTTACTGTGCCAATACGACCGTGGGTTTTTGAATACCAAACTCCGCTTAGCCCCTTGGAGCCAGAGGCGGTGATGACAAGAAATGCTTCGCCTGGACCATCGAGCACCATGCGATCTGCAAAGTCCGACTTCTCGAAGTTGTCAAACCTGTAGGCGATGAATTCATTGTTGCTTGGAAGACCAAAATACAGGGCAGAGACGGCGGCATAGGTAGATGAATCAGGATTATAAGTAAGGTTTAGCGAGACAGGTTGATAGAGGTTCGTAGCCTCGTGATGCAGGTACCCGTAAAGACCACCAGCTAAACCAGCAGCATTAACATCTAGATCCACGGAAGGACCCGTGTCAAAAATGGTTTCATCGGCCCGTCTATGGAATCTAGGAACCTTGGAGGCCTCGTTTCCCACCCCAGTGAACATCCCTGGTTTAGAGGTTTCGACCCGGGAAAAAGTACAAGCATCACATGTGATTGATGAACCGCTTCTGTGGCAAAGGGTATCCCCAACGGATGACTGAAGGAGCACTTTTCCGGTGAAGGGATCGTAATATCCGGCTCTGAATACACGCTGCGAGCAATTCGCAGAATCGACCTTGCATGAAGCCAAGTCGGCCACTCCAAGGCGACCCGTCAAAATCCCATCCGGATGAAGCCCGGCAACCGCCTCTCCAGACGAAGAATTCCAACGGCTATACTCAAGCTGAAGTACCGTTTGCCGCCCGTCACATGCAGCTGAGTATTGTCCTGACAAATTTCCAAGAGCCGGCGCATTGCCACCCAGGGACAGGACATCATCCATCCGACCTTCACCGTCACCGAAAAGAATGGCTTCAACAAATCCTGACTTTCGCGCGTCGCCGTTGGCCGTTGATGTAAACGACAGGGACGCAGAGAATCGACCATCGACCAGACGCGCGTTGTCTACGCGCAAATCAGACGAAAAATCTTTGGCGCTCCCAAAGTTGATTCTCCCGTCAAATCCTTCAGCAATAGAAGGAAAGTAATAGGATGCAAATTCCGTAGATCCGAAACCACCCAGATGAAATCGAAGTATGCCCCGCATCTCATTCTGTCCAGAGCCTGATGATCCCGGAATCAAATCGATCGCCACCGCCATTTTTGAGTCATCGGATATATGGAAGTACCCGAGATACTTTCCGAATGGGCGCTGAAAGGTAGAGGCCAAGGAATGGCCTGTTATGATTGATTCAACTTTTGCAGATTGAGAAAGCGTTGACTTGCAGCCCGCGAGTCCAAGGACTGTGGTTAGCCAAGCCATATGTAAGAAGCGTATTTTATAAATCATATCCCCTGCTACCGCCCCATTTCTGCCCGGCTTGCCTGCCGGGATAAACGCTTCGAACCCAAGGTGGTATTCGGCGGGCGGCTGAAAACATTTAAGGGTTTTTGCTGCTTAAATAATGGGAAGTATGTGGCCGCATCCTCCCCGAAAGAAGGATACGACTGTCAGATATTTTCATTTTTAATATTAGCGACTTAGAGACGGAGCGGTTGTTTTCTTGGCAGGCGCCTCGGCGGAAGCCTCTCCCGAAAGAGCCGCTCCCAGGATTCGCGTCTGCTCCAAAACGTGCGCCTTGGAAGAGCCTTCTGCGGTGGTGCCTGAACTACGCCGACCAACATATTCAAGTTTGACCGAAGGTCCACATACGTCAGCCATCAGATCGCGCAAGAGCGGACGGATAAAGTTCCATGCACCCATGTTTTGCGGCTCTTCCTGCACCCAGACGATCTGCTTGATCTCCTTGTAGCCTGAAAGGACTTTTCTCAAAGCCGCTTCAGGAAAAGGATGCAGTTGTTCCACGCGAACCACTGGTATGCTGGCCGGAGCACCGCTAGCTTTAGCGCGGGCTTCGGCGAGTTCATAGAAAATCTTACCGCTGCAAAGTACAAGGCGAGATGCCTTGCGAGCCTCAGAGGGCTTCAATGACTTTTCATCGATGACTTCCTGAAACGAACCGGCATCAAACTCCTCAAGGGTTGAAACGACCGACGGGTGGCGCAGCAAACTCTTGGGGGTCATCATCACTAGAGGCTTACGGAAACTCCGAAGCAGCTGCCGCCGCAGTGCATGAAAATGTTGAGCCGGAGTCGTCAGGTTCATGACCTGCATGTTCATGTGACCACACAACTGTAAAAAGCGCTCTGGGCGGGCGCTGGAGTGCTCTGGCCCCATGCCTTCATGACCATGAGGCAGCAACAGAACGAGGCCACTGGTCTGCTTCCACTTCGCTTCTGAAGCACACAAAAATTGATCAATGATAATTTGTGCGCCGTTGCAAAAATCACCAAACTGAGCTTCCCACATGACGAGCGCATCGGGATCGGCCACCGTGTAGCCAAATTCAAAACCCATCACGCCGGCTTCGCTCAGAGGACTATTGATCAGTTCGACCTGACCCTGGGAATCAGAGCCAAGACGCGACAGAACGTTATAAGGCGCGCCGGTCTCGTAATCTCGAAGAACGCCATGGCGACTGCTAAACGTACCCCGTTGGCAATCCTGTCCCGACAGTCGAACGTGGTGCCCCTCCAACGCCAGAGTTGCAAAGGCAAGAAGCTCTCCCATAGCCCAATCCACTGCACCCGCGCCGGACACCATTTTGCGCCGGGTCTCCAACAAGCGGGCGATTTTTGGATGAGGGGAAAAACCAGCTGGCAAATCCGTCATCCTCATACCGAGATCACGGATCGTCGTCGCAGGAACGGCGGTCTTCACTGGTTTCCAAAACTCCTGTTCATCCACCATCGCGTGCAGGGTTGCCTTGACCAGGGATTCAGGAGGGGTTGAATGGGCAGAATTTGAAATCTTGCCAGAACGTACGGCCTCGAAAGCCGTTTGCAGGTGATTTTTGTAACCGTCATTGGCAGTGTCGAATTCCGCTTGCGACACAGTACCGTTGTCTAAAAGCTTCGCAGCATATGAGGTCAGGACGGTTGGATGGGCCGCAATTTTGCGATACATCAGCGGTTGGGTAAAAGCAGGTTCGTCGGTCTCGTTGTGGCCATGCCGGCGATAGCCGATAAGATCAATCACGATGTCACGCTTGAATGTCTGACGATATTCGACCGCCAGCATACCGCACCAGATTACAGCCTCCGGGTCGTCCGCATTGACATGCAAAACTGGCGCACGGACAACCTTTGCGATCCCGGAAGAGTATGTGCAGGAGCGACCTTCCTCCGGATTGGTCGTGAATCCAATCTGATTATTGGTGACGATATGGATCGTCCCACCAGTCTCGTAGGCCGGCAGCTGCGATAGATTAAGGGTCTCTACGACGACGCCCTGCCCCATAAAGGCTGCGTCCCCGTGGACAAGTACCGGCATGATTGTGGCACGGTCATCGTTCGCGGCCACACGTTGCCGAGCGCGGACAAAGCCTTCCACAACAGGGTTAACGATCTCGAGATGACTCGGGTTTGGCGACAAGTACATGCGCACTTTTTTGCCATCCACCGTTTCAACTTCTGATGCAAAGCCCATGTGATATTTTACATCACCATCAATGTCATAATGCCGGACTTCACCGCCCTCAAACTCCTTGAGCATGAGCTCTTTGCTCTTGCCCATGACGTTCACCAGGGTATTCAGCCGGCCCCTGTGTGCCATACCGATGGCAATCTCTTCAACTCCAGCCCTGGCACTATCGCGAACGATCACATCCATCAGCGGCACAAAGCTGTCTGCACCTTCCAATGAGAAGCGCTTTTGTCCAAGATAACGGGCGTGAAGAAAACGCTCAAAACCCTCGGCCTCAATTAATTTCTCCAAGGTACGTTTGCGCACTTCCACAGAAAACTGAGGCGAATTTCTACAGGATTCCATTTTGGACTGAAACCAACGGACGACTTCAATGTCATCTGTTTCACGAAACTCGGCGCCAATGCGACTGCAGTATGTCTGCATCATCAGGTCACGAATGGCCCCGAAGCTCATCGGCTCTTGGCTTGGCAGATTTGCGGGATGAAAAAATTCTTCAGAATTGACATGATCCAGACCATGGGCGCCTGGCTTCATGTCATCGCGTAGCGGCGGCTTTTCAGCGAGAGGATTGAGCTCCGCGGACAAGTGGCCAAGCCGGCGAAATGCATTGATCCAAGCCTCTACTTTGGCGCTGTCGTGAGATCCACCGCCTGCGGCTGTCGTTCCTGCAGTGCCAGCAGCAAATTCAACCCCTTCAAAAAACTTTTGCCATCCATCGTCGACCGAAGCCGGATCTGACTTGTATTTCTTATACAGCTCGTCGATGTATGCTGCATTCTCGCCTGTGGCGTAAGAGAATCGAGTCAGTCCAACTTGTCCATCAGTTGTGGGAGCCATGGGAATAACCTCAAATATGAATGGCGCGCTTGTCTACGCTGAGTGCAGCTTCCTTGATGGTTTCAGCCAAAGTTGGATGAGCATGGGAAGATCTAGCGAGATCCTCAGCACTACCACCAAATTCAAATGCTATTGCACCCTCTGCAATCAGTTCGGAGGCATTTGGTCCGACAATATGAAATCCAAGCAACCGGTCTGTTTTTGCATCAGCGATGATCTTCACAAAACCGTCGGTCTGACCAAGACACTTCGCCCTGCCGTTGGCCGCAAACGGAAACTGTCCAATGCGGACATCGAGCCCCTTTGACTTGCACTGTTCCTCGGTCATGCCGACCGAGGCGACTTCGGGCCATGTGTAAACCACGTTGGGAATCGCCTCGTAATTCACGTGGCCAGATTTTCCCGCAATAATTTCGGCAGCAGCCATACCTTCGTCTTCAGCCTTGTGGGCCAACATCACACCATCAATGACGTCGCCAATGGCATAAACATTATCGATGGGCGTGCGGAAATGAGAGTCGACAGGCACACGACCGTTCGGCTGGAGCGCCAATCCAATTGCCTCCAACCCGAGTTTGTAGGTATTCGGACGACGGCCTACAGCGATCAAAACCTTGTCGGCCATGAGGTCCTTTTTTTGTCCTTCATGATCGAAAATGACTTTGACTTGCTTTCCTTCGACCTTTGCGCCGGTGAGTTTAGCGTTAAGCAGGAATTCAAATCCTTGCTTGGTCAGAATCTTTTGCATGGCGGCTGAGACAGCACCATCCATCGGAGGCAGAACTTTATCGGCAGCCTCAATAACCGTGACTTTTGAACCAAGTCGCTTCCAAACGCTGCCCATCTCAAGGCCGATGACGCCAGCCCCGATGACCACCAGATGTTCGGGGACCTTGTCCAGCACCAGCGCATCCGTAGAATTGATGATGAATTTCTGGTCGAACGGGGCAATGGCCTTCAACTCAATCGGTTCGCTGCCCGTTGCGATGATAACGTTTTTCGCATGGTAAGACTTGCTGGTGCCGTCGGGAGCATCAACGGCCACCTGATTTTTACCAACAAAGCGCCCATGGCCCTGAAGCCATGTCACCTTGTTCTTTTTGAACAGGCCCTCGACCCCCTTGGTCAAGCCCTTCACAATGTCGTCCTTGCGCTTCAACATTTGCGCAAGGTCCAACGACACACCTGACACCTTGATCCCGTGTTCTGAAATCTTGTTCTGAACTTCTGAAAAAGCCTCACTGGACTGAAGCAAGGCCTTGCTTGGGATGCAGCCTACATTAAGGCAGGTTCCACCGAGGGTTCCCCGGGATTCCACACAGGCTGTCTTAAGACCAAGTTGGGCAGCACGGATTGCGGCGACGTAGCCGCCCGGACCAGCGCCGATCACGATTAGATCGAATTGGATGTTGTCTGATGGGTTGCTCGTGCCTTCGACTGCCATGAATCAAACTCCCAACAAGATGCGCGTAGGGTCTTCCACGCATTCTTTGACTTTAACGAGAAACTGGACAGCCTCGCGGCCATCTACGATGCGGTGGTCATAACTCAAGGCAACATACATCATCGGCCGAATAACAATCTGGCCATTGACCACCACGGGACGATCTTGAATCTTATGCATCCCCAAAATTCCGCTTTGCGGAGGATTCAAAATCGGTGTCGACATGAGCGACCCAAAGACGCCTCCGTTTGAGACTGTGAAGGTTCCGCCAGTCAATTCATCGACTGTGATTTTTCCGTCACGGGCGCGCTTTCCGAAATTACCGATGGCAGCTTCTGATTCCGCAAAGCTGAGCTGATCCGCATCCCGAACGACAGGGACCACAAGACCACGGTCGGAAGACACAGCAACGCCTATATCGAAGTAGTCGTGATACACGATTTCATTGCCCTCAATCCAACCGTTGATGGCTGGGAAGGCTTTGAGACCCTCGATGGCACCCTTCACGAAAAAGCTCATGAAACCTAGGGAAACACCGTATTTTTCTTTAAAACTGTCTTTGTACTGGGCGCGCAGCGCCATGACGGCCGTCATGTCGATTTCATTGAACGTCGTCAAAATGGCCGCAGTCGATTGTGACTGAATGAGTCGTTCCGCGATGCGACGACGCATCATGCTCATTGGCTCACGTCGCTCCGTCCTGGTTCCTGGAGCCCTTACCGTGGTGGCGATCGTTACTGGTGAAGGTGCCTTGGCCTCCGGCGTGAGACGCGCTGCAGGAGCAGCCGGCTGCGCCAGAACATCGCCTTTCGTCAAACGTCCACCGCGCCCTGTGCCTTCGACCTTGGAAGGATCGATTCCCGTTTCTTCAACAATCCGCCGCACAGCGGGACTCAGTGTCCGCTCCTGATCCATTTTTGCTGGAACTGACGCAGAGGCTGAAACTGCTGTAGCAACCGCCGCGACAGGGGTCGCAGCTGCACCCGATGGTTTCGCTGCCGCAGTGTCAATTGTTGCGATGACCTCACCAACAGCGACCGTGTCACCTTGCTTTTTTGAAAGCGTAATGACACCTGCAGCCTCGGCAACCACTTCCACAGTCGCCTTGTCGGTTTCCAATTCAACCAACACCTGGTCGCGAGCAATATAATCGCCGGACTTGACGTGCCAGCGATGGATCATCCCTTCCTTCACCGACTCGCCAACGGAAGGAACCTTGACGTCAACTGCCATCCGTAACTCCCGAGAAAAAATCAAAAAAAAGCCGCTTGCGGCCCTAGATTCCTACAATAATGGTCGGCCAATGACTAGTTCTTTGCAAGGGCTGGGAAATACTTACCGGGCCCCTGTTCGGTCAGCGCCAAGGTAGGGAAAAAATTGCCGCCCATGACCTTTTTCGCATGCTAAACTTTGAACCAGGACTTGACGGCACTCCTAGGAGACCCAGCATGGCGATGAAACACAAAATATTTTTTTTAATGATTTTCGCAGCATTCTTGACCGGACTTTCTGGGTGCGTGACCAGATCTGGTCCAAGCCAAGCCGATGGCCTTAAAATCTCAACCACTCCCGGCCCAGATGCTCCACGGGTCACCCCCATCAAAATCACAAGCGGCAATGCCCCGTACTCAGCTTTGGGCAAGGGTTACAAAGTGGCGTGGTTCTTCTGCCAACTCAAGGGACCCGCTGCGACCGTGCTGCTCGCTCACGACGAGGATGCTGGATTCGAACCCGAACGCATTTGCGATCTGCCTGAAGCCCAGGCTTTCCTTGCGGCCGGCTTTCATGTTGCTGGCTTCAACCGACCGGGATTCGGAAGTTCCACTGGCAAAAGGGATCTGGTCGGAAAACTCTCACAGCAAGCCGCGCTAGTTGCAGCAAAAGAGACCATGCACGCCAACCCGGCCCTCACCACTTCGTTTGAGGGCGCCTATGGATTCGGCACAGGCGCCGCCTCAGCAGCTTTTTTCTCCAAGCAATTCGGTAAGTTAAAATGGCTCGTGCTTGGGGGAGGGATCTACGACTTTGAGCAGGCCGGGCGCAACTCCAGCGACGCCGATCTCATTGCGCTGATCAAAAAATCAACAACGGAAGAGGGTGACGCGGCCTATGAAACCCGCTCAATTGGTTACGACGTGAATGGCTTGCCGCCTCGCGTGGCAATTTTTCAAGGGAAGGAAGATACCGCTGCCCTCGCAGACCAAGCCCATGCATTTCGTGATGGTCTGGCCGCCAGTGAATGCCAGGTCACCTATCAGGAAATCGCCGGGATCGGTCATAAGATTGACCCACGCCAACTTCGTCAAATCATGGACGTGATGGTCAACTCGGTTCGCTGAAAAAAAAACATCTAATCGGCGACATTGAGGAGCTCAATTCCCCGGATCAGTAATTCTGACGAGATCCCACCGCAGCCATGCGCATGGCTGGTGATGATCTCACGCAACGGCCCAACCCAGGCTCCACTCAAAGTTGGACGCTGGGACGCCAACTCGAGCAACTCCAAACCAATCAGCCATTCCCCAGGATTTTTTTTGATCACCTGATCCGCCAGTCCTGCCAGCAAAACAGCGTCTTTCGGGGAAGCCTCTTCCAAATTGCGAGGTGTGGCCATGAGACCTACAACATGCCGTCCCCGGATTTCCCTGATCGCCGAATAGGAACGAAACATCTCTTTTTCATGATCAGTGAAAGGCGAAGCCCGTCCAGGGGAGCTACTGACTTGACCTAATTCGTATTCGCCGTATGCCTGACGATCCGCCGGTCCACCGTGAACTGAAACCACGGTACTACCAACTAGCATTTCGAATTCGCCCCATGCAGGTTCGTAGTAGTGCTTTCCACCACGAGAAACCGTGCAATCATCAAAAGTCATATAAACAATCGAATTGCCCTGCCGCACGATGCGTTTCAACATGCCCCGCACCTTAAAACCAGAAACGAAATCAATGGTGGAGCGTGCTCCGACGACAATACCTGCGGCCTTCAACTCGTCATCACGCAGCAGGTGCGGAGGTTTCGAGGGAGCAAAAGCAAAAAATCCAACCGGACTGCTGAATCCTTCACCATGGCGCTCACGCCCTTGGGCAGACAACTGTTTTTCATGATGAGCCAACTGAACCGGCCCACTGAATTTGACGAAATCAACAGATTCACTGTTTTCAAAAAACTCAATGACACCGCTCGCCGAAGCGCCTGAATCCATCACCACCGTGCACACCGCCTTGGACAGCAGGGCCTGATGCATTCCCGAAATTCCGCCACACCGAAAAGCCAACGTTGATTCAAGTTGCTCGAGAATTTCAGGCAACTCTTCCAGGGATTGGGCAACGAAAAGCTGCGGCTGCGGCTCGGTGATGTCATACCCCATCTCCACGCAGTCGACTGTCAGACGAATCTTTCGAACTTTGTCTGACAGGCAAACCTCGCTCTCACCAATCGAGGACAATAAGCCAGCGCCATAAATCTTGGGATTTTTTAAATCACCCACCAAACCATACTCTGCCGTCCACCACGCCATCCGACCGACCTTGGTCATTTCCGATGTGTGGGAGATTCCCTCATAGGCCTGCTTCAGCATCTCCCCAGCAGCGTCAATTTCAACCTTGGTGGCATCCGGATTCTCCTTGATGTCGGACAACCAGCGGATCGCTTCGTACAGGCGAACATCCTCCGATGAAATGATCGACTTGTTAGCCATCTTGGCATAACGCCCAAGATAGTTACGATAGGCAGGATCGAACAGGATTGGAACATGACCAGCTGCTTCATGAACAATGTCGGGAGCCGGAGTGTAGGCGAGATGCTCCAAAGTCCGCATGTCCATCGCAATGGGCATGATGTTGCGGGTCTGAAAGTCCAGAAAAGCTGCCGGCGGAATAAAACCACTCACACCGATCGCACCCCAGCCGAATTTTTGCAAGTGGGTGTCGATCTCATCAATCTTTGGAATCCGGTCCATTGGGATACCGGTCTGAGAAATTCCCTCGGCATACGAAGAAACAGCGTGACGCGAAAAAAAATCGCGGGCCCGGCGCATGATGTAACGCCAGGTTGCATGCTCGGTCGGGGTGTAGCGCTCATAATTCTGAGCAACAACGTAGCGCTTCAGATAAGCCGGAAGGGAATCCTGGGTGCGCAATTTTCGGCCCCTTTATCGGGAAACGATGCCTGGATTTTCGTAAAAAACGTAACTCGTACTAAAATCGCTAAATTCGAAATAAATCTTACGCTCGTTCTCATCCTGAATAAAGTTCTGATTGATATCCAATACCCCATAACCATAGCGATACGGTCGTGCCGTCTCGCGGTCTCCCGTCGCCTGCGCCGTGCTGATTTTATCAATCTTGATAAAACGGTACATGACTTTTCCGTCGCTGATCACATCCAGCACGCCGTCCGTCCCGGTCCAGTTCTGAATGCTGCGCGACACTTTATTTTGAAGTTCTTGCGTGCAACCGGACACGACAAAAAAACAAACAAGGACACCTGAATAAATGGACATCATTCTCATGCGATTCATCACTCCATGGATAGACGTTCAGGATTTCAAATTTATTCATCTGGCGGCAGCATGTCTGCCGTATTGATGATGGAAGCAGTCAACCCCCAAACCGTCGCTCCGTCAACGCGATAGAGGGTCGATTCCCGGCGGACACCAAACATCGTGAAGGCAAATGAGGAACGCATTGCATTGGTTAGCGACGTCCAGGGCGCAAGGCTGACCGAAGCAACTTCATCAGGAGCAGCCTTTATATCACGCGGTGCCCAGCGGGCCGTGACGACACATGGCAGCACAACAGAGCCGTCGATGGCACGCCGAACGGCCAGATGACCATGAAAATTGAGGACTTCGCCTGGTATACCGAGCTCCTCATGGAGCTCGCGGATCAAAGTATCACTCGGTCCAACGTCTGCAGATTCTGCCCGTCCGCCAGCGAGACCCATTTGCCCGCGGTGCGACCCATAATGTGCACCACGGCGAATCAATAAAACTTCAGCCGGCGCCCCGGAAACTTGGGGGGGTAGAAAAAGAAACGCCACCGCACTGAGGCGCGGCGGCCTTGAATCGTTTGAGGAACTTAAAGGATCCTGGTTCCCCAGCCCTGTGGCCTGGACCAGGTTCCAATCGGGCGGCAAAGGACTTACATTGGCCAAGGTCGCTGGCAACGATCCCGCAGCAAAACCATCTACTTTAGAAAAGGAAAAGCGCAATGGTTCGACGCTCAGTTGACTTTGATCTCCGGTGCAGCAGAACCATCCCCCCCAGATGACCCTGCCGCCATCGGAAGGACCCTGGACTTGCGGCCATCGGTTGTCTGATGAGAGGAGGCCGAGGCTCCATGGCTCATGATGGAGCGGCCATTGAATTGGGCTCCCTCATTGATGACCAAGACCGGCGTGACGATATCGCCATCGAAACGGCTTTGGGGATAAAGTTCCGCACGGATTTTTGCCTCGAGGCGGCCATTAACCTTACCCTGAATGATGACTTCGTCGGCCTTGACTTCGGCCAAAATGGTCGCACCCTCTTCAATGATCAGGATGCCCTCAGAGATGATCTGTCCTTCGATCTTGCCGCCGATGCGACTCGATCCCCGGCAGTAAAGTTTTCCACTGAAATGGCAACCACTGGTCAGGATGGTTACGGCCGCATCGCGACCGGTTGTGATAGATTTCTTTTGTGGGCGCTGCGCGCCTTGGTTTTGCTGACTCTTGCCGAACATGAGATCTCCCTCGTATGCCGCTGTCGGTTGACTTCAGTGAATGGCGCAATAAACTTCAAGAAACACTTTCGGAAACACGGTCAATGCTGAACAGAAACAAAACCAGGTCGCACACCCCTTTTGAGCGTCCGCGCACTCCGACCCTCAACCTGCGGCTCACAATCCACTCCGGAGATCTGATGTGGTACCCGGCGATTGCTTGGGAGGTTGCTGATACTGATTATTTTGCAGCAACCGCCGCTCCTCTGCAAACCTTATCCTTGCGAGCTCCCGCAGGATTTACACCGTCAAATTCCCGTCACCCCCTCCAACTTCCTAACATCGCTGGACGTTGGGCGCTGAAATTAAACCCGGTCCAAGCTCAAATCAGGGAAAAAAAAATCCCCACTGCCTTCGAGGAAAAGCATCTTGGCTGGGCAGAAACCCATGCCATCTACTCAACATTCACGGCAACCGAGTTGGTCATTTTACTGGATGAAAGCGCGGGTCAACCTGGCGCCAAAGCACTCGTGCAACTCATCACAGCCCACTGCATCATTTTGGAAAATGCTGGCTCTCTCAGGATTATGCCTGCAGACAAACACACCCACGACCACATGATCGATATCTGCGGCACATCCACCGCTGCTAGCAAACAAGTGATCCACGATATCGGCTCGCCAATATTGACGCCAAACCCCCTACCCGTCCGTAAATTCACCGTTTTCGATATCGACCCTGCCGCATGGCTGACCAGCGGACCAGGATGTGATTTCGCCAAGGCGCTCAATTGGGTAAAAAAAAACCGCCAGTAGTCTGGCGGCTTTGAATAACCATAAATTCGAACGAGTGCCCGCTAGTCGTCACTGGACTCGTCTTTTGCATCATCAGCACCCGGGGAGGCATCCGTGAACCAACCAAGGAGCGCGGTTGAAATCATGTGAGCTTGCTTGCCACTGCTGATGTTGAATTTGCTTTGCATCTTATAAATGCCACTGCGCTTCTGATAGCGACGGATGGAAACCTTTGGCTGCCCGTACTCGCCAGTCTTCTTGTCCATTTCCACGAACTTGTACATGATCGTCGTCCAATTGCCGCGGGTCAGGATCTTTTTATCGACCTGCTTCACGACAAGGCGGTCATCTTGGGTAAACTCTACGCTTAGATCATCAATATTGTCAGACATAGGTGCCCCCTCAGGTAAAAAAAAACTGCCAGCTCGCACTGGCAGTTTTTGTAACAACAAGCGATTAACGCTTCGAGTACTGGAACCGCCGGCGTGCACCAGCCAAACCGTACATCTTACGTTCTTTTTTACGGGCATCGCGGGTGATCAAGCCGTTTGACTTAAGCACTTTGCGCATATCTGGATCAGTCTCGCCAAGGACGCGGGAGATGGCATGGCGAATCGCGCCTGCCTGACCATTGAGGCCACCGCCGAGTACGTTCACCAGAATGTCGTACTTGCCGACACAGTCTGTGAGCTCGAGGGGTTGCATGATCATCATTTTCGACGTGTCGCGAAGCATGTAAACGTCCATCGGACGCTTATTGATCGTGATCAAACCGGTACCCGGCTTCATGTAAACGCGAGCGATCGCGGTTTTACGTTTGCCTACTGCATGCAGGTATTTAACTTTTGCCATGGCTTAACGGGCTCCACTTTTTGGCATACGGGGTTGCATCGCCACCGGCTTCTGGGCGGCATGGGGATGCTCGCTGCCAGCATACACCTTCAAATTCAAACCGACCTTGCGACCAAGCGGGCCCTTGGGGAGCATGCCGCGGATGGCGTGCTCAAGGATGCGCTCGGGCTTCTTGGCCAACATGGTTTCCGCCGAGATCGATTTGATCCCGCCGATCCAACCAGTGTGGTGATGGTAAAACTTGTCTTTCATCTTGTTGCCTGTGAACTTGACCTTCTCGGCATTGATGACCACGACAAAGTCGCCGGTATCTAGATGAGGGACAAAAGTAGGCTTGTGCTTGCCGCGCAAAACGCGGGCCACTTCGGTTGCCAAACGACCAACAGTCTGGTCTGCGGCATCAACCACAACCCACTGCTTTTTAATGTCTGCTGGCTTCACACTGTAGGTTTTCATGAACCAGGAACTCCAAAAGGATCGCACTCAAAAATCGCAAAACAGGCTGTGCGTATAACTGAACCTGCACCGGACCGTCAACACAAGACTGAACCTGTCCTGAACGGTAACCAATTAATAACTGATGAGCCCAGGGGCCCGAGGGCAGGGAATCACGTCCCGGATGTTGCCCATGCCACTGACATACTGGACCAAACGCTCAAAGCCCAGCCCAAATCCAGCGTGCGGACAAGATCCGTAGCGGCGAAGATCCAGATACCACTGCATCTCATCCACAGGCAGGCTCATTTCCAGCATTCTGCCTTGCAGCAAGTCCAAGCGGTCTTCCCGCTGGCTACCGCCAATGATTTCGCCGATCCTCGGGGCCAAGACATCCATTGCTGCAACAGTCTTCCCGTCGGGATTCTGCTTCATGTAGAAGGCCTTGATTCCCTTGGGATAATCCGTCACGATGACCGGCGCTTTAAACACCACATCGGTCAAATAACGCTCGTGCTCCGACTGCAAGTCGATCCCCCACTCCACGGGAAATTCAAATTTCACAGGCGCCTTTTTCAGTTCGGCCACGGCATCCGTGTAGGTCATGTGGGCAAACTTGGACTCGGCCAGCCGCGCGAGATCATCGATTTTCATGGTCTGATACTGCTTTTCAAGAAACTCAAGCTCCGGCCGGCAATCCTTTACGGCTCCGGCAAACAGGTGCTTCAAAAAATCCTCGGCCAGGACCATGTTGTCCTTCAATGTGGCAAAAGCCATCTCTGGTTCAATCATCCAGAATTCGGACAAGTGCCGGGTTGTGTTTGAGTTTTCTGCCCTGAAGGTCGGACCAAACGTATAAACATCGCCCAGCCCCATGGCCATGAACTCGCCTTCCAGCTGGCCGCTGACCGTCAAGTGGGCGTGCTTCTTGAAGAAATCTTGGCCGTAGTCGACCGCTCCACCCGGACCGGTTTTGATTTTCGACAGGTCCATCGTGGTGACGGTAAACATTTCACCGGCACCTTCACAATCACTGGCCGTCACAATCGGCGTGTGAACCCAGCGAAATCCGCGCGACTGGAAAAAATCATGAACATGCCAGGCCAAAGCACTGCGCAATCGGAAAACCGCACCAAATGTATTCGTCCGCGGGCGCAAGTGGGCAATATCACGTAAAAACTCTAAGGTATGACCCTTCTTCTGCAGGGGGTAAGTCTCGGGATCGGCCTCACCAAAAACCTCAATCGCAGAAGTCTGAACTTCCCATGCCTGGCCCTTACCCTGGGACTCCTTGAGGATGCCCTCGATCCGGACCGCCGCGCCGGTTTGGCACCGGGAAAGGACGTCAAAAGCCGGGGTCCCGGCATCCACCACGCATTGGAGGGTGTCCTGACAAGATCCATCGTTGATGACCAGAAAGGCAAAGTTTTTAGATTCGCGACGGCTTCTAACCCAACCGCAAACGGAAATCTTTTGTCCGGCAGACCCGGACGACAGCAATTGGCTGACTTTTTGGCGCTGCATTTTAAAAAACTCTCTAAGCTTGAACGTTTTAAGATTCTGCCCGGATTGCGTTCAAATGACGCTCTTCGAGGGCCACAAGATTCTTCCATGTCTTCAACGGGACAAACTGGTGCACAGATTTAGCATTGATTGATCCTTCGCCCGGGCCTTTATTCAACCCATAGCCAGCCACTCGAGCCTCACTTGCGACCTCATAGTAGACAGCCAGGGTGTTCCGCGCAACCCGGTACCAATTGAATCGCTCGACTTGAATCTTGCCCAACGCAACAAGCTTCTGACGCAATTCCTTATCGGTCAATAAACGCACCATGGCGTTGGTCAATTGCTCCACGCTGCGCGGATCAATCATGAACGCCGCCTCGCCAACAACCTCGGGAATCGAAGAACCGTCGGATGTAATGACGGGTGTCCCACTGGCCATGGCCTCAAGAGGAGGAAGCCCGAATCCTTCGTACAGGCTGGGATAGGCCACCAAGGCCGCCTTGGAATAAAACGCCCGCAGGGTCTCGTCATCAATAAAACCCTTGAAGACGATGTCCCCGGCGTAATCCTTGACCCGCAGCTGCACATCAGCAAAAAGCGGACTCTCGCCACCGATCAAAACTAATTTTGGCTTCAAGTGAGGGTTGCTGCGGCGCAATTGAACGTAAGATTTGATCAGAGTGTTGATATTTTTTCGTGGTTCCAAAGATCCCACATACAAAATGAATTCGCCGAGGCCCTTTGCCTCCACGTCCCGCGCACTGGATGCGTCCGTGGCACGCTTGAGAAAAATATCATCCACAGCCCAATAGACGAGACTGACTTTGTCCGCAGTAAGGCGACAAAAATGCAGCAGGTCATTTTTTGAATTGTTGCTGCAAGTGATCACCCGGGATGCGCGCCGGGCAAGTCGCGGAATGATAAAATTATAAACCGTACGAAAGGTAAAGCTGTACCACTGGGGATTCACCACGAAGCACAAGTCGTGGATGTGAACCACTGAAGCTCCACGATAAAAGAGTGGCGCGACATTCGCCGGTGAATGGAGCAGGTCGACTTTGTGGCGATGTGCCAGAATCGGCAACCAGAACTGCTCCCAAACATGGTTCAAAAAACTTTCGCCTTCGCGCAGGTCTGACTCAATAACCTGGACATTGGGATAATTCCATTCAGGCCGTCCAAGCTGACCGCGTCCCGTGAAAATCAAATACTGATTCTCCCGGTCGATCTCTACCAGAGTGCGGATCAGGTTGAAGGCAGCGCGCTGCACGCCGGTTCTTTTGGCAACAAGAAAACGACCGTTAATTCCAATGCGCATCAACCATACCTCCGACCGGCTCCAACCCAGAGGCGTTCTCGATTTCTCCTACATGGGAACCACGCCCACATGCCTCATAGATCGCGAGGGTCTGACGGGCCATTTGCTCCCACGAGAACTGGAGCGCATGCGCAAGACCGTTTTCTTGCATCAGGGTACGGGCAGCGGTGTCCTCAATCCCCGCACGCAGGGCGCGCGCCATATCCTGATAGTCAAACGGATTGGCAAATATAGCGAGGTCTCCCACGACTTCAGGCAAACTGGACGAGCGCGCAACGACAACAGGTGCCCCACATGCCATCGCTTCCAGCGGGGGAAGTCCGAACCCCTCGTAAGTGGACGGATAAACAAACAGATCGGTCAAGGAATAGACAGCCGGCAGATGTTCCTCGTTGATAAACTTTGAAAAGAACACGAGATGTTTTTTTCCATATTGTTCGGCAACACTGAGAATTCCTGGATCAAACGGACAAGCCAGCACGAGGGGATGCTTCAGTCCAGAGTAGCTGTAGGCACGAACCAGCTGATGAACATTCTTGTGGGGCTTGTTGTTGGTCAGACAAAACACAAACCGTTCTGGAAGTTCGTAAATATCGCGCACGTACTGCAGGGTCTCCAGGTCAGTGACCCGGCGGTAATTGTGCGAGACGCCGTTGTACGTCACGGCTACTTTCTCAGGCGGCAATTTTAACGTCCTGATGATTTCATCCCGGCTGAAACGGCTCACCGTCAGAATCGCCTCTGAACGCTTGATGCAGCGCTTCACGAAAAAGCTGTAATAGGCCTGGTGGAATGGCGTGTAAAACTGAGGCAAGACCATGTGATTCAGGTCGTGAATGGTCATGATGGTTTTGCAGGGGGAATAAAAGGGTGCCACAAAAGACGGGGAATGAAACAGGTCGGCCCGCAAGCGGCGCAAAAGACTTGGTAATTCAACCTGCTCCGAAAGGCTGATCCAACGTGTGCGCGCCTTGATCAGTTCCATGTTTGAGGGCAAAGGCATCGACTCCAGTGGACTGCCTTCATTGACGAAAATGAAAAACTGGTGATTGCCACCAGCACTGCGAAGGCAGCGGATCAATTCGTGGACATAACGGGCAATCCCGTGCATCGTCCCAGCCTTCAGCATTCGTGCATCAATGGCAATCCGCACAAATCCTCCCCGCGCCGGTTTTCCCTTAAGACTTGGTTCCTTAAGAGCCTTAGCCCAGAGCGCGGGTCATCGCAAAGGATTTGCGTTCAAAATGCCAGACCAAACTCAATGGCGGGCTCCAGACGGGTCATGTATCTGCGCCGCAGGGAAGCCTGATCGTCAATCGCCAGAGGGCTGTAGTCCGAATCGATCGGCTCGACGTCCTTAAATTGGCCGTCGAAATGACGGACCCCGATATGCCCGCCAATTGCCAAGGGAATCGACTGCGATACCCAGCGGTAACCGAAGCGGCCATGCCCCGTCGTCCCGCTTGCAGTGTAGCGATGCATGACCTTGCCCGCATCGTCGATGACAAGCGATGCCATGCCTCTTATGAGACCCAGCTGGCTGGGGTTGGTTTTCCAAGTTCCGTTCATTTTGCGCATTCCAGCACCCAGGGTCCAGAACCACCCGGACATATTTGCGGGATTCCCATAACGGCTGAGCATCAGAGCAATCTGATGGCCGTTTGTGATCATTGAATCACCAGAAAGCAGAATCTTTTCTTCGGGATATTCCTCGGATTCTTCCGTGATCGCTGACTCGATCGACAGGGAGGCCGAGTGCAGGTTCACCTCAGCACGAAAGGCTGAATCGCGGGTCAAATTAACCACCGGAACCGTCAGGACCAGGGAGCGGGATCCCCCGGAGCTTGAACTTCCCGAGCTACCCGAACTCATTCCTGCCATCGAACCGGGGCTCGCCGGAGCGCCTCCGCCTGATTTCGGTGCGGCTGCGGCAATAAGTGGCTGGGAAGCGCACAGAACAAAAGCAATTGCGGGTGTGATGCCAATATTCCGGGTGATGAACTTGAACATTTTCATTGGACACCTTCCTTATTGTCAGAGCGGGCCTTGGACTTGCCTTGATCCCAGTGTATCAAGTTGCTATTCGACAGACCCCTTCCGTCAAAACTATGGCGAAGGTGCCTCAAAACCCCCCCCCTCGGGATGTTGCAAGATGACTTTAAAGATTCCTGATATTGCTGATAAAAAGCTCCCACGGGCCTTGCTCGTCTCTCTGCAACTTCCGGGGGTTAGCGACCAGGAGCACGCAGCTTCTCTGGCTGAACTTGGCCGGCTGGTTCACACCCTCGGGATGGAAGTTGTTGAATCTATTAGTCAAAAAAGATCATCACCGGCCGCCGGATCTGTGGTCGGGGACGGCAAATTAAAAGAGATCGCCCGGTGGACCGGCGGGACAGGCATCGTCACCGCCAACAAACCCGTCGTCCGCACCAAAGCAGGCGTGCATAAACGCCCCGAGGACGAAGAAATCGAAGATCTCGCCGAGGGGGACGAAGCCGCAGACGACTTGGATCATGACTTTGCCGACGATTCACAAGAAAAAAAACACGACCCCAGCGCTCCCCTGCCCGAGGCGGAAAGAGTCCAGTTTGTCGTATTCGACAACGAGCTGACTCCGACCCAACTGCGGAATCTCGGGGCCGCTTTGGGGGTCGATGTGCTCGACCGCACGGGCGTGATTGTCGAAATCTTCTACCGGCACGCCAAAACACCAGCAGCCCGAGCTCAGGTCGAGATCGCACGCCTGACCTATCTTGCGCCACGCATCCGGGTGACGGGCGCGGGTGAACGGCAAGGCGGCGGAATCGGTGCCAAGGGAGTCGGCGAAACAGCTCACGAACTTGAAAGCCGCCGCATCCGCGACAAGATCGCCGCCTTGCGCCGGGAGATTGAAGCCATCAACAAGGATCAGGCTTTGCGCCGGGCACGCCGCAGCGAGCACCTGAAGGTGGCGTTGGTCGGCTACACCAACGCCGGGAAATCATCCCTCATGCGAGCCCTGACCAAAAGTGAAGTTCTGGTTGCAGACCGCCTCTTTGCCACGCTCGATACCACGGTACGGGTCATGCACCCGGAAACAAAGCCACGGATTTTGATCTCGGATACCGTTGGCTTCATAAAAAAACTGCCTCATGATCTGGTCGCCTCATTCAGGTCCACACTGGACGAAGCCTTGGATGCTTCGCTCCTGATGTTCATTGTCGATGCTTCGGACCCAGCCTTCCGCTCGCAACTGGAAACCACCAAAAAAGTTTTGGGAGAAATCGGCGCCAACCATGCCGACACCCTTCTGGTCTTGAACAAGGTAGACATGCTTTCCCAACTGGAAATTGCTGCCCTCAAACGCGAGTTCAACGACCCGGTTTTCCTGTCAACGAAGGACAAAGACAGCGTGGGTGCCCTTCACCAGTTGATTCAGTCCCACTTTGAGCACAATATGATTGAGGCTGGAATTTTTGTTCCGTATGCCAAAAGCGCAGCGACGGCAGAAATACATGCCACGATGAGAGTTCTTTCCGAAGAGCATGACGACGAAGGCACGCGCCTCACTGTAAAATGTTTTGAGCCAGACCTTGACCGCATCAAAAAGCAGTTCAAGCTCGATTGAGGGACCATGAAAACAATCCGCATGATTTCCATGGCAGCAAGTGTGACGATCGCCTCTTCAGCAGCGGCCGGAGTTGTGACGACGGACCCTGCCGTACAATGTGCAACAGGACAGAGAAGCGACGGGATCTGCGATGACATCCGGGTCAACCCATGGTCTGGAAAGTTGGAATTGGCCCTTGGCCTTGACTCCGCCCTAGCTATCCGCAAAGCGGACGAAAAAACATTCCGCGCACGCCTCAGTGGTTCTGATCAGGAACTATCGACGCTCAAAAACGAAGGCAGCGAAACATTCCGGTTCGGCGCCACTGCGCGCCTTGAGATTTTTGAGTCTGCCGGAGCAGCGGTTACGACCGGGTATGAAGTGACCTCAACGGATGCCACCCCTGATACAATGGCCTACAACAGCTCTTCTGGCAGCTATCCGTTCACCCTGGAATACTCTGGTGTTTACGTTGAATCTGCGGTTTATTTCCCAATTCAAAGGCTGAACACTCGTGGAATATTTGGCGGGATCAGACGATTCCTCGGCAAGTCTGCCAAGGCCACAAACAGCATCTATGGTCAAGACGCAGAGATCAATTTTACGGCAGAGAAACCACCTGTAGATTTCTTTCTTGGTGGATTTTTCGGGCCTTTTTACATGACGCTAGTCAGTCGCAACGAGATCTGGAAACAGACCAACGAAACATCGAGCGTGAACAATTCCGGGTCCGGGTTTGAATTTGGCCTCTCCGGACCGATTGCCGTCATGTTTCCGCGCTAACTAAAAGCCAGAATGTTCGTTTTGCCTTCACTTGGTCAACAGATCTTGAACTGGCCGGGCGTAAGCGCAAAAAAGATCAAGGTCCATTCTGATATTGAATTGAACCACATCCGGATCTGAAGTTTGGGCTTCTTCTACGACGATTGATTTATTGAAGTAGGCATTCCAAAGCCGTTGCCGGCCGCCCACCGCGTCACCCAAGTCAAAGGTTCCATCTTCCCGGACAAAAAATCCGCACTCAGGTGTCAGCTCGGCGAAATATTTTTTCTGGACTCCGGGCGGGACAAGCATCGTAAAATGCATCGGCAGCAAACCAGCCTCTAGTACACCGGCTGGGTATACCGGATAAACCACGTCGCCCTCTGCACTTTTGAATCTGCGATCCGTCCAAACCGCTCCCATCAGCGAGGGATTGTGTCTTGTTCCACCCGCGACACCCTTTAATTTCCATTTATCTTCTGCCGGAGATCCACTCCGTTCCATTGCAAATTCCATTGCGTCAATGACGCCCAAAAAAAGGCCGCTGTGCGCGTCATAGCCGACCATCAGTGTGGTGGCGCCATCGCTCAGCCGGGTTTCACGAAATTTTCCCAAAAGGGCCTCCGGATCCGCCGTCGAGACCGCCAACACACGAGAGCCCGCACCCACTTCACCGGCAGCAGCTGCAAGGGGAGCCGGCTCATCGATAAAAATCGCTGGCCCAATGATGTTCCGGAATGCCTGATACACTCGCCCTTTGATTTCCGATGCCTGATCGATTGGAATCCCTGCCGGCGGCCTGGGAACAATCGCACGTACCGGCAGGTTCCAAGTACGCCGGGGTTTCCCATTGGAACAGTATAGTTTGAGTGTTTCCTGCGGCGAATGGAGGACGCGATCAAACTGCTGTGCTGTTTTCATCTGATCAGAGAGGGGAGTTACCCATGAGACTTTCGACAAGGTTCCGCGAATCTCAGCGGCACGATACGTACCAGCCGAGGTACTAAGGCAGCCGGAATTCAGGAAAAAGATAAATGCTCCAAAACCAAGGCCCACCTTGGAGCGGGAACCCGCCTGAACTTTATTGATTTTCTGCATCAAGAATCACCTGCACCGTTTCATGGCGTTTTCCGCCCGGAGATATCCGGACCCGTTTGCTTAGATAACCCGCAGCACGAACAATAATCTCAAAGTCACCGGCATCCAACGTCGCGCTGGTTATTCCCCCCGCGGAGCACTTGATTGGCCGCGACTTTAGACCTCGTATGATCAACGTCTCGCATGGTGGAATGCTGATGACATCGAGAACCGTCGCAAGGCTCGCAGGAACCGGCCTTCTCCCGCCGTCATCGACTTCCAGCTCCCTCTGCTTGACGAGGTCAAGCTTTTGAGAGGGATCAAGGCCACGCGATGTATTTACCTGCGGCTCAATGCCTTCTCTTTGTTCATTGGTTTGTTCGACTTTCGTCAGATCAAATTCGCAACGCAACCAAACTTCAAACAGACCATCTGAAAGCGATCGAACATAGTCTCTCAAGGGTTTACAGAAGAGACCCTTAAAGTGGGCGCGACCCTCAATTTCCTGATGGATCGCCACTCCACCCTCTGACTCCACCGTTAAACCCCGGACTGTTAAATCATTTTGCAGGAAATCGGCCGTGGCAGATTTACAGCTTCTCAAAGCATAGGTCCGGGCTTGATCAACAGACGGACCCCGTCCCGAGCAAACCACGCTTAGAGTTCGATCTTGTTGGACAACTGTATTTTCCTTGGCCCAAATTGGGAGGTCAGTTCGACCTTCTGCATGCAGTTCCTGCCACACAGCCATCGACATTGCGACCAACGTCAAATAAACACCAGTTTTGATAATTTTGTTTTCCATTGGTTTGAATTTCGGAACAATGATGAGATGGTGTAGGATCTTATGAGGATGCTTCGACTGCATCCTCCCAGCGTGACAAGCAAAAATACAATTTATTAGGATTCCACCACAAACAGTGGACTCAAAGGCAGGGAGCCCATTTTGAAAGTCATCGCCCATCGCGGCGCCAACCGCGAAGCCCTTGAAAACAGCCGTGCAGCCTACGAGAGGGCCATCGACGGCGGGGCGAGTCGCATTGAGCTGGATGTTCAACTGAGCCGCGACGGCCATGCCGTCATCATGCACGACGACCGGTTGGGCCATACCGTTGACGCAATGGGCCTCATTTCTTCTCTAGATCGCAACGATCTGGCCAAAATAAGCCTGAAAAATGGTGAACCCTTGCCATTTCTTGATGAGATCGTCGATGAATTTGCGGACCGGATTGAACTCAACATCGAGATCAAGGGCCGTAATCCAAAACTCGCTGACAGTGTGGCCAGAGTTTGCAAGAACCACGGCCGCCTGGATGCATTTGTCATTTCTTCCTTTGAGTCCGAACCATTGATCCACCTGAAAGAAAATCACCAAAAAATTCAGCGCGCCTGCCTTTGGGGCACCGACAACCTCCTTGGGCAGAATTTCAGCCGGTTCGCACCTCCGGTTTTTATGATGATGGCATCGGCTTGGATTTTTCATCCGGTAGCCGAATGGATTAACGAGGAACTCATGGACCAGGCAAAAGCCAGAGGCTGGAAAGTCTATGGATGGGTCCCAATGGCGGGTGAAAAAACTGGCCGGGAGAGCCTGTGGAACTACCTTGCTGCAATTGGAGTCGACGGCTTGTGCACAAACTATCCGCGCGAAATGGCGCATTGGAAGGCTGGAGTTGAGCATGAACAACAACGAATCCGAAAACTCAGTTCAGACGCCACCTGATGCATCGAGCGTCAAGGCTGAAAAAAAATCAAGTGGCCGGGGATGGCAGATCACCCGCCTTTCTCCTAACAAGGGACCTTCCTTGCGCTACGGAGTTTCACTGCCGTCTGGTGGCACCACCGAGCAAATGTCTCGTTTCCTCGTTTTTGTAAATGGTCGAACCGAGTGGATTGAAAAGTATTCGCATGTTCCAGTTGACCTGCAACTCGAAGACGATGTCGGGTTTCTAACTTGGGATCACCGCGGGCAGGGTGCTTCTGGCGGCGAACGGGCATTTATTAACGACTATGAATCTTACTCTGTTGATAGCCGCCACATCATCAACAAGATCATCAAGAAAAAGCCCTACATTATGATTGCCCATTCCATGGGTGGGCTCATTGCCTTGCATGCCACAATGGAGGGAATGCTCAACCCTGACGCACTGATATTATCGTCGCCGCTTTTGGGCCTTCCCGACAAACCGGTGCCGCGAATTCTGGCCCGCCCGATTGCCAATGTGCTTGGGCGGATCCCTGCCTCGATGCGCCTGTCCAGCGGGGCAGGTGCATTCACCAAAGGACCATTTGAGGGCAACGCACTGACCAACGATCACGATCGCTACGAATTCATCAAGGCCACCCCTTATCCCTTGGGAGGAGTGAAATTTGGGTGGCTAAGGGCCACCTTTGAGGCGATCGATTTTGTAAACGATCCTGAAAATTTAAAAAAATTGACGACACCAGTTTTGATCCTGACGGGATCGGATGAGCGCGTGGTTGATCCTGCAGCGATTCAATCATGGATCCAAAAGGCAGCAGATCATACGAAAGCAAAAATCGAATTTGATGTGATTCACGGCGCGAGGCATGAGCTGTTTTCTGAAACCCCGGCTTACTATCAAAAGGCCATCGACCTTGTACGCCAATTCATAGACTAAATTTTGCTGGAACAACTTCCCGGCACGGCTTCCACCTCGATGGTCGGAAGGATATGGTCACCGGCAGAGTGGATGATCGCTTTGACTTGTGCCTTGATGACTTCAATGGTCGAAAGGTCCGAAGCATCGACCACAAGATGCATCGTCAGAATATGATGGGCTCCGTCCAGCGACCACATATGCAAGTCGTGAACTCCAGCTACCCCAGAAATGGCCTCAATAGAAGACTTGATGGCATCAATCTGCAGATGCTCAGGGACGCCCTGTAGAAAAAGCACCAGGGTTGAACGAAGATTTTTTAAAACATTAAAAAGAATGAATCCGACAAATAGCAGCGACAAAACCGGATCGATGATGGGCATATCGATAACCATCATCACGATACTGGAAATCGCAACCACAAGCCAACCGAGCAAGTCCTCAACCAAGTGCCAGGACAAGACCTTTTCATTCAAGGTGGACCCAGCCTTTAAACGCCAGGCTGCGAATGCGTTAACGGCGATGCCGCCAATGGCGATGGCAAGCATCCAACCAGTCTTTGGCTGAACTGGATGAAACAGGCGAGGCACGGATTGCGCGATCACAAAAACAGATGATGCAACCAGAATTAGTGATGTGACCAAAGCCGAAAGCAGCGAAACACGACGATAACCATATGAAAATCTCGAGTCACGTTGCTTGTCTGCAACCCCTTCCATCACCCAAGCCATAAAAAGAGAAAGCCCATCGCCGAAATCATGCACGGCATCCGCTACAACCGCAACTGAGCCTGCATACAAACCACCAACAAGCTCCACCGCCGAAAACGAAAAATTCAGCAGCATGGCGATAAAAATGTTTTTTCGGCCTCCGCCTGTGGCGTGATGATGACCATGATGACCATGATGGCCGTGGTGATGATGCTGATGATGATCATGGTGTCCGTGCGTCGCCATCAGAGTTGTGCCCCATCCATTACCAAGCCACCGATCGTTGGAAATGCAAGCCTGCACACTTCAATTCCAACGGCCTCGAAAAGGCTCATGGAATCCTGCGAACGATATTCACGGCAATAGTACACGCGCTTGACGTTCCCAAGGTTGATCAGGCGTTTCGCGCACATCACGCAAGGCAAGTGCGTCACGAACGCATATTTCTCAATGTGGCGCGGGCTATCACAGTTGATCACGGCATTTTCTTCGGAATGAAGGCACCCGCAAAGCCCAGGTTCATCACGATCACAACAATTCGGCAGGCCCGAAGCATTACCGTTGTAACCTACCGCGAGAACCTTGCGGTAATCGACACTGGTGATGACCGTTCCGACCTTTAGCCTTTTGCAAGAGGACCTCTCGGCCAGAGCAAAAGCCAGCGACAGATAAATCTCGGGGAAACCTGGACGCGCTGCGGCAGGAACCTTGGCTTGTTGAGCTTCATACGTGGTCATTGATCATCCTCCTGCGTCAGAATCCAATGAGATTTCAAAACCCCAATCGCCGTCTAATTGAAACAGCTGGACGCGATCTTGTCGAATGGACTGTCGCATGGCTGTAGAAGTATTCCAACGAAGGGCTTTCGCGCCAGCCGGGGAGCGGTCGCCAAGAATTTGAGGCGACTGAAACAAGTGAATCTTGTTCACAAAAGGTCGAGTACGCCCGTCACCGGTCCCCAGAGCTGATGCGTAAAGTCCCGGCCCCCCTTCAAGCAGCAGACTTCTGATTCCGAGGGCTTGCAAGGCTCCGTCCACTTCACTCCATAAAAACCGCTTAGATTCCATCTCAACTGGAACGGCAATAACTTTGATGCGGCGGGCTTCGGCGCGACGGACCAAATCCAAAGCAACACCGTGTTGCGCAATCAACCAGACCGTGGTTTCCGTTTCCTCCATCACAAGAGGGACCAGGTTCCCACCAAGGGCGAATTCCAGTGCTCTGCCCCGGGGGTCAAAAACCACCCGACGCGGAGTCCGGCTCATCGAGGGGTCTTTCAAAAAGGGGTGGCGAACATTAAGGCGCGGATGATCCGCCAAGACGGTCCCGGCGCCAACACCAATAGCGTCGTAAGCCATGCGCAGAAAATGTCCGTAGGTGCGCGCCCTCTCGCCTGTGATCCAAATCCGCCGGTCGCCTTCAAACGCCACGACCCCGTCCATGCTGGAGGCGATCTTGAGCCCAGTGAACATCCGTCCTGTGGATATGTTGTGCAGAAACATCCCAGCAAGATCTTCGCAGGCTGCTGACCAAGGTTTAAAATCACTGTGTAATGAGGCATCTACGGCATTAATACCGGCCTCACGCAGAATGCCAGCGCCTTTGCCGTGCACCAGCGGATTGGGATCGGTCACGCCATAAATAACTTCTTTAAGACCACTGCCAGCAAGGGCCCTGGCGCACGACGGCGTGCGCCCTTCGTGGGCGCAGGGTTCAAGCGTTACAAAAAGACGCCCCCCTTTGAGGCTTTGCTGTAAGGCATTTGCCCCCATTGACTGCGTAAGATCGGCCAAGAGCCTCGCCTCAGCATGAAGGCCTCCAACACGCTCATGGGCCGCCGCCCCCAAAAAACGGTTCGCATTGTCCACCAGCACGGCGCCAACCAATGGATTGGGGGAAACTGCGCCCAATCCACGCAAGGCGACCGCCAAGGCCAGGTTTTGGGCTACCTCGGGTTCGCAGAGGGTCCCCATTGCGGGCAAAGCAAGATCCCGCAATAATTCATCTTTTGTATGGTTGAACCAGCGGATCATGCCGCTCCCAGCGGGTGATGGAGTACAATTAAAATCATGAACAAAGATCTCTCATACTTTGCACAACTCGACCAGCAACTCGTCGACTGCGCAAAAGAAATCAAAGTCCTGAGCAACTTGGCCTGGCCAGAAGAGCTTGGCCATAATTTTATTTCCTCGTGGAAAGCTGGAAATCCAGTAATTCCCCAGCCATCCTATAAAAAACACAGTTATCCGGACCATATAAAAAAACTCGAAGGGATCATGAAGGCCGCAGGGACGGATCATCCCGTTGGCGCCTACATATCACGGACGGCCCACAGCTATATCCGGGCCGCTCGCATGTTGGAGTGCATCGCGCAACCTGAATTCACAAAACTTTCTATCGACCTTTACGGACAACCTGCCGATTCGATTGGCAAGACCGACGTCACCAACCTGTCAGCCGCAGAACACTTCATCAAATCGATCGATGAATACAGCCACATCTTGAACACGCCGGAACCAGACGCAACGATCACTGCCGAGGAATTAGCTGGCATGCTGCGCACAAGGCTTGAACCGGTATTCCATACGCATCCACTGGAAATTACCGTAGATCCGGACTTGACCTCAAAAGCCGCAGCCAGCGCAAGGCGCCTGCGGATCCGGGGCAACACCAATTTCACCAAACATGACGTCAAGCAACTCGCCGAGCACGAAGGTCTGGTTCACGCCGCAACGATGTTGAACGGGCGCGAGCAGCCCTACTTGAAAAGCCTTGGCCTGGGGTCGCCTCGCACCACGATGACCCAAGAGGGAATTGCGACCTTCGCCGAGTTCATCACAGATGCCATGGACGTATGGCGCTTGAAGCGGATCGCCTTGCGCATCAAGGCCGTCGCCTTGGCCCTGAGCGGCGCCAATTTTATCGACGTGTTCAAATTCTTTTTGAGCGAAGGTCAGTCAGATAAAGAAAGCTTTGCCTCGGCCGCTAGAGTATTTCGCGGCGGCGATCCCAACGGGGGCGTTGCCTTTACCAAAGACGGGGTCTACCTGGAAGGTCTGATTTTTGTGCATACTTTTCTGCGCAAAGCGATTCAGTCCAACAAGGTTCATTATCCGAGGTACCTTTTTGTGGGACGATTGACCCTTGGCGACGTCGTCGCTCTGGAACCATTCATCGACTCTGGCTGGATCGCAGCGCCACTTTACCAGCCCGAATGGATGTCCAACCGCGAGTGCCTTGCTGCTTATTTAGCCTACGCGTCGTTTGCCAACAGGATCAATCTGAGCAAGATCACACTAGACGACTTTTCTGCCATGGAACGGAATTAAAGGGTAGCCTGCACTTCCAAATATGGAATCGGCGGCACACCCATTAGATACGACTCCTTTGTGTAGTCGTAATTGTAATCCACACCCAACACAGCCCGCTTGAACCAGAAGTATTCAATGCCGAAGCGTGCGTTCATCTTCCATGTGTCCCACAAGAAGTCGCGACCGGCAAAAACGCTAAGTTCATTGTAATTTGGCAAACGTCCTGCGAACAATTCAAGATCCCCGGAGCGCGGCTGGTACTTGTCCAGATTCGCATTGTAAACCGCATTGCCCTTTTGTGTGAAAGTGTCTCCCGTATGGTAATTGAGTCGCCCACCAAGTTCCCAAACTTCCGTCAACCTGTAATTTCCTGCGAGATTTGCGACATGAGTCTGATCATATTCTGCGTTACGCCAAGCATCACCCGATGACTCGCGCGACTGGTTTTTGGACCAAGTATAGGAAAACCATCCAAATAAACGCTCTGTCATATTTCGGCGGATTAGAATCTCAGCGCCGACGCTATCCAACTCAGCCGAATTGACGTATCGCTTTTCGGAGTCTGCGCGAACGAGATCCCATGATCTTTTTTTGAACCATTGGACATCCGAATTCCAGCGATCACTCCAGCGCGACTCAACTCCAACCACGTAGTGGATCGATCGCTCAAACTTCAAGTCAGGATTTCCAGCAGAGACGGATGCTTGCCCAGGCTCTGGATTCTTACTGAACTGTCCGGTTGCAAATTTCAGTGCATGGACGCCATTCAAATCAAAACGAACGCTGAACCTAGGGTCCGCTGTACCCTTTTTTATCTGATCGTTGTAGTAGGCGCGAAGGCCAGGAATCAAAAGCAGGTCACCAATGTTTTTTTCCATGGCCAGCCACGCTGCGCCGCCCTTGGTCGTAGTCTCCTCTGAACCTTCCTCGCGCGGGGCTTCTTCCGGATCGAAAAAGGGGTCGTTACGGTCAAACCGGATGGCATCAAAATAAACAGTAGCCTTGTCTGCTCGCAAATCGGCGCCAAGATAAATCTTGTCTTCGGCATTTGGACGGTAAGTGAATTCAGTGGGCAGGCGAGTTGACCAAACCTTGAGTTTGACCTTGCTGTCCACAATTTTCAGATTCAACTTGAAGAATTGAACTTGAGGTGTCGTGGTGAGAGACCATTGGCTGTTCAACCGCTTTGTCCGCTCATAACCCAGAATGCCGTAATAATTGAAAACACTAAACGCGGCGGTTCCCTCTTCACCCTGGGCGAAATCACTCGGAAAAACCGCACGTATGCCGTCCGTGGATGCGATTGAAATCAAACGGCCTTTTCCGTCATCAAACTCTTGATTATGCAAAACCACATAGTCAGAAAAATATGGCACAAGTGTCAGACCAGAGTCTTTTGGAAGAACTTTCGGCAGAATCAGTTCGAGATAACTCCGCCGAATGGACAGAGACAGGCTTGCGTCTTTTCCAATCGGACGTTCGTGATAGGCACTCGAAAAAACGGGGAAATTGACGTTATATATGCTCGTCGGTCGCTCTACGCGACTGGCCTTGGAACGGATCTTGACGACCCCACCGGTCGCATCACCATACTCGGCACCGAAGCCTCCTGCCGAAAATTCCACATCCTCAATCAAAGGCGTGGGAAGCACCGTGTACTGACCGACACCGTGGTAAACAAACGGAACCTCAAGATCATCGATATAGTATTTGCTGTCACCAGGGGCCGATCCACGAATCACAACCTGACTGCCGAAGGCCTGACGCTGGACACCCGGCATCAATTTTGTGACCTGACCGGGATCACCACCCGGCGCCACGCGACGCGCTTCTTCGACGGAAATGATTTGTTTGGATACCCCAGGACGTTTTTTTCCCTGGATAATGACCGTGTCATCGCCGCCAAGGGAGGGTTCCAGAAAAATATCCACCCTCAACTGAATCTGCCCCTCTTCGGGTTCGGCCTGAAGCCTTGCCCTTGCCTTCTCCAGCAGATCCAAAACCTTGACGTCCAGAGGTTTGAACCCAAACCTGGTGAAGCGCAAAGTTGCCGACTCGGAAGCCTCCACAGTTAACGTCCCATCGGGAGCAGCCTGAATTTTTTCACCGGCAGCCGCTGCATTCTCACTGAAGACCGTGCCTTCCGTTCTTGAAATCGTTTCTCCGCTGCCTTTTTTGCGCACGCGAACGGTGACCTTCACGCCTTGAGCAAAGGCGTCAACCGATAGAGATATGAGGCACAAGATCGCAACCGTAAGCAATTTTTTGGGGAACACGACGGGCACTCCGGTCGATAAAATCAGAAATTTAAATTAGCGAGCCAATCAATGACAGGTTCGCAGGCAAACCCTGCCGGCGGCAAGCCAAACGTGGAGGCGTCGATTTTCTCGCTGAACGAAAGTTGAACAGCCCGCAAAGCAATGCCATCAGAAACCGTCGGTTTCAGCGGAACCCCGCCGTATAGAATATCGCCAAGGATTGGAATTCCATGCCGGGACATTTCCCAGCGCAACTGGTGCGATCTTCCAGTCACGGGCTCCAGACGCCAGAGTTGATGCTTTTTTGCACCAGACGCTTCACCTGATTCGACATCCCTGACAAACCAGGCCCTAGTCAGGGACCTCTTGCCGTGGGACGCCTCGAAAGCCCGTTTTTTGCCACGGACCAGAACAGCTTCCCAAATCAAAGGTTGATCCAAGGGCGTTGGGATTTGACGCTCACCGCATGTTTCATTGGGCATGGTGATCGCCTCGTAAGTCTTCTGTAACGCATGCTCCTCAAACCAACCCGAAGCTGCACTGTGAGCCTTTGGGTTGAGCGCAAACATCACAATTCCGCTAACTTCAAAGTCCAAGCGATGCACCGGAAAAATCTTGCGACCGGTCTCCCTTTCCAAAATCCGTCCAGCACATGGCCTGGGATCGGCATCGCCGCCCCTTGCAGGGACGGTGAGGACACCGTGTGGTTTGTCTATGACGATAAAATTTTCATTCTGGAAAACAATTTTCAAGGACTGGTACCTACCTTGCATCTCCATCAATGGAGGACTCCAACCATGACACAGACAGGCTTGCCAACTTTTGACAACACTGTGCAAACCACCAACACGTGGCTCAACGACCTGATGCTTGAACTCGGCAAAGACGACCGGCACTTGGCTTACGCAGCCATGCGCAGCGTGCTACATGCCCTGCGCGACCGTCTGACCGTCGAACACGCTTCTGCGCTGGGCGCCCAACTTCCCATGCTCGTGCGGGGATTCTACTACGAAGGATATAAACCGCACGGAAAACCGACGCGTGAGAGACGCAAAGACCAATTTCTAGCAAAAATCAGGCGAGAGATGCGCCGGGGTCCGGCCTTGAACGCCGGAGACTCCGAACTGATGGCCAAGGCCGTCCTGCACACCATCAAGCGCCACCTTGGAGACGGGACCATGGAACGCCTGGCAAAGACACTCCCCAAGGATTTACGGGAATTAATTTAACAGCCTTGATGTGGTAGCATCTTCTGACAGGAGGTCAGGAAAATGCTATCCACTGAGTCCCTTCCCATAGAAGAGTTTGTGGCCATGGAACTGGCCACCCAACACGCCAGGACCCTCATGAGTGCCTGGCCATTGCCTCCCGAAAAGGTCGAGGTCGTCGTCACTCATTATTTTCAATCCCTTGGGATCTACTCCGTCCAGCCATTCGCACAAAAAGAGGTTTTAAAGGCGCAGCTTCTTCGCTATCTAGAATCATCCACCGAACTCTCTGAGATGATTGAGAAGGCAAGGCGGGCATCCCTTAAAGAAGAACGGCGAAAAGGCGACCTATGACCCAGTATATTTACAACATGGTGAACCTCCGCAAGGTTTACCCACCGAACCGTGAAGTCCTCAAAGGCATTTACCTGTCCTTTATCCCCGGCGCAAAAATCGGCGTTCTTGGCTTGAACGGATCTGGCAAAAGTACGCTCTTGAAAATCATGGCTGGCGTGGAAAAGAACTTTCAGGGCGAGGCCTTCCCGGCTGAAGGAATCAACATCGGTTATCTGGCTCAGGAACCACAACTCGACGCCAAACTTGATGTCCGGGGCAATGTTGAACTTGGGGTAGCCAAGCAGCGCGGCTTGCTTCAAAAGTTTGAAGAGCTTTCCACGAAGCTCGGCGAACCAATGGACGGCGATGAGATGATGAAAGTCATCGATGAACAGTCCCGGGTACAAAGCGAAATCGATGCCTGCAACGCTTGGGAACTGGACCGGATGCTGGACATCGCCATGGACGCGCTGCGATTGCCCCCGGGTGACGCAGCCGTGGCAAACCTGTCAGGCGGCGAGAAACGCCGCGTGGCATTGTGCCGCCTGCTGATCGAAAAACCTGACATGCTGATCCTCGACGAACCAACCAACCACCTTGATGCTGAAAGTGTCGCATGGTTGGAAAGATTCCTTCACGACTATCCGGGAACGGTCGTTGCCGTGACCCACGATCGCTACTTCCTCGATAACGTTGCTGGATGGATTTTGGAACTGGACCGGGGCGAAGGAATTCCCTGGCAGGGAAATTACTCCAGCTGGCTGGATCAGAAGCAGATGCGTTTGGCCCAAGAAGAAAAAACCGAGTCTGCTCGCCGCCGGGCACTAGCCAAAGAGCTTGAATGGGTCAGGATGTCTGCACGCGCCCGCCAAGCCAAGAGCAAAGCACGAATCTCGGCCTACGAAGAAATGGCAAATCAATCTCACGAGGCACAGTCAACGGTGCAGGAGATCAAGATTCCACCTGCGCCGCGCTTGGGTGATCTTGTGATTGAAGCCAAAGGAATCAAAAAATCATTCGGCGAAAAATTGCTGTTTGATGATCTGACCTTTAATTTGCCGCGCGGTGGAATCGTTGGAATCATTGGCCCAAACGGGGCTGGCAAGACCACCTTGTTCAGGATGATGGCTGGGCTGGAAAAGGCAGACTCAGGTTCGTTGCGACTAGGGGAAACCCTCCAGATGGCTTACGTCGACCAGAACCGGGACACACTGGATGGCAACAAAACCGTGTGGGATGAAATTTCTGGCGGCCAGGAAGATCTTGAGTTCGGACGAATCAAAATGGCTTCCCGGGCTTACGTTGCAAGCTTCAACTTCAAAGGCTCCGACCAGCAAAAAAAGGTCAAAGACCTTTCTGGCGGGGAGCGCAACCGGGTGAATCTTGCCAAGCTTCTCAAAAGTGGATCAAACGTATTGCTCCTTGACGAACCAACGAACGATCTTGACGTTGATACGTTGCGAGCCCTCGAGGAAGCACTGCTCAACTATGCCGGCTGCGCTGTCGTCATCAGCCACGACCGGTGGTTCCTCGACCGCATTGCGACACACATTCTGGCATTTGAGGGCGACAGCAAAGTCGTGTGGTTTGAAGGAAACTACCAGGACTACGAAGTGGATCGTAAACGTCGTCTAGGCCACGCCGCCGACACGCCACACCGGATTCGTTACAAGAAATTGACTCACGACTGACCACCAGGACATGAGATGTCCTTTCACAACACGCCGCTTTAAAAGGTAGGACCTCCACAACCCGGACTGATCCGGGATTTGTGGAGATCCTACCCTTGGCTGGAAAATCCCTATTCTGGCTGCAGAGCGTTGCAAGCGTCCTTTCCTTTGCCCCACCCGGACTCCTGCTTCTTGCGACCAGACTGCAACTCCGTCAAATCCCGGTCAACCGGACTTGTTCGATGCTAAAAATGCATCGCCTGAGAATCTCACAGGCAACAGGATCTCGCAGGTTCGACCCAGATCAAACGACACCCCATTCTGAAAAATCTATTTTTATCTCCCACTTCAATGAAGCCATAGAGAGATCGTGCCGACGCGGAGAGAATCCCTTGTCCTCGATCATTGAGTTGGAGCAATTAACCAGGAAAACAATGGAACCTCTGGGACGAATTAATGACGCACTCCTGGGGCTTTCTACACGAACCTTCATGGCAATTGTCTTTGCGGAATCACTGTCTGGCACACTCCACTTCCTTCAACCGGAACGTCAGTCAGACTTGCGCAGCACTTTGCTGACAGCAATAGCCGCAAGCTGCATCACAACATGTGGTTGCCTGGGCCCTATTCTTCAAATCCGAAAATCTGCAACACTACTTGATTTTAGCCAGGGCAATACCGCAGCCCAATGGATTTGCAGCATGCAGACCGCCGGCGTGGGAATCATGGCCAAGCGCTTAGGTTTTGCCTTCGGTGACAACATCACCTCAGCATTGAGGTCAGAGTTTCAGGATCGGCTACAGGCTGCCCTGACGAAGATCATGAAGGCAGAGCAATGGATCGTGCTTTACGAGATACTGGCCCTGATGCCTGCCACAGGCCTGATCACGCTTGGGCGCATGGGGATTTGAGAAAAAACGTCAGCGGCGAAATGCCTTCTGGATCATATCGTTGAAGGATTCATCAGATAATGCAGGCTCACCAGCGGTCTGACTTGGGGTTCCGTGTTTGGGGCCAAAAACCACCGCGGCCCGGTTGGACTTATCGAAAAGCTCTGCCGCGCACGAACGAATTATTTCAGGAGTCACTGCCATGACCCGATCGGCATATCCGGAAATGGTGCGACGCTGATTGTTCAGTTCATTCCAGCCGAGGCGATAAGCCATCGATCCAGGATCCGACATGGCCAGCTCAAGGTCGACGAGGGCACGACGCTGATAGCGTTCAAGTTCAGCAGCGGGAGGGGCCACTTCCATTAAGTGACACAAGATTGAACCAAGCTCCGAAACGAACTGTTCCATATTTTCATAATCGACGGCTGCCGTGAAATTTACCAATCCACAATCAGCAAGCAACGTGGCGTCGGCTGCGATGTCATAGACCAGACCGAGCTGTTCGCGAATTCGACGCGGCAAACGGGCACTGAATCCGTCGGATAACAAGCGAACCAAGACATCGTACACAGGAGCCATGTCGTGCCACTGGCCATGAGATTTGAACGACATCTGGAACTGATACTCGTTGTCTGAATTTTCGATGACCCAAGCCGATGGCAACCCACCAGTCAGAGGCCCCGTCACAGGCGAATTTGCCAACACAGCGCCCGCACCAACATTCCGGAATGGCCGGTAGACCTCAAATTTTTTTGCAGCCGCATCGGCCATCGCTGCAGTTCCACCGACGATGCAAAGCGCCATGTTTTCTGGCTGATACCAGTTCGACCGGAAACTGCGTAACGCTTTGTCGTCGATTTTAGCTAACGTTTCGGGCGTGCCAATGATCGGGCGGGACCTTGGGTGATTCGGCCAAACGAGTGCACCGATGTGCTGGGCAACATCGGTTGAAACACCAAATTCATTCAATTCACCATGAAGCTCGCGCAGAATTATCTGGCGCTCAACTTCAATATCACGAAGGGCTGGCTCAGCCATAAACTCAAAAAACAAATCAATGGCTTCCAATCCGTGCCGTTGGACGCCCGAATAAATGTACTCCGTATATTCATGACCGGTTGCCGCATTCCATTCGCCTCCCAGCCACTCGAAGGCCTCTGCAAGACCACCGAAAGTCGGAAAACGTTTTGATCCACGGAACATCATGTGTTCCAGGAAATGTGCGATTCCTGATTGTGAATCTAGTTCGGAAGCTGATCCGGCCTTGATGATGCAGCTGAGAAAAAACCGATCATCTGTCATGGACGCGGGGAGATGAACAAGCGACATGCCATTGGACAATCGCTGGGACGAAACACGCGTGTCAAAATCTTGAAAGGAGTGGGGGATCAACGGTAGTCTTTCCTCAACAGCCTAAAAGGCCGGTCTCAGTTGAAACGACGAACCAGCTTCATGGCGAGCGACTCCAGGTCAGCCCTCTCCGAAGATTCAGGAAAAACATGCAGGCATTGAACAGCCTCGAGGGTATAGGACGTTGCCAAGTCTATCGTTTGAAGGGCCGTGTTGTGTTTTTCAACAAGCCCAGCAATCCAATCCATGTCGGCATCGTCGATTGCCCCATGATCAAGCATGCTTGAAATGCGAGCTTGTTCGGCACCCGAACAAACCTCACGCAACAAGATCACGGGCATAGTGACCTTACCCTCTTTCAAGTCAGCAAGGGTCGGCTTGCCAAAACGCTCAGACGAGCTCAGGTAATCCAGTGCGTCGTCGATCAACTGAAAGGCAACCCCAGTCAACTCACCAAACCGGGACAATGCATCACGCTGCTTCTCGTTGGCACCGCCCAAGACACCTGCAGAGCGACAAGCGGCCGAGATCAACACGGCGGTCTTGCAATTCAAGATCTGCAGATACGTTTGCGTGCTGACGCTGGCGTTAAAAACATTCTCAAGCTGCAGAAGTTCACCCTCACTCATCAATCGGATCGCGCGGGCAAACAGTTTGACGATCTCAAGGCTGCCAGTTTCCGCCATCATTTCACTGGCGCGGGCGTAGACAAGATCTCCGGTTAAAACTGCAGCCTCATCACCCCAAATGGAATTCGGGGTTGGTTTATTGCGACGCAAAGAGGAGTTATCCACGACATCATCGTGCAAAAGACTTGCGGCGTGGACGAACTCTGTTACGGCACCGATAGGAAGCAAATGTTCGCCACGGTATCCCAACATCCGACAAACGAAAAAATAAAGGGCCGGCCGAATACGCTTGCCGCCCGATGCGACAACATGGTCAATCACCTGGCGGGAGGTCTGGGATTCAGATGGCAAATATCCGGCAAGGTTGGAGTTGAGGGCCTCCAAGTCCGCTGAAACAGGGCTAAGCGCCCGATCCAGACAAAAATCGCGCGCAGATGCGACCAGTTCTTTGGCCGCTTTGTTCGAAATTTCCCTAAGGGTTGCAAGTACTTCCAAGAAACGGATCCCTCGGTTCAGCTAAATCCCAGCGGGCATAGCTTGCCCATTTTTTAAGCAAATGATAAGACCCCTGCGCGCCTGAGAGTCATACCGGGAGGTTCCCTACATGGCAAGCCGATTGTCCGATGAAACCCTGCTGTCTGCCTACGACCGCGGCCTCGCCAGCTTTGACTGGCAGGCTGCAAATTTACCTTCGCCGATGGATGAAGAACGGGGTGCCCGCGCGCTGCTGGATGGCTTGCTTTCGACGGAAGACGCTGGCACTCAAGTTCAGGCCATTGAGCCATCTTTAATCCGTCATCTCATACTCACCGCTGGCATTGAGGAACACCTCGACCTGCTTCCGCTCCTTTCCCAGGAGCAAGTGACCCACATGATGGACTTCGAGGGCTGGGATGCAGAACAGCTCAGCCCATCGGGCGCTGCTCGCTGGCTTCAACTTCACAAGCAATCCAAACCGGAAGAGCTTTTCCGCCGCTTTCGCGAACTGGAAGAAGAGTTCCAGATGGGCCTTCTTGGCCCCCTCGTCGAGACCTTCGACCTTGAAGCCTACGAAAAAATGGGCGATGCCGATCAAGACGCTTTGCTGCGCCTCCCGTGTGAGGAAGTCTTCTACAAGATCAAAAGCCAAGATCCAGAAGTACGACAGTTCGTTGAAGAGCTCGTGGGCCAAGCACTCGCCCAAGACATCGAATACGCTTACTCCATGCTTGCCCATGCCAGCTATCTGCCCCCCAGCGAACAAGAATCACTGGCGCTACGGTTTCGTAATGCGCGCCTCGAGGAAGAGGGATTTGTCACACCGGAGGATGCATCCCGTTTATTTTTGGCCTCAGCGGGAGAAGATGCCATCCTTCGTTGGACGGGTTCAAACGTCGCTCAACTGATGGACCGTCTCATTTGTTCGGCCGCTGGATCCAACGCTAGATCCAACACAAGCTTGAATGACTCAACCAGTATCTCCACGTTTGTGAAATCACCGCAGACGAGGATGACCTTGGAAGCCGCCTTGGCAGCAAGCAACCCGGAGGCTTCGGGTTCACTGGCGGTCAGCCTTTCCCATTTGGCAAACACCTTGGCCGTTGCAACCGGACTCGACGCGGACAATCACCAAGGATTGCGTTTGGTGTTGGCGCATACCAAAGGCTACTGCAACCTTGGTTTGGAACTGCTAGCGAGCCTTGGTGCGGAATCCGGCACACCATCACTCATCGAAACCGCAACCCGGGTTGTCTCCAAGGAGCATCCTGCAACACTATTCAAAGCATCCATCGCAGCCCTGGACGAGGCTCGTCGTCGCACACTGGACATGCTTGAAGCCGCTGGTCTTTTGACACCAGAGATCACCCAAAGAATTCGTCGGCTGCTCTTTTCGCGCAAGTACGGAATGATCATGACCACGCTAGATTTCGAGGCCCTTCCGACCCTTGGCTTGGAAGCCACTGAAATTCTCAAGGGCCTGTTCAACCGTTTCCCCCTCTGCCCAACCACTGATATGACCGGCGACCGCATGACGTTCAAGCCAGTTTACGACTTGGCCACGCTCGCCGACCTTTTGCGTTGGACAGAACAACTGAAAAATATTTCACCAACGGTCCATTAAGGCACATCGCAATATGAACAACAGCACCACAACGTCACCGTTTTTGGCAACTGAGTGCACTGAAATCGAAACGACACTTCAGCGCAAATACGCGGTATTTGCCGGCAAGCGTCGCTTCAAACTCGAAGGGCAGGCAAACGGACAATCCATTGCCCTGACCCTGATCCTGAAAAGTGACGATGAATCATTCTTCTATCCCGTCGAGGGTCAGATTGCCCATTCCGAGCAAGGACTTAGTCAGCGAAATGCAGCTGAAATGCTCCTTGACCTGATGGATAGCTACTTCCAAGAATATCTGGTCAATGGCGGCGAAGTTTATTTGCCACTTGATTGGCAGGAATACGAAGTGGACGGCAATAAGATGCAGCTTCGCGGTCAAATCCAGAATTTAAAACTGGAAAAGATGGCCGACGATCTTCTCGCTGGCCATAACTAACCTCAAGCCGCGGCCACTTTAGGCTCTAGTACCCACAGATGCGGCTGCAACTTAACTCCATCATGGAGGCTCACCCGGTTGCGGCCGTTTTGCTTGGAGAAATAAAGAGCTGCATCAGCACGCGTTATGTCCACGTGCGGATCTGCCGCAGTAACATCAAGGCTTGCAGCCCCGATACTGATCGTGATCGGAATATGCTTTCCCTCAAATTCGAACCGGTATGCCTGGACCGTGCTTCGGATTTTTTCAGCCGCAACCAATGCACCTTCGACCGGAGTTGCATTGAATACGACAACAAATTCTTCACCACCGACACGGAAGGCAGAGTCGCTTTGACGGCAGCTCGTTTTAACCAACTGGGCCACCGTCTTGATTACATAGTCCCCAGCTGGATGGCCATAGGTGTCATTTACCTTCTTGAAAAAGTCGATATCCATCATGACAACTGAATGAATCCGGGCACCATCCCCTTCGGGAAGGGCTTCAATCGCCAACTTCCGCTCCTTTAAATGATCTTCGAGGCCACTTCGGTTGAACAAACCCGAAAGCATGTCGGTTCTTGCCTTCGTCGTCGAAGCCGTGAGCTTGGAACCTTGAGACGTCTCACCAGTAATCTCACGTAGAATCAAAAAAGTGCCAATCACTTGGCCGACCTCATGAAACGGATAGGCAAGCATCACAAATTTGTTTTCGCCCGCCGTCGATACGCCATTGATCATGTCTTCACGGCGAAAGTTTTGAAGAGACAACAAATCCTTGAGCGGCAGTGGACTACCTTCAATATTAAATTTTAGAAGGTCTTCGAAGGAGGCGGCCTTCATCATTTGCTTGGTTCCAACCTTAAGCATCGCCGAGGCTTGTTGGTTGGCCTTGACGACTCGACCGTCAACGTCAAGCAAGACATAGGCATCAAGAACTGTGCCTTTGGCGAAATCTTCGAAAATTTTAAAATGTTGCAGGAGGGCAGAGTTGTCCCTCGGCATTGCTACGGCTTCATTCCCCATTGCGGAACTCCCTGTTCAGCCTTTAACGGTCAAGCGGCAACCCAAGCAAAGAACTCATCCTCAATCTCGTCCATCTCCATGGCTCCGCCACACTTCTCACACTTGACCGGATCAAGCTGGGTTCCAGTGGATTTGGGAAGGTTACGACCCTCTTGAAAGAGTTCGTTGCGCTGATTGTTGCACTGTCCACACGTGTAACTGGCGTAAACAGATAGAACGCGCGAATTTGCGCGAAAGTTAGGAATCATATTGATCTGGGAAACGACTTCTGGCGTGCACTCTTCAAAGGCAACTTCCCGCCCGGTAGCAGCCTGCCGGATAAAGGTGATCCACGCCCGAACGCCGCAAGAGTTGATCGAATCAACCCGTCGAAAATTAAAAACAACTTTTGGCGGTAATTGCGACAAGAGACTGCCAAGGGTGACCTCGGAATCTTCATTGATCACCCCGGACAGGTAGCATCTCTGCCAGTCGCCGGCTG